>CAZSBK010000001.1:0-150607 GCA_964604945.1 uncultured Candidatus Solibacter sp.
ACCTTCAAGGCTTATGCCGACTATCGCGCGTTGCTGGCCGACCCCGAGATCGACGGCGTGCACATCTGCACCCCCAACGCCACCCATTTCCCCATCGCCATGGACGCCCTCAAGGCAGGCAAGAACGTCCTCTGCGAGAAGCCCTTGGCCATGTCGTCGGCCGAGGCTCAGCAAATGGTGGATCTTGCGGCCAAGAAGAAGTTGGTCAACGCCACCAACCATAACCTGCGCTGCTACCCGATGGTCCAGCAGATTCGCCGCATGATCGAAGCCGGCGAACTCGGCGAGATCCTCACCGTCCAGGGCACCTATTCCCAGGATTGGTTGCTCTACGACACTGACTTCAACTGGCGTATCCAGCGAAAGGCCAATGGCCCACTGCGCGTCATGGGCGACATCGGATCACACTGGATGGATACAGTCCAGCACGTGACTGGCCTGGCGATTACCGAGCTTTGCGCCGACTTGGCCATCATCCACAAGACCCGTAAACAGCCGAGGGTCGCCATAGAGACCTTCGCCGGCAAGACTCTAAAGCCAGAGGACTACAACGAAGTCAAGATCGACACAGAGGACTTCGGCATGTGCCTGCTGCATCTGGGCAAGAGCTGCCGCGGAGCCTTCACCGTGAGCCAGGTGGCGGCGGGGTGCAAGAACCGGTTCGAGTTCATGATTGCTGGATCGAAATGCGCCGTGGCCTGGAACCAGGAAAATCCGAACCAGATCTGGATCGGCAACCGCAATGAGCCGAACAAACTGCTGCTGAAGGACCCGTCGATGTTGGCGCCCAAGGCGGCCGCCTTCGCGGATTACCCCGGCGGACACGCCGAAGGCTATCCCGACGCCCATAAGCAGAACTTCAAGCGGTTCTGGGCTCGCGTGGCCGATCCGTCGCTGCCGGTCGATTACCCGACCTTCGCCGACGGCCTGCGCGGCATGCAACTGCTCGAAGCCGTGATCGAGTCGAACAAGAAGCGCGCCTGGATCAAGTGCGCCCCGGCCAAAGGCAAGAAGTAGGGCACAAAAAATGGCAGAGAGGAGCGGGCGCGGCCTGTGGGCTGTGCCCGTTTTCGTTGCTGGGCTCAGCGGTCGAGGAACACTAGGCGATCGCTGACCAGATAGCTGGCTACGCCGCCGGCCGCGATGGCAGCAATGTTGGCGGCCAGGTAGTTCATGCCAAACGAACCTACCAGCAGCCGCATCAGGACCAGGTTCACAAGCAGTGAAACGGCTCCGTTGCCGAGGTGGAACTTCCACAATTGACTGAGTAATGAGTCACTTACGGCATTCTGGGTGCGATCGCGCCAGGTCCACTTCACGTGCCAGCAGAAGTTGTGGAGTACGGCCGCCTCGACGGCCAGCGCAGTCGCCCACATGTAGTTCATCCCAAAGCCGCTCTTGAGCAGGGCGAGAGCGGCCAGTTGCACACCGATGCCGATCCCGCCGACGGCGTTGAAACGCAGGAAGCGAGTCCAAGATGCCGGAGTGTGGCTCACCGGCGGGTCTCCTCCCGGTAGAGGCGGATCGTGTTGCGGCCGGCGGCGATCAGAAAAGTGACGCCCATGGCGACTGCGCCGATAACGCCACCGACGTCGAACATCAGAAACCTCCGGCCCAGGATGTCGGCCCACTCACCCCGGCCGAGAAGAAATAGGTTACCGACGATGAGCAACAGGCGGAGTTCGGTCGGCCCAAAGCCAAAATGGGAGATGTGGAAGTCGCCGATCGTGTAAGTGGCCAGATAGCTTTCCACGGCCAGCAGAAGGTAGGCAATGAGAAGCGCGACGGCCACCGGGAAAGACATCCACGGAGATAAGCCCAATCCAATCAACATCATCGTGGCGCAGATGGCGTCCACAACGTGATCGACATAGAAACCGTAGCGCGGCCGCTGCGCATCACGGACTCGGGCTAACGTCCCGTCCAGGCTATCGCCGAGCCAGTTCAGCACCAGCGCGACGTTCACCACCCACAGCCATTGCGGCGACCGGTGGCACAGGGCATAGGCGGTGCCCGCCAGCGCCATTGCCGCAAGTCCCAGGCCGGTGAGATGGTCAGAGTTGACCCATCGCGGGGCGCGTTCGGCGAGCCAGACGAGCAGTCGCTTCTCGTTGTGGGCCAGGACGCTGCCATGCACCCGCTGGGCGCTTCGGAAACCGGCCGGTGTTTGGTTCATTGTCATCATGTTTACATAAAGATGGAGCTGCGGTGAGGCGTCCGCGGATCTCGACCAAACGAACGCCGGCGCGATCAGTGAAAAGCGGCTGGACAAATCTGAATGAACCCGATAGACTTTAGGGAATATGTCGAAACTCAAAGACCTCGATCGACCTCTGGGCTTCAACACGAGGGCCCTCCATGCTGGTTACGACCCCGATCCGTCAACCCATGCACGGGCGGTTCCCATCTATCAGACAACCTCGTTCACATTCGACGATTCGGCCCATGCCGCTGCGCTTTTCGGTTTGCAGCAATTCGGCAACATATACACACGGATCATGAATCCGACCACGGACGTGCTTGAACAGCGCATCTCGTCGCTGGAGGGCGGCGTGGCGGCGTTGGCAGTGGCTTCGGGCCAGGCGGCGCAGTTCCTGGCCATCAGTTCGCTGCTGGAGCAGGGCGATCATCTGGTCGCGTCGAGCACCCTCTACGGCGGCACCTACACGCAGTTTGACGTCAGTTTCCGCAAGTTTGGCTACGACGTGACGTTCGTCGAGCCCGACGACCTGCAAAGCTTCCGCAAGGCGATCAAACCAAATACCAAGGCGGTTTACGGCGAGACGATTTCGAATCCGCGCGGAAACGTGCTAGACATCGCCGCAGTGGCCAAGATCGCTCATGAAGCCAACGTTCCACTAGTGATCGACAATACTTTCGCTTCGCCGTATCTTTGCCGGCCGATCGAACACGGGGCCGACATTGTTCTACATTCGTTGACCAAATTCATCGGCGGGCATGGGACTTCGATCGGCGGAATCATCGTCGATGCCGGCAAGTTCGATTGGTCGAAGAGCGCTCATCCGCAGTTGAACCAGCCGTCGCCCGCTTACCACGGGATGAACTTCTCCGAGACATTCGGGGCGGTTGCCTTCATCCTCCGCGCAAGGGTTGAGGGCCTACGGGACATGGGTCCTTGCCTGAGCCCGTTCAACGCTTTTCAGTTCATCCAGGGCATCGAGACGCTGGGCATGAGGATGGACCGCCACGTGTCGAATGCCGTGGCTGTGGCAAAGCATCTGGAGAAACACCCCCTTGTGGGCTGGGTGAAGTATCCGGGCCTGGAGTCGAATCCATATTATGCGATGGCCCAGAAGTACTTGCCGAAGGGCGCCGGCGCGATATTCAGCTTTGGGGTGAAAGGCGGCTATGAGGCCGGCAAGAAGTTTGTTGATTCGCTCAGAGTCTTCTCGCACCTGGCCAACGTCGGCGACGCGCGCTCGCTGGTAATTCATCCTTCATCGACAACGCATCAGCAGTTGTCCGCGGAACAGCAGGCCGCAGCCGGCGTGATGCCGGACATGATCCGTTTGTCGATCGGCCTGGAGGACATCGAAGACCTGCTCTGGGATCTCGACCAGGCGCTCGGAGCCGCCCAAAAATAGGCGATCTGCTTGGTCCGGAGCGATCTGATTCGCGCCCCGGGCGTCCAGGCTCCGCCTTCCGTTGGGATATGCTTGCCACAGAACCGAGGACTCTCGGTCAAAGCACAAGCCACCATCAGAAGAGGATCCTGAGCAATGAAGATAGAAGAACGTCTCCGGGCCGGTGTGGACCGCCGGAGCTTCCTGAAATCAGCGGCGGCGACTCCGGCCGTGACCGGCGTGGCGTTGACCGCCGCTGCACCGGCCTCCGCCCGCCCCCTGACTGACGCCGACAAACTGGCGCGCATCGCGTCGAACACATGGCCCGTGCGCATGTTGTTCAAGAACCGCGCCATGGCGGCGGGCCGCGAACCCAACCCGCAGACATTGGAACTGAAGAAGAAGTACGGCGAGATCACCATGCTGGACTTCCCGCAGTTCACCCGCGACACTTTCCCCGGCCTGACGCACATGGACTTGTGGTCGTCGCTGTTTGGCGACGTCGCCGACGATTCAATGTACGCCCAGACGACGATGACCTTCGGCGGCAACACCAGGACCGCATATGAGTTCGATCCGTCCACGCCATCGGCCAAGAAGTGGCTGGACAAACTGGCTGCAAACATGGCCAAGACGGGCGTGAAATGCCATCACGTGTCGAACAACGCCCCACGCGACATCTGCGATCTGGACCCGGCCAAGCGCCGATCCGGCATTGAAGTCGCCAAGAAGTGGCTCGATGGCAGCGCGCAGATTGGCGCCAAGACGATGCGTGTAAACACCGGCGGTCCGCGGATCATGCCTGAGGCTAAGGCCACCCGCGACTATCCACGTAATGACGAGATTGTGACGTACTTGAACAACGCCATCGAGTCGTTCAAGGAGATGGCGGACTACGGCGCGAAGGTTGGCGTGATCGTCACGATCGAGAATCACTGGGGCCTGAGCGCCAACCCGATGAACGTAAGGATCATTCTGGACGAGTTGAACCACCCGTTCTGCGAAGCCTCGCCGGACTTCTGCAACTGGGAGCACGACTACATGCTCTATCACGGGCTGAAGGCGCTGCTTCCCTATACCCACCACACGGTTCACGCCAAGTATTGGGACCGCTGGAAAGAAGTGGACGTCCAGAAATGCGTCAGAATCCTCAACGCCGGAGGTTTCAAGGGAATCATCGCCTTGGAGTACGAAGCCGGACCTTGGGATGGTGTCGAGGGCGCGCGCTACCTGTTGAAGGAAGTGTTGGCAGCGCTGTAGTTCACACCAGTGCGATTAGTGAGAAGGGGGGCTTTGCGCCCCCCTTTTTCGTTCCGGTGTCTACAAAGCGCGGACGCGGATGTGTTTGTATTCACCCCAGTAGCCGCGCCGGTGGGCCTGGAGTTCGATGCAGCCTTCGGCGAGGTTGTCGAGTTGGTCGTATTCCATGACGAGGTCGCCGTTGATGCGCACTTTGACCGACTTGCCGAGGGCGTCGAGTTCGAAGAAGAACCACTTCTCATCCTCAATGCGCGGGTAGGTGGCGCGCTTGATGTGGTAGAGCGAGCCAGTGGGGAAGTGGGCTTCCTCGACGTTGTGGATCTGGATCTCGTTGCTCACTGCGTTCGGGTTGCCACGCCCAGACGAACGGAAAATGACGCCGGCGTTGTGCTGTGCGCAGGTGCGGGCATACATCTGGAACTGGAAGTCGCGGAATCTCTGTTTGGTGGCGAGGTGGCCGAGTCCAGCGGAGCGCAGCACAGGACCGAGGGGGATGAAATCGGGCTTGCCTTCGCTCACCTGCCAGTTGGTGTCGAGGTCGGCGGGGGACTCGTAGAGAGTGGTCCAGGTTTGTTTGGACGGCAACTCACGGATGCGCAGAGCACGGAACCGGCAAGGGGTGGAGGCGCCGGCGATGCCGAGATATCCGATGCGCAGACGATCCTTGAGTTCGGGTTGTGCATCGAGGTTCAAGTCCTGCACGATCTCTCCGTTGATCCAGACTTTGAGCACAGGCCAGTCCATCAGGATCCGGAATGGGTTCCAGCCGGCTTTCACGTTGAGCTTCGAGGGTGCGACAGTGGGGAAAACAGCCCCCACCGAATAGGGCGTGGGCGGATTGTTCACCTGGTGGAAAACCTTGATCTGGAAGCCGGACTTGGACGGCTGGCCGTGCTCGGGGGCATGCAGGTAGAAGGCGGCGTCGGTCCAGCCCTTGATGAAGAACTCGCCTTCGAGTTCGAAGTTCTCATACTGCCGCACCGAACGAAGCCAAGCAGGGAAGGAGGCGTGGTCGGCGACGCAAATCGCACCTTCCCCTACGTAGTAATGCGACTCGAAGCCATCGACGATGGTCCAGCCACCGAGCGTGGAGCCATCGAACAGGCTGGTCCAGCCGGCAGTCTGGGGCGGAGTCTGAGCAGGGGTTGGGTGGAGCGCCGCAACAGCGGCAAGGGGCATGAAGTTGCGCCGGCGAATGGACATAATAAGAAACCTCTCAGGAACAATCGTACAGCGGTACGCGGCGGTTCATTGGCCGGCGATCTTCACGCGTATGTCGTCGAGGCGGGTTTTGGCGACGGCATTCGATGGATTCCGGGCGAGTAGGGCGAGGCCGATCTGTTCGGCTTCCCGCCAGGAGGCCAGGGCGTCCGGGCGGCGGTTCAGGTTGATCAGGGCGTCTCCGTACGCAGATAGCAACGTCATTACCCCAGACTGATGCTGTTCGTTCCGCAGGTCCCCGGCGAGCAGTTGCCGGCTCAGGGCGAGCCCCTCGGTGAAGATGGGCAACGCTTCGGCCGGCTTGCCGGACCAGAGCAGGGCGTATCCTTCACCCTTGAGGATCATGATCTGGGCGCGGATCGTGGTTAGCGAAGCACGCGTCGCGCGGTCGAGCTTCGAGATGGCAGTGCGTGCATCGCGATAGCGTGCGACGGCCTGGCCGTACCGTTCATGGGCCATGTCCACATTGCCCAACTTCATCAGCATGATAGCATCGGCGCGGGAGGCGCGGGCGCGCATATCGGCGGTGAGGTTGGGCCAGGTCAGCATCTCGAGCCAACCCGCACGGGCAGATTCATAGACCCGGATCGCCTCGGCCTCATCGACTGCGCCCCCGGTGCCGACGCCGGCGAGACGGTCGGCGATCGATTCGCGGCGGGAACAGAGTTCGGCCTGGATGGTCGCGTCCCTGGGCGCGGACTCGCGCGTGGCTTGGAGTATGGACTCGGCGCGGCGAAGGTACTTGATCGAATCCTGCACTGACCCCGACAGCGAAAATACGTCGCCGAGGCTCCCGAGCAGACGGGCCCGGGCAAGTTCCAGATGAGCGGGGCCTTTGGCTTCCGGTACTGAGGCAAGCAGGGCAAGGCCCTGGCGGTAGGTCTCCATGGCGATCGAGGGATCACCAAGGTTGGGCATGTAGGGATTACCCTGGAGGTCGCCCAGCCGGCAGTAGCCGCTGGCGACTTCGGCGAGAAGCTCAGGGTCGCCGTGAGATTGCGCGGCGAGGCGCTTGTAGTGTTCGAGGGTTTTGGAAACGAGCAACCGCTGAGCACCAGTAGAGCCGGGGATCTGCTGGACGACATCGTAGAGATCGAACAACGTGAGCCTAGCAAGTTCGCGGGCTTGAGTGAAGCGGCGCTGGGCGAGTTCCCGTTCCTGGGCGGCGATCCGGTACTGGTAGAAAGTGATTGCGAAGGCGGCGATGAGCAAAATTAGGGCGGAGATGGAGGCAGCGACGGGAAGGGCGTGGCGGCGGGCGAATTTGCGAGCGCGGTAGACCAGAGTTTGCGGCCGGGCGGTGATGGGTTGGCCGGTGAGGTAGAGGGCGATGTCGGATTCGAGGTGTTCGACTGACTGGTATCGCTCGGCAGGTCTCTTTTCGAGCGCCTTTTGAACGATTGCGTCCAAGTCGCCGGCCAAAGAGCGGGCCAGTGCGGGATCGGCCACTTTCCGGCTGGGCGGATGGGATTCTTCGTCGTTGATGACCTTAAACCACTCCGCGGCAGTGTGCTGCGTGGAGGCATAAGGGCTGGCGCCCGTGAGCAGTTCATAGAGGACGACGCCGAGCGAATAGACATCGGACTGGGTCGAAATGGGAAGCCCCATCACCTGCTCCGGGCTGGCATAGCGCGGAGTGAGCATGACGCTGGTGGCCAGGGTTTGGTCGGACGTGGGCGCTTGATCGAGGAGCTTGGCGATGCCGAAATCGAGGAGCTTGACCTCGCCCTTGGCCGTGACGAGAATATTCGGCGGTTTGAGGTCGCGGTGGACGACGAGATGGGAGTGGGCAAAGCGGACCGCTTCGCAAACCTTGCGGAACAATCCAAGACGAGCCTGGACGTCGAGTCGCAGGGCGGCGCAGTGGGCGTCGAGCGGGCGGCCGTCGATCAGTTCCATGACCAGGTAGGGCAGCCCGTCAGGCGAGATGCCGCCGTCGAGCAGGCGGGCGATGGAAGGATGTTGCAGCGAGGCCAGAATCTGGCGCTCGGCCATGAACCGGCGGCGGGCGTCTTCAGTGTCGAAGCCGCGGCGCAGGAGTTTGACAGCGGCGGCCATGGTGAACTGGCCGTCGGCGCGTTCGGCGATCCAGACCGCGCCCATCCCGCCGGCAGCGAGGGGCTTCAAGAGGCGCCAAGGCCCGAGCATGGCCCCTTGAAGCGAGGATACAGACGGCGAGGGTGATTTAGGATCGAGCAGGAAGGCTGGCGGATCGATGGGCTGCTCGAACCGCTGGTCGGCGACCGGCGAGACGGTGATCAGTTTCAGGACGGCGTCGAGAATCCTCGGTTCGTTTGGACATTGGAGTTCGAGAAACTGGCGGCGGCGTTCGGGCGGAATCGCCATGGCCTGATGAAACAGTTCCTCGACGCGAAACCAGCGTGGATCGTTCATTGACGGTGATGGGCGTCCTGGCCGGACTCAAGCTGCAATTGCAGCCAGCTCTTGGCGAACGACCAGTCGCGTTCCACCGTGGCGCGGCCGACGCCAAGGGCCTGGGCGATTTCGGACTCGGTCAGGCCGACAAAGAACTTCAATTCAACGACGCGAGCCTTGCGGGCATCCACCTCCTCGAGCCGGTGCAGCGCCTGGTCAATCGCGATGATATCCGTGTCGGGGTGAGTGGCGGCGGATAGCTCCTTCAAGGTCGTCTTGGCCGCGCCGCCACCGCGGCGTTCAGCCAGGCGGGCCCGGGCGTGATCCACCAGGATGCGGCGCATGACCGTGGCGGCCAGGGCGAAGAAGTGGCCGCGGTCTTTAATCTCAATCTCCGATTGGCCGAACAGGCGAACGTAGAGTTCGTGGACAAGGGCGGTGGCCTGGAGAGTGTGGTCCTGGCGTTCGCGCATAAGAGCGCGGCGGGCGAGGATGCGGAGTTCGTCGTAAAACTGCTCGATGAGGATATCGCGGGCATTGGCGTCGCCGGTGTTCCAGCGGCGGAGGAGTTCGACCGTTTTGTCTGGGACGTCCATGAATCGACAGTTCAACTCTGGGCGCCGGCAGCATAGCCGGGCCTTATTGGTTGGAGGATATCACGGCGGCAGGTGAGGCGGGCATCGCGGTCCAGGGTGTGGTAAGGTTTGTTCGCATGAGGGTGCTGCAACCGGTTTTGTGGTCAAAGGGGACGTTTCTGACGCCGCAGCACTTGCAGGCGCAGGACCGCTTTGTCGAGAGCCTGCTGCAGTTCCGGGTGGAATCTCTGAACTTCCGGCCGTGGGGATTCACTAGCCTGTCGCTTGACCATGAGGCGCTGGATGGCGGCATGGCGGGCGTGAAATCGGCATCGGGTCTTTTCCCCGACGGCACACCTTTCGAGATACCGGAGTCAGACGAAGCGCCGAAAGCGCGTCCTCTGGCTGAGTTCTTCGCGCAGGGACAGAAGTCGGTCGAAGTCTATCTGTCCATTCCCGAGTACCGCCCGAACACATTGAACGTAACCGGGCCGGGCATGACGGCCGATGCACGGTATGTGGCCGAAATCAAGAACTGGAGGGACGAGAACAACGGCGTGGTTGAGAGGCCCGTGCAAATCGCCAAGCGGAATTTGCGCATTCTGATCGAAGGCGAGAACCGCCAGGGCCATGTCCTGCTTCGGATGGCCAGGGTGCGCAAGACAGAAGCTGAGACGTTCGAGTTCGACCCGGCGGCCGTGCCGTCGGTCTTGAACGTGAAGGCCAGCGATACGCTAACGCGGATGACGCGCCGGCTCCTCGAGATCCTGTCGGCGAAGAGTTCGATGCTGGCGGCTTTGCGCAGGCAGAAGAACCAGAGCCTGGCCGAATTCACGACGGGCGACATCGCCAACTTCTGGCTGCTGTATTCAGTGAACGCCCATTTGCCGATCATCAGGCACATTTACGAGTCACGCGGAGGGCATCCAGAAGAACTTTGGAACACAATGGTCTCTCTGGCGTCGGTGCTGACGACATTCTCGTTGGAGGTGCAGCCCCGGGACCTGCCCGTGTACGACCACGAGGAATTGGGCGACCGGTTTGCGGAACTGGAAGAGAAACTGCTGCACCTGCTTGAGACCGTGGTGCCGAGCAACTTCATCTCGATCCCGCTGAGGCTGGTGAGGCCGTCGATCTACGCGGCATCGCTCAATGAGGACAAGTATCTGCGGAACACACGGATGTTCCTGGCAGTGACGGCGGAAGTTGAAGAGGTGGAACTGATCCAGAAGGCGCCGCACCTGATCAAAGTCTGCTCAGCGACGCACGTGGAACATCTGGTGAGGCAGGCACTGCCTGGCGTGCCGATGCTGCACCAGAGTTCGCCGCCGAGTTCGATCCCGCTGAAGCTGAATCATCAGTACTTCAGCCTGAGCCAGTCGGGGCTGGCGTGGGAGGCGATCGAACGGGCGCGCAACATCGCCGCATACGTTCCGGGCGATTTTCCGAACCCGCAAGTCGAGCTGATTATCCTGCTGCCTACTTCTTGAGCACCAGGATGATCACCGTGATCACCAGGGCGACAACTACGACTGCGAGAACCCCCATGAGGATGGGCATAAGTTTGCTTTTGCCTTGAGGGACGGGGGCGGCGACGGCGGACGGGGGTGTCGAGAACTGGGCCGGAGGAGGGGCGGACGAATCGCCCTGTTTGGGCGGTCCTTGGATGATGCGTGTAAATTCGCCCGGTCCGGAAGGAGCGGCGGGCGAGGAGAAGCCAGCGCCGTAGTCCGGAGTCGGGGCGGAGAACAGGCCGGTGGCGCCAGACGACATCCGAGCCTGAGGCGTGGGAGCCGGCGGCGGAGAATAGGAGAGCTCCGGCGAGGCGGACGGCGGCTGCTTGGCGGCATCCCGGCCGAACTGAAGGGTGAAATCGCCGGGTCCGCGGAAGGGTTTTGAAGAGGGAGGCGGAGCCGGGGCAGCCATGCGTCCGCGTTCGATTTCTTCAAGCGGCATCGGACTTGCGCCAAGAGGATTGGCGAAGAATCTCTCGAAATCGCTGGGTCCAGACTGCGCCGGCGGATGGGTGGGAGCGCCATACGCCGGTGTCGAGGGCTGCTGGACGGGGCCACCGAACATGTCCGTGAAGCCCGATCCGGGTGGAGGAGCGGCAGGCACGGGCGGAGGGGCGTAGAGTGGAGGCGCAGGCTGCTTCAATGGCTCAAAGCCAGATTGCTGCGGGCCGGGCTCGGGGAACAACGGGTGAGGCGGGGTGGCCATCGGTGGGGGCGCGGGAGCGAATTCAGGCGAGGGCACCGGCGAAAAAGCTTGCGCCGGGGCAGCTGGCTGGACCGACGAAAGTGGCGGGGCCGGCGCGGCTGAGGGTGAAGCGAACAACCGGGTGAACTCCCCCATCCCCGCACCTGGAGCAGGAGGAGTTGACCCAAAAGCCGGGCTCGGAGCAGGAGTAGCCGGAGCCGCCTGCAATGGGGAGGCAAACAGACGGGTGAATTCGCCCGGTTCGGCAGCCACCGGAGCAGTTGGGGCGGGCGCGGGAGCATATGGTGGCGGCGCTGAGGCCGGAGGCTGCGCGGCGGGAGGACGAACACTTGGCTGGGCAATCGAACCCTGAAACATGCGAGTGAATTCGCCGGCCTCCTGCACGGGCGGCGGCACCGGAGCTGGCGGTCGAAATTGAGGCGGCTCGGGAGCGGTCATCGGCGGCGGAGACGCCGGCGGAGCCTGGGGCGGCACGGGCACAGACGGCTGCGGGGGGACAGCCAGCGAAGGGGGAAACGCCACCGGAGCCGTGATCGGCATATCCACGGTCGGGCCCGCGGCGAACGCGGACCGCGGCATGGCAGGTGGCGGTTCAACGGGAGTGATCCCGAAGGTCTGCGCTTGAGCGCCGGCGGCGAACGACGCGAGCCAGCCTTCAATCGAGACGAAACCCGGCTCGAGGGCAGTGACCGCGTAGGGCGGCTGCGCGGACTCCTGAACTTCGAGCAGGCGTCCCGCGGCGTGCGCGGGATCCTGTGCCAGCAACGCGCGCAACCGCGTCAGCAGCGGCGAACTTGACGAATCTCCGCCCATGCTCCAGAGGTGGAGCAGGACCTGGCGGCCGGTCTGGATTTCCCGCGCCTCGAACGACTTCGGATCACCGTTGTTGACCAACTTGACTAGCTCATATCGATGGTAGAAGCTCATAGCGTGCATCCATCCCGCAAAAAGTAGTTACTATTATAGGACTCATGCAGAGTTCCATCGGCTAGGCCGATGGAACTCTGCATGACGGAGGACAGGATTCATGAGGCGGGGAGGAAGGCAGGAGGGATGAAAAGCCTTTCGCGAGTCGTCTGGAGTGAGGGCATGCACCTTGGCCCGCAGCACTTCCAGGCACAAAACCGTTACTTCGAGAGCCTAGTGCATTTCTCCTCGGAGGCGCTGTCCTACGAACCTTGGGGCCTCAGTGGAGTCCAGGTGGACCAGGAGGCGCTAAGGAACGGCGTTTTCGCTTTGAACTACGCGCGCGGCATTATGCCGGACGGTCTCGTCTTTCTGCTGCCGGAATCCGACGCCCTGCCCGATTCGAGGAACCTCGGCGATTTGATTTCCCCAGTGGACGATCACACCGACATCCACTTAACGATTCCCCCAGCGTCCGAACGGACCAAGCTGATCGACGGAGTCGAGAAGGCTTCGCGCTATTCATCGACCGATGTCACGCTCACCGACGAGTGGACTGGAGGCGATGAGCAGCAGGTGAAGATGGCCGGCAAGAATTTCCGGCTGCTCGCGAAACACGAACTCTCGAGTGAGGTGGCTTTGCCCGTGGCCCGGGTGCGGCGTGAAGGCAGCGGCAGCTATGCGACCGATCCACAATTCATCCCGCCGCTTCTCCAGATCCAGGGCAGCGAACGGCTACTGATCATTCTCCGCCGGTTGGTTGAGTTGCTTGAGGACAAGAGCCGGTCGGTTGTCAAACCCAAGGACCTCTCAGCGGGCACGGCGGCGGGTTTTTCGGCGCAAGGCATCAGTAACGCTTGGTTTCTGCACTCAGTCAACGCCGGGCTGGCGCCTTTACGGCACCTGCTATCCACTCGCTCGGCGCATCCCGAGGAACTATACCGCGAGATGGCGAGATTGGGCGGAGCGCTGTGCACATTCGGCATCGATTCGCATCCATCAACACTGCCGCTTTACAACCACAGCGACCTGAGCGAGGTGTTCGCGAATCTGGACCATCATATCCGGACACATTTGGAACTCGTGGTTCCATCCAACTTTGTGTCGATTCCGCTCACGCGCAGGGCAGCCTATTTCTGGGAGGCAAAGATCTCCGACGAGCGGGTGCTGTCGCACTCCCGCTGGATCTTCGCCATCCGGTCGAAGATTGGCGAATCCGAGATTTTGTCGGCGACGCCACGGCTGGTGAAATTGTGCTCGAAAGACTTCCTACCCAAGTTGGTCCAGCGGGCGTTGCCGGGCATGACGATGAAGCACCTGCCTGTGGCTCCGCCGGCGATCTCACCCAGGGTAGATTTCCAGTATTTTGGCGTCGACCGTTCCGGCCCTTGCTGGGATCACCTAGTGGCGACGCGGGAATTGGGTCTATACGTTCCGGGCGAATTGCCCGAACCAGACGTAGAGCTATTGGTGGTGTTGGAGTCCTAACAAATGAACCCGAATGAGGCACAGTCAAGCGCACCACAGTTGCGTCGCACGGAGAATCTGGCGCTGGCGTTCCAGGAGGTCCTGACCGCGATTGTCCGATTGAGGTCGGGACGCCAGGATGTGACCGACGCCGAGCTTTTCCGGCAACAGGTTCGGGCAGCGATGAGGGCGGCGCATCAGGAGTCGATCCGGTTGGGCTACGTCGACGAGGATGTCCGGCTTGCGGTGTTCGCAACGGTGGCATTCCTGGACGAGTCAGTCCTCAATCTTCAGAATCCAGCGTTCGCCGAATGGGTACGAAAGCCGCTGCAGGAGGAGATGTTCGGTCGCCACACGGCGGGCGAGATTTTTTTCGAGAACCTAAAGCACTTGCTGGGCCGGCGCGAGACGCACGAACTGGCCGACCTGCTGGAAGTGCATCAGCAGTGCCTGTTGCTGGGTTTCGCGGGCCGCTACAGCCTGAGCGGACGAGGCGAGTTGCACGCACTCATCGAGGCAGTGGAGGACAAGATCAGAAGAATCCGCCAGCCTCATGGCGAGATTTCCCCCTACTGGCGAATTCCAAATCAGGCGTTCATTCAGGGCTCGTCGGACCCCTGGGTCAAGCGTTTCATGTGGGTTGCCTCCGGATGCGCCGGCATGGCCGTGCTCTGTTTCGTGCTCTATAAGTTGATGCTCGGTTCCGGATTGTCAGCGCTGGAGAGCATGGCCAGCACTGTGACGAAGTAGAGAGGAGAACGACGATGCAGCCAATGTCCTATTACATGATTGCGGCGTTGTCGGTGGTCTCCTATACGGCGGTCACCTGGATTCTTGTCGATGTGATGGGCCTGAGCGGGCGAGCCGCCTTCAACGTGCGGCTCGGCCTGATGGCACTGGGCGTTCTGTGCGGCGGACTGTGGCTATGGTGGAAAGCGAAGCGTGGCGGGGGGCTGGCGGGCGGCGGAGCACTGCCGGCGGAAGCCGAGATGCTCGATCCGATGTTCCGCGACGCGGAGGCCAAGTTGGCCGCGTCGAAACTCGGCCGCGAGGCGCGGATCGGGACGCTTCCGGTGGTGCTGGCGCTGGGAGACGAAGGGACTGCAAAGTCATCGACGATCGTCAATAGCGGGCTGGATGCCGAGTTGCTCGCCGGGCACGTTTACCAGGAAGGCTATGTTGTGCCGACGCGTGCCGTGAACCTGTGGTTTGCGCGCGACGTTGTAGTGGTCGAAGCCGGCGGCAAGCTGATTGAAGACGCGGGCCGTTGGACGGCGATCTTGAGGCGTCTGCAGCCGGCGCGGCTGAAGTCCCTGTTCGGCGGCGGGCGTCAGGCGCCGCGTTCGGTGGTCGTTTTCGTGGACGCCGAGCGATTTCTGCAGCCAGGCGCGCAGGAGAACACGACGGCGATCGCCCGTAGGCTGAACGCGCGGCTGGGCGAAGTGAGCCGCGCGCTGGGTGTTCAACTGCCTGTTTATGTGCTGTTTACGCGTTGCGACCGGATCCCGTTCTTCACGGAATACGTCTCGAACCTGAGCGACGAGGAGTCGCGCCAAGTGCTCGGCGTGACGGTCCCGCTGGCGCTCGGCCAGGGTGCCGGCGTGTATGCCGAGGAGGAGACGCGCCGTCTGACAATGGCGATGCAGGATCTGTTCCTGGGTCTGGCCGACTATCGGTCGCCGATGCTCAAGCGCGAGCACAACGCAACGAAGTTACCAGGGATTTACGAGTTTCCGCGAGAGTTTCGCAAACTCCGCCAGATGTTGGTGCAGTTCACTGTGGAGCTTTGCCGCCCGAGCCAGTTGCAGACGAGCCCATATTTGCGTGGACTCTATTTCTCCGGAGTGAGACCGGTGGAGGTTCGCGAAGCCGTGCGGCAGCGGCGGCCGGCGCAGAGCGGCATGTCCGATGCCACGGGCGTATTCGGTGGGGCAGGCATGGAGGCCGTTCAAGCGGCCCCGTCGGTGCAGGTAAGACGGCTGCCGCAATGGGTGTTCACGCACCGGCTGTTCAACGAAGTGATACTGCGCGACCAAGCGGCGTTTGGCGCCAGCGCGCGCAGCGTAGGCACCGACATGGCGCGGAGGGCGCTGTTTGGCGGCGTTGCGGCGTTGTCACTGCTGCTGCTGACGGCGTGGACGGTTTCCTACTTCAAGAACCGAGGGCTCCAGGCTGGCGTGAAGGAGTCAGTCCAGGCGATCGGAGTGGCACAGGTTGACAGCCAGAACCTGGCTCCAGCGGATGCGTTGCGGAGACTGGAAGGACTCCGGCAAGACGCGGAACTCTTGTCGCGCTACTCGCGAGAGGGCGCTCCATGGAGTATGAGGTGGGGCCTTTACACCGGGGACTCGCTATTGCCCACTGTCCGCCGCTTGTATTTCGGCAAGTTCCACCAATTGTTGTTCGGCCAGACCCAGTCCGGGTGGCTCGATTGGATGCGGCGACTGCCGCTGACCCCAGGGCCGACTGACGACTACCAGTACACCTATGACACGCTGAAGGGTTACCTGATCACGACCTCGCACCACGACAAGAGCACGAAGCTGTTCCTGCCACCGCTCCTATTGAACCGCTGGTCGGGTAAGGCGCAAGTGGACGATGAGCGCAAGCGCCTGGCGCGGATGCAGTTTGAGTTTTACTCCGACGAGTTGAAGATCGCCAACCCGTTCACGTCGGAAAACGACACGGCGGCGATCGAGAAGACTCGCAGGTACCTGGCGCAGTTCGCGGCGACTGAACGGATCTATCAATACATGCTCTCCGAGGCGGGCAAGAAGCATCCGTCGATCAATTTCAACCGCCAGTTCCCGGGATCGGCCTCCTACGTGATGAACAACAAGGAGATCCTGGGCGCCTTTAGCAAGGGCGGCTGGCTTTTTATGGAAGAGGCGATCACTAGGAAGTTCGATGACTACTTCGCCGGGGAGGAATGGGTTCTGGGTCCGCAGACCGCCTCGACCATCGACCGGGCGAAGATCCAGCAGGACCTGCTGGCGCGCTACAGGGCCGATTTTATGGGCAACTGGCGCGAGTACATTCGAGGCGGCGCCGTGGTGCGGTACGCGAGCCTGGACGACGCCGTGCGGAAGCTCGGCCAACTGTCGGGCGCACAGAGCTATCTGCTGGCGATGATTTGCGTGGCCAGCGAGAACACGTCGGCGGCGACGGTTCAGGAGATTAAGGACGCGCTGCAGCCGGCACAGTTTGTCACCCCGGCCGGTTGCACGGACCGCTACATCGGCCAAACCAACCAGATGTACATGAACGGACTGCTCGGCTTGCAGGCATCGCTTGAACAAGCGGCGCGGTCCAACAATCCGCAAGATCCGGCGGTAGGCCAGACGCTGTCGATGGCGGCGCAGGCTAAGCAGGCAGCACGCCAGGTGGCGCAGGGCTTCCGCATTGACAAGGAGGGACGCGTCGATCAGATGGTGCAGAAGCACCTTGAAGATCCGATCACATATGTTGAAAACCTGCTTGGACGGCTCGGCCCGGCGCAGGTGAACGGTGCAGCCCGCCAGTTCTGCGTCGAGTTTGGCAACCTAGTGAAGAAGTACCCCTTCGACACGAATTCACGGATTGACGCCTCGATCGAAGAGGTGAACTCTGTGTTCCGCCCACAGAACGGTTCGATGTGGGTATTCTATGAATCGACCCTGAAGAACCACCTAATAAGACAGGGTCCGCAATTCGTGCCGAATCCGTCATCGTCCGGCATCCGGATTACGCCCGCGTTCCTGCGTTTCTTCAACAGGGCGGCGGCGTTTTCCGACGCGCTCTACAAGAACGGGGCGGCGCAGGAGCCAATGGTGAACTACACGATCAGGGCGCTGGGTTCAGAAGGTGTGCAGCGGTTGACGTTGCGGCTGGACGGCCAGGAGTTGAAATCCACGGGCACCGGCGGCCAACAGGCCAACTTCACATGGCCTGGCAGGGGGGCGAGGGAGGCTCGCCTGGCAGGCAGTCTGGGCGGGCCTGAATTGGGCTGGCTGAGCTACGACGGGCTGTGGGCGGTCTTCCGCCTGTTTGCCGAGGCCGAGCGGTGGCAGCCGAGTGGCTCAGGCTTCAGTTTTGAGTGGGTTCCCAAGACGTCTGGCCAGCCGATGAGGTTGGGCGACGGACGTCCGCTTACGGTCCGGTACTACCTGGACATGGGAACGTCGGCTCCGATTTTCCAACGAAACTATCTCGCGGGGTTCCAATGTGTGAGTCAAGCCGCACAATGATTCCGCTATATGAGATAGCGAACGGATCAACCCGCCACGCTTGACGGCGGCGCAGTTTGGATCTAGAGTCAGACAATCGCTAGTTCAGAGCGGCCGAAGCGTTAGGAGGAAGAATGGCAAGAGAAAGTGTCCATGCGAAGCTCGAGCGCGTCCGCGCACCACGCGTCCACGTCACCTACGACGTGGAAGTGGGCGACGCCATCGAGATCAAGGAGATTCCGTTCGTCATGGGCGTGTTGGCGGACTTGAGCGGGAAGCCCGAGGAGCCGCTGCCGCGCCTGAAAGAGAGGCGTTTTGTGGAGGTTACGCCGGACAACTTCGACAGCGTCCTGGCGAGCATGAATCCGCGAGTGGCCTTCACTGTGGAGAACAAGTTGAGCGACGATCCCAACGCCGGCAAGATCGGCGTTGACCTGCGCTTCAGCAGCATGGAGGATTTCGAGCCCGAGCGGGTCGCGCGGCAGGTAAAGCCGTTGCGTGATTTGCTGGAGTTGCGCGAAAAGTTGAGCGATTTGCGGGGCACACTTCAAGGCAACGAGAAGTTGGAGCATCTTCTGCAGGACGTGATGTCGAACACCGAATCTCTGGAAAAGCTCAAAGGTGAACTCGGCAGCATGAAGAAGGAAGAGGAGGAGTAAGCCATGGCAAAAGCTCAGAAACAAGCTGCTCCGGCCGCCGCGGCGGCCGCCAAGGTGGAGGAAGTCAGTCTCCTCGACCAGATTGTGGAGAAGGGCCGTCTGGCCAAGGATGCCAAGCAGAAAGAGTGGGGTAAGAGCCTGGTGGGCGAATTCGTCAACCAGATTCTGGAAGGTGAGATGACGGTTTCGGCCGACATCGAGGCAATGATCAACCAGAGAATCGCCCAGATCGACCACCTCCTCTCTCTCCAACTCAACTCGGTCATGCATCATCCGGAATTCCAGAAGCTGGAAGCGACCTGGAGGGGTCTGCATTACGTGCTCGAGCAGAGCGAGACTAGCGCGAACTGCAAGATCAAGGTCCTAAACGTTTCGAAGAAGGAGATGCTGCGTGACCTGCAGCGCGTACCGGAATTCGACCAGAGCAACGCCTTCAAGAAGATCTACGAGGAGGAGTTTGGCGTCTTCGGCGGCGAGCCCTTCGCCGCACTGATCAGCGATTACTACTTTGGCAAAGGGCCTGAGGACATCGAACTGCTGGAACGGATGAGCCAAGTAGCGGCAGCGGCGCACGCGCCGTTCGTCGCGGCATCATCGGCCGACATGTTCAACCTCGAGGACTACACCACCCTGGACGCCCCGCGCGACCTGGGGAAGGTGTTCGATACCACAGAGTATGCGCGCTACAAGGGTTTTCGAATGAATGAGGATTCGCGCTACGTCTGCCTGACGATGCCGCGCGTTCTCATGCGGGTGCCCTATGGCCGCGAGACCAAGGCGGTCGACGGATTCAATTACGAGGAAGCCGTTGACGGGATGACCCACGAGAAGTACCTCTGGGGCAACGCCAGCTTCACGCTCGGCGCGCGGATCAGCCAGGCGTTTTCACGCTACGGTTGGTGCGCGGCGATCCGCGGCGTCGAAGGTGGTGGCCTGGTGGAAGGCCTGCCTGTGCATACCTTCTACACCGACTCCGGCGACGTGGCGATGAAGTGTCCGACCGAGACCATCATCACCGACCGCCGCGAGAAGGAACTGGCTGATCTCGGCTTCGCTCCGCTGGTGCACTGCAAGGGCACCGACTACGCGGCCTTCTTCAGTGTCCAGAGTTGCCAGAAGCCGAAGCTGTACGACAAGGAAGCGGCTAACGCCAACGCCAGACTTTCGGCGCAGTTGCCTTACATTCTGGCAGTGAGCCGGTTCGCTCACTACATGAAGTCGATGATGCGCGACAAGATTGGCAGCTTCATGTCGAGGAAGGACTGCGAGTCGTTCCTCAACCGCTGGATTTCGAACTATGTCACGCCCGACGACACGGCGTCGGCCGCCGCCAAGGCGCAGTTCCCGCTGCGCGAGGCGAAGGTCGAGGTTCTCGATGTGCCGGGCAAACCTGGGGCCTATCGGGCTGTTGCGTTCTTGAGGCCGCACTTCCAGCTTGACGAACTGAGTGTCTCACTCAGGCTGGTGGCCGAACTTCCGCAATCGGCGCGCAAGTAAGACAGGACAGAGAAAGAGGGATGCGCCGGTCCTCGCAAGGGGTCCGGCGCGTACGGAGGATAAACCATGGCAGGGATCAGTTCATCAACTGACTACTTTCTGAAGATTGATGGCATTGCGAGCGAGAGCCGGCGCAAGGGCCACGAGAATGAGATCGAGCTCATGAGCTGGGGTTTCGGCTGCTCCCAAACCGCTCTGGGCGAGTTCGGAGGCGGCCAGGGCACAGCCGGCCGCGTGTCGATGCAGGACTTCCACTTCACTAAGATGATGTGCAAGGCCGGCCCGAAGATCGTCCAGTCGATGTTCAGCGGCGATCACATCGGCACGATCAAGATGACCGCCCGGCGAATCGGGTTGAAGGGCGGCGAGCCGCTGGATTACCTGATTTGGGAGTTTAGCGACGTTGTGATCTCATCGCACTCCTACAGCGGGCCCTCGTCTGAGGTTCCCACCGAGGCCATCAGCTTCCGCTTCGGCAAATGCAAGGTCCACTACAGGGCGGTCAAAGACGATGGTTCGCCCGAGGGGGCGCTGTCGGGCGGATGGGATCTTCGCAAGAACGACGTCTGGGCATAAGGAGGAAATGACCTATGGCAATGGATGCGTATTTGAAAATCGAGGGGATTCCCGGCGAGGCCAAGCAGAAGGGCTACGACAATTGGATTCACCTGGATGGCTGGAGTTGGGGCAGTTCGACCGCAGGCCAGGCAGAGCGGGGCGGCGGCCTCATCGGCGGCAAGGTCCAGATGCAGGACTTCCATTTCTCCAAGATCACCGACAAGGCGACTCCGAAACTGTTCGAGGCCTGCTGCAAAGGGCAGGTCTTTAGCGAGATCAAGCTTCATATGGTGAGGATGCCTGAGAACCAGGTGGTGCTGGACTTCAAGTTCGAGCACTGCGTCGTCAGCTCCTACCAGACGGGCGGTGGCGCCGGCGACTCTGGCGTACCGGTCGAGAACGGATCGCTGAACTTCTCGAAGGTCTTCTTCCAGTTGTCGGCGATGAAGGAGGACGGCACAAAGGAGGGCATGGTCCAGGCCGGCTACGACATGGCCCGCATGACCAAGGTCTAATTTGACGGTTTGAGCGCGGGATTTCCGGCCAGTGCTGACACGGTTCGCTGCCGGAACCCGCGCTTACCCCCAGAAGGGGCGCCGTTGGCGTTGTGACTGCGCGGCGGCGGGTTGAGTTGTCAGGTGTGTGTTGTATTTTGCTCCCCCGCCGGCCAGGTGTCCAGCGTCTATCGACTCGGAGGAGCGCGTGTGAGGGAACCGGAGGTCGGCCCGTGTTCCGACGGTTGTAATGGAGGAACTCGCGATGGCGATGGATTCGTATCTGAAGATTGAAGGGATTCCTGGCGAAGCTAAACAAAAAGGGTATGAAGGATGGATCCACCTCGATGGCTGGCAGTGGGGCAGCTCCACGGCGGGCCAGGCGGAGCGCGGAGGAGGCTTGATTGGCGGCAAGGTCCAGATGCAGGACTTCCACATCACCAAGTTGACCGACAAAGCGACGCCTAAGCTCTTTGAAGCCTGCTGCAAGGGCCAGGTTTTCGGCGAAATGAAAGTGAACGTGGTCAGGATGCCCGGCAACCAAGTGGTGATGGACTTCAACTTCAAACAGTGCATGGTCACCAGCTACCAGACTGGAGGAGGTTCGGGCGACGCCGGAGTGCCGATCGAAAATGTCTCCCTGAACTTCCAGAAGGTCAACCTCCACATGACCGCGATGAAGGAAGATGGCACCGTTGAAGGTATGGTTCAGGCGGGCTGGGACATCAAGACGATGATGAAGATTTAGCGGCAGAGTGCTGAGGCTCTATGAATCCCCAACAGCTGTACAAGGAAGGTCAACTCGGCGCTGCCATCGAGGCCGCCGGCGTTCAGTTGCGTGAAGATCCGTCGAATTCTCGGCTGCGTACGTTTTTGTTTGAATTGCTGTGCTTTGCTGGCGACTACGACCGGGCAGAGAAACACCTGAAGATCCTCGCCGAAGGCGGCAAGGAAAAGGAGGTCGGCGCGTTGCTCTATTACGGGGCGATGCACGCCGAAAGGACCCGGGCCGAGATGTTCTCCTCCGGAGCCCTGCCGCTTGCCGGAGCGTCGGCGACTGCTCCGTCGGGTTCGCTCAACGGTGCCGCTTTCGAAGAGATCGAGGACGCCGATCCGCGCATCGGACCGAAGCTGGAGGTTTTTGCCGCCGGCGAGTACATGTGGCTGCCGTTCCAGCATATCCGTTCCATTCACATGGAACAGCCGAAGAAGCTGCGCGACCTTCTATGGGCGCCGGCGAAGATCAGGACGGGCCCGGAATGCAAGGACTTCGAACTTGGAGAAGTTTTGCTGCCCGTGCTTGCCCCGCAGACAACCAGCCACCCCGACGATCAAGTCCGGTTGGGCAGGATGACAGTGTGGGGCGAAGTGAACGGCGCCAGCGTCCCGGTCGGCCAGAAACTGCTGCTGGTCGATGGAGAGGAAGTCCCACTTCTGGAGATCAGATCGTTGACCATCGGCCCGCCGGATGACGGGGAGACCGATGATCTTACGTGACGATATTCTCAAACCGATCGCCGGAGAAAATCCCAGTGGCGAGAGTCTACGCTATGCCCCGGTCTATATGCAGATCAAGGAGGCAGTGCGGGAAGACGACGACATCACGCAAGGCGTGTGGGCGACCGAACGCAAACTTGCCGACTGGCCCAAGGTTACAAAGCTCTGTTCCGACGCCCTAGTCAAGCAGAGCAAGGACCTTCAACTCGCTGCATGGCTGACCGAAGCCGAGACGAACCGCGAGGGATTCGCAGGTTTCCTCGGCGGCATCAGCCTCATCACCGCCCTGGTGGATCAGTTCTGGGAGACGATCCACCCCGAACTTGAAGACGGCGACAGCGAAATGCGGGCGGTACCACTGCTGTACGTCGCCAGCAAGCTCGAAGTTCCGCTGCGCCGCACCACGATCCTCGGCACGGGACTGAGTTGGTTTCAATACAAGGAATCGACCACGGTCCCGACAGAAGAGGAAGCGGCGAGCGACGAGAACAAGTCGAAGCAGCGTTCGCTGTCGGTGCAGGATGGCAAGACCACACCGGAAGACATCTCTGATGCACTGAATCAAACACAGGGCGCGTTTCTTGACGAGACCAAGTCCCTGCTGGCAGAGTGCACCGAAGCCATCGAAGCTCTCGATACCCTCTGCAACGACAGGTTCGGCGACAATGCGCCGAACTTCCGCCCGATTAAGGACTGCCTGGCCGAGGTATCCAATTCAGTACGGATTCTGAAACAGCGGAAGGAAGAAAGCGGCGGCGCGCAGCCCCAGCAACGCAAGCAGACCGCTTCTACTCCGGCTGCAAGCGATCCGTTTGGCGCGCCGTCCGATCCCTTTGGATCCTCGGCGCCCGCTGAGGATCCATTCGGATCCAGCTCAGGTTCCACGTCTGACCCGTTCGAGTCCGATTCCACGGCGGCCATAGCAGAGCCGTCTGCTGACGCGTTTGGCGAATCCGCGCAGGGCGATGCGTTCGGCGGCGCGGCGTCTGCCTCTGTGGCCGAACCCCAGTACAGTTCGTACCGGGAGGATCGTCCGTCCTACTCGTCTTCCAGTTATGGCGTCGAACCGGACAGCGGCGTCGATTGCGCCAACAGGATCGCTGCCGCGGCGAAGTACTTGCGGGCGCAGGACCCAACCAATCCGGCTTCCTATATGATGTTGCGCGGCTGGCGTTGGGGCGAATTGCGGGCTTCGGGTCCGACGCCGAACTGGGCGCTGCTGGTGGCCGCGCCCCTTGAAGTACGACAGACGTTGAAGCGGTTGTCGCTGGAACCCGATTGGGAAAAGCTCCTGGAATCGTCCGAGGAAGCCATGGCGAGTGAGGCTGGCCGCGGCTGGCTCGATATCCAGCGCTACACGCTGCTGGCTCTCGATGCGCTGGGTGACCAGTACGCCAAGGTGACGGATGCGGTCAGAGAGGCCCTAAGGGCGCTGTTGACCGAGTATCCGGACCTTGTAAATTCGTCCATGGACGATGATATGCCGGCTGCCAGCCCTCAAACCCGGGAGTTCTTCGCGCAGCAGGGTATCTCGGTCGGGGAAGGCCGCAAATCGACGCCGGCCGTATCCGAGCCAACCCCGGAGGAGATGATCCGCGAAGCGGTCAAGAAGGGGCGGCATGAGGTAGCGCTGGCAATCGTGGCACGGCAGATGAAGTCAGAGACCAGCGGCAGGGCACGCTTCCAGTGGAAAGTGGAACAGGCCCAGATTCTGATGCAGGCCGGGCGGGCCGCCGTGGCATTCCCAATTCTGAAGGAGGTGACGGCTGAGGTGTTCGAGAGGAGGCTCGAAGACTGGGAACCCGCCGCAGTCGTCGTCGATCCACTCGTGCTTTACTACAGGTGCCTCCAGGAGTTGAGCGCCGACGGAGACGAGCGCCAGCGGATATACGCCACGGTCTGTCGATTGGACCCCGTCAGGGCATTCGAGTTAGGCTAGTCGGGTCGAGGTACGACAAATGGCGGACTGGAAAGAACGCGAGGAGATTCAGCCTGCCCTGTTGGACCGCTTGACCGATGACGAACCAGGCAATCGCAACGAGGCCCGGTTGCCCAGGGCGCAGGTACTGCGAGCCTTGAAAGCGTCCTTGCGACGCGACCTTGAGTGGCTTCTCAATACGCGCCGCAACATCGAGGATCCGGAGGACTGGATGAAGGAGGTGCAATACTCCCTGCACCAGTACGGCCTGCCCGACCTCACAACCTACTCTCTGGGGACATCTCAGGATCAAGGCCTGTTGGCGCACTTGCTGGAGGATGCCATCGCCAAATTCGAGCCCCGGCTGTCGAATGTCGTGGTCGGGATGGTGCCGATCGCCGGCACTAACCGGATACTGAGATTCCAGATCGAGGGAGTCTTGTTGATCGACACGGGACCGGAGCGTATCCAGTTCGACACCACGCTCGAACTCGCCAGTGGCAGTTACACTGTCGAAGGGGGCGCCGGTGCGTGACGAACTGCTGAATTATTACGAGCGGGAGTTGGCTTATCTGCGCCGGCTCGGGGCTGAGTTCGCACAGAAGTACCCAAAGGTCGCCTCCCGGCTACAGCTTGAACAGAGCCGCTGCGAGGACCCACACGTTGAGCGCCTGCTCGAAGGCTTCGCGTTCCTCGCTGCCCGCCTGCACCTGAAGATCGACGATGAGTTCCCGGAGCTCACCCAGTCATTGCTCGGCATCCTGTTTCCGCACTTCATCCGGCCAATGCCGTCGATGACCATCGCCGAGTTCCATCTCGACGCGCAGCAAGGCCAGATGACCACCGCCATGCGTCTTGAACGCGGATCGGCCCTGCTGGCAAGACCCGTGCATGGCTACCGGTGTCAGTTCCGCACTTGTACGGACCTGGAAATCTGGCCGCTCCGGCTGACTGAGGCGCAGTGGACCACGCCAGAACGGCTCGATCCGCCGGTCAAGTCCTCCGACACCGCGTACGCGCTACGTCTCCGGCTCGAGTCCGGTCCGAATACCAACTTCGGATCGCTCGGAGTGAAGTCGCTCCAGTTCCATCTCCATGGCGAGCCGGGCGTGGTCTGCCCGATGTATGAGTTGTTGGGCAACAACACCAAGCGCATCTTGGTGCGCGATGTTTCGACGGGATCCAGGGGCCGAACGCTGACACTTCCTCCCTCCCGGCTTGTTCCGTTTGGATACGAGGATGACGAGGCGATGCTTCCGTACCCGAAGCGTTCCTTTGCTGGCTACCGGCTGCTTCAAGAGTACTTCTCGTTCCCCGAGAAGTTTCATTTCTACAAACTCGAGGGGCTTGATGAACTCAGCGCCATCGACGCCGGCCAAGCCATTGAAGTCGTCTTCCTGATGAGTCCTTGCGAACGAGCCGACTGGGAGCCGATTCTGCAATTGGGCGTCAGCACCCAGACCATCAGGCTGAACTGCGTCCCCGCAATCAATCTTTTCCCGCATACGGCCGACCCGATCATGGTTGACCAGACCAAGCCTGAGTACCCCGTCGTCCCCGATGCCCGTCGCCGCGACATGCTTGAGGTCTTCTCCATCGAAAGCGTGGTCGCCACCAACCCCAAGTCGATGGAGGTTATCGAGTTTGAGCCGTTCTATTCCTACCGGCATGCTGGCAAGCAACAGGGTTCGGAGCGGCTGTTCTGGCATGCAGTCCGCCGCGAATCTGCCGCCACCTTTGACGGCAGCACAGAACTCATGCTGCAGATGGTCGACCTCGAGGGCCGCACGAAACTGCCCGAATATGACACCCTTACCGTCCGCTGTCTCTGCACCAACCGCGAATTGCCGCAGCGGCTGCCGTTAGGAAACGAGCAGGGCGACTTCGACCTTGAAGGCGCGAATCCCTTCGGCCGTATTGTTGCGTTGCGCAAACCCACCAACACCATCCGGCCCGCGATGGGCTCTGCGGCGTTCTGGCGGCTCATTTCACATCTGTCCTTGAATTACCTTTCCATCGTCGAAGAGGGGAAGGAGGCTTTGCAGGAGATCCTTCGTCTGTACGCGCCCATGGCTAGTGGCTCCTTCGACCGCCAGATCGACGGTCTCGCAGCAGTTGAGAGCAAGCGCCAGTTCGCTCGCGTAGCAAGCGAGGCCGGTCTTTCGTTTGTGCGGGGCACCCGCGTGACGGTCACCCTGGATGAAGAGTACTTCGTCGGTGCCGGCGCATTCATCTTCGGCTGCGTTTTGGAACGCTTTCTTGGACTCTACACTTCTCTGAACAGCTTCAGCCAGCTTGAACTGCGAAGCATCCAACGCAAGCGCGCTATCATTCGGCGCTGGCCCGCCCGTGCCGGCCAGGGAATCCTTTTATGAGCGCGTCCAGCCTGTTGCCGCAGAAGCTCTCCGAAACGCCGCAGGAATTTCGCTTCTTCCAGGCCGTCCGGTTACTGCAACTGGCCTCGGGCAGCCAAAGCGCCGTAGGCCGGTTTTCCAACCCATCGGACGAGGCCGTCCGTTTCGCCGCCCACCAGAGTCTCGGTTTCCCAGCAAGCCAGATCTACAATCTGGAGTTCTTTGAAGAAGAACCTCCCAAGATGACGGTGAACTTCATGGGCCTGACCGGTCCTGTCGGAGAAATGCCCGTCTTCTACACCGCTTACGTTATCCACCGGATGCGGCTTCGGGACAACACGCTGGCCGATTTCCTCGACCTGTTCAACCACCGCATCATCTCCCTCTTCTACCGCTGCTGGGAGAAGTACCGCTTCACCGTGACCTACGAGAGAGGCGAGGTCGCTGGTCTCACCCATAACCTGCTCGACATCGCCGGTCTTGGCACCAATGGACTGCGCGACCGACAGCCAGTTGACGACCGGGCGTTCATCTACTATGCAGGGTTGCTGAGCCAGAAGCCTCGTTCGGCTCAGGGTTTGAAGCAGATGCTTGAGGACTATTTCGAAGCGAATGTCGAAGTGGTCCAATTCATCGGATCGTGGCGTCCACTTGATCCGGACATGCTCTGCCGGTTGGTGGACGAAGAGGCCGAAGGCAGTGAGTCCACCATGCTGGGCGGTGGCGCGGTGGCGGGCGACGAAGTCTGGGATCCGCAGTCCGCCGTGCGGCTCCGCCTCGGCCCGATGAGCCTCGAGAAGTACCTTGAGTTCCTGCCCGACGGCGCGGCGTTTCCAAAGCTTCAGGCCATGTGCCGCTTCTATGCCGGACAGGATATCGATTTTGAAATCCAACTGGTGCTGCGCCGCGAGGAGGCGCCGAAGTGCCAGTTGGGCGCCGTGGGAGCGACCGCCCCACGGCTGGGTTGGTTAAGCTGGGCTCGAAGAAAGCCCCTGGCAAAAGATCCGGACGAGACCCTGTTCCGGCTGCAAGAGGAGACATGAACCCATGGCTGCAAATCTGAAGTCCCTAATCTCGAAACTGAACGACACGTGCAGGCAGACATTGGAGTCCGCTGCAGGCTTGTGCGTCGCCAGGACGCATTACAACATCGAGATCGAACATTTTCTGATTCGGCTGCTTGAGCACACCGACGACGACAGTTCGAAGATCTTCCATCATTTCGGCATCGACCCTTCGCGTCTGAGCGCCGAGTTGAACAAGAGCCTCGACAAGTTCAAGCGAGGGAACTCGCGTACGCCCGCCTTCAGCCCCGATCTCATGCAAATGCTCACCGACGGCTGGACGCTCGGCTCGCTCGAGTTCGGAGCGCGCTCCATCCGCAGCGGCCACGCCATCCTGGCGCTGACACAAACGCCCAATCTGTGGCGCCTGGTCCGTGAGTCAAGCCGGGAGATCGGACGCATCGTGCCGTCCGATCTGCGCTCGGAATTCCTCTCCATCGTCTCCGGCACCAGCGAGGATACCGGCGGCGCCATCGAGGAAGAAGAGGAAGGCGGCGAGGAAGGTCCCGCCATGGTCCGTGGCGGAGGCAAGACCGAGAATCTGAGCCAGTTCACAACTGACCTCACTGAGCAGGCGCGGATCGGCAAGCTTGACCCCGTGCTAGGCCGCGACGCCGAGATCCGCCAGATCATCGACATCCTCATGCGCCGCCGCCAGAACAACCCGATCATGACCGGCGAGGCAGGCGTGGGCAAGACTGCCGTGGTCGAGGGATTTGCCCTTCGCGTGGCCCGTGGAGACGTGCCGCCGCCGCTCAAGAACATCACCGTCCGTTCGCTCGACTTGGCTCTTCTGCAAGCCGGCGCTGGCGTCAAGGGCGAGTTCGAAAACCGGCTCAAGGGGCTGATCGACGAGGTAAAATCCTCGCCCACCCCGATCATCCTCTTCATCGACGAGGCCCACACCATGATCGGCGCCGGCGGCGCCGAGGGCCAGAACGATGCGGCCAACCTGCTCAAACCGGCGCTGGCGCGCGGCGAACTGCGTACCCTGGCAGCGACGACGTGGTCCGAGTACAAGAAGTACTTCGAGAAGGACGCCGCCCTGGCCCGCCGCTTCCAAGTGGTGAAAGTGGAGGAGCCGTCTGAAGCGGTTTGTTCGGTCATGTTGCGCGGTACCGTCGAGTCGCTCGAACGCCATCACAACGTGCGCATTCTCGACGAAGCCGTGGCAGCCGCAGTGAGTCTGTCGCACCGCTACATCGCCGGACGCCAGTTGCCCGACAAAGCCGTCAGCATTCTGGACACGGCCTGCGCCCGCCTTTCGCTCGGGCAGAACGCCACGCCCCCGGCGATCGAGGATCTGACGCGCGAACTCGATGATATCGCCGTGCAGATCCGCGTCCTTGAGCGCGAAGCCGCTGCAGGCGCCGATCATGCCCTGCGTCTCGAAGAGATCAACGCGCGCAAGACAGCCGCCGAGGCAGAACTGGCCGCACTGAACGATCGCTGGGCCAAGGAAAGCGATCTGGTCAAGCGCATGCGGGAACTGCGCCAGTCGCTCGAGGAGTCGGCCAAGGCCGCAAAGGCCACAGACGCCGCCCTCCGGACCTTGGCCCAGGAAGCCGCCGCCGCTCAGGAACCTGCGGCTGACGCCGGCGAGCAGGAACCAGAGGCCGAAGCCGCCGCAAGTGTTCCTCCCGCCGCCAGCGCCAAGGAGGAGTTGGCGAAGCTCGAAGCCGAGTTGAGCGCCATGCAGGGCGAATCGCCGCTGATGCGGGTCTGTGTCGACGGCCAGATCGTCAGCCAAGTCATTTCAGCCTGGACCGGCATCCCGGTCGGCAAGATGCTGAAGGACGAGATCAACACGACGCTCAGCCTGGCCAAGATCCTTGGTCAGCGCGTCATCGGCCAGGGTCATGCGCTCGACCAACTCGCCCAGCGCATCCAGACCAACAAGGCCAGTCTGGACGATCCCAACCGGCCGATCGGCGTGTTCATGCTGATCGGTCCTAGCGGCGTTGGCAAGACTGAAACCGCTCTTGCCCTGGCCGACATCTACTACGGCGGTGAGAAGAGCCTCATCACAATAAACATGTCGGAGTTCCAGGAAGCGCATACCGTCTCCACGTTAAAGGGATCGCCTCCCGGATACGTCGGCTACGGCGAAGGCGGCGTACTCACCGAGGCCGTCCGCCGGCGCCCCTACTCCGTCGTCCTGCTGGACGAAGTCGAGAAGGCCCACCCGGACGTGCTCGAGCTCTTTTACCAGGTCTTCGACAAGGGCATGATGGAAGATGGGGAAGGCCGCGAAATCAACTTCAAGAACACCATCATCCTGCTCACATCGAACGCTGCCACCGATTCGATGATGAAGCTGGTCGCCGATCCGGAAACCGCACCCACGCCCGCCGGCCTCATCAAGGCGCTCAAACCTGAACTGGACAAGATCTTCAAGCCCGCTTTCCTCGGACGCATGGTCCTCGTTCCCTACTACCCCATCCGCGACGAGGCATTGAAGGTGATCATCAAACTCAAACTGGGCAAGGTTCAACGCCGAATGCAGGAGAACCACCGCATTAAGCTCACCTGGGAGGACGCGGTTGTGGAAGAGATTGCCCAGCGCTGTACGGAGGTCGAGAGCGGCGCGCGAAACGTTGACAACATTTTGACCAACACGCTGCTGCCCGACATCTCCCGCCAGTTGTTGACGAGAATGGCCGAAGGAGAGAAGCCTGCCGCCTTCCACGTGGCTACTGCCGAGACTGGAGGGTTCACTTACAAGGTTTCGTAAGCAAGCCGGTCCTGCCGCTGGCCAAGACAGACTCGTGAGGGAAGCATGGTGCCCGGCGCTCGCCGTTGGGGTGGGCGTCCGGCCGCCGGAGGAGGGAGGTGTATTATGGCCGCACTCAGTCAGAATAAACGACTCTTCTACATCGACACGCCCCTGGGCAAGGACAAGCTCCTGGTTCGCAAGCTGCATGGCCGTGAGGCGATGAGCGAGGCGTTCTTTTTCAGTGTCGACGCGGTGAGTGAGGATCCACGTCTCAACATCACTGAACTTGTGGGCAAGCAGATCACAGTGGCCGTCCGCCAGTCTGACGAATCCTCGCTTCGTTACTTCAACGGCTACGTCCGGCGAGCGAAGAACTTGCCGCCCGTGGGGTACCTCTTCCAGTACCGGCTCGAAGTCGTACCCTGGCTCTGGCTGCTCACTCGGACGGCGGACTGCTATATCCACCAGAACAAGACCGTACCTGAAGTGGTCGAGTGGGTGTTCAAGAAATTCGGCTTCACCGACTATCGACTTGAACTTCGCAACTCGTCCAACTACGGCCCCTGGGTCTATCTCACCCAGTACCGGGAAACGGCCTTTGAGTTCGTCAACCGGTTGCTCGAAATCGAGGGCATTTTCTACTTCTTCGAACAAAAACAGGGCAAACACACCATGGTGATCGCCGATGCCCCGGCCGCCCATCAGCCCTGCCCGCACCAGGCGCGCGTCAAACTCGAACGCGCCTTTGGCCGCGGCTACAACCGCACCGAAGACACGGTGTTTTCATGGGACGTCGAGAAGAACGTGCGCAGCGGCAAGTACAGCCATCGCGACTTCAACTTCGAAAAACCCGATGCCGACATGCATAGCGAGGTCCCGGCGCGCTCGCGCCGCACTGGCAATGACAATTTTGAGGTGTACGACTACCCGGGTGAATTCGAGGAACACGGCGAAGGATCGGCGTGGGTCCGTTTGCGCATGGAGGAGGAGGAAACCGACGAGGAGTTCGCCAGGGGCACAAGTTGTGCACGGTCGCTGATGCCCGGATTCAAGTTCGATCTCACCGGCCATGAGCGCCGCGACCAGAACCGCAGCTACGTCGTCACCGAGGTGGTCCACTCTGGCGAGGAGGAGAACCTCCTGCCCGAAGACCAGGGCCGTCCGGCGCGCTACACCAATTCGTTCCGTTGCATCCCGTTCGACATCCCTTACCGGGCTGCGCGCAAGACGCCAAAACACATCATGCGCGGCGTTCAGACAGCGACCGTCGTCGGCAAGAAGGGCGAGGAGATCACCTGCGACAAATACGGCCGCGTCAAGGTCCAGTTCCATTGGGATCGCGTTGGCAAGAAGGACGAAGGCAGCAGTTGCTGGATTCGCGTCTCTCAGCCCTGGGCGGGCCAGAACTACGGTGGCATGTGGCTGCCACGCATCGGCCAGGAGGTGATCATCGACTTCATCGAAGGTGATCCTGACCGGCCCATCATCACCGGCCGCGTCTATAACGCCAACCAGATGCCTGCCTGGAAACTGCCCGACAAACAGAATTGGAGCGGCTTCAAGACGCGCTCCACCAAGGGCGGTGGCCAGGACAACGCGAACGAACTCCGGTTCGACGATACCAAAGGGGAGGAGAACATCGTCCTGCACGCCGAGAAGGACCTGGAGATCTCGGTGGAAAAGGAGACTGTCTTCGAAACCGGTACCGACCACCACTTCTATGTCGGGAACGATCATTTGGAGGAGATCAAGAAGAATCACGACGCCACGATCGGCGAGAACTGCGTCATTACGGTGGGCAAGGAGATTTCAATCAGTTCGGGGACCAGCACATCCATCTCCGTGGGAACTGACGCCGCGCTGGAAGCTGGACAGGAGATCCACATCAAGGGCGGCATGAAGGTTGTGATCGAAGCCGGCATGCAGCTTTCCCTAAAGGGCCCCGGTGGTTTCGTTGATATCGGGCCAGCCGGTGTGACCATCCAGGGGACGCTAGTGCAGATCAACTCGGGTGGCTCGGCCGGAAGCGGGAGCGGGGTCAAGAAGAAGACCGCGAAGAAGCCAAAGAAGGCGGAAAAGTACAAAAAATAGCCGGCCCAGCCGCAACGGATGCCCACCTGTGCGGCACGCTCAGTATAGTAATAGTGAAGATCATCGGAGGCGTGTTTTCCCATGCAGCCACCTGCGTCTGGTTCCGGGCGGTATGAACTCAGAGAGATTCTTGGGCGCGGGGGGATGGGGGTCATCTTTCGTGCCTGGGATACGCTCATGCGGCGCGAAGTTGCACTCAAGACGATCTTCGATGTAGCAAGCCAGGACGCTCAGCAGCTCTTTTATCGCGAGTGGGGTCTGCAGGCTTCGATCACTCATCCCAACATTGCCGAGATCTATGACATCGGCGAGATGGAGCAGGACGGCCAGGTGCGTCCTTACTTCGTCATGCCGTTGTTGCCCGGCCTGACTCTTGGCGACCTGATCGCGAAATCCAGCCCCCGGCTGACGTTCGAGCGGATCACCGGCATGATCATACAGATCTGCCGCGGGCTCCAAGCTGCCCATGATCGGGGCTTGATCCATCGCGACCTCAAGCCGAGCAATATCTTCATCCTCGACGATGACTCGGTCAAAATCATCGACTTCGGCGTCGCCCATGCCAGCGCGAGCGCGCAGACCAGCGTCCGGGGCACGCTCGCCTACATGGCTCCCGAACTCCTTGAGATGAAGCCCGCCTCGGTGGCCAGCGACATCTTTTCGGTCGGGGTACTGAGCTACGAAGCTCTCACGCACCGCCGTCCCTTCACCGGATCGAGCGACGCCGAAATCTCACGAGCCATCCTGCGGGATCATCCGGCGCCACTCGCCGACTTGTTGCCCAACTTGCCTATAAACGTCGGCCGGGCCATTCACAAGGCCATGGCCAAGCAACCATGGCACCGCTACTCAAGCGCCAAGGAGTTTAGCGACACGCTGCAGAAGGCGCTTCATGGTGAACCCATCGCCATCTTCGATTCCGATAAGGTCCTGCCCCGCGTTGAAAAGGCGACCAAGGCCTTCGAAAAAGGCGAATACCAGGTCTCGATGGAGATCCTCCACGAACTGGAAAGTGAAGGGCATGTTGAGCAGGAGATCACCCTGTTGCGCCGGCAGGTCGAGCAAGCCCAACGACAGCTCGCTGTGAAGAAACTGCTCGAAAGCGCCCGGCGATTTAACGTGGAGGAGGAATACGGCCTGGCCCTGCGCAAGGTGCAGGAAGCGCTTGACCTGGATGCGGAGAACACGGATGCGCAGGCACTTCGAAATGAGATCGAGAAGCACCGGCGCGCGCGAAAGATCGAGGAGTGGGCGACTCTCGCTCAGAAGCACCTCGATAACAACGCTTTCAGTCACGCCCGCAGCGCTCTGAACAGCCTGCTCGAACTCCGGCCAGGCGAGCCAAACGCCCTGGCTCTGCTGACCGAATTGGAGCGCCGGGAGCAGGAATTTGAGAGCGTGAAGCAGGAGAAGAGCCGCGTCTACGGCCACGCACGCGAGGCATGGGAGCGAGGTGAGGTCACTTCGGCGCTGACTCAACTCGAGCGCTGGATGCTTCTCGAAAAGGAGGCGCCAGAGACACAGGGCGAGCGACTCCTGGCGCTGCAGAGCTTCTACGACAAGGTCCGCACCGAACACGAGAGTATAGCTAAGTCGCTTGATCAGGCGAAACAGTATCTGGCGCAAGGCGGATTCGTCCAAGCGCTCGAAATCTGCCGCCAGTTTTTGGCCAAGTACCCTGGCCATGCCTTGTTCCAGGCGCTCGAATTCGATGTCGAGGAGAAGCAACGGCAGCACCTCTCGGCCTACATCGCCGAAACCGACAACCAGGTGGAGCAGCAGCCAGATCTCGACAAGCGCATTGCGATTCTTGAAGAAGCCCTGAAAGTGCACCCGGGCGAAGTGCATTTTGAACGTGCCCTGAAACTCACCCAGGACAAGCACGATCTGGTTTCGAGCGTCGTCAGCCGCGCACGGCTCCATGAAGATGAAGGTCGCTTCACTGAGGCCATGGATCAGTGGGAGATATTGAGGGCGATTCATCCTACGTATCCCGGACTGGAACTTGAGCTCGACCGCTTGCGCAAACGCAAGGAGGCCCAGGCCAGGCAGGACGCCAGAACCAATTGGGTCAAGCGCATCGACTCACATATCGAGGCGCACGCATACGCCAAGGCGGCCGGTGAAGCCGCACAGGCTTTGGCTGAATTCCCGGGCGACGCCGAACTTGAGCAGCTGTCGGCCATAGCCAGGGAGAAGGACAAACGGCTGTCGGAAGCGAACGAGCATCTCAACCGTGGCCGCGCCCTGCTTGAAGATGACAAATTCGATGAGGCAATCGAGAGCTTGCGCACGGCCGAGCTCTGCGACGAAGGCAACCCCTCCATTCGTGGCGCGTTGACGGACGCCCTCGCCGCCCGCGCTAGACAGTTGGCTGAGAATCAATCTGAAAAGGCCGAGTCCGCACTGGCCGAGTTGATGGAGGTCGATCCCGGCAATACAGTCGGAATGAACTTGCGCGCCCTGCGCGCCGATCAGAAACGGGAGGAGTTCATCACCTGGTGCACAGCTCAAGCGCGAAAGCTCCAGGCCGCCGGGGACCTCAACGGCGCCATGGCTATCGTCCAGCAGGGCCTGCTGACCTACCCGAACGAGGCTCGGCTCAATCAACTTCTCGGACAGATCGAGAAGGGGGCTCGCGAGGCCGCTTCCAGGAGCGAACGGAAACAGGCTCTCGACCATTTGCAGTCTCTGTCTGAAGCCGCTGGCAAAGCGTCCTCGCAACTGGAGTTCGAACGCATCTCCGCGGAATTGGCCCAGATCGAGAAGGACCGCGCGAGCGATCCAGAATCGATGGCTCTCGCAGGAGAGATCCGGCAGGAGATCGCCAAGTCCAGGACCGACCTGCTGGTGCCATCCGAGCCGCCTGCTCCTGCGCGGCCGCCCGCTGCGGCCAAGCCGGCAAAAGCCCCGACTTCGCCCTTTTTCACTACGCCGGAGCCCGCGCCTCCCCCCCCGTTTGCCGCCGCTCCCGTCGCCGCTAAGTCGATCCGGCCGCCGAGGGCCCTGCCCAAGACGGTTCGAAACGCCATCGTCGGCGGCGCCATCTTGATCGTTCTCCTCAGTATCTTCGCTCTGTGGAAGAAGACGTCGGTGGGCGGCCCAGCCACGGTTGCTGTCGAGATCCGGACCACCCCGGCTGGTGCCCGCATCATGGTCGGCGGGGAGAACAAAGGCCTTTCGAACCTCACCCTGGACATGGTGCCCGGCGATTACCAGATAACCGCCGAACTCGATGGTTATGAGCCCGTCGTGACTCCGCTGACGGTCCAGAGCGGGGTACCCACCGGCGTCGGCCTGATCTTGAATCCCTGGCAACCCAGTGTGCGCCTCTATAGTGACATCGAGATCTCCTCTGTTTTGCTCTCAGGCCGTCCGATGGACCCAGGGGCAGCAGGCGAATTCGTCCTTGGTGGTTTGAACGACGGCAACTACGACCTCAATCTTGCGGGACCACAGGGTAGCGCCAAGGTCGCCCTGCAGCTTGCCGGCAATGCCATGCCGGTCGTTAGTGCGCCCATCATCTCCAGCCAGGTGGACCTGCTCCTGGTTCACTTGTACCGGGACCGGTTGGTAGTCTACACCAGTATGTCGGCCGTACAGGCTTCGGTGGAAGGTGGGCCGCCCATCCCTGTTCCGCTCGAAGGAGCTTCTTTTTCCGGTGTCGCGCCCGGTACCCGGCAGGTTGCCATCACCGACGGCAAGATCTCTAGAACCGTCTCGGTGATCGTCTCCGGCGGCGCTCCTGTCGTCCAGGCCTTTGTGCTAAGCAAGGCCGATTCCGGCCGCGGTTCGGTTCTGATTACCACCGGCGAGGATCAGGTCAGCGCCAAGTTAAACGGCTATACTCACTGGCTGAAGTCCCGTAACGGGGCGCTCCGAATTGGCAGTCTCAAGCCGGGCGTCTACAAGGTAGAGGTTTTCAAGAACGGCTTCGAGTCCCCGCCGCCCGCCACTGTTGAGATCAAGGCGGGCGAGGAAGCGCGAATTGAGCTACGGCCGCGAGTCGCGGTTCGTTTGGCTGCCGTGTCCATTGCCGGACCCCCTGGGTCTCAGTTGATCGTCGACGGTACCGCCGCCGGCGTCATCCCTCCATCCGGGAGTTTGACATTGGACCTGCCGCCAGGCCAGCACACCTTCGAGTTACGGCGCGAATCGCGGCGATCATCCCTTCTGACCAAACTGCTCAAGGCGGGCGAACCCCTGTCGCTCTCCTCCGAGCTGGCATTTTTGCAGCCTGCCACCGGCAACGTGCGGTTCGAGGTCACACCAGCCGTCGCAAAGGCTACACTCCGTCGGCGCGGAGAGGCCGAAAACCAAGCTCAGCCGGTGACGCAACTCAACATGACCCTTCCCGAGGGTGCCTACATCCTCGCCGTCTCAGCTCCCGGCCACGCCACCTCGGTCGTAAACTTCCAGGTCGCCGCCGGCTCCACGAATACGATCCCAGTCGCATTGAGGGTACTAACCGAACAGCCCAACGCCCGAGCCACGGTAGGGCCTCCTAGGGGCATTCAGGATTTCCAGGACATCGGATCCTGGGCGACGGACGGCGCCTGGAGAGTTCGTCGTGGCGGCAACTTCGTTATATATGGCGGCGCCCCCTCGCCTGGAACCTATGAGTTCTCCTTCCAGTTGCGCAGCGGCAAGCGCGTCCAATGGGTGGCCAACTACAAGGATCCGCGCAACCACGTGCTCTACCGCCTGGAGGGAAGGCAGTTGACGCGCCTCGAGATGGTCAACGGCAAACGGACCAGTTCCAACGCTGCCGACCATAACTTGTCTAACCTCAATGAGTTCGAGGCCAGGATTGTGGTTGATCAGAACCGCATCCGCGTCGAATTGCGCCAGGGCGGCAGTTGGAACACTGTGGATCAGTTTCAGAGCACGGCCGGCAATCTGAGCGAGGGCCGTTTTGGCTTCCTGATATCGGGCAATATGCTTGGCCGCGCCGACGAGTACGCGGTCAAGGACTTCGTTTTCCGCCCATCGGGCGGTCGATAGCATTTGTCCATCCGCGCTGGGCCGAACGGACTGCCGCAGGACGCCGGCCAGCGGCGCCGTGCACTACTTGCGGATGCGTAGGCATGGCCTGTTGTGCTATCCCAGGATTTGACCATCGGGCGTGTCCCCCGCGCGCATTGTCGGGCGGCGTAGCGCCCAGCCCCCGAATGCCATGAAGCTCGAAACAGTAGCCAAACGCGCCCGTGTTTCCACAGCCACAGTCTCTCGTGTGCTCAACGGCATCGATGTGGTCAGCGCATCAACCAAAGAGCGGGTGATGCGTGCGGTCACCGACCTGGACTATCACCCCAATCTGCATGCCCGCACTTTGGCTGGCGGCAAGAGCCACACTCTCGGCATGATCGCGTCAAACCTCGACAACCCGTTTTTCCTGGACATTTACATGGCGCTCGAAGCGAGCGCCCACGCTGGCGGCTACGAAGTCGTGATCGCCAATACCGGCTATGATGCTCGTCAATTGGGACGATGCGTAAGCCTGATGATCGGCCGACGCGTGACGGGGCTTGCGGTCGTTGTTTCTGAGATGAATCCGGAGCTCATGGACCAGCTCAAACGAGCCGGCATCCCAACCGTCTTCTATGATGTCGGGCCAGCTGCCGATCGGGTCTTTAATATTCGCGTCAACTATCGTAGCGGGATTCAGGCGATTGTCGCCTATCTCCATTCGCTCGGCCATCGCCGCCTCGCCTTCGTCGGGCACCACTCCATTCTTGGCCCCACGGGTGAACGCGAGGCCGCCTTCCTCGATGCCGTCGCGGGGTGCTCTCCCTCCGCCAGCCACTTCGTCTCTGATGCCGCCGATAGCCCTTCGGGCGGCCGCCAGGCAGCCCGCGAGATACTCTCGTCCGGCTTCTCGCCTACCGCCATCGTCTGCGTTAACGACTTCATGGCGATCGGCGTCCTCCGGGAACTCCACGTCCGGGGGCTCCGTGTCCCAGGCGACATCTCGGTCACTGGTTTCGACAGCATCCAGCTTTCCGAGTACGTCACACCCTCCCTGACCACTGTGCACATTCCCAGGGAACGAATCGGCAGACTGGCCTACGATATCCTCGTCCCTTCTGTCCAAAAAGGCGACCCGCCGCTGGCTGAAACCGTCATCAATCCTGAACTCATCATCCGCGAGTCCACTGGTCCGGCCTGAGCCAGTCGGGCCGCACTCCGCGTTGGGTTTCTTGGAGTGTGTATTTTTTCTTAAGCTTACGTGCAGCTTGGGACGAAAGGCTCGCCCCCATCGCCATCGAGGAGAGCCGATCCTGTGTTCGTTTGGTTAACAGCCTGTGGTAGAAGTCGCGTGCGGCCGTGCAGCCAACTGAATTGCCGCAAGAGCGAGGCGGGAGGAGGAAGTTGATGTTATTCATCCACGACGACGACCAACGAAGCTATCGCGGCAAGTCATTGCTGCCCTTTGGGTTGCGACGGCGCTCGCGACGCGGCTCGCGGGACTTCTACCACAGGCTGCTAAGCCCTTCCGGCCTGAGCAGTCGCGTTCAGGTTAAGAGGAGTACTCCACCCCGAACTGACTGTTGTAGAGCGACTGCACCCGGCTGCAAACCACGCCGGAGCCGGCCTGCGAGCCGATGCTGCGGCCTGTTCAGCGCCGATGCCCGAATTGTCGAAAGCACCGTCGGCCGGCCTGCCGTGCGCGCAATCGCCATCGTTCACTCCGGCGGCGCAGAACAACGCCCTCTCGCCTCGGTGAGTGGCTGAGAGTATCTTTTTTCATTGCTTTGTACTCGCAGATGAAAATTCCGTTATAATCTGGTCAACAGGGGTCGGGCGCAGTGCTCTTCCTCGTGTAGCGCGTTTTTGAGGAGCTAAAAGCATGGCACGTAAACTAACGTTGTTATTTTGTGCCGTTCTCGCCGTGGCAGGTCTAGCGACCGCTCAGACCATTACCGCTTCCATCACAGGGAATGCGAGCGATCCCTCCGGCGCCTTGATCGCCGGCGGAACCGTCACCGCGAGCAATACGGAAACCAACATCCGCACCGTCACCACCACCAACTCCGAAGGGATCTATACTTTCCCCTTCTTGCGGGTGGGTAACTATACGATCACCATCGAAGCCAAGGGCTTCAAGAAATCCGTGGTCGGCCCGTTCAAGGTTGACGCTAACCAAATCGCCCGAATCGACTTAAAGCTGGAGATCGGCGAGATGACTCAGACCGTCGAGGTCACAGACGTCGGGCCGTTGCTCCAGACCGAGACGCAGGCCACCGGCGACACGCTTTCCTCCACGAAGTTGACCAACATCCCGCTCAACGGCCGCAACTTCGCTTCCTTGACCCTGCTGGTCCCTGGCGCCGTATCCACCTCGCCTGGCGCGATGAACACCGCGGCCCGCTTCCAGGGTTCCGGTTCGCGTCCGCAGGTGAACGGCAACCGTGAGCAGACCAACAACTTCATTCTCGATGGCGTGGACATCATGCAAAGCGTGGATAACCAGATCGGTTACCAGCCCAGTGTTGACGCGCTGGAAGAGGTGAAAGTGGTCACGGGCAACGCGGGCGCCGAATTCGGAAACGTCGGTGGCGCCAGCGTCGTGATGTCGCTCAAGAGTGGCACCAACGAATACCACGGCAACGTGTTCGAGTTCCTGCGCAACGACAAACTCGATGCGAATGGATTCTTCAACAACCGGGGCAAGGTGAAGAAACAGGCCCTGCGCCAGAACATTTTCGGCGGCACCATCGGCGGCCCCATCCAGCGCGACAAGATGTTCTTCTTCGCCGACTACGAGCAGACCGAGCGGCGCATCGCCGGACCGGCCACCGCCGCGGTAGCGCCGGCCGCCTGGCGCACCGGCGATCTGAGCCAGTTCCTCACGGTGAACAATCAGATCGCTCGCGACCCCACCACGGGCACAACCCTAGCCACGCGCACCCCGTTCCCCAATAACCAGGTTCCCGTCGCGCGATTCAGCCCGGCCGCCCGCTATTTGTTCAACAATCCGTCCATCTACCCCCTGTCCAACAACACCGGGACCGGCGCGCTCGGCGTAGGCACCAACTACATCGGCGCTTCTCGGAACTACCTCAGCAACAAGCAGGGTGACGCCAAACTCGACTATCGCCTGGGCGACAAGGACAACCTGATGTTCCGGTTCTCCAAGGGCATGTACGAGACCTTCGGCTCGCAAGCCGCCCTGCCGACCTCCATGACCAGCGGCAATAACGGCCCCACCTGGTCGGCCGTCACCAACTGGACCCGCACCTGGACAGCGAGCTTCGTCGCTGACAACCGTCTCTCATACAGCATGATTGGCATCGACGACAAAGTCATCGATTGGTCCGGACAGCTCGGGGCCGATGGCAACTCGAAGTTCGGCATCCCGGGCGGACAGTTCATCCCCGGCTTGTCCGCCTTCAATCTCGGCGGCAGTCTGACCGGAGCCGGGTCGGCGGCGACCATCGCCAACACCCGCGACAACAAGTTCCAGTACCAGTCCAATAACACCTACCAGACCGGCGCGCACCTGCTGAAGTTTGGGGTCAACCTCCTTCGCAGCCGCCAGAACCGCTACTACGCCGGCAACAACGGCGCGCTCGGTTCGTTCTCCTACAATGGCGCTTACGCCGGCTTCGACTTTGCCGACTTCCTGCTCGACACGCTGGCCAGCAAAGGCCGCGGCGCGGTGAGCGGTCCCTGGGGCCATCGCGGCTGGAGGAATATCATCTTTGCGCAGGATAGCTGGAAGGTCACCCGCACCATCACTTTCAACTACGGCTTGAGCTGGGAATACATGTCGCCTCTGGTCGAGGTGGCCGACCGTCAGGTGAACATCAACACCTATACCGGCGCCTTGATCTACCCCGGTGACGGCGAATACGGCCGGGCGCTATACAAGGCCTACAAGAAGCAGTTCAATCCAAACCTGGGCATCGCCTGGAGCATCGACTCCAAGACAGTCGTTCGCGCCGCCTACCGCCTGTCCAACTTCCTGGAAGGCACGGGCGCGAATCTTCGCCTCACGCTGAACCCGCCGTTCTTCACCGAGTCCAACGTCACCTACGACAGCACTCTGCCCGGCCACATTGCGACCGGCTTCACGGATGTGATCGCCCGGGGCGATCTGACCAGCCCGCGCAGCAGCCCCACCGCCGCTCCGTTCTATCAGGGCCGCGCGTGGGACTTGAATCTCCGCCCGCAGATGACGAACCAGTTCAATTTCGCGATCGAACGCCAGCTTGACAATGCCACGAGCGTCAATGTGGCCTATGTCGGCCAGCGCGGCACGCACCTCGTGATTCCGCACGAAGGCAACAACCCGCTGCCTGGGACGGGCGCCTACTCCACTTGGGCTCCCATCAACGACCGCCGCCCGCTGGCGAGTGTCTTGCCGAACGTCGGCAATATCGCGCTGACCGAGTCGAGCGGAACCAGTTGGTATAACGCTCTGCAAGTGAGCGGTCGCCGCCGCATGACAGGTGGCCTCGAAATGCTGTTCCAGTACACCTTCTCGAAGACCAACACCGACGGCTTGGGCTACTACGGCTGCGGTGGCGTCAACGCGGAAGGCGCCTACTGGCAGGATGCATACAACCGGCGCGGCAACTACGGGCCGGCCTGCTTCGACGTTCGCCACAACTTCACCACCGCCGGCGTGTTCAACATTCCCTTCGGCAAGGGCCAGAAGTTCGGCGCCGACACCAACAAGGCCATGGATCTCATCCTCGGCGGCTGGAACATCAACTACAACCTGGCCAAGCGCGGCGGCTTCCCCGTCACGATTTTCGCCGGAACCCAGAACACCAACTCCGGCCGCACGCCGCGCAACAATGCCCGCGCCAACCGCTACCGGGTCATGTCAGAGCCTTCGGTTCGCACCATCGACCGCTGGTTCGGCGATGTCACTTCGACCACCTTCTGCACGGCTGGCGTCGATAACGGGACTTGCGCCTACGGCGTCCCGGCGCTCGGCGAGCTCGGCAGTGCGGGAGTGGGCACGGAGCGCGCTCCGGGCTTCTTCAACCTCGATGGCTCGATCGGCAAGTTCTTCAACATTTCGGAACGCCAGCGCATCGAGTTCCGCGCTGAACTGTTCAATGTTCTGAACTTCGTCAGCCTCGGCGCACCGGGACGGGATATCACTGCTCCGGCCAGCTTCGGCGCGATCGGTGGCCAGATCGGCGCCCCGCGCAACATTCAATTTGGCCTGAAGTACCAGTTCTGATCGAACTGCTGTAGCAAACATAAACAAGGGCCGGGCGCCGCATTGAGGTGCCCGGCCCTTTCCGTATCCGGGGTCCGTGAGGGGAGCGGCCTGCGATAGGTGTTCACGTCTCCATCCCCTGGCGCGACGGCCCCGTGAGAACGCTACTGGGGTGGACCCGATTGGGGCGCTGGCACCTCTCGGAGCCAGTGCGGCATCAGTTGACGACCTCGCTTCCTCGAAACGCTGAACCCCAAAAAGGCGCGTTTGGATCCAATAAGATAGATTACAGACCCGCCATGCAAAACTTCGAATTTTACAACCCAACCAAGATCCTGTTCGGCAAGGGCCAGATTGCCGCGATCACAAATGAAGTCCCCGCCGGCGCCAGGGTGCTGCTGACCGCCGGCGGTGGCAGCATCAAGGCCAATGGCGTCTACGACCAAACGATTCGGGCGCTGGCCGGCCACACAGTCGTCGAATTCTGGGGCATCGAGCCCAACCCCGAATACGCCACCCTGATGAAGGCTGTGGAGCTCGCTCGTAACGAGAAGATCGACTTCATTCTCGCCCTGGGTGGCGGCTCAGTGCTCGACGGATCGAAGTTTGTCGCCGCAGCCATTCCGTTCGAGGGCGAGCCCTGGGATTTCGTCAACAAGCGCGCCCCGATCGCGTCTGCCATGCCGCTCGGTTCGGTCCTGACGTTGCCCGCAACCGGTTCTGAATCAAACACTTTCGGTGTCATCAGCCGCCGGGAGACCGGCGAGAAGCTCGCCTTCTCCACTGTTCTCGTCTATCCCAAGTTCGCCGTCCTCGATCCCGAGACAACGTTCTCTCTGCCTCCGCGGCAGGTTGCCAATGGTGTCGTGGACGCCTTCTGCCACGTCTGCGAGCAATACATGACGTTCCCATCCGAGGCCCACATCCAGGACCGTTTCGCCGAGTCGATCCTTAGGACGTTGATTGAAGTTGGACCTAAGACTCTTGCCAACCCAGCCAACTATGATGACCGGGCCACGTTCGTTTGGTCGGCGACCCTGGCCCTCAACGGCCTGATCGGCGCCGGCGTCCCGCAGGACTGGGCAACGCACATGATCGGCCACGAGTTGACGGCTTTGTACGGAATCGACCACGCCCGGACGCTGGCCGTCGTCATGCCGCACCTGTTCCGCGTCCAGTCGGCGCAGAAGGAAGCCAAGCTTCTCCAGTTTGCCGATCGAGTTTGGGGCATTACGAACGGCTCGAAACAGGAGCGGATCGAGGCGGCGATTGCGAAGACTGAGGAGTTCTTCGAGGCGATGGGCCTGCCTACGCGCCTCTCGCGCTATGAAAACATCCAGCCGGCGACGCCCTCCCTTATCGCCGAAAAGCTCAAGGGCCGGGGATTTGCTAAGCTCGGCGAGAAGGGCGAGGTCGGGCCGGAGCAGGTCGTCGAGATCCTCACCCGCAGCCTGGTGGCCTGATCAGCTCGTGTGATCGTGGACGATCTTCCACCCCTTGGGGGTTTTTACCAAGACAAGTGAGAACCGGCCGGAGGCGTCCCCTCCGGCCTCTGTCGTTCTGGTGAGGGCGAAACCGCCGAGGACGAGGGCCGCGTCGGCAGCGACCAAACGAACCTCATCAATGGTGAACTTCAATTCCCCCATCTTGCCGGGGGTAGGATAGGCCCGCTTGTACCTTTCCTTGACAGCAGCGTAGCCGCGCGTGACGCCAGTGCGCCCCTGGAAGGTGATCTCCTCCGATTCGAGATACCCCGTCATGAACGTCTCGATGTCGGCGCGGTTCCAGGCCTGCTCCTGCGTGGCGAGGACAGCGCGGATCTCGTCCTGGGGCTGAGTTGCAGCCAGCAGGAGCAGGATGGGGACGATCAGGCTCGGCATGGCAGGTAGACCTCCGCTCTCTAAATGATCGCAACAACGCAGGCTGCATGGCAGACAGGCCAGGAGGCCTGTCCTACGAAAACGCCCGGGAGCTCCGAGGAGCCGCCGGGCGTTTGAGTTCGTTTGTGCGGGTCGAGCCTAGAATTCGAACCGCAGCGTGAACTGAAGGACGCGGGACAGACCGCGTTGGCTGGTCACGCTGCCGAACTTGCCGCTGGTCGGGTTGCGTTCCGGCTGGCCGAAGTTGGTGTGGTTGGTCGCATTCAGCATGTCGAAGGCGAACCGGGCCTGAACGCCCTTCTCCGGATTGATTGGGAAGAGGCGTTCAACCTTGAGGTCGATGTTGAAAATGCCGTCGGCGCGGAGAGTCTCCTGCCGGATGGGGGTCATCCTGACGTGGTAGGTGCCCGGCTGTGCCGTAGCCCGGCCTTCAAAGCCGACAAAAGTCGAAGGTGCATCACCCACTCCCCGATAGGCCAGGGACGGGTCGAACCAGCTCAGGTAATCCTTGGCGCGCATCTCGTCATGCTTCCAAAGGTTCGCAAGTTGGCTCTCGTCGCCGTAGAAGAAAAGGTTGTTCCAATCGCCCGTCGTTGGGCCGGACTGCAACTGATAGACCCAGCTGAGGTTCCAGTTGCCGACGATGTGCGACATCGGGCCGTCGGAGACGAATCTGCGGCCTTTGCCGAAAGGCGTCTCATAGACGGCCGACCATGCGATGCGGTGCGGCAGAGTGTTGTTGTTCGGCCGCGCTGTCGGAGCCGCGTCGAACTCGTTCGCCATCCAGTCGGCCACCGTGGAGGTCGCCCTGGTGTACATGAAGGTTGACTGGAAGCCGCCGGTGAAGCGGCGCTCGAGGAGAACTGAGAAGTCATGGTAGTCCATGTAGCCGTTCCAGGAGTCTTCACCAATCCGCCCTTGTGCACGGATGTTTGCGTACATGCTCAATGGCCGGAGCAGTTGCTGGCGCTGCATGTTGGTATTGGTGAAGAAGCCGTTTCCGCTGGCCCACTGATACAACGCCGCGTTGGAGGTCTTCAGCCCCGCAAGGTTGGCGATGTTGTAAGGGTTCTTGAAGTTTGTGGTCAGGTACTTGTCGTTGTCCGAGTTCCGTTTATTGCCCGTCGACCAGTATTTCTCTGGCAGGGGATTGAGACGTGCAAGAACCGGCAGGTAGGAATAGGAGCCATTGTAGGAGACGTCCACCATCAGGTTCCTGGCAAGTTCCCTCTGGAAGCCGATTCTCCAGCGGTGCTGGAGCGCCGGTTTGTTGTCCCAGTTAATGGTGTCCCAGCCGTTGCCATACCGGGAGAGGCCAGCCAGGGTATTGCCATATGGATCGTCGAATCGGGTATTACCACTGGCCGTGCGGACCGGGAATGGGTCCGCCATGGGATTGCTGTTCACGGTCAGCCCGGCAGCTCCGCCCACGCCGCAGCAGAAGGTCAGGCCCGAATCGTTGCTGACCGGCGTACCGGTGGCCTGGCTGAATCCGTTCTGGTTGGGGCGGGAGTTGGCCACATTCTGCGTGTCGGCGTACATGCCCCATCCACCACGGATGACGGTCTTGGGGTTCAACGAGTAGACGGCGCCAAACTTGGGCAGCATCCACTTGACGCCTTTGTTCGTTGTGTTGAAGCCATCCGTGCCGAGATAACGGGTGATGCCGGTCGCTTTGAATGAGCTCGCCGCCAGATCCGATAACGGGTTGGCAGCGTAGGCAGCTTCGACCATCGAGGTAATCGGGCTGGCCTCATTGAAGATGGGCGCTGCGATGCCGCGGTTAAACCGCTCGTCGATGCCGCCCTCGAACTCATAGCGCAGGCCGAGCGACAGGCGCAGTTTGTTGGTGACGCGCCAGTCATCCTGGAAGTAGAATGCACGGCGCGGCATCCTCCAATACGCGGAGTCGTTGTAGTCGATGGAGATGTTGGTTTGGCCGGGTTCGGCGCTCGGCAGACCCATAAGGAATGCCGCCCACTCGTGTACGTGGTTGTCCGTCGCCAGAGTGTCTGTATTCGAAGACCGGGTCCAATCTCTACGAAACCGGAAGAACCCGGTAGAACTGCCGGGCCCTGAAGACGCGTAGAGGTTGCGCCGCTCCTGCCAGCCGTACTTGAACGAGTGGCTACCCATGATGGTCGTCATCGCGGCGCGGTATTCATAGGTGTTCGATTTGTCGGTGATGGCGGGGTAACTGCCGCCGAAGTCGGTGATCTTGTCGAAATCGAGGCGCGGCAATTGCGTGTTTGCCCCGGCTCGCTCGTCGATGTAGGCCGGCAGTCCGACCTGGGCAGCAGTCACTTGAGTACGAGTGGCATTGCGCGCTCCCTCCTCGAACCGGGAGATGCCGAAGCCGGCGTCCAGGATATTCGAGGAATTGATCGTCCAGATGTAGCCGATGTTGCCGCCCTTGTTGATTCGGGTCAGGCCGTTGGAGTGCAGGCCGCGGGCGGTCTCGTATGTGAAGTCGTACTCGTCGGCGAGCCGGTCGTTCCACTGCCACCGGACGTTCACGCGATGGTTCTGGGTCACGGCCCAGTCGTAGCGGTTGACGATGGCGTTGAACTTCTCGTCCTTGGGCATGGCCGAGGCAAAGTAGTTGCGCAACAAATCGGGCGATACTTTGCCGGAGATGTTATTCGGCGTCGGATACAGCTTCGAGTAATAGGCGGCCGTCGGGTTGAGGACCGGCACGCCCTTGTTGCCTGGAAATGGCGTGCGGACAACGGTGGAGCCCTGGAGTGTGGCCGAGCGTGGATCGTAGATTGTGTAGAGAGTCGCGCCGTTGGGAACCGTCAGGAAGTAGGAGAAGTCGCCCTGCTTCATCGCATCGGTGGGAACGGTGACGTCCGTGCTGGAAGTGGTCTCGGCCTTGGACTGCCTAATGCCGTTCCATGTGAAGGTCCAGAAGAGCTTGTCCTTCAGGTTGAGAATCTTCGGGATGAAGACCGGGCCTGACGCGGTCATGCTGTAGTTGTTCGACCGGCCGGTGGCCTGCTTCTGTCTGTCGGAGGGGATGGTCCCGGAGCGGACTCCGGCGTCGAAAGGCTCACGGGTGAAGAACGGGGTGGCATTCCAGCGCTGCTGCCAGTGCTGGTCGAAGAGTGCGCCATGGAAAGCGTTGGTGCCAGACCGGGAACTGACGTTGATGGCCGCGCCGGAGGTGAAGCCCTGGCTGGCATCGAAGTTCGAGGTTTCGAGCTTGAACTCGCCGACCGAATCAGAAGGAGGCGTGAAACCGACGCGCCTGCCGGTGCCGGTGACGGTCATACCGTCAATGGTGTACTCATTCTGTCCAACGCCGCCGGCGGTGTTGAACGCCGAGGTGCCACCGTTATCGAACGGGCGCCGATATTCGGGCTGGCCGGTCCACTGCATGCCGGGAGCGAGCGCAGTGAGGGCAAACGGATTTGTGTCGGAGAACGGCAGATTGAGGATCTGGCGGTTGTCGAGGACGCGACCGCCGCTGGCGCTGGTGGTCTCTAGAAGCGGAGCCTCGCCTGTGACTTCCACAGTTTCAGCGACTCCGCCGATTTCCAGCGCGACATCGATTTCAATTCGGGCCGAGACGTTCAGGGTGATGCCCGAACGAATCACCTTCTTGAAGCCTTGTGCCTCCACGCCGACCGTGTATGTGGACGGCTCCAGCAGGTTGGCTTCGTAATAGCCTGTATCGTTGGTTACGAGCCGGCGCACCGAGTTGGTGGCCGTGTTGGTGACGGTGACGGCCGCGTTGGGCACGATGGCCCCTGTTGGATCCGTTACGCGCCCCTGAATGCTGCCGCGAGCCTCCTGTGCGTACAACGAAGCGGAGGCCAGAGCCAGGGCGAAAAGCAATGTAAGCAGATTCTTCACGGAATACCTCTTACCTTCCCAAAGCTGGATGCCCAGATGACTGGGCTACAGAGAATCTAACCACCTTGGTTAAGGAAGGTCAAGGGCTACTTGTGCCTTTGATAGCCCCCGATGCGACTATCGGCTGAGTAGGACAGAGAGTTCCGTCGAGTGAAGCCGGCAAATTGCGGCAAGCGCAGCGCTCGCGCCGGACCCGAGCCTCACTGCGGCGTCTGTTGGGTGGGGTTCTGCGTGTGATATAACAGTCGCTTATCAGACCGCCAAAGGAGGCTTCCCGGCATGAAAAAATCATTCCACGGCTGGTGGATTGTGTTCGCCTCGGTGATCACGTTCGGCCTGTCCACGGGTTTGCCCTATTACAACATCAGCTTCTTTTACGATTACTTCCAAAGACAGTACAACTGGACGCGGGAAGAGATCACTCTCGGCTTCCCCTTGGCCGCCCTCCTGGCCATTTGGGTGGGACCGATCTTCATCGCGCGGTTCAGCCCGCGCAAGCTGATCATCGCCGGTACGGGGCTTACTTTCCTGGCGTTGGCAGGCTTCGGCAAGATGTCGGGGGTGCTCTGGGTTTACTACGCGCTTTGGGTACTGTACACGATCGGCTACTTCTTCTCAGGTCCGCCGCCGCACCAGATCATCGTTTCGCAATGGTTCAGGCGCAACCGCGGCAAAGCGATGGGCATTGTCTACGTTGGCGTTGGCGTGATTGGCTCGTTGGGCTCCTACATCGTCAAACCGCTGACGGAGAAGTTCGGCTTCCAGACAGCGCTGGTAATCCTGGGTTTCATGATGTTCCTGGCCTGGCCGCTGGCGATGTTCGTATTGAAGGACAAGCCTTCCGATGTTGGCCAGAATCCGGACGGTGACGAAACGCCGCCGGCCGAGACCAAGGTGGTGTCGAAGACCTTTAAGGAACTGAGCCGGAGCTACTCGTTCTGGCTGCTCCTGATCGGCAGCATATGCTCGATCGGCTCGATCGGCGCGGTGAATTTCCACATGAAGTTTGTCTTCCTCGACGAAGGCTTCACGCAGGGAGCGCAGGTGGACGGCGCGTGGCGGACAGCGTCGATTCTGATTCTGTGGTCGTCGATCGGCGGAAGACTGTCTATCGGCTACTTCGCCGACAAGTTCCCGAAGAAGTGGGTGATGTTCACTTCCTACTTCATCACCGCCATCACGATCCCGCTGCTGCTGAATGTGAATCCGGGATCGACATTCTACCTGTACGCCTTCGCGATCCTGTTCGGCTTCGGCATGGGCGCGGATTACATGATGATTCCGCTGATGGCCGCGGACCAGTTTGGCGTCAATTCGCTGGCGCGCGCCATGGCGGTGATCCTGCCGGTGAACACAATCGGCCAGACGTGGTTCCCCTACTTCGTTTCCGTGCTCAGACGCGAATTGACCAACTACAATGCGGCCATGACGGTGGTGCTGTGCGTGGCGCTGATAGGCGCAGTGGCAATTATGCTGCTGCCAAAGCGCAAAAATGCCTGAGTGCCAGCCCAGATTGCCGAAGCGCCGGTTATGGATGGAGAACCCCAATGATCATTGCAGACTTGAGTGAAATTGCCGGACGAGTCTATCCGGCCCGAAGAAGGACCCAGAATGTCGTTGGTGGAGTGTCGCCGATCCAGTGCAAGAACTTTGCCATCGGCAACGTCACCCTGGAGCCCAACGGCGGCCAGGTGCCCTGGCACAATCAGGAACAGGAAGAGGTCTACATCATCATCGAGGGCACATGCGAAATGTGCCTCGGCGAGGAACGTCAGATACTGAAGACCGGTCAGGCGGCTTATATCACGCCCGGCGTCTTTCACCAGTTGACGAACGTCGGCGATACACCGGCTCGGATGATGTACTGCTACGGTCCGGCCGGCGACGTCGCTCACTGGAGGCAGGAGCTTTCAGGCACGCTGCCCAAGGCGGGTGTCGAGGCGCCGCCATTGCCCGCTGGCGCCCAACCGCAGTGCACGAAGAAACCAGAGGAGTAAGCCGATGAGCGAAGCGACAATCCACAAGATCGGCGTGATCATGAACGGCGTCACGGGACGCATGGGCACAAATCAGCACCTGATGCGGTCCATCGTTGCGATCCGGCAGCAGGGCGGCGTCAAAGTGAGTCCCACCGAATTCATCATGCCCGAACCCGTGCTGATCGGTCGAAATGCCGTCAAACTGGCAGCGCTGTCGGCGCAGGCGGGTGGTGTGCCGTATAGCACCAATCTCGACGAAGTCCTGGCCGACCCGAAATACTCGATCTACTTTGACTCGCAGACGACCGACCGCCGCGTCCCCGACACGTCCAAAGCAATCGACGCAGGCAAGCATGTCTACTGCGAGAAGCCGACATCAGATTCTCTCGCCGGCGCGCTTGGATTGTATAAGAAAGCCAAGGCTGCCGGGGTTAAGCATGGCGTGGTGCAGGACAAGCTCTGGCTGCCCGGCATGTTGAAGCTAAAGCTGCTCAAGGAGACTGGCTTTTTCGGCGAGATCATGTCGGTTCGCGGCGAATTTGGCTACTGGGTTTTTGAGGGCGACTCGGTCACGCCGCAGCGCCCAAGCTGGAACTACCGCAAGGCGGACGGCGGCGGCATCATTCTTGACATGCTTTGCCACTGGCGGTATGTCCTCGATAACGTGTTCGGAAACGTCGAAGCGGTCTCCTGCTTGGGCGCCACTCACATCAAAAGGCGATGGGACGAGGCGGGCCAACCCTATGACTGCACTGCTGACGATTCCGCCTACGCGACGTTTCAGCTTGCTGGCGGCGTTGTCGCCCATTTCAACTCGTCCTGGTGTGTCCGCGTCAGGCGCGACGATTTATTGACGGTTCAGGTGGACGGCACCCGCGGGTCGGCCGTCGCCGGACTGCGCCATTGCTGGATTCAACCCTATGGCGGTACACCAAAGCCTGTCTGGAATCCTGATGTCGACAGCCCGTTGAATTACCACGATGGCTGGCAGAAGATGCCGAACCAGGAGAACTACGACAACGCGTTCAAACGCGAGTGGGAGTTGTTCCTGCTTCACGTGGTGAAGGACACGCCGTTCCAGTGGTCGCTGCTCGAGGGCGCCAAGGGTGTGCAACTCGCCGAACTTGGGCTTGACTCCTGGGCAAAGAAGGCGTGGGTGAACGTGCCCCACCTGGAAGCTTGACGGTTCCGGGGAGTCTCGGCAGGATTAGGAATCCCGCAAGGCCTCACCGGGATCGACTCTCGATGCCCTGAGCGCGGGTGTGAGAATCGCCGCCGCCGAAACCAGCGCCAGTAGGACTCCAACCATGGCGAGGGTAACCCCGTCCAAAGGGTCGACCCCATAGAGCATGGACTCCATCGTGCGCGTGGCCATTGGCGAACAAGCCAGTCCGATCGCCAGGCCCAACAGGGCCAGGAGGAGTCCGTCGCGAAAGACAAGCCGGATCAGATCGGTTCTTGTGGCTCCCAAAGCCGCCCTGATGCCGAACTCCCGCGTCCTTTGGGCAACCGATACCGACAGTACGCCGTAGAGGCCAACCGAGGATAATGCCAGCGCGAGCACGGCAAAAATGCTCAGCAGTGCCATCGCCAGTTTCTTCTGCGCCAGATAGATGTCCAGAAGGCGGCCCAGCGGCTGGAGTCTGTCGATGGGCGTTTCCGGATCGGCTGCATAGAAGGCCTGCCGCACACTGTTCATCATGCTCTCGGGCGCGGAATCGGTCCGGATAGCAAAGGCCAGAAAAGGCCACGGGAGTTGGGCGTGCGGCTGATAGATGGCATCGCGGGGAGGTTCATCCAACTGCAGATGCTTCACGTCGTCCACCACGCCCACCACTTCTACCCGGAACTCATGCTTGGCGACTTTCATCCGCAGATGCTGGCCGACAGCATCTCGTCCGGCGAACCATGTCCGCTCCATTGCTCTGCTAATCAACACAACTGGGGGGGCAGTCAGGTCGTCGTTCGGCAGGAATTTCCGGCCCTTCACAATGGGGATGCGAAGTGCGTCGAAATAACCCGGCGAGACGGCGTTGTATGTCGCGCTCAGCTTTTCACCATCGAGGTCGGGCCGTCCTTCGATGGCGAATTGAGCGATCCAGTTCACTTGCATGAACGGAAGCGACGTAGTGACCCCGGCAGCGCGCGCGCCAGGCAGCGCTTCGAGCTTCGCTAACACATCGCGGACATAAGTGGCTCGCATTTCAGGGGTAGGGTACTTCACATCGGGCAATGTGGCGCGGCAGGTTATCACTCCGCTGGAACTGAAGCCCGGATCGATTGCAGTCAGTCCAGTGATGGTCCTGACCAGCAGCCCTGCGGCAACGAGCAGAATTGCCGAGAGCGCCACTTCCGAGATGACCAGTACAGATCGCGAAACGGACCGCGTTGTACCAGCGGTGCCGCCACGGGCCTCCTCGCGCAATGAGTCGGCCAGATTCAGCCGAACGGCCCGCCAGGACGGGAGGCACCCGAACACCAGGCCCGCGGAAAGCGCGAGCAGTATGGCGAACAGCATCGCCTGCCAATCGAACTTCGCGTTCTCCAAACGGGGGAGAGAAAGCAGAGACCAATCCCTAACGAATCCGAAGGCCTGCCAGCCCAGCACAGCCCCGACCGCGCCGCCAGCCAGCGACAACACCAGGCTCTCCGCCAGCAACTGGCGGAAGACCCGCCACGGGTTTGCTCCCAGGGCTGATCGCAGGGCGATCTCCTTGCGGCGAGCGCCGAACCGCACTAGCATCAGGTTCACCAGGTTGAAGCAGGCGATGAGAAACAGCAAGCCCACCGCAGCGAAGAGCACTAACAGCGGCTGGCCAAACGGACCGGTCAACTCCTGATGCGCAGGCGTGAGGAAGGTGGTCCAACCCCCATCGGTCGCAGGGTGCTCCTGGCCCAGGGCCCGGCAGATAGAGTCCAACTCGGCCTGCGCCCGTTGCGGCGAAGTCCCAGGCGCAAGGCGCCCCATCACGCTGAGATATCGAGCTTCCCGCGTCGCCAACTCCTGTGGCGAGAATGCAGCTGGAATATACATGTCGGGGGCACGGGGCTCGCCGGGCAGTTCCGCGACGACGCCGACAATCTCATGTTGCTCCTTGTCCAGAAACATGAGTCTGCCCACGACATCGCGGGCGGCGCCCATCCGAGTCCGCCAGAACTTCTCGGAGAGAATCACCACATTGCCTCGGCCGAACACACCCTCCTCCTGCGAGAAGTCGCGTCCCAGCAACGGTTGTTTCCCGAGCATACGCAGGTAGTTCGTCGTCACTAGCCTGGTCATCACGCGCAACGGAGGACCGTCGCCGGTCCAACTCGCTGCGTAGTTGCGAAAGGCGGCCAGACGTGAAAACGATTTGATCCGAGAAGCGAAATCCTGATACTCCGGCGCGGAGAAACTTGCCTGAGGCATCCGGCGCTCAGGACTGCTTCTCCACACATAGTGCAACTGGGCCGATTCAGGATAGGGCAGCGGCTGGAACAGAACGTGGTTCACGAGGCTGAAAACCGCCGCGTTGGCTCCAACCCCGACCGCCAGCACAGCGATGACGGAGAGGGTGAATGCCGGCTGGCGGATCATCAATCGGATGGCGTGTCGAATATCCTGAAAAACCACTTTGGAATATCCAGAATCCACATACTATCGCCGCGAGCCTTATCAAATCAACAGACGGAATCAAATTGGCAGGGTGAGTGTCGCCCGGCAACCCGGTTCGCCCGCCCGGTTGGCGAGCGCCAGAGTCCCGCCATGGGCTTCGGCAATCTGCCTTGACAGAATCAACCCTATTCCTGAGCCGCCTGGTTTTGTAGTGAAAAAGGGGACGAACAGGTTGCTGGGATTTGCCACGCCTGGACCCGAATCCGTCACAATGATGAGGATCTTCCCAGATTCCACCGACCACCCCACTTCCACCTGAGCGCCGGAATCCAGAGACGCCTCCACTGCGTTGTTGATCAGGTTGATGAGAACTTGCTCCACCTGGTCGGCGTCGGCTCGGATCTTGGTGGTGGGCCCAGGGCAAATGGTCACATCCAATCTTCGTTCCAACGCCACGGCCCGCCGCACAATAGTTTCGACGTCGACTTCCGCCAACCGCGGGCGAGGAAGTTTCGCCAGCCTCGAATATGCGCCGATGAAACGGCCGAGAGCATCAGAACGCGACTCAATGACCGCCAACCCAGCCAGCATGTCGTCCCGATCGCCACTGGCCGACTGGAGTCGCGTAGCCAACCCCCTTAGGCTTCCGGCCAGCGACTTGATTGGGGTGAGCGAGTTGTTCAACTCATGGCCAAGCACTCGAACCAGCCGTTGCCACGCTTGTGACTCCTCTTCCCTCAGCGCTTGCGTCAGGTCGGACACGACCAGCAGCGTGTGGGGCAAGCCGCTTTCGCGGAAGAGCCCGCGGCGCACGCCCCAACGGCCTGACGCCCCAGGAAACGCATGCGCCACCGTCTTGCGTTCCTCTCCCAGAAGCAGGTTGGCCAGCCCCAACTCAGTTGCGTTTTGGCCCAACAACTCACCCGCCGCCCGGTCCAGCAATCTCGCCCCGGCCCGGTTGACAAGTTTGAGCTTGCCGCCACCGTCGAAAGTGAACAGCGCCACGTCAATCTCTTCCATCACTTTCATCAGAAGAGCGGTGGCCTCCACGGCGCCCAACCGCTGATCGCGCAACGTCCCCGCCATCGCGTTTGCTTGGATCATCACTTCGCCGAGAGCGCTACCCTGGTCGCCGCCGCGGCCGCGAATCGAATAATCGCCTTCGCGCATCGCTTCCAATAGGTTTGACAGAGTCCTCAGCGGCGAGATAACCCTCTCTCGAACAGACCATGCCAGGACCCACCAGCAAAGGAAAAGAAACGTGCCCGCCGTCCACTGGACTTTGGGCTCGTATCCACCTGCCGACAACAGGTAAATCGCCCCAGCCACCGCGGGAGCACCAGAGGTGAGGCAGTAGATCCAGACTCGGTTCTCATGCGCGCTCGCCCACCGCAACGCTGACCGGCCAAGCTTCATATCTGGTATCGCTGCAGTCTCCTATATAGAGCGCTCCGGCTCAGTCCCAGTGCATCCGCGGCATGACTGACATTGCCTCCATGGCGCGCCAACGCCTTCCTGATCAGCAGCTCCTCCACCTCTTCCAGGCTCATCTCCTCAAGTTTCCCCATTGAAGCTGATGGTGCGCGCAAAGCGAGGTCGGCAGGCTGGATCAGGTCACCCTTTGCCATTAAGACGGCCCGCTCGATCACATGCATTAGTTCACGGACGTTGCCTGGCCAAGTGTGGCTCGCGAGTGCGCTCAATGCAGCAGGATCAAATCGGCGTACCGTCTTGCGGTAGCGCACAGCCATCGCTGCCAAGTGGGCGCTTGCGAGCAGCGGAATATCCTCGCCCCGCTCCCGTAGCGGCGGCAGGTGGATCTCCACCGTATTGAGCCGGTAGAGCAGATCCTGGCGGAATCGTCCTTCGGCCGACTCGGCATGGAGGTTGGCGTTGGTCGCCGACACCACGCGGACGTCGGCGCGCCGAGTCTTCGAAGAACCGACACGCTCCATCTCCCCCGTCTCCAAAACGCGGAGCAACTTGGATTGCAGAGCAAACGGCAGATTGGCAATCTCATCCAGGAAGAGGGTTCCGCCCTCGGCCAATTCGAACCGTCCAACACGATCGGTCTTGGCGTCGGTAAATGCACCTTTCACATGCCCGAAGAGTTCACTTTCAAACACCCCCTCGGCCAATCCACCCATGTTCACTGTCACCATCGGCTGCGAGGAACGATTGGAAATGGCGTGAAGGGTCCGGGCGACCACCTCCTTCCCCGTGCCCGGCTCACCTGTAATGAGGACGTTGGCATCCGACGGGCCAATGCGCTCGATCATCGACAGCACAGGCTGCATGGAGGCCGATTCGGCGATCATCACAGGACGTTTGTCGCCGGTCAGGATCCGGTTCTGGGCCTCCAATCGCGCTCCCCGGCGCAGTGCGGCGGCCAGGCTTGCTTGGGTTCGAATGGTTGTCAGAAGCCGCGCGTTGTCCCAGGGTTTCTGTACAAAATCCTTGGCGCCCCGGCGCATCGCCTCAACCGCAAGGTCGACGGTCCCCCAGGCGGTCATCACCACGACAGGCAGCATCGGATCAGCGGCCAAGGCCCGCGCGAGAAGATCGAGACCCTCGTCGCCCGATGTTGTGTCACGAGTGTAATTCAGGTCAATAAGCAGGACGTCGTATTCACGCTTATCGAGCGCTGACAGCACGGCAGTCGGCGAGCTGACCTGATCCACGGCGAAGCCCTCCGCTTTGAGGAGGAGCCGGAGAGCGGTGAGAATGTCCTCCTGATCATCGGCTATCAGAATTCTGGCGAGTCTAGCGTCCATGGTGGGCTCGTGTTTCCCGCAGAAGTGCCATTTTGTCACCTCACACGCCGGAAAGCGAATGACCCACGGGGCTCGGAGGAGGGAAATGAGGCGACTTTGGTTGTGTCAGCCGCAATTGGCCAGCATCAGCTTGGATGGCCCTTGACTACCCTCCAACCGCTTGCGAAGTCGCTCCATCTTCCCATCCAACCGCTCAATCAGCCGGTCACGCCTGCGGTCAAATTCCTTAATCCATTCTTCAGGCACTTGCTGGCCTCCGGCATGCGACGCAGCCGCCACCAGCGTTTGCGTCCACGGCTCATCGAACAAACGGAGTTGCACCCAACCGCCGAACAGAACGCCGACCAGCACGAGACAGAGCGCCGCGCCCAGTACCGTGCCCCTCATGGCGTCACCGCCGCGTTCTCCTCCACAATCCGCCCATCGAACATATGCACGGCTCTGTCGGCCAACTCGGCGTAACGCGGATCATGTGTCACCATGCAGATTGTTGCGCCCGCCTTGTGGAGCTCGCTCAATAATGACATCACGGACTGGCCGTTGGCCGAATCCAGGTTACCCGTCGGTTCGTCTGCTAACAGGATCGACGGGCTACCCACTAGCGCCCGCGCAACTGCGACCCGCTGCTGCTGGCCACCAGACAACTGGGCGGGATAGTGTTTCACTCGATGCGACATCGCCACGCGTTCCAACGCCTCATGAACCCGCTTCTTTCTCTCGCCCGATCCCATGCCCCGATAGGTGAGAGGCAATTCAACGTTTTCATACACTGTCAAGTCGCCGATCAGGTTAAACGCCTGAAAAATGAAGCCGATCTCGCGGTTGCGGATGCGAGCCCGCTCGGCCAGGTTGAGGCCCTGAACAGCCTCCCCGTTTAAAGTATAGTTGCCGCCCGATGGTGAATCGAGAAGGCCCAGAATTGCCAACAGTGTCGATTTGCCGCAGCCCGACGGCCCGGCGATTGAAACATATTCGCCCTTGCGGATCTCCAGATGAATGCCCGACAGCGCGTGGGTCTCCACGTCCTCGGTCACAAATACTTTCGTCACGCCATCCAATTTGATCAGTGCCTGGTCCTGCATCGACTCGAATCCTTTTCCTTCGCTCTACTTATTAGTTCAGCCGCAAACGGTCATGGCTGTCCCATGCCGTCATATCCGAGAGAACAACCTTGTCTCCGAGCTTCAACCCGTCGACGATCTCCACCGTCTGCACACTCACCCGCCCCACCTTAACCTGCACGCGGACCGCTTCTGTCTCATTAGACGACAGCTTGAACAGGCTGATGACGCTGTTCGGTTGCCCCGAGACAGGCCGCTGAACGTAGAGCACGTCGGTCAGCCGCTCCTGTTCAATCACCCCATCGACACTCAGATCGGGTCGCGCTCCGGCAGGCAGGGCCCCCTGAAGCTTGATGTCAACCGTGACATTTCCATTCACAGCAGCCGGGTCAATTCGCGCCACGACGCCCTTGATCACTCCGTTGTGCGTATCCACTTCGGCCGCTTGGCCCAAGGCGACATCCTTGGCCTGAGTCTCGGGCACCCGAATTTCGGCCTTCAATTTTGAAGGCTGAGCGACTTTGGCCAGAATGGTGCCCGGCGTCACCCGTTGTCCCACTTCCACAGGCATCTGTTGCAGTACGCCTTCCGTGCCGGCCCGGACAGTGAGTTCGCTCACCTGCTTGCGCTTCAGGTCGTAGGCTGCCCGGAGTTTTTCAATCTGGACCCGCTGTGCGTCCAACTGCGCCTGCGCTGATGCGGCGCTGATTTCTAAGCGCTTCAGGTCGATGTCGTATCGCTTGGCGAGTTCATCAGCCGTCGCCTTGCTCAACCTGACAGTCAGATCCGGGGTCAGGCCTTCCTTTTGGAGTGCGGCGTCGCGCTCCCACTTCAGTTTCGCTTGAACGTACTCGCTTTCCACTCGGGCCACCGATGCTCGCAAGTCCAACTTCGCCGTCTCCAACTTGACGCGTAGATCCGCCATGTTCGCTTCCGCCGCCTTGATCTGCCACTTCAGGTCCTCGGCCGACAGGACCAGATCTGGGTTGCTTAGGACAAGGACGACTGTCTGAGGCGTAACCCGGGCTCCAGGGCGGATGGCCACGCGGTCGACCCGCCCCTCAGTGACCGCCGGGATCCAGAGGATCTCCTCCGGCACGAGAGTGCCCAATCCACGAACCTGCCGGATCATTGAGCCGCGCTTGACGGAGTCAAACCACAGAGTCGATTTCTCAACCGACGGTGCGGCCGGCTTCAGTTTCGACAATCCCCACGTGATCAGTGGAATCAGGCTCAATAGAACGATGCCGATCACCGTCCGGCGGATGATCCGTTTCTTCCTGGCGCCTTCTCTTGGTACGTCCATGCGTTTGATCCGCCGTGAAATGTGCAATCACCGGCCCAAAGGACACGGGCGTGCCATCTAACCGATTATCAGTAGTTTAGCCGCACAGTCAAGGTCGCGTGGCAATGAGGTTGTGTCCGGTATTGGGACGTGCTGTGACCGGAAGCGGCTGTCCGTGTCCGTTAGAACAGCCGTTCTTCGAAGGGCCGGTCACTGAGCGGCCCCAACGACTCCGTTGATCCGAATAATGGTTCGACCTCTTCGGCCGGCAGCGGACAGCCAAATAGAAAGCCTTGCATGCGATCGCAGCGCGCCGCGCGGACCATCTCCAGTTCGCTCTGCGTCTCGACGCCTTCGGCTACCACTTTCATGCCCCGCTGGTGGGCCAGCACCGTGATTGTGTGCACCAGGGGGAGGCTGCCCCCGTTCTTCGCTATCTCCCCCGTGAATGACCGGTCCACCTTGACCGTGTCCACGGGCAGGCGGTGCAGATAGGTCAGGGGAGAATACCCTACCCCAAAATCGTCTATCGCGAATGAAATGCCGTGTTCCCGCAACGCGCGCATACGAGCCGCCGACTCATCGATGTCGCGCAGCACCGCATTCTCGGTAATCTCGAATTCGAGACTGCTGCCGGCAACTCCACTCTCCTTGAGAATGGACAAGACCAGCCCGGCAAACTCCGGACAGGCGAACTGAATCGGGGACACATTCACGGCGACCCTTGGACAATCGAAACCAGATTGTCGCCAGCGGGCGATTTGCAGACAGGTGTGCCGCAGGACCCATTCACCCAGCTCCTGGATCAGACCGGACTCCTCTGCCAGCCGAATGAACACCTCCGCTTCCACAACCCCTCGTTCGGGATGACGCCACCCGGCCAATACCTCAAATCCGTCCAGCCTGCATCGGCGATCCACCTGAGGCTGAAACCGGAGTACGAGTTCGGAGCGTCGAACCGCCTGTCGCAAATCCTGGATGAGCTCGTAGCGTTCATCGAGATTCAACGGCGCGCCGGTAGGAGCCTCCACCAGCGCGTTGCCGCCCTGCCGCCTTGCGCGGGCGGCCCCTGCCGCCGCCGAGTGCAGCACCGAGCGTGCATGCTGCATTGTTTCGCCAACCAACCGGAAGCCGGCGCTGGCTGTTAAGTAGGCCAATCTGGCACCGAGTTCGATGGGACGTCGCAGATCCTCCAGCATCCCCGCTACTTGCTTGGCCGCTATTTCCGGAGAAGCAGCAGATGTGACGCAGGCAAACTCGTCGCCACCCATTCTCGCGGCCAGGATGACATTTCCCGCAGTCCTCGCCGGCCGATGGCCTAAGATCCGTCCGGCGCAGACCTGCAACACCTCGTCTCCGGCTGCGAAGCCAAGCCAGCGGTTGATGTGGCGGAAGCGGTCCAAACTGATGTAAGCGACGCACAATGGCGCCACCGCCAGGAAGGCCCCGTCTGAAAGCGCCTGCTCCAGAAGCCTCTCAAACTCCGCGCCACTCAGTAGGCCGGTCAAGGGATCGTGTGTGGGTTGTGCCCCACACAAGATCATTCGGGACTGCGTTGCGGCCATGCCTGCATTCTCCCCCAAAATGAGTGAAAACGAAACTCGAAATGAGGCATGACAGGCCCATGCGATTCAGGGGAATAGTACTGAGGCTTATAGAACTGGCCGCCGCCGGTGCCAGTTGGTCCTCTTCTGGTACTCCATTGCTGCCGCAATGATCGTATTCTCCGTCAGAGGTCGCGACACGAGCGTGAAAGCAACTGGAAGACCGTCCGCAAAGCCGCAGGGGACTGACATCGCGGGCAGACCGGCCAGGTTGCCGGCGGGGCCAATTTGCCTCAGGCCGCCCGTCTGCCGCGAACCGGATTGTGGCGGCCAGCGGTCAATCGGCTCGTCGATTGGCGGAGCCGCAAAGTAGCATGCGGGGGAGAATAAAACGTCAACCTGGCCGAACAATTTGGCGAAGTCGTTGCGGATGAGGGTCCTGATGCGACAGGCCCGCAGGTAGTCGACTGCCGGGATTTCAGCCGCCGCGGCCAGTCCGACCGCCTGGCGCTCATCTTTCAGTTGGTGGATTCGGCCGTCAGCGATCAGGTCTTCAAAGGCCGAGGCTGCCTCGGCCCCGATGATCGTCGACGCAGTCGCTGAATAGGGACGGTCAGGCAACGCCACGTCTATCAGTTTCGCGCCCAGGCTGCGGAGCGTCTCAAGCGCCTCCCGCAATGCCGGCCGCAGCGCCGGATCTGCACTTTCCTCAATATCGGCCATCGAAAAGCCGATGCGAAGCGCAGGCAAACGAGTTGCGTACTCCGGGAAAAACCGGAACGACTTCCTTGCCGATCCCGGATCACTGAGGTCTCCGCCGGCCATGGCCTCCAGAATCCGCCCGCAATCTTCCGCCGTTCTGGCAATCGGACCAATCTTGTCCATCGTCCAGGAGAGCGCCATCGCCCCCGCGCGGCTCACCAGGCCATAGGTCGGACGAAGACCCGTCACACCACAAAATGCGCATGGCGTGATGATTGAGCCAGACGTCTCCGACCCAATGGCAAAAGGTATCAGCCCGGCCGCAACAGCCGCGGCAGGCCCGCCCGACGAACCACCAGCCCATCGGTTCATACTCCATGGATTGCGGCATGGGCCGGTCACAGACGCCGACGCGTACCGGTACCCGCCTCCGCCGGCGAGTTCGATCATTGACAGTTTGGCTGTCAACACCACCCCAGCCCGCTGCAGCTTTCGGATCACCGTCGCCGATTCTTTAAAAACCTGCCCTGCAAACTGCGGGGCGCCCCACTCGGTGCGGCGATTGGCAACTGCCAGCAGATCCTTCGCGCCGTACGGAATACCCTGGAGGACGCCTTTGAACCGTTCCCGCTTCAGCTCCCGATCCACATCTCCGGCCTGATCCAGCGCATCCCTCCCGAGCACAAGCGCGACAGCGTTCAACCGCGGCCCGATTCTCTCCAACCGGTCCAGGAAGGCTTTGGTTAGATCCTTGGCGCTGATGGCGCGCGATCGCAATTGCGCGTTCCACTCCGCAAGTGTTTGAAAGTACGCTTCCTCGGCAAGAGCGGCCATTGCATTACGGTTCAAATCGGAACGACGGTTCGATTTCGCGTGCCAACTGTACGGACTTCAATTGCGCGCTCTGAGCTGATCGGGCTTGGCGTGCATCTTCGATGGCCTTCTGACTGCGTTCCTGGACTGCCTGGGCCGCCACCGGGGACGCGACCAGCAGGGATCCTAGCCCTCTCCGCGAGATCACCGTTGGTGGGGTGAACTTCATTCGCATTCTCCGCGATGATTGGACGCGTGGTTGGCCAGCGCCTCCACCGCCGCGCGCTCCATCAACTGTCGCGGAGCGGCGACGCCTGTAAACAAATGAAACTGCTCGCTGGCCTGTTCGACGAACATTTCAATGCCGTGAATGACCTCAAGGCCTTGTTCCCTGGCCCGCCGGAGCAGTAGCGTGTCGTGCGGGTTGTAGACCAGGTCAAAGACGACATCGGCCGGGATCTGGTCGTTGAAATAGCACCGTTCCGTGTCAGGCCACATGCCGAGCGGTGTGGCGTGGACGAGAACGTCGAAATGCAAGTCGGCGGCATGTTCGGCCGGAACCGGCGTAGCCCCGCAGGCCTTTGCAAGGGCACGCACCCGGTCTGGATTCCGCCCCGTGATAAACACTTGCGCACCGGCGTCAGTCAAGGCGAAGACAGCGGAACGGGCCGCGCCGCCGTTGCCCACTACAAGAACCGTAGCCTTGCCCAGCTTAAGACGGCGCTCCAGCGGTGTCCTGACCCCGGCCGCATCCGTGTTGGCGCCTCGCCACTTACCGGCCTTTCTCCATACCGTGTTGACCGCGCCAATTCGTTTGGCCAGAGGATCGACCACATCGAGATAGCGGATCACCCGCTGCTTGTGCGGGATCGTGACGCTGAAACCGTTGACCGGCAACTTTTCGGCGAGGACGAAGAAGTCCTTCAACTGCAACGGGGTGACAAGGAAGGGCAGATAGACTGCGTCGATTCTTCGCGACTGCAGTGCCCGGTTGTGTACCGCCGGGGAAATCGAATGACGCACCGGATCGGCGATCACCCCGTAAACTCGCGTGTTCTTCGATAGCCTTTCGCTTCGGTAGAGTTGCCGGAGGCTTCGCGCGCAGACCTGCCCTGCCGCCGTGCCTTCGGATAGCGTCGGCGCGGCATATGTGTACAGCCCACCCCCGGCGAGCGACAAGACTCGGGACGGGAAGCCTGTCTCCGACATGGCCAGCAGGATGAGCGGCGACTTCGGAGCGCTCTTGGCCAGTGCGAGAAGCCGCAAATTGTCGGAGGGCTTACGCGCCGTGGTGACTATCTTGTAGGCGTCAGCCGGGACTTTGAGGATTCGCCTCAGCACCGGCTCCATGGCTGGCGTTCCCTCATAGTTGTGGTAGGACACGACCAGCGTCGCGTGCGACGCCAACTCCCTAACCCCTGACAGTGCCAGTTCCGCGCTCTCGATCTCGACATCCACAGCCCTGGCCCCATTTGCGATCGCCTGCTCCAGCACTGCCAGTTGCTGTTCAATGCTGCCGTTGAACCGGCCATGGTTCTGATGGCGCCGGCAGGTGGCCAGGATCGAACACTCCGGGTATTGCTTCAGAAAGTCACCAATAAGCGCGGCACCCTGGGCCGGCGCCGATAGGTAGTCCAGCCGGAATTCAAGAAAACGCTCGCCGCATGAAGCCTCGTGCCTCGCTAGCTCGAGCAGACGCACTGGATCAGACTGCCCTAGGGCGATACAGATCTTCGGCAGGTGCTTTCGTAACAGCATTCAGTCCGTTTGGGTTTCTCAGAGCATATCACGCAGGGATGCCGCCGCTGGGCGCGGCCGTCGCGTCGAGACGCTGTTTGAAGGCTAGAAGCGTCTCCTCGGGCGTCACGCACCGGAGGCGTGCGCAGCCCATGCCATGTCGCGACAACGCCTGGTCTATGCCGTCCACGCATCCGCTCACCGCGCACACATCCTTCGATACCCGCTTCAGCAGCAACAAGTCGGCGTCCGGCCCGGAATCGGGCAAGGGATATGCGGCACTCACCACCATCGATGCCTCCACCCGTTTGGCGATCTTGCAAGCGATCACCTTCAGATCCTCGCCGAGGCGTGACGCTTCGAGCACGATCTTCAGCATGGCGCCATATTCCTTGCAAGAATTCGAGATCTGGAGCAGTTCCGATTCGACGTATTGAAACTGCCTTGACTCGAGCTTGCCCAGGTTCACTACGAACTCGATCTCCTTGACGCCACGCCGCAGTAAGTCCCGTGCTTCATATAACTTCGCCGCCGTCGACCCCGCGCCAAACGGATAGCCCACCAGGGAGGCGGCGGCGGTGGACGATCCTTCAAGGATGCGAACCGCCATGTCGGCTTCACCCGATGGCACTGAGACGCTAGCCAATTTCAGGGATGCGGCCCGGCGGACCTCAGCGGAGATCCTCTCGCTGGATAGGGGCGCGGCTTCGACCGGGTAATCCAGCAACGCCGCCAGATCCTTGACCGTGGTCAGACCCGTCGCTTCAGGTGACTGTTCGGACTGATCCAAGGTTCAACTCCTCCATGCCGTGCACGCCGGCCAGCGGGCGCGGCTACCTGTTTCGACGCGATCGGCTCGTCGATGGCGCGCTCAATCCGAGACTCTTCAATTCGCCTTGCGCGCGCCGGCCAAGTTCGCTCCCAGGCGCCTCTTTCGCGAGTGCGCGGAACTCGGCGGCGCCGTCGTTGCGGCGGTCGAGTTGAACCAGAGCACGGCCTTTCATGAACCGGGCGTCGTTGGTCTTGGCATTCTTGGGATAGCGCTCAAGCACCATGTCAAACGCCTTCAGCGCGCCGTTGAAATCCTTCTTGTTGTAGTAGATTTCGCCGATGTAATACTGCGCTTCCGGGGCCTGGTCCGTGCTTCCATACCAGTTGAGGAAGTCGGTGAACTGGCGCAGGGCCAGATCGCTGTTGCCGGCTTGCTTGTCGCGACTCGCAGCCTCCAGCAACTTTTCCGCCGTTACGCCCTGCGGCGGCCCCGAGGACGACGGAGCGGCCAATTCGCCGCCTGGCGGCGCCGGCGGTGCTTGCATCGTCCGGATAGCATCGTTCAACTCCGACACCTGCGTCGACAACTTGGTGAGCTTGGAACTCACCTCGGCAACAGACTCGCGTACATAGCGATAGTCTTCCTGCATGCTGTCCATGCGTGAACTCAACCCGGCCACCGGTTTGACGACGCTGCCATCGACACGCGCCTTCAAGCTTCCGTCCAGCACGGTCACCGCCGTCTTCGTCGCGGCTAACTGATCGAGCATCGTCCTCAACATCGATTCCATGGCCACCAGCCGGTCATTCTGGCCCTTGATCGACGCCCGCATCTCGTCCTGCAGAAGGGCGATGTCGCGTTGAAGCTGGGCCATCTCTTTCTTGTCGGCGGCGGCGGCCGGCAGGGCGAGAAACGCCGCGGCCAGAATCGCTGTGATCGAATACGTCGTCTTCATTCTGTCTCCTCAAAGAGAACGGACAGGCGCGAGCGCCCAATTTCCTGGGCGGCCCGCGCCTTCACTCCGGTTCAAGGCGAACAGTCTATTGAACGCCCACAAAGTGAGCCCGGCGGTTCTTCTGCCAGCAGCTCTCGTTTGCATCGGAGCAGACCGGCTTTTCCTTCCCGTAACTGATCGGCTTCAGCCGGTCGCCGGGGACGCCAACCTGAACCAGGAATTCGCGCACCGACGCCGAACGCCTGTCGCCCAGGCCCAGGTTGTATTCAGCCGAGCCGCGCTCGTCGCAGTGGCCTTCCACGGTGACCACCGCGGACGGGAAATCGGCCAGAATCGCCTTGAACGCATCCGCGTTGCGCTGCAGCGTCGCGCGTGCGTCCTCGCGGACTTCGCTCTTGTCGTAGTCGAAGTAGATATCAGTGATCTCACGCGACATCCGCTCTTCCAGGCTCGCCTTTGGGGCCGGAGGAGGAGGCGGCGGAGGTGGTGGGGTTGTGACTGCGACGGTGACGGCCGAGATGGCGTCTCCGCCACCGCCTTTGGCGGTCATGCGGTAGGTGGTATTGGAGGTCGGGTAGACCTGTCTCGACCCGGAAGTGGAGACCGTGCCAATGCCATTGTCGATGGTGATTTCGGTGGCGTTGACAACGCTCCATCTCAAGGTCGAGGCTTCACCCCGGACGATGGTTGACGGTTCAGCAGTGAAGCTGCTGATGACCGCTGCCGGCCCTTTCTCGACTGCCTTCACCGGCGGCGGCGGCGGTGGTGGCGTTGGCGCCACTGGCTGCTTCTTCTTGCATCCCGCCGCGAACATCAGCAAGGCTGCTGCCAGAAGAGTTGTTACGATTTGTTTATTTCTCATTTTCATCTGTCTCTAGACCTCCAAGTTCTTCCCTGCCGGGCTGGGTCCGGCTCCAGTCACTATTTCACCCACACTGGCATACTATTGGTCCCGGCCGAGGTTAAGGCTCTTACCTCGGTCCCATCTGCCAGCATTGTAAAGATCTGTGTCGACCCATTACGGTTCGACGAGAACACAATGTGCCTTCCATCGGGCGCCCAAGTTGGATTCTCGTTCCGGCCCATACCATGTGTGAGCTGAACGACCTCACGGGATGCCACATCCATAATAAAGATATTCCAGTTGCCCGGGGCAAATCCTCTCGTCCACTTGAACACGATGTGCTGTCCGTCCGGGTGCCAGGCAGGATTGGCGGCTTCGCCCTCGCCAGAGGTGAGTCTGGTCACGTCGGCGCCGTCAATATTCATTCTATAGATTTGCTGGAAGCCGCCGCGGCCGGAGACGAATGCTACGTCGGCGCCGGTCTTCGGGTTCACCTTCGGTTCAACCTCAATCGCCCTATTGTCTGACAATGGCCTTAGGCCACTTCCCGTGCGGTCTGCAATGTAGAGCTGCGATGAATAGCCGGCCAGCGAAGATGCGAACAGGATCCTTGATCCGTCCGGCGTGAACGACGGCGTCGCGTTCATCGAAGCCTGCGGATTCATGAAGGGCAGGAACCGCATCGTCTCAAGCGACATCACCTTGATCTTCGGCTGGCCCTCGGCATAGGTTGTGAACGCCAGCCGTTGGCCGTCGGGAGAGACCGAGGGCATCGTCGAAATTGACTTGAAGTGCGTCAGCTGCCGCTGATTCGCCCCGTCGAAATCCATCACCCAGATCTCCTTCGTTCCTCTACCTCCACGGTCTGAAACGAAGTAGATCTTCGATCCGGCCAGCGACGGAACGCCGAACTGGTTCAGGACGTCGGCGGCGTACTCGTGGGCCACCTTGCGCGCGCCTTCCTCTGTCAACGGCCCGTTGTAGAGTTTCCGAAACGCCTTTGCCCCGGCCAGATCGGGCACGGTGGTGTTGTAGAGGTGGCCGAAGGCGACCAACTGCCCGCCCTGCTCGGCCAGATAGCCGAAGCCAAGGTAGTTTGCGTTCAGCGGCGGTCCCGACCAATCGGTCAGGCACCGGCCATTGCAGTTCGGCGATTCTGGCGCCGCTCCCCGTCGCGGTTGCGCCGCAGCGGCTGGCCCCCGCAGGTCGCCTTCCTGCTGTGGCGGATTCAACGGGTAGAAGCTCTTGGCGGCCATCTCCAACATGCCGGATCGTTGGACGTCGCCGAAAACGGTCTCGTTGAACACCGCCGTGAATTGCGATGCGCCGCCGGCGCCGCGAAAGTCAGGCAATGCGATCTTGCTCTTTGTTCCGCCCGTGATTTTGAGGATGATGTTGCTCTGCTGGTCCTGCGGCCAGGCCACTGCCGCGAAGGCAATCGCCAGAAGGGTCAGTTTGGTCGTGGGTCGCGTTGTTTTCATCTTTGTAGTTGGAACCAGAATTCAATTGTGGCGGAAGACCCGCCATAGGCTGCTGGCAAAGGTTCGAACGGGCCCGCTTGCATGATCGCCCGTTCGGCCGAATAGTCCAGGGCGCGGTTGCCGCTGGACTGCACGACACGGACATTCCTGATTTGGCCATTGCGCATGATCTCGAATGTCACAATCGCCGGGGGCAGGGTCCGCAACCGCGCATCTACCTGATCCGTACGCCATTGCCGCGCCACGCGGTCCTGAACCAGCTTGGAATAAGCGCCGAATCGAGTCCCGAACGGCATCCCCGATCCGACTCCGACCCCGCCCGAACCGGGCGCCATCCCATAGATCGGCGATACCGCCGCCTGGCCAGCGCTGCTGTACAACTGGTTGGACGCCTGCGGAGTTGTGTCGGTTCTGTTGCTCGCGGTCGTGTTTCGAGTGGCGCGTTGCTTTGCGCCCTTGGTCTTCAACGCGATCGCATCCGGGTCCTCGCGGCGCGCGGCCTTCTTTGGCTCGGGCTTGGGCGGCGAAGGCACCTGCGATGGCGTGTCGTTGGCTAGGCGGTTAATTGGCCCGGTGCGGCTGGGCAATGGGATCGACTTCACTGCCGTCACGCCCACGGCTCCTCCGCCGGCCGAATTTGGATCCCCCCATTGTTCTGCCGCGCCAGGCTTGATCAACATCGACATGGAGATAGCGGCGAACACGGCGCCATGCACGGCGAGCGAGCCGAGAAATGAATTCCTCAGCGAATCGCGCTCTTCGAGGACTTCGACGTGCCTCATCACCGCTTCAACGCGTCCTCACTTGCCAGCGTGGTCAACCGGTTGCGTGACCATGCGCGGTTCTAGCTTGGCCTCGCCAAGCGCGCTGATGACCTGTGCGATCGGATCCCAGATCGCGCTCCGATCCGCACGCACATAGACGGCCGAATGCTTCGGGAATCTCGCCCGAACCTCCTCGCTCAGTTGGTTGATGTTCACCTGGCGGTCGTTTAGATACAACTCGCCGCCCTTGGTCACGGTGATGACTGGCAATTCCTCCGCACTGTCGCGGACCTGCTTCACCCGTGGGACTTCCACCTCCAGGCCGAAGTCCATCACGTGGGCCGTCAGCATGAAGATCACCAGCAGCACGAGAACCACGTCCACCAGAGGCACGATATTGATCTCGGCCAGTGTTCCACCGCCGCCGCGTCTCCGGCCACGCCCACTGCTCTGGAAAGAGAACGCCATCGCCTCTCTACTCCTCGAAGGTCCGTTCGGTCATGTTCAAGAACTCGAGCGAGAAGTCGTCCATGCGCGCCATCAACTCACGAATCCGGTGACCGAACTGGTTGTATGCAATCGCCGCCGGAATCGCCGCCGCCAGCCCGGCCGCCGTCGCAATCAGCGCTTCCGAGATGCCCGGCGCAACCGCCCGCAGGCTCGCGCTGCCGGCCGCGCCCAGCCCCGTGAACGCGTCGATGATGCCCAGCACTGTGCCAAACAAACCGACGAAAGGTGAAACCGTCGCCGTCGTCGCCAGCCAACTCATATTACGCTCCAGCCGCGCCGACTCCTCGCTGATGCCGAGTTGCAGTGAGCGTTCCAGCGCCGACTTATTCACGATGCCGCCCTTGGTCCTCGCCTGCCGCGCCACTTCCTGATAGCCGAAGTCGAACACTACCGTCACCGGGGCGTTGCGGAACTGCTCGGCCACCACGGCCACGGACTCCAGGTTCGGCGCCTTTCGGAATGCCCGCAGGAACGCCGCATTGGCGTCCACGCCGCTGCGGAACTGCGACCACTTTGCCAGTATCATCGTCCAGCTCAGCACCGACGCCACGAACAGGATCAGCAAAACGATCTTCGACAACAGGGATGCGCCGAGTACCAGTTCCCAAATCGACATCTGGATCAGCGCGCCAACGTAAGGCATGGTCAAGGTTGGGCTCCTAGAGGTTCTATTTCCATCATAGCGAAGCCATTTCCGTGCTGGTTTGTTTGATGGACGCGGCCTCTGCCGCGCCGGGATACGCCGGAGCTTTATAATTGCGCTGAATGCTGGTTGAACTCGTCGTCGAAAACCTTGCGGTTGTCGAGCGCCTCCGTGTCTGCTTTCACGACGGCCTGAACACCCTCACTGGCGAAACCGGCTCCGGCAAGTCGCTTGTCGTCGACGCCCTGGGCCTCCTGTTCGGTGGGCGCGCCTCCGCCGATCTCATTCGCGCCGGAGCAGAAAGACTGTTCGTCTCCGGCCGCTTCGAACTGCCTCAGGACCCTTTGCTGATAGCTCTCCTCGATGAGGCCGGCATCGGCGTCGAAGACAACGAGCTGCTGATTGAGAGAGAAGTCAACGCCAACGGAAAGTCGCGCGCCTATGCCGCCAGCCGGCCCGTGACCGTGGCCTTTCTGCGCGACCTCGCCCCGTTTTTGGGTGACATCCATGGACAGCACGACCAGCAGCGCCTTTTCAGTGGCGACTCCCAGCGAGGCATCCTCGACCAGACCCTGCCCGATTCCTCCTTGTTAACCGAAACCTCCGAAGCCTATTCACGATGGCGTTCGGCTGCCGCCGCCCTGGACGAGCTCGACCGCACCGAGCAGGACAGGCTTCGGTTGGCCGACTTCTGGACCATGCAGCGTAACGAGATTGAATCGCTCGGCCTCACGCCGGACGAGGACACCGCTCTGGAAGGCGAACGCAATGTTCTCAAGAACGTGACCCGCCTCTCCGAACAACTCACTGCGGCCTTCGAATCGCTCTCCGAATCGGAATCCTCTGCTGCGTCCCGTGTCGCTTCATCGTTGAAGCGCCTGGAGGAAGCGGCGCGTCTCGATGCCAAACTCCAACCCGTCGCCGGCCTGCTCAGACCGGCCCACATCGCCATCACTGAAGCAGCTCACGAACTTCGCCACTACCTGGGACATCTCGAAGCCGACCCTTCCCGCCTGGATACCGTGGAGACCCGGCTTGCTCAAATCGAGCGGCTAAAGCGCAAGTATGGCAGCTCGATCGAGGAGATCCTTGCCTTTCTGGATCAAGTACGCGCCCGGATTGATGCGGTCGAAAACGCCTCTGCTCGCCGCGCTCAGCTTCAGGACGAGATGCGCGAGCGGGAATCAACTTACCGCGCCGCCGCATCACGCCTCCGCGAAACGCGCCTGAAGGCAGCCCGCAAGCTCGGAAGGCAGGTGGAAACCGAACTCGCCTCGCTGGCCATGAAGGGCACGCGCTTCCGAATCTCGATCGCCGATTCCGCGCCGTCGGCCGCCGGGTTGGACTCGATCGAGTTTCTGGTTGCGGCAAATGTCGGCGAAGAGTTGCGCCCGCTCGACAAAGTCGCCTCTGGTGGCGAGCTCTCTCGCATCGCGCTGGCACTGAAGACTTGCATGGTCGCCCACTCCGGCCCGCCGAACCGGCGTACCCTGGTTTTCGATGAAGTGGACGCAGGAGTTGGTGGAGCGGCGGCTGAAGCCGTCGGGTTGCGGTTGAAGAAGATCTCCTCCTCTGACCAGGTTCTTTGCGTCACCCATCTTGCTCAAATCGCCCGGTTCGCCGGCCACCACTATCTTGTGTCGAAGCGCGAAACCAAGGGCCGGACGGTGGCCGGCCTTGCCGAACTCAACCACGATGACCGCGTCCGCGAAATTGCCCGCATGGTCTCCGGCCAGACGCTCACCGAAGAGGCACTGCAGCACGCCCGGAAACTGATCCAGCCCTGAGCATTTCAAAGATCCACGGCGACCACTTCATGCAGCCCGATGCTTGGCGTAATCACTCGGAGGATTCGGTCGACTACCATCCACTTGTGGACACCGCCGTTCACCAGCAGCCGCACGCCTTTTGGCTCCACGCCGTCCGGCAACTGCAACGCGACCTCCTGGCCACCAACTGGAATGATCTCCCTGAACGGAGCGCGCATCATCATCGGATTGGTTAAGTTCACCAGGTGGACCGTGATTGAACTCCGCTGTCTCCATACGGCGATGTCCACCACGCCCGGACCCATCACCCTGACCACCTGCTTGGCTCGCGACACCCAGCGAACGGCATTTTCGATCAACCGGCCATGGTCCGGATGCAGCACATCCCAGAAGGTCCGGTCGAGATCGAACGGAAAATAGACCACACGCCCCTTACCCAGTTCCTTTGTGAATACCGCCGGATACTCGCGGCTTCCCTTTCGGATGTGGACCTCCTCCATCGGCAGGTCCGGATAGCTGGGGATGGTCAGCAATGGGCAATCGTCCGGCTCGGTCTCGTTCACTTCCACGCGCGCCGTTCCATGAACGGTCCGTTTCGCACCATCGAAACCAGCCAGAAGCGGGTGCGACGGATTGGCGAATCGCAGATAGGCGTTCTGCTGCCGCGCGATCACCTGTCCGCCGAAGTGGGCTCCAAACAGACCGGGCAGCCCAAAATCGCCGCGCTGCTTGCCCCATTCGTCATACAGCGACGTCTCGTGCGTTGCCACGAGTCCCCCGCCACGTTCAACGAATCTCGTCAACTGTCCGCACTGCGCCTCGGGTAGAACGCGACGCACCCTCCTGCGCTCAGGCAAGCCGCGTCGACGTGCAGACGCTTCATATAGTCGACCCAGAATCCAATGTCGTACTGGCCTGGATCGTCCTCAACGAACGCGATCTGAATCCACCTCATCGGTCGCGTCGCCCATTGACCCCGGCTCTGCGCCGTCATTGAGCCGTTTCATGCTGCGGCAGCAATCGCACCGTCTCTGATCCACTCTCTCCTTGTCATGCACGGATCCGCCTTTTGTTGGGCATCATATCGAGCCGAGGCATACACTGTGTACTGGAGGAAGCCGATGGAATTCTCTGAGGTCCGCCCCCGCCCGCGATTTGGAATTGGCCTTTTCATTTTCGCCGTGCTCATCGTCCTGTTCGCTGGCCGTTCCATCGCCAGCTTCATAATCGAGCTGCAATGGTGGGAGGAGATCGGCCATCCTGAAACGCTGTGGCGCCTGATTGCCTATGGTTATGCCCCCATAGGCGTGGCCGCCCTCGTGCTGTTCGTTGTCCTATGGGTAGCGCACGCTCGTGGCATGAAGTCCGCCGGCACAGGCCTCCGCGAGCATCCACTCTACGCCCGGCTCGTCACGCTTGCGCTGTTCGTAATCGGCTTGGTTCTCGCTCTCTTGACTATTGATGCCTGGACCATCGTCCGCTACTTTGGCGGATCAGGCCTGGCCGACTCGAAGACCTACACCGATCCCGTCTTCGGCAACAGCTTGCTGTTCTACTTCTTCACCTTGCCCGCCTATCACCTCGCCCTACGTTTTGTCCTTGTCGCCTCCCTTGCCGCCGCGGTAGTATTCTGGCTGACCGGCCGAGGCTGGGCTATCCGGGCGTCGATGAACGGCTGGAACCGCGAAGAGCCGTTCGCCCTCAACCCCGCAGACCTCAGGTTGGGGGCCGCGCTGGAATCCCGTTTCTTCCGCGTCGCCGCTACCATCGCGCTTCTGGCCTTCGCCGTCCGGCTCGCGCTGGGCCGTTATTCTCTGCTGTTCGAAGATCACTCCTCTTTGGTCGGCGTCGATTGGGTGGCCGAAAATGTGACGATCTCTCTCATCTGGTTCTCCGTCGCCGCCTGCGTGGTCAGCACCGTGGCGCTGCTCGCCCGCCGCTACCGCTGGATGCTCATACTGCCCTTGGCACTGGCCACACAGTCCATCGTTCCGGCGATCATCCACAGCGTCTACGTCCAGCCCAGTGAGATCACGATTCAGAAAACCTATATCAAGCGCCACATTGCCGCTACACGCGACGCCTACGGGCTCACGCATCGTACCCGCGAAATCGATTACGGAGCCAAGCTCGAGGCCCGCGTCGACCTCCAGAAGCACAAAGTCCTGTTTGACAATGTCCGCCTCTGGGACTGGCGCGCCTTCCATGACACCGTCACCCAGATCCAGGCCCTCCGCCCCTACTACGTCTTCCAGGCTACCGATGTCGACCGCTATATGCTCGACGGCCAATTGCGCCAGGTCCTTCTCACGCCCAGGGAACTCGACGTTGCCCAACTGCCCGGGGACGCCCGGTCCAAATGGGTCAACCCCCACTTCATCTACACCCACGGCTACGGCCTCGTCATGGCCGAGGCGGCCCGGATCACCGAGGATGGATTGCCCCACCTCCTCGTCCAGGATGCCCCGCCACATGTCAACTCCGCCTCACTTAAACTGACCCGCCCCGAGATCTACTTCGGCGAAGTCACCCACGAGCCCGTTTTCGTCCGCACCGCCCAGCCTGAATTCAATTACCCTTCCGGCGCCGGCAATGTTGAATCCAGATACGACGGCCGTGGCGGATTCCCCATCGCCTCCCCAATGATGCGTTTCGTCGCCGCCCTCTCCACCGGCGACTGGAACATTTTGCTGACCAGCTACCTCAAGCCGGAAAGCCGCATGATGATTCGGCGCAAAGTCCGCGACCGCGTCGGTTCATTGGCTGGCTTCATCCATTGGGATTCGGACCCCTATCTGATCGTCACCGGGCAGGGCCGCCTGATCTGGATGATCGACGGATACACAACCAGCGACGCCCACCCTTACTCGAAGTCCTATTCCGTTTCCGACATCGGCGGTCTGAACTACATCCGCAACTCAGTGAAAGCCACTGTTGACGCCTACGACGGTTCAATCCACTTCTATGTCTTCGACGAGACCGATCCCCTGCTCGCCGCCTACCGCCACCTCTTCCCCGGCCTGTTCCAGCCTAGGTCGGAATTGCCCGCATCTCTTCTCCCGCACGCCCGCTATCCCGAACTCCTTTTCCGTATCCAGGCTGAGGCCTACCGCACTTTCCATATGACCAATCCTGAAGCCTTCTTCAATAAGGAAGACATGTGGGACCTCTCGCGGAATTTGAACAGCAGTGCTGGCCGTCCCGAGCCGGTCACGCCGACATACCTGATCGCCACGCTGCCTGGCGAATCCTCGCCCGAGTTCCTCCTGGTCACTACTTTTACTCCGCGCAATAAGGACAACCTGATCGGCCTAATGGCGGCCCGCTGCGACGGCGAGGCTCTTGGCGAACTGGTCTTCCTTCAGCTCTCGAAGCAGGAGCTGATTTTCGGTCCAATGCAAGTCGAGGCCCGTATCAACCAGGATCAGAATATTTCCAAGGACCTCACGCTTTGGAACCAGCAAGGCTCGCAAGTCCTCCGCGGCCAAATGCTCGTGCTGCCGCTTGAACAGTCGTTTGTCTATATCGAGCCCATCTACATCCAGGCGGCCGAGGCGCGCATGCCTCAGCTGAAGAAGGTTGTCGTGGCAATGGGAGACAAGATCGTCTATGCCGATACGTACTCGGCTGCACTGGCTGAGTTGGCTGGCAGCCGCTTAGCCCAGCCGGAACCGGCACGTAGTGCGGGGCGGCAGGATTCAGTAACCTCGGAAGTTGCGCGAGACCCCTATTCCCAGATCCGCGAGGTCTGGAACCGCTACAGGAAATCGCTCTCCGACGGCCGCTATCAGGAGGCCGGAAAGGAACTGGAGAGAATCGATCAGTTGCTGGGCACCCGGACAGCCGCCCCACCGCCCACGCGCAAGTGACACCTGCCGGCGCCAGAGGAGACCGATGGATCAGACGATTGGGTCGGTCTTCTTAGCCTTTCACCACTGCGATGCGAAACCGCTTCGCAATTACCGCGCAGGCGAATATACTTCTGATTGAGACTGTGTTCTTAGAATGAATCGCCCCTCTGCAATATCGCGAAGCATCCTAATCGTTGACGACGACGATGCGGTCCGGATGGTCATGAAGTCGATCCTCGAAGAGGCTGGCCATAGGGCCGAAATCGCCACCAATGGCAAGGAAGCGATCGACCGAATCGCGCTAGGCGGCATCGACCTGATCATCACCGACTTGGTCATGCCCGAGCAGGAAGGCATTGAGACCATCAAACTGCTCCGCCGGGAACATCCCGAAGTGAAGGTGATCGCGATGTCGGGAGCTTTCGGCGGCGACTATCTTCAGATAGCGGGCTTTATGGGCGCTCACAAGACCCTCGTGAAGCCGATTCGTGTCCAGATGGTTCTCGATGCCGTCGAGGAAGTGTTTTCGGACGAACTTCATGGCACGGACCGGCCTGCGCCTGAAGAGCCGTTGTAACCTCGGCCTTCAATCGCCAGCCAGGGCATCGCTCCTGGCCGCGCCATGCTCAACCCGTCAGCCGTTTACGACCCTGCGCCGGAATCTGCCGGACGCTGACAACACCTGTTTCCGCGCTCTGCCGCTCTCCAGCATCTGGTCCCGGGCCATCTCAATTGCCGATGCCAACTGCCCTCCTCCCGCTTCGGCGCATCCCCAGTGGAAGATCAGCGGCAAGTTGCCCAAAGAACGCAACTGATAGTCCCACAACGCTTCGGCGGTCTGCTGGCTGATCTCGCGCGCTAATTCCATTTCAGCCGCCGGCAGCAGCATGACGAAGATCGACTCCTCCGCCCAGCAGCCAAACCCCTTCTCTCCCAAGAGCGTGTCAAGGTACTCATTGGCGGACTCCACCGATTGCCGGACCGAAGCCTGCCCGTGTTCGGCGATCAGATGTTCATAGCCCAACAATCCAAGGAAGAAGACCACTCCCCGGAACTCCAATTGCTGCTCGATCAGCCCTGCAAGCGCCTGCCTGTCGTGGATTCCTCTTGGAATCTGAACGGCGGCCGGCTGGATGTAGTCGGAATAGGCAACTGGCGCCGGCATCTGAAGAACCTTGGCGTTGAGTTCCAACTCGTTGTCGACGTCCAGGAACCGTTCGTCGTGGGCGTGTACCGGGTCGATTTCCTCGCTCACCGGCGGCGCTACGAACTCCGGCTCAGCCTCAATCTCGTTGCTCACCTCGGCCGAGGCGAACTGCTCTACCGGCTCGATCTCCTCGCTCACCGGCGGCGCTACGAACTCCGGCTCAGCCTCAATCTCGTTGCTCACCTCGGCCGAGGCGAACTGCTCTACCGGCTCGATCTCCTCGCTCACCGGCGGCGCTACGAACTCCGGCTCGGCCTCAATTTCGCTGCTCACCTCAGCAGGGACACCCGCCTCCTGCGTCTCGCTATGCTCGTTCACCGGCGGCGCGACAAATTCCAGGTCGCTCTCCTCCGTGCCAAACGGCCACTGGAGCTCATCCGCGCATGGAACCATTTCTGCCGCGACTGCATCGGCGAGGAGTGGCTCCGCGTCTTCCATCCGGCCGATGGATGAAGAACCCGGCTCTCCGGTTGTCGCTCCACTCACTGCTTCGACAGAAGGCTCCACAATGACCGGCCCGGCTTCCGGTCCATCGAGGCAAACGGCTCTCGAATCCAGGCCCTTCAGGTCCAGGCCGGGTAGGATCGCCTCGGGCCGAATCGGCTCGATATTGCTGATCTTGGGCCCCGCCGCGGATGCAGGAACGGGTCCAGCGGCGACTGCAATCACTCCGCAGAGATCGATCAGATCCCCCACATCGAGGACCTTCACCCGCACGATCTCATCGATGCCCGGTTCTTCGCACTTCTCCGCCACTCCCCGGTTCTCTGGCGCTACTTCTTCCACAACTGCGGACGGCTCCGCTGAAGCCACGGCAGGCGCTTCGACGAACTCGGCTATTTCGACGGACGGCTCGGCTGCCTCCGCCTCGGTCCAGTCAGGCTGCGCCGTGCTCAGGCCGGAAATCATGGTTATGCTTGGCCCTGCCGCCACTGTTTGTATCGGCGCCACATGAGTGGCTGCCGGAGCCTGGCCCTCGCCAAGAGCCGGCGCCTGCATCTCGATCGCTACGAGCCCGGCCCTCTTCGCCAATGGAAGATCGGTTGAGGCCGCTACATCAAGCTCGAGTGTGGCCTGCGCCTCGAACACGGGATTGACACACTCGATATCAATCTCACGCACGTCTTGCCTGAGCTTGGCTGGCGCCGCCGCCATCTCCGCTAGTTCGCCCATGTGCAACGCGGCGGTCAATTCCGGAACAGCCCCGGCCGTCGGCTGCACTGGCATCTGGACCTGGAATTCGCCCGTCACCCTGGCCTGCCCGAGGATCGCCTCGGGTACCATGGCCACCGATCTCATTGGGCTTGGGCCGGCAAGTCCCTGAAGTTCGTAACGGGCGGGTGGCGCCATCTCCGCCGGTTCGCTAATACCCAAAGCGGCGGTCAACTCGGGAACTGCCCCGGCCGCCGGCTGCGCTGGCATCTGGTCCTGGGATTCACCCATCACCCCGGCCTGCCCGAAGATCGCCTCGGGCACGGCGGCCACTTCCGCGGCCACCGATCTCATTGGGCTTGGGTCGGCAAGTCCCTGAAGTTCGTAACGGGCGGCTGGCGCCATCTCCGCCGGTTCGCTAATACCCAAAGCGGCGGTCAATTCCGGAACAGCCCCGGCCGCCGGCTGCGCTGGCATCTGGTCCTGGGATTCACCCATCACCCCGGCCTGCCCGAGAATCGCTTCGGGCGCGGCGGCCACTTCCGTCGCCGCAGCGCGGACCGGGTTCGCACCGGCGAGATCTTGAAGTTCGGAAGGTGCCGCCGGCGCGATTTCCGCCGACTGTCGCTCTATGGCTGCTGAAACCGATGCTTGGTCCAGCTCTGCAGTTCCAAGGGGTTCCGTTGCCCCTGTCTCCACAACGGATTCGGCGGCCATCGGCAGCATCTCCGCCGGTGCCGGCCCTTCAACCAGCGATTCCGGGACTCGCCCAGCGGCGCCCCGTTCAACTACGCGCCGTGCCCAGTCCTCCATCGCCGCGGTGACCGTTGCAACGGCGGCCGGTTGAACTGGAGGCGGAATTGCGCTGGGCGCCAGGGGTTGCTCAGGCTCCGCAGTGCGCCCCGGGCGCCTACGCCGCGGGTATGCCGGGATGCCTTCAGTCATGCCGGCCGGCAATTCGGCCGCATCCATCTGCTTATCCTTCTCTACGGCCCGTGCCACCAGCCCAGCCATCGCCGGTTCCACCGCCGGCTTCACCCCACGCAGCCAATCCCTGCTGGAATCGGCGCGTTCCCGCTCCTCTTGTCGCACCGTCAGCTCGATGTTGACTTCCCGCAACTTCTCGTTGTTACCCTTCAGAAAGTCGCAGATCAACGCCACAAAGGCGGCGCCCAGCACCACCAGAAGACTGACGAAGATTTGCAGTTCCATCGCGCCCATAGGCTACCCTGCCCGCCATTGTAAGGGTTACGGAACCGTTCGAAAATAGGACTAAGGTCTCATTGTCCCCAGTGCCCTCACATTAGCCTTAGGCGAGTGCCCAGCACATGCCCGAGGGGAAACCACTTAGCGATCTAGGCCGAACACCTTAGTCGTACCGCGGGTTTCTTCCTACTTGCGCCGATTTAGCCCGTCCCCGCCGCGGCGGTCGTCCCGCGCCCCTGGCTGCCCAAAATCCAATTCCTCTGCTGTATACACCAGCGCGCGGTCCAACACCATCTCCAGCGTCGTGCCCCGCTCCAGCATCGCATCTGGCCCGCGGGTCATCATCACCCCAATCAATCCCGCCGCTGCACCTGCCGCAGCACCGATCCCAAGCCCCTTCGCGCCAGACGCGACACCGCCTGCCATCGCCCCCCAGCCAACTCCCGTGCCCACCTTCGTCGCATCGCCCACCTTGTCGCTGTCGCCCTTGATCTTGCCCTCCGTCCGGTCCAATTCGCCCATGTTGGACCCGTCCAGGCTCCCCGGCCGCGCCCTGAAATCCCGCGTCACCCCGTTGGGCAGTGTCAATGCATCGAACCGCACGTACAACTCCGCCCTGCCCTTCACCTTCCCAGCCCGTTTCACGCTGGTCACCGTCCCAGCGACGTAGCTGCCCGGCGGCACCACAACCCGCCCGCCGATCAGCACCGGAAACCCCGTCGCAAGATAGACTCGGTCGCCCTCTGCCGCCGTCTTCGTGCTGACGCTGTTCAGTAGATTGAGCAGGATTCGCGTCCCGGCATCGATCGTATAGGTCCGTTCGGCCTCCGGCACAGCCGGCTTCGCCGCCTCCTGTCCAGCCAGGGCCCCCGGCGTCAGCAATGCCGCCAAACACATCAACAAGCGCTTCATGAGGATACCCATTCCTGATTCTTGTGTTAACTTTCCCGGCCGCTCGCTCACTTGCCTTTGACCATCGGCACGAACTGCACTCCGTACGCCGTCCGGCGGTGCACCTTACCCGAGGCGTCTTTGTCGATCACGACCAGTTCCTGCCACCCCTCGCCCTCGGGCGCAACCAGCCGCCCGCCATTCTTGAGTTGATCTACCAGAGCTCGCGGAATCTCGGGCGGCGCCGCCGTCAGAATGATCCGTTCGAAGGGCGCCTTCTCTGGCCATCCCCTATAGCCATCGCCGACTCTCACTTCGACGTTGGCATGGCCCAACTGTTTCAACAAAGCCGCCGCCGGCCGGCCTAGCTCCGGCACGATCTCGATCGAATACACTTCCTTTGCCAGCCTGGCCAGCACCGCCGCCTGATACCCTGAGCCTGTCCCAATCTCCAGCACCCGGTCGCTCGGGCCGATCCCCAGCATCTCCGACATCGAAGCAACGATGTACGGTTGTGAAATCGTTTGGCCGTAGCCGATCGGCAGCGGCGTATCTTCGTAAGCCCTTCGTCCCAAACCCTTTGGGACGAACAGATGACGCGGCGTCGCACGCATCGCCGCCAGCACGCGCTGGTCCTTCACCCCGCGCGCCTCCATCTGCTCGCGCACCATCCGCTCGCGCTCGGATGTCGAGTCCTGCGCTTCGCACATCACTAAGGATGCCAGCAGCGGTATCACGGTTCCCGCTTTCATTCTGCGCCTCCAAAACGAATCCGCAAGGTCCCTTCCAGCCTCGCGCCTACTGGACGGCCATCCCCTCTGGCCATTCACTCACTTTCAACTGCGCCGTCGCCGTCTCTCCAGCGTTCGTCTTCACCTTCACCGCCTTGGACTCGACCTTCTTCAAGAAGTCCGGGTCGCTCAGAGCACCATACTCGTAGTTGTTGAAAACGAAGACCAGATGCTCACCTGGCCGGACGCCTTTCAATGTGAATGTGCCGTCTTCGCCAACCACCACCGATTGCAGTTGATCGACACCGCGAAATCTCTCGCTGGCTGGAATCGAGACGGCCGTCAACTGGCCCGTCCTGGCGCTGGGTTCCAGCCCGGATTCAAGTTTGCCGGTGATCGTGGAGGAATCCATGGATAGTGTGATGTTGATTGGGCCTGGGCCACCGGCGGTGATGTCGATGTACTTGCCCAGGATGTCCTGTCCGGCGGCGGTGACGGCGGAGACGTAAGCCGTGGGTCCATCGAATGAGCGCATCATGGCCGACACCCGGTACGAGCCTGGCGTCACGCCATCGGTTGACCAGGTCCCGTCCTGTTTCACCACTGGCGGGTACCGCATCCCGCCCGTGCCAAACTCGGCAGCTGTGAAGACGACGTAGATTTGGCTGATATCCACCTTCTGACCCGGTGGCACGTTCTCGATTGCCACAACGCCGCCAAGCTTCACGGGGCCGGTGATCTGAATCGCCACTCCCTCGACGTTGGCGGTCACTTCCACCTGGGCCAGTCCCTGCCGGAACTGCATGTCCGGTGAGCCTCTGCCTGCGACCATTGTGCGGAGAAGATACGATCCGGGCACCAAACCACGAATCTCGAAGCTCCCGTCCGGGTTGGCTTGCGTCATGGCGGACGATCCGAAGGCGATCTCGTCGGTGCGGGCGGCGGATATGAGATAACGCGACTCGGCGCTCGCTTCGGGGTCAGTAATCCTACCCTTCACCGTGAACCCGGTGGCGTGCTGCAATTGGATGTCGATGTTTGAGGCCGTCTGGCCGGCGCGGGCGTCCAAATGCGCCGCCTCGCTGGCTTCCAGCACGCCGGGATAATAGGTCGCCACCGGCCTTGCTTCCCCGGCCGGAGCACCCTGTTGGCTGGGACGCGAAGTTCCAGCCGGGGCCATTTGCGCCGGCGGGTTTGCGCGCACGAGAATCGATCCGGGTTCGAGGTTGATCAGCCTGTATTCGCCCAGGTCGTTGGTCTGCGAATTGCCCACCGGCATCCATCTGCGTTTCCCGCCGGCGTAACTCTTGCGCAATGCGGCGACAAATGCCCCCTGGACCGGCTCTCCGTCGGCATTGAGAACCCGTCCGGCGACGATGGCTTGAGGCGTGAGTTTCAATTCAACTCCAGTCACAGCCTGGCCGGGACCGACAACCGTTGCTTTGGACGATTGCGTGGACCTGCGGTCCGGGATGAAGCCAGACTTTTGGGTGAAGATGAAGTACAAGCCCGGCGTGACATTTTGAAACTCGAAGCGGCCCTCGGCGTTGGTTGTCACCGTCTGGAGGGGGCTTTGGGACGAGTTGATGACCTGGCCGGCGGCAGGTTTGCCCCGCAGCGAGACGCTGGCGCTCCGCACGCCCTCGCCCGTCACCGAGTTGAGCACTGCGCCGGCAATGCTCCCTGGCTTTTCCGCCTCCTGCCCGAGGATCACGAGCGGCAGAAAGAGGATGCCTGCAACAAACTGGCGAATCCTGGATGGAGTCATTGCGAACCTCCCCAACAAAGTACACGGAATTAGAAGAGAAATAAATGCCCTCCAACCGGCCAGCGGCCCTCCTCAGACCGACCGCTCGGAATGAGGCGGCCTGCTACTGGACTTCAGCCGGCCATTCAGTCAGCTTCACCTGTACCGTCGCCATCTGGCCCGCCGTTGTCTTAACCCTTGTGGCGCTCGCAGCCAACTGTTTCACTAGATCGGGATCCTCCAATGCCCCGGGTTCATAGCGGTCAAAGGCGAACACCAGGTAATCGCCGGGTCTCAACCCGGTCAAGGTGAAGCGCCCATCCTGGCCAACCTGCGTCACCCAGGCCTGGTCAACGCTCCGGAACCGTTCACTCTCCGCGATCAACACGGCGACCGGTTGCCCGTCGGTGTCGGCGAAATCCTCAATTTTGCCGGTAATCGACGATACGTCCGCCGAATAAGTGATCTCGATCGGACCCACCGGGCCCATGGTCATATCCAGCTCTTTGCCCAGATAGTCCTGCCCGTTGATCTTCACCGCCGAGAGATACACGTTCGGCCGTACCTGCGATGCGATCCTGTAAACGCCGGGCACGAGGTGTTCAACCGACCATGTCCCGTCCTGGCCGACCTTCATTTCGCCTCCCATGCCGAACATTTGCCCCTGTTCTGCCGGGACCAACCGCACGCCGGTGGTTCTCGGATCGATCTTCTGTCCGTCCTTCAGCCCAAGAATCTTGACTGTTCCGCCCACCGTGAATGCGCTCTTCACCTCAATCACGGCGTTTTCGACGTCGCCCGACACATCCAATTTGAACAGCCCGACTTTCTGGGCTCCATCTCCTGCCCGGCCGCGATAGGAATTCGCCCGCAGGGTGTATTGGCCCGGTTTGAGGCCACGAATCTCAAAACTGCCGTCGGGCCGGGTGGAGGAACCAAATGCCCGGTCCAAGCCCGCGCCGTCGGTACGGATCGGAGTAACGCCGAAGCGCATGGACGCATCCGGTTCGGCATCGACCACTCTGCCGGTGACTTTGAACACCGCCGCGCGGCGCAGTTCGATGTCGATATTCATCAGTTGCGCGCCTGGCGATGCCGCGAGCACGGCCGCCTGGCTCGAATCCAGGGCGTTTGGATGGTAGGTCTGGACTGGTTGAGTCTCGTCAGTCTGGACTTGCGGCCCGATCCTTCGGATCTCCATGCGGGCGTAGCGCTGCCCTGGGTTCGCCGCGACGATTGTCTTGCCGGGGGCAAGGTTCCAGATCCGGTATTCGCCCAGGTCGTTGGTTGACGTGCCGCCGGCCTGAGTCCAGCGCCGCTGCCCCGACATGTAGCGCTGCTGGTAGGCAGTCACGCCGGCGTTGGCGACGGGATCGCCGTCTTCGTCCAGCACCCGCCCAGAGACGACCGCCTGCGGGATCAGCTTGTATTCCAAACCGGTCACGCTTTGTCCTGACGTCACGTTTACAGGACGATTGCCGAACCCGGTGCGGCGTTCGGTCTGGAAACCCGCCTTCTGAACGATGACTGTATACGTGCCCGCGTCAACGCTTTCGACCCGGAACCGGCCCTCGGCGTCTGTCAGAGTCGCCAGCGGCGCAAGTTGAGCGCTGCCCGCCTGGGTTCGTTGTCCCCGGCCCGCCAGCATCACTTCGGCCTTCCGCACGCCGTCGCCGGTGATGGAGTTCAGGACACGGCCCTCGATGCTCGCCTTCTTCCCTGTGTCTTGTCCGAGGACAAGAAATGCAAGGATCATCGCACTTGCGGCAAGCCGCCCGGCGGTGGATGTGATCATCGCTTACTCTTACTCAACAAAGTATACGGGTTAGACGCCGAAATGGTTGCCTCCGCCGGAAGCTCTGTTTGCGTCGCGCGGTCCGGGGTGATAACTTCCCCGTGTAGGCCTTTACCTCCCATGCGAGAGTTAACATGATGATCTCACGCCGCAGTTTCCTCGCCGCACCCGCCATCGCCCTGCCCTCGATGGGTGCCGGCAAAGGCTATTCGCCCATCTTCGCCGGCCAGGCCTATGTCTTCCAGCAGCACTATGGCCGCCTGAAGGAGCCCATCGAGAATCACTTCGACGAGATCTTCCAGACGTTCCGCATCGCCGGCTACGAGTATCTTGAGCTGACAAACGTCTTCTTCGCCCCTGAATACACCGAACGAACGGCCGGGCTCCTGAAGCGCCACAAGCTGAAACTGCCCATCGTTTACAACGGCGGTGTCATGCACACTGAGGAAGGCGCCGAAAGGACCATCGCTGACACACTGGCACTTGCCCGCCGTGTCAAGAAGGCCACGGGCACGCTCGACTGGGTGGACGTTAACCCTAACCCCCTGCCAAAGGGTGCGGCCAAGTCCGACGCCGAGCTCGCAATTCAGGCCAAGACACTGAACCGCCTCTCCACTGAGCTCTCCCGCGAGAAACTCGGACTCATGGTCCACCAGCACGCGCCCGAGATGGCCGACAACGCCCGCGAATGGCGCCACATGGTGGCCAACACCGACCCCAAACTGGTGAAGATCTGCCTCGACGTCCATTGGGTCCTCCGCGGAGGCCAGGACGTCATGACCCTGCTCAGGGAAGCCGCCCCCCGTCTCGCCGCCCTTCACCTGCGCAACTCCAAGGACGGCATCTGGCTCGAAGAGTTCGCCCCCGGCGACATCGACTACAAGCAGGTCGCCGCCTATCTCAAGGACTTCGGCTTCAAGGGCTATATGGTCGTCGAACTCGCCTGGGATCCTAAGACGGACCTCACTGCCTCGCTCGAATCCAACATCCGTCGCAGCCTGAACTATGCCGAAGCAGTGTTTAAGAAGTAACCACAGGAGACTCTCATGTTGAAGCCGTCACGCCGCCAGGTCATCGCCGGCTTGGCTCTTCCCGTCGTCTCACGGGCCCTCCGCGGCCAGAATTCAACAGCCTCGGTCGAAGTCCATGCCAACGTCGAGATTGGCGCCATTCGCCCCGAACTCCACGGCCACTTCGCCGAACACCTCGGCTCGTGCACCTATGGCGGCCTGTGGGTGGGCAAGCAATCGCCGATTCCCAACATTAATGGCCATCGCCGCCAGGCGGTCGAGTGGCTGAAACAGGTGGGTATCCCCGTCCTCCGCTGGCCCGGCGGCTGTTTCGCCGACGACTACCACTGGCGCGATGGCATCGGCCCCCACGACAAACGCCCCAAGACCGTCAACATCCACTGGGGCAACTACACCGAGGACAACTCCTTCGGCACCCACGAGTTCATCGAACTCTGCCGGTTGATCGGCGCCGAGCCGTATCTTGCGGCGAACCTCGGCTCTGGCTCACCCCAGGAGATGCGCAACTGGATCGAATACTGCAACTATCCGTCCGGGTCGACGCTCTCGGACGAACGCGCCAAAAACGGCGCCTCCGACCCCTTCAAGGTAAAATACTGGGGCATCGGCAACGAAAACTGGGGTTGCGGCGGGGAGATGCAGCCCGAGGAGTATTGCGCCCACTATCGCCAATTCTCGACTTACGTTCGCGAGTTCGGCGGCGTCCGGCCTTTCAAGATCGCCTGCGGCCCCAACGGCAACAACACCGACTGGACCCGGCGTTTCTTCGACGCCCTGCGCGGCAAGCGTGGCCCCGAAGGCTTCGCCATGCACTTTTATTCCAACAGCCGCTCGACCTCAACCAACTTCGACAACACCGCCGCCGAGGAGCAGCTCTCGTCGTTTCAACGGATTGAACGCGCCGTCATCCAGCAGCGTGCGCTTCTGGACAGCTACGACCCTGACCGCCGTATCGGCCTGCTTGTCGACGAATGGGGCGTCTGGGACCGCATGGTCCCCGCCGAGGAGAAGCAGTACGGTGCGCTGTTCCAGCAGATCACGATGCGCTCCGCCGTCGCCGCCGCCCTGGGCCTCAACGTCTTCCACCGCCAGGCCGAAAAGCTAGTCATGTGCAACATTGCCCAGATCGTCAACGTGTTGCATTCATTGATCCTGACCGACGGACCCCGCGCCTGCCGCACCACCACATACTGGGCCTTCGACATGCTCAAAGCCCATCGCGGCCGCACCTCCGTCCGCGTCTCGAACCCCGATCCCGCGGCCCTCGCCCTCTCCGTCTCGGCCTCGAAGCAGGGCAACGAACTCGTCCTCACCTTCGTCAACCCCAAACCCAGCCAGGCCCTCGACGTCAGTTGCGCCATTTCCGGCGCAAACCCGGCCTCAGCTACGGCCACCCTCTTGAATCACGCCAGCCTGAACGCCGCCAACACTTTCGATCAGCCTGACCTGATCATGCCCAAACCCATCGCCGTCCAGGCCGCCGCCGGCAAACTGACGATGAATCTGCCGGCGTTGTCCATCGCCACCGTTAGGGTGAAGCTGGCGTAGCCGAGGGAGATCCGCAGTCGGCAAAGTCTATTTCGAACTTGCGTCCATCGGCCGCAAAGCTCTTCAAGTAGGCGGGAAAGCCCGTCACTCGAAGTTTGCTCAAGTGGATTTCGTATTGATCTATGGCTTCAGGGACGCCGATTACGGTGGCTGACTTCAGAAGCCGCAACATATATGTCCGTACCTCGTCTGTGCCAGCGGTCACGATCTGAACAGGGGTCCTCCTGTCGCAGTAACCTTCAATCAAGTCGAATAGCAGGACAAGCAAGTCGAGGATTGGAGGACGGATTCCGCGATCTTCCAACCTCTTGTGCACCCCGTACCATTCCTGCCCCATGTTTGGGAAAAGCATTCTTGCCTTGTCGATGAGGGCAGAAACGCGCGACGCCAATGCCGCGGATTCTGGCTCCGATACCTCTGTTAGGGTGCCGTCGCCCGAACTGCGAAACACTAGACGGACTTCGGCTAGCAGGTCGATCACCTCGCCGCCCCAACTGATGACGAGCGCACGCGCATCATTCCGAACACCGTGCTGCGCGACTGTGACACTCTTCTGCGACACCTCAATGCTCTGCTCCGCAACCTCGACGCCTCGCCGCGCGATTCTGTGCGCCCTTATCGTCCAGATGAGCGCCACACAGGTCACAGCGTTCGCTATCACAGCAATCACCACTATCGCGTCCGAAAAGCCGTTGAAACCGCTCATCTGCATGGACACCAATTCTATATGGATCGATTCTCGCCTGCAATATGCGGAACGCCCTTCATCTGTGCGGGCTCATGGAGACCGCCGTCCCTAGTGAAGCCATTGGCGCGGAGAGCGTGTTCTCACCCAACGTCCAGATCAAAGAACTGAACCTTTCTTCACAATCTACGTATCCTGGTGAGAGGGAGAACTGTGTCAATCCGCGCTCTCCCCAATGGAGGAATTCTGACCCCTATGAATTCGACAATGATCCTCACGACGCTGGCCCTGTGCGTCGCCGCACCCGCCTTTGCCCAAATGCCGCCCTTGGTTGACCGCGACCTCTATTTCGGCGAAGTCGAAATCTCAGGCGCCCAGATCAGCCCCGACGGTAAGTTCATCTCGTTTCTGAAACCCCTCAACGGCACCCGCAATGTCTGGGTCAAGAAAGCCGAAGAACCCTTTTCGGCCGCCAAACCCGTCACCGCCGAAACCAAACGACCCATCCCCGGCTACTTCTGGTCGCGCGACGGCAAGTACATCCTCTACGTCCAGGATCAGGGCGGCGACGAAAACTACAACGTCTATGCCGTCGATCCCGCCGAAGCGCCTGCTGCCGGTGCCGCCACGCCCAAGGCCCGCAACATCACCGCCGCCAAGGGTGCCCGCGCGGTCATCTACTTCATCCCCAAAACCGAGCCCGACGCCCTCTTCGTCGGCCTGAACGACCGCGACAAGGCCTGGCACGACCTCTACAAAGTCAAAATCTCCACCGGCGAACGCACTCTCGTCCGCCAGAACAACGACCGCGTCACCGGCTGGATCATGGACAACAAGGCGCAACTCCGGATGGCCACCCGCTCAGCCGACAACGGCGACACCGAAGTGCTCCGCGTCGACGCCGACAAGATGCCGAAGATCTACTCCTGCGGCGTGCTTGACACCTGCGCACCCCTGCGTTTCGACAAGGAAAACAAACTCGCCTGGTTCATCACCAACAAAGGCGATTCTGTCGACCTGACCGAACTCGCACAAATGGACCCGGCCACCGGAACCCTCAAACCCTACGAATCCGACCCCCTCAAACGTGTCGATTTCTCTGGCACCGTCTTCTCTGACCTGACCGAAGACCTCGTCGCCACCACCTACCTCGACGACCGCGTCCGCATCTATTGGAAGAACAAGGTCTTCGAAGCCGACTACAAGTTCCTCAAATCCAAACTCGGCGACCGCGAACTCGGTTTCGGCTCTCACACCGCCGACGAGACCAAGTGGATCATCTCTTCGAACTCCGACGTCGAACCCGGCGAGACTTACCTCTTCGACCGCAAAACGAAGCAACTCACCCTCCAGTACAAGATTCGTGAAAAGCTACCTCGCACGGCCCTTTGCCCGATGAAGCCGGTCCGCTTCAAGTCCTCCGACGGCCTTGAAATCCCGGCCTATCTCACCCTGCCCAAGGGCGTCCCCGCCCAGAAACTGCCCGTCATCATGCTCCCCCACGGCGGCCCATGGGCCCGTGACGACTGGGGCTACGACCCGCTCGCCCAGTTCCTCGCCAACCGCGGCTACGGCGTCCTTCAGATGAACTTCCGCGGCTCCACCGGTTACGGCAAGAAGTTCCTCAACGCCGGCAACAAGGAATGGGGCCAGAAGATGCAGGACGACATTACCTTCGGCGCCAAACACCTTATCGCCGAAGGCATCGCCGATCCCAAGCGCATCGGCATCCTCGGCGGTTCCTATGGCGGTTATGCCACCCTCGCCGGCGTCACCTTCACCCCCGACGTCTACGCCGCCGCCGTCTCCATCGTCGGCCCCTCGAACCTCATCACCCTGATGGAGTCCATCCCGCCCTATTGGGAAGCCGCCCGCAAGATCTTCTATGTCCGCATGGGTGACCCCAACACTCCTGAAGGCAAGAAACAACTGCTCGCCCAGTCTCCGCTCACCCATGCCGCGAAGATCAAGACCCCGCTCATGGTCGTCCAGGGCGCAAACGATCCCCGCGTCAACAAGCGTGAATCCGACCAGATCGTCATCGCCCTTCGCGACCGCGGCTTCCCGGTCGAATACCTCGTCGCCGATGACGAAGGCCACGGCTTCGCGCGTCCGGTGAACAATCTGGCCATGATGGCCGCCATGGAGAAGTTCCTGTCGAAGTTCCTCGATGGCCGTTTCCAGTCTGGCGCAACGCCGGAGACCACCAAACGCCTCGCCGAAATCACCGTCGATCCCAAGACCGTGAAGATCGCCGCCCCCGTCACCGCCTCCGCCTCCAGCGCCCCCAAGCCCGATTCCGCCCCTCTCACCGGCCCCATGGCTTACAAGGTTTCGGTCCAGGCCGGCACCCAAAACTTCCAGTTGGAAGTCACCTCCGAAATCAAGGAAGAGGGCGGCAACTGGATTGCAACCGACACGATGAAGTCCCCCATGGGCGATGCCGTCGACATCACCACCCTCGCCAAAGACACCCTGGCCCCCATCAAACGCTCCATCAAGCAGGGCCCCGTCGTGATCGAACTGACCTACGACAACGGCAAGGCTTCAGGCAAGATGACCGTCAGCGGCCAGGACCGCCCCATCGCCGTCGACTTGCCGGGCTCTGTCTTTGCTGACGGCGCAGGCTCATCCCAGTCCATTGCCGCCCTGCCTCTGGCCGAAGGCTACTCGGCCGTCTTCCTCAACTTCGACATCCAGAAGGCGAAGGCCAAGCCGATGCAACTCAAAGTCGTTGGCAGCGAATCGGTCACCGTCCCGGCGGGCACGTTCGATGCTTTCAAGGTCGAAGTCGCCGCCACCGACGGCCCCGACAAGCAAACCCTCTGGGTCGCCAAGTCGCCGCGCAAGGTCGTCAGAATCGAAGCCGTCATGCCTCAACTTGGCGGCGCAAAGATGATCTCGGAACTCCTGAAGTAGTACCCCCCACAAACAAGAAGGGCGCCGGTCCCGTCCAGCGCCCTCTTTTCAACCTTTCCTGCCCTGCCCTATTGCACGCCCGTCCCCAACCCCTCTCGCAGCGCCGCCTTATCCTTGAACCATTCCAGCAGGTCCCGCCCCGGGATCTTCAGATACACCAGCGTCCCCTCACCGTGCTCGCTGGTCGCAATCAGCAGTTCCAATTTCTTGCCCGCCGGCCTGATGTACAGCGCAACCTCTTCGCGACCCTTGAGCGACTGCACCTGCACCACCGGCGTCCATCCGCCTGCCGCTTCCAGCACCGCCGACTGAAACATCTCCGCCCGGAATCGCCCGTTCTCGCTTTCAAACGCCGCCAACTTCATCGCCCTCGCCCCGCCCGGCCTGCTCACGGCAACAAAGCTGTTCATCAGGAAACCCTTGCCCGGCATCCGCGTCCGCCGCATGCCCAGCCGCGATTCAACGTTCCGCGCCACGTCCTCGAAGTCCGCCGCTGTGGCGATCCCAGCCGTGGCCAGGACCGCCAACACTGCCACTATGATCAATCTCCGGACCATCGCGTCCTACTCCTCTTCGTCCTTCTCCGGCTTGATCTTCACCTTGGCCTTCTCCTTGACCACGACGTTCGGTACGCCAAACTGCCCGCTCAGCCCACCCAGGTCTTCGGCCGTGATCTTGCCCACGATGTTGACCACCGTCAACTCCCTCGGTTCCGCCGACAGAATCAGCAATCCGCCATCCCTGTGCATGTAGATCTCCGAGGTCTCCTTCTTGCTCCGGCTGGAGACGATGTTCGTCCACTCAGGCGGCTTCAACTGATCACGGATCTCCGCGTAGTCGGCTTCCGTGTACTCGCCTTCCTTTTCGAACTCATAGCTCCGGATGTAGACGCCCCGCAGCTTGCCTGCGATCTTCTTCGCCTCGGCCTCGTCCGACTTGTTGTCGTCCATGAACTTCGTCGCGATGCCCATTAGCTCCGGGCCCAACGTCACGTTCGTCACTTCCTTCGCCTTGCTGGCCAGCTTGTCCAGCGCCGCCGGCAGCTTCACCTGCTGCGCCGCCATCATGCCCGCCGCCGCCAATACCATCACGAACAATTTCGTCTTCATCTCACCTGTACCTCGCTTCCTTATTCCTGCCCCCGGTGCATCACCGGCAAAACCCGCTGTTCCACCTGACGCAGCTTCGTTCCTGTCACCTGAAACGCCACCATCAACTCCTGCTTTGCCTCTTCGCCCCGAATCCGCTCTTCCCTCTGCTGCTCGAAACGCACACCACTCACCACAGCCGCCAGCACCATCGACGCCGCCACCCATCTCAGCCGCGCCCATCCAAACCACTCCGGCTTCGGCTTCCGCTGCCGTTCGGCGCCCACACGCGCAATCACCGCATCGGCCAACCAGTCCGGTGCCGGTTCACGCCTCATCGCATCCTTCAGTTCCTGTTCGAATCGATCCATTTCAACTCTCCATCACCCTGCCAAGCTTGTCTTTCAACAGCCCCACACCGCGTCTCAAATGGCTCCAAACCGTCCTCACAGGCATCCCCAACGCCGTTGCGATCTCATCCGGGTCCAGATCCTCGCCGTACTTCAGGATCATGACCATTCGCTGCGTTTCCGGCAGCGATGCCACCAGTTTCCTCAGCGTCTCGCGAAGCATCGGGTCGCCCAGCTTCATGCCGTGTGACGGCTCGGGCAACCCCTCCATCGGGATCTCTTCCTTGTGGCCCTTTTTCCGCCAAGCGTCGATGCAGCGGTTTGACGCCGTACGTCGCAGCCAGGCCTCCAGATGCCCGGGCGTTTCGATCCCGTCCAGGTTCCTGAACAGTTGCAGGAAGACGTCCTGGGCGATCTCCTCTGCCAGCGCCCGGTTCCGGAAGAAATGCCAGGCGATCGAATACACCATTGACTGGTGTTCGCGCACGATGGCCGTGAAGCCGGCATCTTCGCGCGCCGCGGTGCGCCACGCGGCGTCTGTCATCGCTGCTGCCATCTGTCCGGCTCCCATTGTGCCTGCTCAACAGCGGATACGCACACCACGCCCCTTGTTATGCACTTTTTGCAGGATAGGCCTCCCGGCCCGCTGGAGTCTGGCTTTGGCTAGTCTTCCGCCGCGCTCGTGGCGCAGATCCCCAGATCTGCCGTCTCGACAATCGTGTCGAGACTTTCTCCGGGCCGGACGGCCACATTACCCGCGCCCTCAACCGGCCACGGTCCGCCGGAATCCATCCACCAGTTCCGCCAGTCGCTCCCTCACTGTCCGAAACCCCTCCATGCCTTCCGGATCGGCCAGCCCCCAATGAATCCGTTCCGCCCTGCCCGGAAACACTGGGCAGACGTCCCGCGCCTTGTCGCAGACCGTCACCACGTAGTCGAACTCCTGCCCCAGGAACTCATCGGTGGACTTCGACTTGTGCCCCGACAGGTCGATCCCAATCTCCGCCATCACTTCAATCGCCTCTGCCCGGACACGCGATGGCCGCGCCCCGGCCGAACACACCTCCCACTCTTCACCCAACGCGGCGCGGAACAGCCCTTCGGCCATCTGCGAGCGCGCCGAATTGGCCGTGCAGAGGACGAGCAACCTTTTCATGCAGGCTTTCGCGCCCGGATGAACGCTGCGAAGAACCGGTCGCCCATCTCTTCCTCGACCTTCTCCGGATCCAGACCGGCCTGCACTAGGAACTCGCTCGCTTCCTTCGCCGAGTAGACCCGCGTCGGCTCGATCTCCACTTCTCCGAAACCCGCCGCCTCCAACTTGGCCCGGTACTCGCCCTCTTCCAGAGACCCCGCCACGCAACCTGCCCACGACTCCAGGCTCTTCCTCAGTGCCCCCGGCACGCTGCCCCGGTGAACCACATCCGACACCGCAAATCGCCCGCCCGGCTTCAGTACCCGGAACGCCTCTCTCAGCACCCGGTCTTTGTCCGCCGACAAGTTGATGACGCAATTCGAAATGATCACGTCCACCGCAGCATCCGGCAGCGGCACAGCCTCGATTTCGCCTTTCAGAAACTCGACATTCTTCGCGCCCGCTTTCCGGGCGTTCTCGCGCGCCAGGTTCAGCATCTCATCGGTCATGTCCAGACCGTAGGCGAACCCTTCCGGACCCACCCGCTTGGCCGACAGAAGAACATCGATGCCTCCGCCGGAACCGAGGTCCAACACCTTTTCGCCTGGCGTCAACTCCGCCAGGGCCGTCGGGTTGCCGCATCCCAGCGACGCCAGCACGGCCGTCTCTGGCAGTTCGCCCTTCTCCATCGCACCGTACAAGCCCGAACTGATCGGATCGCACTCCGCCACCGCGCCCGACGGCGTCCCGCAGCAGCAAGCCGATCCGCCCGACACCACCTTCAACGCCGCCGAGGCATAATGCTCGCGTACAACTTCCTTGATCTGTTTCGTTTCAGCCATTCCATCTCCCTATCTTTCTGACTCACCCGCACGGTCCCGACGGCGGCACAAACGCCTTGCCAATCTCGGCCGGCGCGATCACCTGGTTTCGAGTGCAGCACTCGGCATACAGGAACGAGAGCAACTCCCGCAGCGCGTCGGTGTTCGCCGTGTAACGCAGGAATGTGGATTCCCGCTTGACCTCGATTAGCCCCTCGCCCTTCAACTTCTCCAGGTGGTGCGACAACGTTGACCCTGGCATTCCGAGTTCGCTCTGAATCTCGCCCACGACCAAACCAACCGGGTGCGCCGCCAGCAGCAACCGCACGATCCGCAACCGCGCTTCCGCCCCCAGCGCCCCGAACTGATCCGCATACAGCGCTGTCTGTGCTCGCTCATCACTCATACTTCGATAATACTCGAAATATAAAACAAGTCAACCCCGACTCGGTTCTGTTACATCCGGACCCGCTCCGTTCGACCCCGGCGGTGCCCATCTGAGACAATCTCATCGATGAACCTCGTTGTCCTCGACGGCTACTGCCTGAACCCCGGCGACCTCAGTTGGTCCGCCATCGAGTCCCTGGCCAATGTGACGGTCCACGACCGGACGCCCGTCTCGCTCATCGCCGAACGGATCGCCGGCGCCGAACTGGTGCTGACGAACAAAACGCCCCTCCGCCGCGATGTCCTGGAGCAGTCGAAATCGCTGCGCTACATCGGCGTCCTGGCCACTGGCTACAACATTGTCGATGTGGACGCCGCGAAGGAACTCGGAATCGCTGTCACCAACATCCCCACCTATGGGACGGACTCGGTCGCCCAGTTCGCCTTTGCCCTGCTGCTGGAACTCTGCCATCATGTTGGCGCGCACTCGGATTCGGTCCGCCAGGGTGGCTGGTCCAGGTCTTCGGATTGGTCCTACGCCAAGTCGCCCTTGGCCGAGCTCGCCGGTAAGACCATGGGCATCATCGGCTTCGGCCGCATCGGCCGCCAGACGGCGAAGATCGCCGACGCCCTGGGCATGAGAGTCCTGGCCAGCGACGAGGTCGAGACCAACCCTCCCGCCTACGAAGGCTTCCGCTTCGTCAGCCGGGAAGAATTGCTGGCGACATCTGACGTCGTCAGCCTCCACTGCCCGCTCTTCCCCTCCACCCAGGGCCTGATCCGGGCCGAGACAATCGCCACAATGAAACCCTCGGCGTTCCTGGTGAACACCTCTCGCGGTCCGCTGATCGTTGATCAGGACCTCGCTGATGCGTTGAATGCAGGCCGGTTGGCCGGTGCGGCGCTCGATGTGCTGTCGGTTGAGCCCCCGGCCGAGTCCAACCCCCTCATCACGGCCAGCAACTGCATCGTCACACCGCACATCGCCTGGGCCACTCGCGAAGCCCGAGCCCGGCTGATGGAGATGACTGCGGACAACCTCCGTGCCTTCCTTGCCGGCTCGCCCATCAACCGCGTGGCGTGAGTGGGGCGGGCTTCAGACCGCTTGCCGGAAACAGCAGCGTGCTCTACTTGTTCGGCCGGCTCGAATACTTGTTCAGCGTCGCCAGCAGCGACTTGGCGGCTGCGGGGGGAGCGATGTGTCCGTCGAGAATCTCCAGGACGGGCTTATTCGCCCCGTACAGCGCCGTGTCGACTTCGGTGTCGCGCCGGAGCGTCGCTCCTTGCAGCGCGATGCCTCCGAACACGCCCCGCGACCGCGACCACGAGAGGATCTCGGCCCGCATCGACGCATCCGTCTGCGCCTGCGTATCTCGCCCCACTGGCCCGGCCGCCACGCTGGCCTCTCCGCCAAGCGTGAATTTTGATGACGTCAACCGGTCCATTCCCTTCTTGTTCATGACCAGCAAGATGATGTCCACTTCCGCTCCACCGATCTGGAAGCCAACGCTGCCGCCCTCAATCCTGACTCCCGACGGCGCCGACCACCCCACACCGGTCGCCTTCCGGCACGTCGCGAAACCCCGCCCATACTTCGCGCCCACAATGAACCCGCCCTTCTTCATCCCGGGAACGATCACGGCGCAAGCCGCCTTCTCTATCAAGTTTTGGGGGATTGCATTGTCGCCGGTCCCCATGATCTCGGTAAGAACCGTAGCCGCCTCATTCAATCTCTTGTCTTCCGCCTCGCCGGCGGAGGCAACCGCCGCGAGCACGAATAGACCAATCAGCGTACGCATTGGGTAAGCCCTCCTGCCCTCCAGGGTAAGCCAATCACTAGGCTGTCTGCTTCCGCCGCCGTTTTCCGTCGACAAAAAAAAGAGCCTGGCCCACCCCGGAGAGCACGAGGTCAGGGAGGGCCAGGCCACCTTACCAGGTTGAAAAAACAGTACTTAAGCGAACTCTAAGTTCGTTTGGTCGCAGATTCCAGCTTCCCGAGCCTCCACTACTCGCTCAGCGCGGCCACTAGCGCGCCTCGCGCCGTTGTGTGCAATGGCTCTTTCGCCAAACGCACCTCCGACACCGGCACTGGCAGGTTGGCGGCTTGGAGCGCCCTCTCAAAACGCGCCTTGAATCCTTCCGGCATGGCCCCCCCGCCGCTGAGCACCAGCGGCACGCGCCGGCTCATCTTCGGCACCTGCCTCGATCCTCGCAACGCGTCATTCAAACCCTGGACCACGGACTGAATCATGTCGTCGTAGTACACCGTCAGCGCTTGCTGAACCTTGTCCGAATAATGCCCGTTGAAGTGGAATGTCTCTTCCTTCACCAAACGGATCCGGTTGGCCATCTCCCCGGTCACCGCCGCCGCGCTCGTATCGATGAAGTCGCCACCCTTGGCGATGCTGAATGTCATCACCGGCACCGACATGTAAGCCAGCGCCACGTTGCAGAGCCCGCCGCCGCAGCTCACGCCGATGCCCGTGTAGTTGGTTTCCTCCAACTCGGCATACACCGCCGCCACACCCTCGTTGATGCTGCGGATATCGCTGTAGCCCAACTTCTCGAGCACCTGCCGCACCGTCGCTTCGTGATACGTCAGACTCTCCTGGTTGCCCGATGGCGCCGCCGGTACGCTGAAGCAGATCCTTGTCTTGGACAGGTCCTCGCCTTCACCCGGAGTTAACACCGAGCTCAGGATCTCCTCAATCTGTTCGAGGCTCGCCGGCTCGGCCGAGTTCAGGAAGCCCTGCGTCATCGGCCGCCTCACCTCCTGGCCCAGCAAATCGGCCAGCGCCGCTGATTCATTCCCGTAAACGAGAATGTGCCCGTCAGATATCGAAAACGGAACGTTTTCCCGCCCCAGGCTGGCTTCAGTCATCTTCGAATGCGGTAGTCTCACGAATGCGTTCAACTGGCTTTCAATTGACTCAGCCTCCTCGTTCTTCCGTGCCGCGACCACCCGGCTCGTCCCGATATCCAGTCCCACATGTTGACTGATTTGTTCGCTCATTCGGCGCTCTCCTTCATCGCTTTCTGTTTCGCCTCGGCGGAAGCTTCCGCCCTCGATTTCATCCGTCCGAACAGCGCCCTGTAGCGCTGCGACAAACTCTTCCTGTAGGCTTCGGGCCCGACGCCATGCGCCGTCGCATCCTCGCGCAGCCTCACCTCCGCCTTCAGCAGTCCTCGCCAGTACCGCGCTCCTGTCACGGTCACCAGCGACGGGTCGTAGGTGAACCCGTACATCCAGATCGCCGGCGGCGCCTTCTCGTAGTTGTCCGGCAACCCCGCCTCGATGTATGGGAATTTCGCCGCCCAGTCGTAGTGGTAGCCCACCTGGTTATTCGACGGATTCACCGACACCTGCGCGTGTGTGATGCAGTTTCCTGCCACAATCCGGTACTTCGACCGCAACATTTCGGTCAGCACCTTCAGCGAGTGGATCTGGGCCGGCGTTGCGGGCGTCTCCTCGCCCGACGCGGCCGTCTGCGTCTCCACTGAAACGCCAAGGAATCCCCGGTTCAGATTCAGATAACTGTACTCGCCGTCAGCCCAGACCGAATTGCCGGCGTGGTTGGCCTCGTCAGTATCCCGCACCACACGCCACACCCGTCCAAACCGGTCGATCACATAGTGATAGGCCTTGTTCTCGCGGATGAAGCCCAGCAGCGTCTCGCCGATGATCTTCAACCGCTTGTTCTGGCGCTCTTCCAGCGGAGCCAGGTGGCTTTCCGTCGTGTGATAGACGATGCCCACCGGCGCGGTCATCTTCACCGGCGGCCGGTCCTGACGGTGCGGATATGCTTGGAAGGCGCTTGGCTGGTTGGCAACCTCGAATCGCCGTTCGATCCGTAATCCGTTCGACCAGACCTCTGATCCGGCGCCCGCCTCCAGCAACCACACATTCGGATAGGACTCAATTGAACCGGTCTTGGCGGATACCACGGGCACGGCCGAGAGAAACCCGCTGACGCCCTGGCTCACTTCCAGAACCGGCCAGGCCAGTAGCGCCGCGGCAGCCACGGCGATCTTGCCACGGTTGCCTCTCCACCACCCCGATTCGCGGATCACCGCCGGCGACCACGGACACCGGTCGCCCACAGTCCTTCGCAGAAACCGCAACCGCTGTACCGGGTCGTCAATCCGGCTCGCTCGCAAGCCTACGGCTGCGCCGGCGATCCGGCCCGGTACTCTGGTCTGTCGCGCCATGCCAATTATGGAGTGAACGAAGACGCCTAACCGTCTCTCTCCCTTCATCGGCAGGTGTACCAGATTATCTTAGGGCCCAGGAGAAAAACCTTGGGTGCCTCTAGGTGATTTCCCCTATGTCGGACTATCTGGGCGTCCCCTGCGCCTGACTCTCTGGCGGCACGATCCGGGATTCGGTCCGGAACTTCCTGTATTCACGCCACTGGACGTTGACCTCGGCCCGGATCGACTTCAATAGAGCCAGTTTCGCGTTGATCCGTGTTGTCGCCTTTGACGGTAGCCACAACTCGTCGTTGACCCGTGTCTGCTGGAAGGTCAATGTCGTGCCCTTACCCAGACGCGCAAGCACCCAGCCAAACGAAACCGTGTCGATTACCTCGGCCTCGATCCTCACCCACTGGTAATCCTTCTGGTCGATCCACAGTACGCCCTGGAACTTCGACAGAATCGCTGCCCGCTTCTCCTTTGGCTTGAATCCAGCCCGAGGTGTGGCCCGGATCACCCAAACCGGCAGAGCATCAATCTGGTCGTTGCGCACAAGCTCGAAAGTGAACGCCTCCGGGATCTCTCGAACAAACCGCCGGGCTTCCTCTTCTTCCTTTCTGCGCTTTTCAGCCTGTTTGTGCCGCTCTGACTCGGACAGGTCCTGGCTCTTCCTTACCGCCTTGTCGAACTCCTCTTGCGCCTTCCTCGCCTTGCGCCCTTCCAGTGGGCGGTCGTCTTCTTCGATCAGCTTCTCGTAGGGCCGTTCGCTGATTATAACCACGTCGAACGTCTTCGACTCGCTTTGTTTCACGCCTCCGGCGCGGTCAAGCCGGTGAGTCTCCTCGCGCCGGACGAAGGTGTAGTCCCTCGCTTTTGAGAGGTTCGCCCAGTCTTGTTCGACCGACCTCCTGACGATGGCCTGCACGTCGGGAGCGTCGCCTGGCGCATGAACTGCGGGCGCGGCCAAGCTGATCGCGGCAAGCAGGGTTGTGGTAATAATTCGTATCGACACCACTTCAGGTGACGTGCATCCGGCCCAAAGCGTTCCCGCACCCAGTCCCGATCAGCAGGCTGGCACGCGAATCTGGAACACGGCTCCGCCACTGGCCTGATTGTAGACTTCGACCGTGCCCGCGTAGCGGACCACTATTGCCTTGACGATCGACAATCCCAGCCCTCCTTGGGCGCCGCGAGTTGATACGCGCGATCGCAGCACCTTGCCGATTAGTTCCTCAGGGATGCCTGGCCCGTTGTCGGTCACCGAGATCGCGTAATGGTCACCGTCGCGACGCGCCCGCGCCGCTACCTTGCCCGCGCCCTTGGTGGCCTGCATCGCGTTCAGGAATAGGTTCATGAAGACCCGTTCCCAATCCGAAGCCTCGCCTGGCAACAGGATTTCGGGCTCGGCGTCGACCGTCACCGAGAAGCGCGCCGAGTGGACCAACTTGGCCAGGTCGCGCACGAATCCGGCCGCCCATTCCATCGGTTCCTGCACGGCCACCGGCGCCCGCGCCTGCTGAACGATGCTGCCGGTAATGCGCCTGCCGCGTTCAACCGACCTCCGGATCGTGTCCGCGATCTCCTGGCAATTGTCCGGCCCATCGATCAGTTCGGCGGCCTCCGCAATGGTCTCCAGGACATTGTTCAGGTCGTGGACCAGCCCCGCCAGCGTGATGTCTCTTTCTGTCTCGGGCGCCATGCTGATATCCCCGTTCAGTGGCCGATGGATCGCAGTGTATCCCAAAACTCGGGGAATGACACTGAGGCGGCTTCCGCGTTTTCGATTTCCACGTCGCCCTCCGCGCGCAGAGCCGCTATAGCGCAAGCCATCCCAATGCGGTGATCCCCGAAGGAGTCCACCGTGGCCCTTCCAAACCGCTGCCTTCCCGGAACAGTGAATCCGTCCGGCGCTGTCTCGATCTTCACTCCCATGCGCCCGAGATTGTCCGCCATCGTGGCGATCCGGTCAGTCTCCTTGATCCGTAACTCCGCCGCATCCTTCACCACTAACCCGTTTTCGCTCACCGCGCCCAGCACCGACAGGACCGGAATCTCGTCGATCAACGACGCCGCCAGCGACCCCGAGATCTCACCGCCTTTGAGTGAAGATGCCTTCACCAGCAGATCGCCCACCGGTTCGCCGTTTCTCATGCCGATGTCGAGCACGCGAATTTCGGCGCCGGCCGCAACAAGAAAATCGATCAAGGCAGCGCGTGTGGGATTCAACCCAACGCCTGCGATGATCAGTTCCGACCCTGGCACGATCGCTCCGGCCACCAGAAAGAACGCCGCCGAACTCAGGTCGCCGGGCACTCTTAACTCGCGAGCTCTCAACTTGGCCTTGCCCCGAACCTTGGCCCAACCGGGGCCAGTTACCACCTCGGCGCCGAATTCGTGCAAAGCGACTTCCGTGTGGTCGCGTGTTGTGGCGGGCTCGCGCACCACCGTCTCCCCATCGGCGTGCAATCCGGCCAGCAGAATACAGCTCTTCACCTGTGCGCTCGCCACCGGCATCGCGTAGTCGATCGGCCTCAGTTCGCCACCTTCGATTTCGATCGGCGGGAACTTGCCGTCGCGCGCTCCGAGCCTGGCACCCATCTGGGCCAGAGGCGTCATGATGCGCTGCATGGGGCGCTTTGAAAGCGATTCGTCGCCACAGAGGCGGCTGGTGAACTTCTGCCCGGCGAGCAGGCCCGACAACATGCGGATGGTGGAACCGGAATTGCCGGCATCGAGATCCCCGGACGGGGCGGCATACCCGTTCAGCCCCCGGCCCTGAATGCGGACTTCGCGGCCGTCGATCATCATTGAGACGCCCAGCGCCCGCAGGCAGCGCAGGGTCGAATGGCAGTCGGCGCCCGACGAATAGTTCGAAATGACACTCTCGCCCTCAGCAACCGAGGCAAGCATGGCGTACCGGTGGGAAATCGATTTGTCGCCCGGCATCTCGACTGTGCCCTTCAACGGGCCGACCGGGGAGATGTTCTGCTTCATTTGGACTCTAGTGCTTCACTTTCTCAAACTGGCATCAGACCTTGCCGGACGCCACGGCGCAGCAACATCGCCGCCGGCCCTCGGGTTGAGCGCGGGCAGACGCAGCCTGACGGCGCAAGGAGTGGTCAGGGTTCTTTGCCCGGTTTTTCCAGTGTAGCCCCTGCCGCGTCACCCGCGAGTTGCTTTCACGCTTCCGCGGCGCGGAGAATGGGCGGTGAAGGAATCAATAGAACCCATGCGAAGACGCGACTGGATCCTGAGTGGAGCTGCACTGCCTGTTTCAGCGGCGGCGCTGCAGACAGCGGCAGCGAAGAACATCGTTATCTCGTCGGCCAATGGCCTGCAAGCCTGCGCCAAGGCGATGGAGATCATCAAAGGCGGCGGCGACACGCTGGACGCCGTCGTAGCCGGCGTCAACATTGTCGAGGAAGATCCGAACGATACCTCGGTTGGCTACGGCGGTTTGCCGAACGAGCAGGGCGTTGTGGAACTCGACGCCAGCGTCATGCACGGCCCGACAAATCGCGCTGGCGCGGTCTCGGCGATCCGCAACATCAAGTGCCCGTCGAAGGTGGCCAAACTCGTTCTCGAGCAGACCGACCATGTCATGCTCACCGGACAGGGCGCGCTGGACTGGGCCAAGGCGATGGGTTTCAAGGAAGAGAACCTGCTCACCGAGAGGGCCCGGCTGGCCTGGGTGGCCTGGAAACAGTCGCAGCGCGATGGAAACGGTAGCAACAACTGGACCGACGGACTCGATGCTCCCAGTCAACCCGCAGGTCCGAAGGCCGAAGCACGCCTCCAAGAGCTATTCCCGCAGTTCGACGACGAGATGATCGCTTGGGCGCTCCACATGGCAAAGCATCCCCCCACTGGAACCATCAATTGCCTGGCCCTGAACTCGAAGGGCGAAATGTCAGGCGTCACCACCACCAGCGGCCTAGCCTGGAAGATCCCCGGTCGCGTGGGCGACTCACCAATCATCGGCGCCGGTCTGTTCGTCGATCAGGAAGTGGGCGCGGCCGGCTCGACGGGCCGCGGCGAGGAGAATATCCGCGTCGTGGGCGCGCACACCATCGTCGAGAACATGCGCCACGGCATGAGCCCCAAAGACGCCTGCCTGGACTGCCTGAAGCGGATCGTGCGCAACTTCAGGGGCGACAGGGAGAAGTTGAACCGTTTCGATATCAACTTCTATGCCCTGCGCAAGGATGGCGCCTATGCCGGCGCCGCGCTCTGGAGCGGGAGGCCACGGCCGGGTGGCGGGTTTACCTCGCCAAAGTTCGCGGTCAACACGGGCGCCACATCGCGGCTGGAAGATTGCGTCCCGCTGATGGAGCGCCGCGCGCCAGGCCGTTGACCCGGCTCTGTTCGTCAAAACTCGAAGACCTGTCTAAACGTGGCCGATAAGTCCGGTAGACCCGGCGGATCCAAGATTTCGTCGATTTCGTCAACCGGATACAAGCCATGCAACCACGGATCGACACCGGTGCCATAGAAACACATCCACGGACGCTCGCGGGCCCGAATCGCATGAACCCGTTTCCGGTGGTCGCCCTACGCGCTTTCCGCCTCCTGGGCAACGAAAACACCGAAACGCGGGAACTGATGGACACGGTAGCCCCCGATCCCGTCTTCGTGGCCAACCTGCTGCAATGCGCCAACTCCGCCCTGACCGGCATCACCCGGCAGGTCAGGACAGTCCGTCACGCGGTCACCGTGCTCGGCCGCGACCGCCTGCGGGGCCTAATCCTGACCGCCGCCCTCAGGGCCTTGAAAGGGAGTTCGGGCTGGACTCCAGCCTGCCAGAACTGGTGGCGGCACTCGGTCGCGTCGGCGCTGTTGACCGAGGGGCTGGCCTCCGCCACGTCAACTCACCGGCCGGCTGCCTATTCGGCCGGACTGCTGCACGACATTGGCCGGTTGGCATTGTTCACCGCGCTGAAACCGGAACAATCGCGCAACTATCTCGCCGCTGTGGCTGGCAACTCATTGCCAGTCGTGGAGATCGAACGGCTGATGTTCGTCGAGGATCATTGTCTGATTGGCGCGGGACTTCTCACTGGCTGGCAATTCCCAGGCGAACTGGTCGAGGCCGCCGCCCGCCACCATGATGACGATGGTCCGTGGCTAGTGGCCGCCGGGTGCCGCCTGGCCACAGCCCTGGGCTTCACCGTCTTCGAAAGCCGTCCAGCCGAGGACGCCAACCGCGTGCTGGCCTCATTGCCGGCCGCCGTTGAGGCCGGGCTGGCCGAGATGCCCCCCAGCGTCCTAGAGGCGCTGTGTGAACGTATCGAGTCCTTTGAGAGCCTGCCCCCGGCCGGGCAGAAGCCGGGGTGAAGGACGATCTTACACGATGAAGTCCCGATAACGCGCCAGCGCAATCCCCTTGGCCGCCAAACGGGCGTGAACCCGCGGATCGGAAAAGACCTGGAAATCGAGATCGCGCGCCACGGCCGAACCGGTCATCGCGCGGAGTTCGTCGTCCAGTTTGGCCGGGTGCACGATCAACTGGTGCACGCCTGGCGGTAGCGCCTCGAGGGCGGAGATGTAGCGTTCACGCCGGTCTGCCAGCGTCAATGCGCCCTTCACCGGATCTGGGATCAGCGTGTCGAGTACAAAGACCTTGTCCTTGGCGAATCGCTCCTGCTGGGTCTTCAGGAAGGCGACAATCTCCTTCGAGCCCATATTTTCGGCTTCGGGCGTCGGCTTCATCAACATCACCGGGACGCCGAATTCACGTCCCAGGTTGTAGTAAACATTGAAGAAATCCGGTCGCGCATAGACCGTGCCCATGTGCGTGTCCAGATGTGTGAACTTGATACCCATTCGCTGGGCTCTGGCAATCTGGGCGCGCAGCTCCGTTTCGACCTCGGCGGCGGTGGCCTTCATCGCAACCGAACGAACGTCCGGCCACATATAGCCTTGAGGATCGAGCAGGCCCGGGACCTTTGAGGCGTCGGCCACCGGTGCCCAGCGCATCTGTTTCCATTCCGAAGTCAAGGTTGTGTGCAGGCCGACGTCGGCGGACGGGTTCGTTTGGCAGAATTGCGCCACACCGGCCACCCAGGCGCAGGGCATCATCACCGAGGCGGAGGAAACATGCCCTTTTTCAAGCATTTGGAGACCTGCGGCGTTGGACGAGCAGGAGACGCCCATGTCGTCTGCATGCAGGATGAGCCGGACTTTGGCCGGTGATTGCGCGTGAAGGGCGGCGGCCAAGGCCGGGGCGGAAAGAAAGCTGCGGCGGGTCATCATTAACGAGGATACAGCACCGGCGAGTGAGGAAAACTCGGCAGGGTGGGAGGAGGTGGGGGCGGCACGGAGGGGATTGAGGAGGGGACGCCGCCCCCTGTTACAGCTCGTGAAAACTGACTAGGCGAAGTAGCTTGCATTCACTTCGGCGAACTGGGCCTTATCTTCGGGCAATTCTTCGAGAACGTAGATCGAGTTGGTCGGGCAGACCGGGACGCAGGCGCCGCAGTCGATGCACTCAGTCGGATGAATGTAGAGCTGGGGGACGTCCGCGTGTCCAGCCTCGTCCTCGAGGGGATGAATGCAACTCACCGGGCAAGCTTCCGTGCAGAGATTGTCTTTGGTACAGGTATCAGTAATAACGTAGGCCATGATGCTCTCCGTACGAAGCATATGCAATCGGCCAGCCAAAGTCCAGAGCCCGGAAAGCACTGATATGCCAGGGTTGAACCCTACGCCCGGTGGGGGAAATGGCGCAGTAGCGGGAATTGCGCGCAACCCAGTATGATTGTGGATTCGCGACAAGCGAATTTAGTGTAGGACCGGAAGGAGCCAGACCATGGCAACTAATGGAAAACAGGCGTTCAAGCCGTTTGTGCCGGCCAACATGAAGATGGCCGAGTTCACGCTCAAGGCGGTGCTGCTCGGCCTCATCATGACGATCGTGCTCGGCGCGGCCAACGCATATCTAGGACTGCGCGCCGGCCAAACGATCGCAGCCACATACCCGGCGGCGGTGATCGGCATGGCCATCTTGAGAGTTCTCAAAGGTTCGATCCTCGAAGAGAACATGGCCCGTACCGTCGGCTCGATCGGCGAAAGCGTGGCCGCCGGCGCGATCTTCACGATCCCTGCCTTCGTCATTGCCAAGGCATGGCCGGCTTTCGATACCGTGGAAGCCTACTGGCAGTCGAGCGCGCTGATGCTGGTCGGCGGCGTGTTGGGCATCCTCTTTGTCACCTTGCTCAGACGGGTCATGGTGGAAGATCCTGACTTGCCATTCCCCGAGTCGTGTGCCGCGGCCGAGATCCACAAAGCGGGCCAGCGCGGCTCGGACGCCGCTAAGACCTTGTTCCAGGCGATGGGCATCGGCGGCGGAACCTTCCTCCTCGGTGAGATGCGGCTGTTCTCGGCCAGCAAGGACTTCGTGGTGCAGGTCGGCGAGATCGGCAAGAGCGTAGTGAAACTGGGTGGCGAGAAGATCGTCAACGTCGGTGGGCTGACCAAGTTCTCCTTGCCGGCGATTGCGCCGGCCTACCTGGGCGTGGGCTACATCATCGGCCCGACACTGGGATCCCTCAACTTTGCCGGAGGCCTTGTGGCCTGGGGTCTTCTGGTTCCCCTGCTGATGTACTTCCTCGGACCTGAACTACAGAAGACTCTACCGGCCGGAGCGGGCCACGGCGATTGGGAAGCACTCGCCAAGGACGTCTGGTACAACATCGTCCGGCCCATCGCGGTCGGCGGCATGCTGGTGGGCGCCAGTTACACAATGTTCAAGATGCGCAAGAGCCTGGGCCAGGGCATGAAGCGCGCTGTGTCGGACCTGAAGAAGGCCGGTGAGGCCAAGGAAGCCGAGGCACGGTACGACCGTGACCTGAACTTCAAGGCCGTTTTCATCGGACTGGGCGTGACGCTGGTCGCGATGATCTTCCTCTACGCCCATTTCGCCGGTTCGATGTCGGCGGCGGTGGTGGCTGCCGTAGTGATGATTGTCCTCGGATTCTTCTTCGCTGCCGTTTCCGGTAACCTTGTCGGCATCATCGGCAGCTCAAATAACCCGATCTCGGGCCTGACGCTTTCCACTCTCATCGTCGCCGCCCTGCTGATGGTCGCCATCGGCGTGAAGGGGATGTCTGGCGTCGCGGCGGTGCTGGGCGTGGCGGCTGTGGTTTGCGTCAGTTCGGCAGTGGCGGGCGAGATGTTGCAGGACCTCAAAGTCGGCCACATCCTCGGCGGCACGCCCAGGACGATGCAGATTGGCGATTTCATCGGCGTGGCGCTGTCGAGCCTGGTCATGTTCTTCCCGCTATGGATGCTGCACGCCGGCAACATCAAGGAAGGCGGCATCGGCTTCGGCGACCCGAAGTTGAGCGCTCCGCAGGCAGGTCTCATGGCCATGTTGAGCCAGGGGATCGTCGGCGGAGAGATGGCCTGGCCTTTGGTGGTCGTGGGCATCTGCATGGGCTTGGCGCTGGTGATGTTGCAGGTGCGCAGCCCCATGCTGTTCAGCGTCGGCATGTATTTGCCGCTCGAGACCACGTTCGCCATCTTCTGCGGCGGCGTCATCCGCTGGTTGATGGACCGTGTGCGAGACAAGCGCGGATTGAACGACGCGCAGAAGGCTCGGGTGGAGAACGCCGCAGTGCTGATCGCATCGGGTCTGATCGCCGGCGAGGCGCTGATGGGACTTGTCAAGGCCGGGTTCAACATCGCAGAGAAGCCGATTCACGAATTCTTCAGCTTCTTCAAGGCGCCTGTCGAACCGCCGTTCATCCTCGGGCCGGTGGTTCTCGTGCTGCTGGCCGTGCTGATGATCTACTGGCCGTTGAAGAAGGCCGGGTCGCCGGACGAACCCGCTCCACCCACGGCCATCATGTAGCCGGACGGACTGTCTTGGACCCCATTCACGGGCCGGTTTCGGAGCTAATCCGTGACCGGCCCTTCGTTTTGTGGTGGAACGCGCTGATGCCGGGCCCCGTCCGACGGTAGGATAGTAGTTTGTCCGTCATTTCATCTACCTATGCTGTCAGGAAGGCCGCCCATTGGGGCGTGCTCTATTCCGCCGTCGCCTTGACCACCATGGCGACGCTCGTTCTTGAGTTGTCTCTGACGAGAATCTTCTCCGTCGTCTTCTACTACCACTTCGCTTTTCTTGCCATCTCCATCGCCCTGTTCGGATTGGGCGCGGGCGGTGTGCTCTCTTATTACGTCGCCGGCGAGGGCAAGTTGCTCTATCGCAAACTGGGCGCGGTTGCGGCGGCCAACGCCCTAGCCGTCGTGGCGTCGCTCGCCATCATCCTGTCAATGGCCGGCGGGGGCGGATTCTGGCATTTCGCTGCCATCTACTTCGTATCGAGCGTGCCCTTTGTTCTATCCGGCGTTACGGTTTCTCTGGCCATCGCCTCGTCGATCACGCGCGTCGACCGCGTCTACTTCTTCGACCTCTTGGGCGCCGCCGGCGGTTGCCTGCTGCTCATCCCGTTTCTGAACATCCTCGGCGGACCCGGAACAGTGCTGGCCGCGGCGGTTCTCTTTGCCGCCGCTTCGGCTGTCTGGTACGGCATGGCCGGGTCGGCAAGAGGACGTGCGTCGGGCGTCGCTCTGGCCCTGGCCCTGGTTTCGTTGGTCATCTACAACAAAGGCTCGCAGTTGATCGACATTCGGACCGCCAAGGGACGCGCCGTCGGCCAGGAAGAATTCGTCAAGTGGAACACTTTCTCGCGCATCGCCGTCACCAAGGAAGCCAACGGCGGCAAATTAATCGCCATCGATGCCGACGCCACAACCGGCCTGAGCCAGTTTGACCTCGACAATCTGAGCGAAGGCGACCACAAGGCCCTGGAAGCCGACGGCCCGGCCTTTCCCTACCACCTGCGCCCCGGCGCCAAGACACTGATTCTGGGGCCGGGCGGCGGCTGGGATGTGGCACGCGCCATCGCGTCGGGCAGCAAGGACGTGACCGGCGTGGAGATCAACCCGATCATCGCCAACACGATCATGCGTGAGCGCTACAAAGTTGAGAACAAAGGTATTTACCTGCGTCCAGAGGTTCGTTTGGTTGTCGAGGACGGGCGCAGCTATGTCCGCCGGACGGACGAACGATATCAGGTGATTCAAGCCACTTTGGTCGACACTTGGGCCTCGACCGCGGCCGGCGCTTTCGCCCTGTCTGAAAACAACCTTTACACTGTTGAGGCCTTCGAAGACTACCTGCGTCACCTCTCCGCCGATGGGGTGCTCTGCTGGACACGCTGGGGATTCGAACCGCCGCGCGAATCGCTCCGGTTGCTTTCGCTGGCCCGAGTGGCGTTTGAAAGAATTGGCGAACGTGAGCTCTGGCGCCGCGTGATTGTGGTTCGCGAGATGTCAGACCGGATCAAGGGCTGGGGCGCAACAGACACCGTGCTGATCTCGCGCGAGCCCTTCACCCCGGCGGACATCAACCGTGCCCGCGCTGCCGCTGCCAAGTCCGGCTTCGAGGAGGTCTACTTCCCAGACACCCGGCCCCCGGGTGCGTTCACCAGCCTGTTGACCGCCGCCGACCCCGAACGTTTTTACGCCAGCTACCCGTACAACGTGCGCCCCGTGCAAGACGACAAGCCGTTCTTTTTCTACACTGTTCAGCCGGGCGATGTGTGGACTTTCGTGCGCGACTGGACGAAGCTCAGTGCCGACTACAAGATCAATATGGCAGTGCCGACGCTGTTCTCGCTCGTCGGCGTCAGCCTGCTGGCGGTCGCTGTAACACTGTTGTTGCCGCCGATCCTGCTCAAGACACGGCTTCCGCGCGAACCGGGCGTCCCGCTCTTCCTCGCCTACTTCGTTTGCCTGGGTATCGGCTACATTCTGGTGCAGGTAGGCCTGATCCAGAAGCTCGTCCTGTTCCTCGGGCATCCAGCCTATGCCCTCACCGTGGTGATCTTCTCGATGCTGGTCGCCAGCGGTGCTGGCAGCTACTTCAGCCGCAGCATCGTCGCCGGAAAGGACAGACGCCTGATGACGGTTCTGGCGGCGGCGGCCGTGGTGATCGCACTGTCAGCAGAGGTGGCGACGCCACTGACCACGAGCGCGGTCGGCCTGGCGCTGCCCGTGAAGGTTATCCTGACGATTTTGCTGATCGCGCCAGCCGGTTTCCTGATGGGCATCCCCTTCCCGAGTGGTTTGTCGCGCCTGGAGAAGTGGCACAGCCCAAGCGTGCGTTGGGCGTGGAGCCTGAATGCGGCGTCTAGCGTGCTTGGCTCGGCGGGTGCCATCTTCCTGGCGCTCTATGCCGGCCTGGGCAACACACTACTCATTGGCGCCGGACTCTATGTTCTAGCGCTGATCGCGGTCAAAGTGACTCCTCGCGGAGCATCGGCCAGCTAACCTGAAGCTGCCCCCCTACTCCTCTGCGATCTCCACCTGCCGCCTATTTCGCGAGCGCCCGTTTGGCTGCCTCCACGCCGCCTGCACGCATCAGTCCTGGAACGAAGAAGTCACGCACCAGTGCTTGTTCGGACGCGGCAAGCGCGGCGCTATCGAACAGCAGCTTCACTGGCGTCTTTCCAGCGGCTGCGGCAAACAGCGCCCAGTAGCGCGCATTGCCCGCCGCCGAAACTTCAATGGCGCCCTGCTGTTTCTGTGACAACCATGCCAGCGCCGCCGCCACATCGGCCGCGCGGGCCGCGTCGTCACTGCGGTTGAAAGTCAGGAAGTGCTTGTGCGAACGGTCGCGCTCTGCCTTGGCCGAACCGGTTTGGAAGGCGTCGATCAACAAGATGGCGCGTCCTTCCGCCTGCAACTTAGCGAACTCCGCCGATTTCTCAGCCGCCGCCATGCCTCCGGGATCGAGCATCAATACCGCTGGCGACTTGCCGGCGATAAATCGATACGGCATTTCGGCGCCGCCGCCCTGGTGGACCAGCATCACGCCCTTGGCCTCTACCCCCGGTACACCCGTGAGACCCAAAGCCAGCGCCAGCCGTTGGCGGACTCCGCTCGGCTGTTCGGCCAGGGACTGGCGGCGTGAGATCGCCTTCCACTCCTCGAAGACTCCGGCAAAGCCCTTCGCGTGCACCGGCAGCGCCCGGCCCTGCCAGACCAGCATGTCCTGCAGCTTCTCAATCGTCGCACCGCGCTCCTTGAAGGGCGTTTCATTCGGTGTGAACGTCTTCCGGAAGAACTCATAGACTGCTTCGCGGCTCTGCTGATGGTAGTTGTGAGGCGAATCGAACTGTACGGCGTCGACCAGTTCCGGCTTACCGTACAGCCTGTACACGCTTTGCACGGCAGGTAATTCTTCTTTCGGCACGTTCCTGGTCCAGTCGCCCGTGGCGGCGATGAGCCGTTGCGGCTTGGGTGCGAACAGCGCCGCCGTTTCAATGTTATTTGTTCCCACCCTCAACCCCGGAGCATTTTCGCAGATGCAGCCGCCCTGCATGATCCCGGAGACCATGTTGACGGGCGCCGCCGCGGCGATGCGGTCATCGACCGCCGTGAGCAGGAAGGTTTGTGTGCCGCCACCGGATGCGCCGGAGATGCCGATACGGGCAGAATCGACGTCGGCACGCGCAGTGAGGAAGTCGACGACGCGGATCGAATTCCAAAGCTGCAGACCGAGAGGGGTGAAGTTCCAGAGTTGGTATTCGGGCGTGCTGAAATCATGCGGCGTCTGGGCCGTGTCGTTGTAGCCCACCATGTCGTAGGCGAAGACGGCAATGCCGTGGCGCGCGAAATTGATTCCAAAGGTCTGCGGGGAAGAGAGAGGCTGGCTTTCCAGCCTTCCATAGGTCCAGTGACCATGGGGATGCAGAATCGCCGGGACACGGCCGGTACGTCCCTTGGGCAGGTACAGATTGCCGCCGAGCCAGTATCCGGGAAGGGTCTCGATGGCAATCCGTTCGATGACGTAATCATCGTGCTCAATGCGGCCCGCGACGATCGGATTCAAAGCCGTCTTGGCCGGCATCGGCGTCAGGCCGGCGTTGAACAGGATGGAGGCGCGGAGTTCGGCTTTGCGCGCCTCCCAGACCTTCAGGCCGGCTGGCGCGACAAACGTGAAGTGCGTGTCGGTGTTGGGGGTATACGTGTTCCGCTGGTCGGCGGCGAAAGCGAGGCAGGCGGCGAGGAGGAAGATGAAGCTGCGCATGAGAAGAGTCTCCGTGAGTTGGAGATATCGTACTATGGCTTGACCCGCTTCAGGTTGACCCGCATGTAGACCAGTTGGAATCCAGCCCGCTCGTAGTTGCGGTGCGATCCCGATCCAGGCAACACACATGCCGCGGCAAACTCCACGCCCATCGCCGCCGCTTTGGCCAGCCGCGACCGGATCAACGCGGATTGAACGCCTCTGCCACGCCCTTCGGGCACTGTCGCATCGCCGTAAAGCAATGCCACGTTTTCGCGAATCGACATTGCCGCACCCCCGCCCGTGGCCAGCAGGGCATGGCCGAAGCCGCAAATCGTGGACATCATCGAGGTCATCTCTTCGGGCGGCGAATCGAGATTGGTGAACCCGCGGGCGACGGTGTGGCCCCAGAGGGCGGTTTCGCGGCCGTCAATCTCATGGACTTCCAACGTGGCTGGCGCCTGGTAGCGCGTGTCGTAGACCAGCAACGGCCGCGCCATGACGTTGTTGAATTCGATCACTTGGTAGCCGCGCCGCGTGATCTGTTCGATGACGCCAACGTCGGCCATTGGGCAGAGATCAATCAGCGAGTCGCTGCCACGGTCGAAGTAGAACTGCTCCATGCGGTCGAATTCAGCCGCCGCATCCGCCGCATCCATACCGGCCCCGAGCGTATGCGTCAGCGGACTGCCTGTTCCAGCGAAAATGGCGCAACCGCCCAACACGGCCTCAGCCTCCGCGCCGGGCGTCGCCGCAGTCATGGCGAAGCCGTTGGCGGCTTCAGCCGCTTCGATCTGGCGCGCCAGGGCGATATCCGATCCGTAGAGCTGCATTTTCAAAGTGTAGCCGGGCCGGGCGGTGCCGTCGCCCCCGGGAGCGCCCTGCCTCGAGTCCACCCGCATGAAGGTGTTCCTTTCATCCGCCAACTGGTGTATCTTTTGATCCACGGGAGATCCGACCAGATGAAAACCGCCGCGCTTCTGCTGTGTACGCTCGCCACGCTGTTCTTTGCTCAGCCGGTCCAGGCCCAGGACGATTACCCATACCGCAACGGCCTGTCCGTGCCCTTTGTCCCGACACCGATGAGCGTGGTCCGCGGAATGCTCGAAACCGCCAAAGTGACCAAGACCGATCTGGTCATTGATCTGGGTTGCGGCGACGGCCGTATCGTCGTCATGGCCGCCAGCGATTTCGGCGCGAGAGGCATTGGCTACGATCTGGACCCGGAACGTATTGGGGAGGCCAACGCAAACGCGGAGAAAGCAAAGGTGACCGATCGGGTCAAGTTCATCGAAAAAGACCTCTTCCAGGCCGAGATCAAGGACGCCACGGTGGTGACTCTCTACTTGCTGCCATCGGTGAACGAGAAACTCATGCCCCGGCTGATGGGCGAGTTGAAACCCGGTACGCGCATCGTCTCGCACAGCTTTCGGATGGGCCAGTGGGCGCCTGACGTGACGAAGGAGGTCGACGGCCGAACGATCTACTTGTGGACAGTCAAGGCCAAGCCGCCGGAGTAGTAGGCCCGCTCCGGCCCTCAGTGGGCTACGCTACTCGCTGGCCTTGGGTTGGTTGGGCTGCCAAAGCACTTCGGCCGCGCCTGACCGGGCGCTGGCCCACCGGCTCTGAACGAAGAAAGCGTCGCTGAGCCGGTTCAGATAGCGGATATTCACGGCTTCGGCCTTGGACTCGCGATCGAGCGCGACGACGAGCCGCTCAGCGCGCCGGCAGACGGTCCGGCAGACATGAAGTTGGGCGTTGAGGGCGCAACCACCGGGCAGCACGAAACTCTTCAGCCCTGGAAGATCCTCGTTCATGGCATCAATTTCACGCTCGAGTTGCAAAATGCCGGCTTCGGTCACGCGCGGCTGTTGCGGACCCACGTCGGCGGGCAGCGTGGCCAGGATCGAGCCGAGATTGAACAGTTCATGTTGAATCCGTATCAGGGACTTACGTAGTCCGGCCAACTCCGGCGCCTCGGACAGGGTGGCGGCCAGCCCGACGTGGCTGTTTAACTCATCCACCGTCCCATAGCACTCCAGCCGCAGCTCATCTTTAGGCACCCTCTGGCCGCCGACGAGGCGGGTTTCGCCCTGGTCGCCCGTCCGCGTGTAGATCCGGTTCAAAGCCAAGGCAGGTTCCCTGAATGGTTTCTCGTCCATGATGAATCTACTATTTTAGGTCCCCGCGGCTTGGGATGGACCACGGTTGACCGGGAGCTCCGAGCCAGCGGCTGCCGAGCGGCTATACTGAGGATGGGACCGACCGTGGGTGTTAATTGTTAACATCCAGGTGGACCAATGGGGAGCTCCGGCTGATCTGTCGGCCGTTGCGCCAGAAGTGAGGCCCGCGCCTCAATGGAGACGCCGGCTGTTAAGCGATCTACACGGGGAACCGGAGGACGCCTGAGATGCAAGCCGCTGCGCTCAAGCTGAGCGCGATCAAAACCGGCAGTTTGGTCAACTCAGCCGCCCAAGTGGTGCCAAGGCCCCGCGAGACCGGTGAACCGACGACGAAGGAGACAGGCGGCTTGTTTGCCGCCGCCAGCGGAAATGTCCCTGCTGTGGACACCGCAACACAGGAAAACATGAAGGTCGGCGAGGCCACTAGTAACGGCGCACCCGGAGCGAACGCGGCGGATCAGGTCCGCCTATGCGGTTTCGCGATGTGCCCGAGCATCCGGTGCAAAGACGCCCCGCCCATCTCATAGAACAATTTGTTAGGATTTTGAATCAACTACCATGCATGACCGACTGACCATAGCGGTGTTCGTCGACTACGACAACATCGAAATCGGCGTGAAGTCCACGCTGAGGCGCGAATTCGACGTCGCGCTCGTCCTCGACGCGCTCAAAGAGCGCGGCGACATCGCAGCCAAGTACGCCTACGCCAACTGGAGCAGGCAAGAAGGCGCCACCCGGCAGATGGCCGAAAACGCCGTCCAGATGGTCCAGCGCATCCCGTCGCCGCGCGGCGACAAGAATGGCGCCGACATCAATTTGGCCCTCGACGCGCTCGAAATGGCCTTCACGCACGACCACGTGAATGCTTTTGCTGTCATCAGTGGCGACTCCGATTTCATCCCCCTGGTCAACAAGCTGAAGGAGTACGGCAAGAACGTCTTCGTCGTTGGCGGACGGGCCTTCACTTCGACGATCCTCCAGCAGAACTGCCACGAGTTCATCAGCTACGAATCGCTGCTCAACGTCGATCCATCCCAGGTTCAGGCTGCTCCGCCACAGCAGCAGCCGCGGGATGATCGCGACCGGGGCGGCGAGCGCGGCGACCGCGGTAAGTTCCGCAAGGATCGCGACGACCGCCGCCGTGATCGCGACGAACGGCGCGAAAAAGACCGCGAACAACAGCAGCAGCAACAGCAAAATCGCCCTGCCCCGCTGGATCTGGTCCTGTCCATGCCTCTGGTTGAGCGCGCGCTGCATGTTCTGGAGCGCCGCAACGTCCAGCCTCAGCTTGGCCTGTTGAAGTCCACCATGCTGCAACTCGACTCGGCGTTCAACGAGTCCGCCTACGGCGCGCGCAGCTTCTCCGATTTCATCGAACGGCTGAAGAAGGCCGACTTCGTTCAGGTGAAGGGCGGCGGCGGCCGCTGGTTCATCGAGCGCAAGCACCATGCGCAGCACGACAAGCCGATGCCGCGGCCCGAGGAAGCGCTCGAGCATTTGCGCGAGGTCCTCGAGATCCACCGCATCGACTTCGAACTAGATGGCGGCCGCGGCGTTGACGAACTCGAAGCCTGGATGAAGGAAGAGTTCGCCGACTTCGACCACATGCGCTACGGCTTTCCTGGCTTTATCGAGTTTCTCAATTTCGCCCAGGACCGTCTGGTTGTGCGGCTGGAACCAAATGCCGAGTCCGGCCTGATCGTCAACCTCGGCGCCGAGTTCTATCCGCCCGCTCCGCCCGAAAAGGAGATGAAGGAAGAGGACTTGCTCACCGAGCACGACTTCGTCCAGCCCATCGTCCGCGGCCAACCCACGGCCACCGGCGAGATCCCGTTGCCCGAGGAAGAGCCGAAGCCCAAGAAACGCGCTGCCCCTCGCAAAAAAGCCTCAACCGCCGCATCAGGATCGGGTGCGCAGACCAAGGCGCCTCGCAAATCCCGCAGAAAGAAGGCCGAGTAAACGGATCCAATCATGATGGAACGCATCTTCCCGCCCGAGTCGCCGTCACCTCGCGGACCGTATTCGCCCGTCATCCGCGCCGGGGATTTCATCTTTGTCTCTGGGCAGGGTCCGGTGGACCCTGCCACCGACAAGATGTCCTACGGCGATATCCAGCACGAAGCCCACATCACGCTTGGCAACATCAAGCGGTTACTCGCCTCGGCTGGCGCCACTGCCGCAGATGTCGTCAAGGTGAACGTCTATCTGAGAGACGGTGGCCATTTCGCGGCTATGAACGAGATCTACCGCGAGTTCTTCGGCGACAACTTCCCGACTCGGACCACAGTCGCAGTGGCCTTCGCCGACCCAAAGATGCTAATCGAGATCGACTGCATCGCTTACTGCCCGCGCTGACGCCACAGCCGAATGCCCAGGGCCGCTGCCACCGCGGCGGCCAACCCCGTCACCCAGATTGTCTTCCAGTCGGTGGGCCTCTCGTACTCCTCGCCTGGGCGCCATGTGACGCCGTCCAGCAAGCTTTCGAATCCTGCCGTGTCCGTGCCCATTTCAGTCACCAATTCCACCTCCACCACACCCGCGCGTCCCAGTAGATAAACGAACCTGTTTTCCACAGCGCGCCCGCCGCTCTCCTGCGTCTTGAGTTTGAACTCCAACCGTCCGAGGCGCTCGTCAAAAACCGGGCGGCCGGTCCAGTCGAGCACTTCGAGCGTCTCGCGCCCCTTTCGCCCGCGCTCCTGGTTGGCTGTCGCCGCCCCCGACTTTATCGCTTCGGCGATCCGGCGGGAGTCGGGCCGTGCAACTTCGAACCCGAGAGACGCATAAGTTCGCCATGAAACCACTGCAAACCAACTCATGTTCGCAGGCCCGGCTATGCCGATTTCCCCGCCGTCCGGCGGGTTGCCGGTGAATTCGAGGAACCGGCGCGCTTCCGAGCCGCCGGCCCAGATCGTCCCTGGTCTCAATCGTAGCCGCGCCCCCTCGCCGATCTGCTCTTCCAATGGGCCGAATCGCCAGCGAATCTCGGGAGCATCCTGCGCGACGGCAGATGGACAGAGAAACAGGAGAAGCCACAGCCGCATGGCGTTACCGCCGGGTTCGCGCGGTATGGCTCGGACGCTTCCGGGTGGCCGGAGCGGTCACAGTGATGGGCTGCGCCAGTTCTGGCCGCACCCGGATCGTGGCGGGACGCCGGGTGAGATAGCGCACCCAGCGAAGCTCAGCCCCGGCCGTATCGAACTCGTCCCGCCAGTATGCCTCGAAGCGTTGCTCGAGTTCCCGGCCCTTTTCCTCGCAGGCGCGCAGGGCGTCCAGCAAAGCATCTGACGGCGCGAGAGTGTTCCGTAGACGCGCCGACAGGACGGTGAAATCCTGGCGGTCGCCGAGCATGGATTGGATCTTTCTGACCGCTTCGACTCTCGGTTCGAGCCCTGGCCCATAGAGTGGCCGGAAGAGTTCGAGCGTGTAGCGGAACCTCTTGGCCGCCAGTCGAAATGCGTGCAACTGCGTCGGACCTTCGCTGGCCGCCGCCTGGCGTCCCAACGCGAAGAACTCTGCTACAACGGCCGGCAGCCGCAGCCGTGCATTCTCACCGGCGCCAAGTAGCGCATCCCACTCCATCGACGTCTTCTTCTTCATGACGGCGCAGCCTCCGTCATGTTCTGCCCACCGAGCGCCTGGGGCCAGTGCTGTTCGGGCGCGGCGGCCCTCAGCCTGTAAACCTCACCCAGCAATTCAAGACTCGCCCGGCGCCTGGATTCATTCATCGACGTGAGCAATGCATCTTCGTCCGCTATGCCCAACTTTTTCAGCCGTTCCGTGCCGACATCGAGATCGCGCACCGCGCCCGCAAAGGCGAGCAGTGCCCGGGCCTGCCTGCCGATCTTCCGTGCCCGCTTCGGCAACAAAGGCTCGAAGATTCGTACTGCCTGTGAGAACCGGCGGATCGAGACGCGCAGATCGTGGACCTCGTCCACACCGGGTGAAACCGAGACCCTTTCGATCTCCGCTAGAACGCGTTCGAGTCGCTCTAGCGTCTCTCGCCTGGCGAACTCACGCGCCGGAAGATCCCAATTCTTCCGTCTTTCGGTCACGAACCCTCCTGGTTCACAAGCAACCGGCGTCCATAGACCTGCGCGAAGTCGGCCGCAGCGCTCTCAACAGCCCAGCGCTCCAAGCCCGTATCTTGTTTGGAATGGAGCGTCAGCACCACTTGCACGCTGCCCACCTCCCCTGTCACTGACTCTACTCTCTGATCGCGGCTCCGGTCCAGGGCATCGGCAACCCTGAGCAGTGGTGCCAGGAGCAGAAGCGTCCGCCGCTGTTCCGCACTGAGAGTCTGAAACTCGGGGTGCCTCGGCGCCGGCATCGCCTTGCGGTGATACCGGCACAACAGCGCCACCATCCGGCGTTCAGTTGCAGTGAATCCTGCCAGGTCCGAGTTCTGGATGATGTACTGCGAATGCTTGTGATGGCTGCTGTCGCTGATCAAATGGCCGACATCGCGCAGATAGGCCGCCGCTTCCAGCAGCCTTCCGGTTTCCAGCCCCAATGCGTGGATCGGCCTCATCGTCTCTAACAATTCCCGCGTGAAATGTGCGACTTTCCGAGCATGACGCAGATCCACACCGAAGCGGCGCGCGAACTGCTCAACCAAGGCTCTGTTTTCACGGCCGAGGCGCGCCCTTTCGCGGCCCACCCCGCGTTCGGCCAAATCGGCAATCACCCCGTCACGTACGCCGGCCGAACAATACGCCAGCGAGCGCACGTCGAAACACTCCATCGCCCGCAGCAGCACGGCCACTCCAGGCACGATGATTTCGGCACGCCTTGGCCCGATCCCAACCACCTTCCGGCGGTCAGCCAGGCTCATCGACGACAACCGATCATACAACCTCCTCACCTGCTGCTGCGTCACGCGCCGCCGGTCGGCCTCCGACCTTCGCGCCCGTGGAATACGATTCACCGCGCACACGATCGCCGATGCCGCCGCCGACGTCCCGATCGCCTTGTCAAACCCGCCACGTTGAATTCGCCTCGCCGGCGCCGCCAGTTTCTCGCCGATGTACTCGCCCAACCGCAGCAGGTCCCCCGGCTCCGGTTGGTCGTCGCCAAGGAAGACCGATTGCAGCCGCACAGCGCCCAGCGGCCGAGAGAACGCCACACGCATTCTTCCTTGGTCGGCCTCGATCAGTTCGGCGCTGCCACCTCCGATGTCGATGATAAGAATGCGCTCGTCTGGGTGGGGCCATCGCGTCTCAACCCCTAAGTGAATCAGCCGGGCCTCTTCCTGCCCCGAGATGATCTCCACCGGCGTCCCGGCCGCCCGAGATGCGGCGTCGAGAAACTCGTCGCCGTTGCTCGAGTCGCGGATCGCCGCCGTCGCCACTGCCCGTACCGCCAGCGGTTCGGTTGGTCGCCACTCCTCCGCCATGCGGGCCAGCACGCCCGAGACGTCCTCGATCGACTGACGGCTGACGCTGCCCGTTTGAAAGACGCATTCGCCCAAACGCGTCACCTGCCGCCCCTCGGCTACTGTTGTCAACCGGCCTGCCGCGCCGGTATCGGCCACCATGTACCGCACCGAATTGCTTCCAATGTCTATAGCGGCGTAGCGGGGCATCTGGGATTCCTCAGATCAGCGTTCAAGTACAATATGGAAATCCGAGAATAGCCCGGACCTGGCGCACCGCGCCACTGTGCTGCCATGTGTTGCGCATCCTGCCACCAGAGGGGGTTCAATGAAACTGCTCGTGCTCGTGCTCGCCGCCGGCCTTTCTGCTTTGGCAGCCGATAACCCGATTCAACGCGTTGATGCCCACGCGGCACGCTTCGGACGCGTCTCGCGCCAGATCTGGGAGAACCCCGAACTCGGCTTTGGCGAATCCAAGAGCGCGGCCTTGCTGGCCTCTGAACTCCGCGCATCCGGTTTCCGCGTCTCCGAGGGCGTCGCCGGACTGCCCACCGCTTTCACGGCCGAATGGGGCGAAGGAAAACCAGTCATCGCCATTCTTGGCGAGTATGACGCCCTGCCTGGCCTCTCCCAGAACGACGTTCCCGAACGATCCCCGCGCGTCGCGGGTGACCCTGGTCACGGCTGCGGCCATAACCTGTTCGGCGCGGCATCTGCCCTTGCCGCGGTGGCAGTCAAGGAGGAAATGCAGGCTGGCGGCCTCAAAGGGACGGTCCGCTTCTATGGAACTCCAGCCGAAGAGGGCGGCGGCGGAAAGATCTTCATGATTCGCGCCGGTCTGTTCCGGGATGTTGATACCGTCCTGGCGTGGCATCCGGCCGACTTCAATTCCGCCGACGCCAACTCCTGGCTCGCCAATATTTCTGCTCGTATCACTTTCACGGGCCGCCCCGCCCATGCCGCTGCCGCGCCCGATGCCGGACGCTCTGCGCTCGACGCCGTCGAACTCACCCTCCATGCTGTCAACATGCTTCGAGAACACGTCCCGCAAGAGACGCGCCTGCATTACGTCATCGCCAAGGGCGGCGCCGCCGCCAACATTGTGCCCGACTTGGCCGAGATCAGCCTGATCGCCCGCCATCCTGACCTGAAGACGCTGGAAGCGATTTGGCAACGCGTCAGAAAATGCGCGGAGGCTGGGGCGCTCGCCACGGAAACTGCTGTCGACATTCGAGTTACGTCCAGTTACGCTAATCTCCTACCAGTCCCGGCCCTGGTCGCTCTGATCGACCGGAGCCTGAAATCGGCCGGTGGTGTGACCTACGACGACGCCGAGCGGGCCTTCGCCACCCGACTCCGAACCACGCTCGACAACCCCAGGCCCATCGAAGAGGCCGCTTCGATACGCGCGCCGCGGACCTTGCTGCTATCGGCCTCCTCCGATGTCGGCGACGTCAGTTGGTCAGTGCCCACTGGCCACCTCTATGCCGCCACGTTCTTCCCCGGCGTCCCATTCCACACTTGGCAGTCCACCGCCTGCGCGGGTACAAGCGCCGGGCGCAAAGGCATGACAGTCGCCGCCAAGGCCATCGCTCTTTCCGCTGTCGAACTGCTCCGCAATCCTGGCTTGCTCACCGAGGTGCAAACACAATACCGCCAAGCAATGCACGGCAAGACCTACCGCTCCCTCCTTCCAGCCGATGCACGGCCAGGCTCGCGGTAGCCAAGCCTTGATTTCGGAAAGCGGATCTGAATTGCCTTTTCTATCCCCGGCGGCGGGATTATATTAGGGGCGGACCGGGTACTTCCGGTTGTTGAGTTTTCCGGTCAGACGGTCCGCGGTCTGAATCGCCGCATGGTGCGTGTGGCCGGCGTTATGGTGATTCGACAGCTCACCTTGGAGGCGTTCCATGCCGTCTCGGCGCTCCTACCTCAGAATCCCTACGACCAAGCTCTTCATTGGCCTTCTGATCGCTCTTGTCCCGTTCTGCATCGTGGGGCTCTACACGATTCAGAAGGCCGAAACGGCCATGGAGGCCACAATCGGTACCCACTTCCAGACTCTCGCCGCGAACGCCGCCAGCGAAGTCGAATCCTTCATCAACGACCGCGTCGTCTCGGCCGGCGCCCTCGCCGCCAACGCCCTGATCATCGACGCCGTCCAAAGCGCCAACCGCGCCCAACACGGAATCAGTGGTGAAGCGCTCAGGACCGCCATTCTGTCCCGGGAGAAAGACTGGAACAGTCCCGCCTCGGACCTCTTCATCCGCCAGATGCTCAGTTCGCCTGCCTCGCGGTTGCTCAGCCGGCACCGCGAGATCGACCGCCGCTTCCTGCGGATGACCTTGACCGACTCCCACGGTGCCGTCATCGCTGCGACGCACAAGACTCTCGACTACTTTCAGGGCGATGAGGACTACTGGAATAGCATATTCGCCAGTGGCCGCGGTGCCGTCCATGTCACCGACGTGCTCTACGACGACGTCACCAAGTCCAACTACATCGGCCTTGGCGTGCCAATCATGGACCCTTCCACAAACACCTTCATCGGCGCCCTTGATTCTCTGATCGAGGTCTCCACGATCTTCCCGATCCTGCGCCGCCTCGAACATGGGCTTTCAATGCGGGCCCTGCTGGTCAAGCCCGATGGCACCATCATCACTGGCCCAAACATCAATCTCTCCTCCCAATTGAAATGTGAGGAATTCGCCGCCATTAACGACTCACTCGCTTCTGAGGCTGGGCGGAGAAAGGGTTACGTGGTCACGGCCTTGCGGAGCGGGACCCTCTCGCTGATCGCTTTTGCGTCGCCGGACCTGCGCGCCTCTTTCCCCAACCTCGATTGGACCGTAATCCTGGCTCAGGACAAGCAGCAGGCCTTCGCCGCCACCCGCGGTGTCCAGCGCTTGATCCTTTTCTCAGTCGGCGCCGGATTGCTCCTGATTACCTTCTTCGGCCTGTATTTGAGCATCTACCGTAGCTCCGGATACGTGGACATCAGGCAGGGCGCCACGCCGGCGCAACGTGAATCCGAATTTCGGCCCTGACCCCCGGACTTGATGCCGGATGGCGGGGTTGCGCCGTCTGGGGCCGCAACCCCTCTTCAAATTGAACGGGAATTGTGAGATTCTTGAGTGAGTGGGCCCACAATAGTCTAGTACTCATGGACTCGCGAATTGGTGAGAATGCGATGATACCGAACTTCCTTGTTCCTGAGCAGGTGGTCCGGGAGAACGGAACCGGGCCAGCCGTTGACCTCGGCCCCAAATGCCCCGGTGCCGTCGCCCTGACCTTCGGCATCACCCATATTGTCGAGCAGCAGTCGATCGACCTTGCGCTATACGGTTCCGCCGACGGTGAGAGTTTTGATGCCAAGCCTCTCGCCGCGTTCCCGCAGAAGTTTTATTGCGGAACCTATTCACTCGTGTTGGACCTCTCCGCCAATCCGGATGTCCGCTACATCCGCGCCGGCTGGAAGACGAACCGCTGGGGCCGTGGCGACCAGACGCCATTGTTCACCGTCTACGTCTTCGCCGAAGCCGCTACCAGCAAGGCGCTCGCCGCAGCCAGTTGAGAGGCTGGTTTGCCAACGCGGCGTGCGGCGTCGCGCGGGCAAGTGCGACAGCATTGTTTGGGATCACGTGTGTGATGAGCGTCAACGTCCGGACAGCAGTCGATCGACCTGTCCCATCGTTGTAGCCGCGGTTTGCTGCTGTTGCGGTTCCGTGGTCACAACGATCGTCGCCGTGAGTTCCGGCCCGGCTCGCCGGTAGCTTTGGGGCGTACTGGCCCTGGGAATCGATCATGCCAAGCAACTGACTGCTCAGCGCCGCGTCGTTCCAGCGGGAGTTGATTGACTGCGGCCGGCTAACGCGTCGCCCAGTTGGTCGCATTGGCGCCGGTTAGCTTCGGTCCAGCAAGGATACGCACGGGTCCAATCAATCCGCTGTGACGCAGGTGGGGCAGCCGAGCCGCGCGGTCAACCACCGCCCGCTCATTCTCCATCGTGTTGGTGACAGTGATGGTAACTTTGTTCCGCCCGGCTTTCGCCAGCCTCGAGATGTCGAAAGCGAACGGAAGCCAGACACGTTCACCGGCCGGTGCGCCATTCACTTTGACTTCGGCAACCACACCCACTTCGCCGCAATCGAGCGTAAGCCGCCGCCCCACGTACTGGGTCGGGATGTCAATTTCGGTCTCGTAGCTGGCGCTTCCGGAGAAGTAGGGCAAGCCCGTGTCCAACCATGATCCGAGCTCTGTTTCGGCAGTGGAAAGGGTGAACAGAGGATTGGAGCGCAGTTCGTCATCCGCGGCAAGAAGGAGGGCGAGCACGTTGCCAGCACCCTGCGACGGACTGGGGAACTGGATCTGGCCTTGGGCATCAGGCGTCATTCGCACGCCGTTGTAGAAGATCTGCACTGGCTTCCGGAATCTGGGCAACTTCACGGCGATGGCTGTGGCTGGCACCGGAGCGCGATACCAGATCGTCAGGTAAGTGCTTCCGGCGGGCCGCAGGGTGCGGTCTCCATTTACGACGAGATCGTCGATGTTGTCGCCGTTCTGGTCTGTGATGCGAACCATGAATCCGAACGTGCCGCGGCGGAAGCGAGAGACCTTGAGCAGAACCTGATTCCAGCCCTGATTGAGTTCGGCCTCGCGGCTGAGCGAGAAGTCCTCGCGCATCTCGTAGTACCAGGGATGCAGGTGCCAATCCAGCAAGTTCTTACCGTTCACCCAGAGGTGCGCGTTGTTGTTGGCCGTGACCTTGAACTGAACCTTGCGGGCGACCGGAGAGCGCACATAGGTCATGGCATAGGCAGTGCCGTTGGACCCTGGCGCCAGGCCAAGCGCTGAATATAGATCCACGGCCATGGCTGGTGCGCTGTGGCGTTTCCATTGCAGATCTCCGTACCGAGCCTTGACGTCGGAGTTGCTCTCGGGCGGGAACGAACCGTAACACCCGGAGTGATCGACATTCTCGAACGGACCGACGAGCCACCAATCGCGAATCGTCATGCGCTCTCGCGAGAGCCACGTGTCCACCCACCGTCCATCGTCGAATTCCTTTTCTGCGAATCCGGCCGTTTCGCCCAGGCCGTCCCATGTTCCATGGAAGCGAAGGCCGTGGGGGGCTTCGAGCTTCTGCTTCTCAGGCGTCAGCCGCCATTTGCCGTTCAATGGCAAGTCCGGAAGTTTCACATAGGCTGGTTCTGGCGCTTTCAACTTCGTTCCCGGATTACCGAAGACAACATAGAACGCATCCCATGGGGCGAACTCCAAGTCCACCTCGGTGCCACGCGGCGTGGGCCTTGAGACAAGTTGCTCGCACTGGCCCGTGGCGGCATCCCATTTCTCGGGGACTCCCTTCACACTGAGAAGGAATCTCTGTTTACGCGGTTTCGCGCTGTCATTCACCAACCAATAGAACTCTAGTCCGTCTTTGGACCTGTGCGACGCGCCCCAGTGCTTGCGGTCGCCCCCAGCCAAGTCTATGTCGCGGGGAAGGTGCGAATCGAGAATGGGGAAAAGCTCATCGATCTCTTCGCGAATGAAGAATGCCTTGCCCCCGGCGGTATTGGCGTGAGCCGTGACCGGCGCTCCGGACGGCTTGCCAAAGATGCGCTCGACTGCCTGCGTGATTCCCGGATCATCCCGTCCTTCGTCCATGGAATCGCGCGGCAGCATCTTGACGGAGACGACCGTGCCACCTTGCTTGTAGAACTGTTCAATCTTGTTCATCGTCGAACGCCGCACTGCCGTCAGGGGCGGCAACACCAGGACTCGGAAACTCTCCTTGCCGATACGTAATGTCGCGCCATCGACTTGAGCCTGGTCGAGGAAGTACGAATCGGCGATGTCGAAGTCCCGCAGTTCCTGGGCCATGCGGTTCATCAGGTTGCCGTAATACAGGTTAATGACGGGCAGCAGATTCTGGTTCCAGTCCGGTTTGGGCGAGTAGTTGGGTTCCGCGTTGGCCCAGGCGGTCTCCGTGGGCTGGAACATCAGGATGTCCGCATGATGACGCCCTCCATCGTTCATGAAGGAGATGCGTCGGGCGTAGTCGGCATAGTGATGGAAGTATTTCCAGTACGGCTGATGAAAGAACCAGTCGCTCGGGAACTCGATGCGTGATTTGTGGTAGTTGAACGCGTGCGGAACAAACAGATTTACGCCCCAGACGCCAAGCATGTTTGTCCCCAGCCGCATCTTTTGCATGTCCAGGTACGTCTCGCCTCCCTGCACACCCTGGTTCTCGACGACGAAGCGGGTATCGCGGAAGTGCGCCACCGATGCGGTCACCTTCAAGTCGCGCGGTGAACGGCCCATATCGTGTAAGGAGTCGGCACCGGGCCAGGACCAAGCGCGGTTGATACGCTGCAAATCTCCAACAGCGAACGCTTCGCTGATCAGGTTCTCCTCCCACGCATGGCCCGAGATGCGGATGTTGTGGCGCTCGCACCACTCCGCGACCTGCCGCATGTAGTTGTTTGCATAGAGTTCGCTCACCACGTCGAGATAATCGCAACGGATCTTCGGAGTCACTGTTCCGCCGTCGAAACTCAGCACGGGCAGAAACTTCCGTATGTCATAGCCCTTCATGCGCTTGAACTCTTCGAAGAAACGGGGAGTCCACGCGATGCGGCGACCGTAGTCGCCTTCATGGTCGGTGAAGATACTGTCAATGGTGGTCCCGAAATGTTCCGGGCCGAGCGTGTAGTATTTGTCGTGAACGAGCTTGAGCCAGGTGCCCGTGGCGTCCTTGTTCAGCAGATCGACCAAGCCGCCGTCGCGTCCCTGGCTCGGTTCCAGGTAATAGGCCATCAATCGCCAGCCTGCCGACGGGGCACTCCATTCGACCCTGTCAGCTCCGGCTGTTGTCTCGATCAGAGTCAGCGTCGATTGGTCCACTTCGCCCTGCCCGGCCAACCGGCCCACGACTGCGAACTGAAGATTCTTGACGCTGCTGATCTCCAAAGTCCCTGCCGCGATGGAGTCCTTGGACGTGAACCAAAGGCTGCGCATCCGGAAATCGGGATTCTGTTCGATGACGCGGCTTCCCAGTCCAGGACGCCACGGATCGCGCGCCTCGGCCCCTGGCCACTCATATTCATCCACGAATCCAAATAGGAAGCCATTCCTTCTCGAAGAGTCGTATGCGGACTTCACGATGCCGAAGTACTCATCGCTGAGATAAGGGGTCTCCAGTCCCGTTCGATTGTGCGCATACGCGCCATAGACGCGCTGTGAGACCATCTCGCGGATCTGGTGATCGATTTCAGCGGCGTCGAGTTTACCGTTCCAGAACCAGAATGGCCGGACGCTGTAGGTCCTTGGCGGGTCCTGAAACTGCTGGAACATAGAGCTTGCCGGGGCGGCGGTGGCGGCACCTGCGGACGTCATCGCCAATGTGAGAGCAAAGCATACTGAACTTCGCATTTTTCAACTGCACGATCCCACACACGCCGGCATTCAGTCAATGCCGTCTGGGACAGCACTGTCTGCATTGGACATGCTCGCGTCATTCGGCTGAGACATGAGTAGAGTCTGGGCGGACGGAATGCGCTTGGGGAGGCTGGACGCCTCTCGAGCCACCCGTCGAGCGCTTGGGGGAGTGGTCCCGGCAACAACGTATGACCACCAGGCGCCGAATTCTCCAACGCATCGCCAGAGGGCCAATGACAGTTCACTTGTGCGGTTCAGCCACCGGCGGCGGAGCCCATTGCAGTTCGATTTTCCCAGCCTGAACCAATCCCCCGGCTGCTTGCGCCGCCTCGGCATAGGCAAGTTGCAGCGCCAGCTTCGCCTCTAGTGAAGATACTTCCGCCTCAGCCGCCAGCGCCGCCAGGTCTAGTCTCGTGGCCTTCGTCCGCACTCCGACATCCACCGCGTCCGACCCGATCCGCAGCGCCTCCCGTCGCGCCGCCACCGCTCTGTCCGCCACCTCCACCAGGCTCTCGAACTGCTCCACCTTCCTGAGATCCTTGTCCAACTCGATCGAAGACCGCGCCGTTAACCGGCGCAGGTTCTCTTCCGCTTGTGCGAGTTGTGCCTTCCGCTCCGCCACGTGTGCGGACCGCTTCCCCCCGTCGAATAGGGCCCAATCCATCTTGGCCCCAACCGTCCCATTGTTTCTCGGCAGCAGTGGGAAGCCCGCCTGGTAGGCGTACGAGGCGAAAAGGGAAACGTCCGGGATGAACTCCGCCTTGGCGGCGCGCAGTCCTTCCCTTGCTCTTTCCACCATCTCCCGGGCCGCTGCTACTTCCGGGTTCGCCCGCATCGCCTGAGATTTCAACACTTCTGCTTGAGGCATCTCAACTGCTATGAGCGGCGGCATCGCCAACTGCGGCCGCGCCGCTTCGTCAAGCCCCGTCAGGTCGTTGAAGTCCGCACGCGTGTTGTCCAGTTGGATCCGCACTGCCAGTGAAGCCTGTTTCTTCTCCAGCCATTGCGCCTCGGCCTCCATCTCCTTTACCGCCAGCGCCTCGCCCGCCGCCACTGCGTCGCGCGCCTCCTGAAGCGTCGCCGCAGCAGCCTCGACCCTCTGCTCCAGCGCCTCCGCCCTCCGTTCCAGGATGAGGATGGCAAAGAACACCTCTCTTGTCCGCATCGCCAGTTCGAGTTGCGCCTTCCTCTTCTCCTCGGCCGAAGCCGCGGCCTCGTGCCCGGCAGCCCGGACTCCCGCCCGGATCCGAACCAGTTGCGTGAGCGGCTGTCCCGCCGTCGCGCTCATCATCCCTAACGAATTCGCTCCCTGCGCCAAATAGAGGTCTGATCGCGGCAACCCTCCCACTCCCGGAATCGCACCGAAGGTCCCTGCCGGCAGGTAGAGCTTTTCCAGCGTCGAAACATAGAAGATCGATGAAGCAATCGAGAGTTGCGGCTTGGTCAGCGCGCTCGCCGCGTCACGTTTTGCCTCGCTTTCCTTCGCCTTCATCGCCGCAATTCGCGCTGCCGGGTGCCGCGTCATTGCGCGCTCAATCGCCTCGTCCACTGTCATCGTCTGTCCCGGCGTAGTGGGCGCCAGTAATAGCGCCGCCAACACAGCCGCAAAAGGCCTAAATGGAATCCGCCGCCCTGACACCACGACGTAAAGCACCGGAACCACGATCAGCGTTCCGAACATCGACACAAAGAGCCCGACTGCAATCGAACTTGCAAGCGGCGACCAGAGGCTGGATCCGGAAAGAATCATCGGCGTCACGCCCACCGCCGCCGCTGCCGTCGTAAGGAATATCGGGCGCAGCCTCCGCTCGCCGGCTTCCTGCGCCGCCTCCTCGAGAGCCACCCCTGCCCGCCGCCTTGCTTCGATGTAGTCGATCAGAATGATCGCGTTCCTCACGACGACGCCCGACAGGCTGATCAGGCCCATGAACGCCGTGAAGCTGAATGGATTGCCGGTCACCAAAAGGCCCAGCACCGCGCCTGGAATAGCAAGTGGAATGGATATCATGACTACGCCCGCCTCGATTGGCGATCGGAACTGTATTAGAAGAATCAGGAAGATCAGCGTCATGCTCACCCCAAGCACCAACTTGAGTTCCCTGAATGTCTCGTTCTGCGCCTCGACCTCCCCCCCGTATTCGATCCGGTAGCCCGCCGGCACAGACAACCCCTTGATTCTCTCCGACGCCTTTGCCAGAATGCCCGAGGCGAGCGCACGCCCTGCTGGATAAGCCAGCACCGTCAGTGTCCTGATCCCATTGCGGTGCAGGATGCGGCTCGTCCTCCACTCCGGCGCTAACTTTGCGACGCTCCTTACCGGAACCCTCGCCCCTGTCAGCGAACTCACGACGTAGGTGTCCGAGACGTCCTCGAACGACCGGCGCGATTCCTCGTCCAGCCGCAGCACCACCGGCACGTCACGGTCCCCTTCCCAGAAAGTTGAGACCGGCAACCCACTGAACCCTCCCGATAGCTGCGCCGCGATTGAAGCGTTCGACAGTCCCAGCCGGTTGGAGGTCTCTTCGTCCACTTGCACTTCCACTTCGTAGGAGTCGTTGCGAAAGTCCGTGAAGCAATACTGCGTTCCGGGGGTCTTCCGCACAATCTCCTCGACCTGTGCGCCGATCTCCTTCAGCGTGACCAAATCATCGCCCGTGATGCGCACTTCCACCGGCGCCTTCATGAGCGTCCCCTGCTCCAACTCGCGCACAAGAATCATCGCCTCCGGCGCAACTACTGGCAATGTTCGCCGCAACTTCTCCACCAATCGGGGCGTCTGGTCCGTGTCGGCCGTGTTCACCAGCAACTGCGCGAAGTTGTTGGCCGGAAACTCGGGATCGACATTGTAGTAGAACCGCGGCGCTGACTCCCCCACAAACGCCGCCACGCCGCTCACCAGCGGCTCCCTCCTCAGACTCGCTTCCACCTTCAGCGCCGCGGCGTTGGTCGCGTCCAAACGCGCCCCTTCCGGCAGCCACAGGTTCACCAGAAATTGCGGCCGTTCCGCCGTGGGAAAGAACCGTTGCGGAACCGCGAACCTCAGCAGCAGCAGGCCGCCGCAGAAGAACAGCAGCCCGGCCGTCAGCGTCAGAGCCTTGTGCCTCATCGCAAAGACGATCGTTTGGTTGTAGTGGCTCTGCAAGAAGTCGAGCACACTGGTGCGCGAGGCCGGCCTCCCCTCCTCGTGCAGGCCGTGAGGCAGGAAAAACCGGCACAGCCACGGCGTCAGCAGCACCGCGACTAGGAACGAGCAGGTCAGCGCCACGGCCACCGCGATCGGGAGTGCGCGAATGAACTCACCCACTGCACCGGAAATCATGAGCATCGGCAGAAACGCAGCGATGATCGTCGCCGTCGCCGCCAACACCGGCACAACCATCTCGGTCGCCGACCTCCACGCCGCTTCGCCGCTGGCCACGCCGTGATCGAGCAGTTCCACATAGTTGTCGGCGATCACGATCGCGTCGTCCACCACCATACCCAGCACCACAATCAGGGCCGCGATCGACACCTGGTGCAGTTCCACGCCGATAGCATGCAGCGTCGCGAATGTCGCCGCCACGGTCACCGGGATCGCCAGTGATGCAACCAGCGTCACCCGGAACGGCAGCAGCAGCATTGTCACCAGAATCACGCTGCCGATAGCGATGCCAAACTCCCTGATGAAGCTCGATATCCGGTTCACCACAACCTGTGGTTGATCCGCGATTACGCTCACCTCCAAGTCCGGTGGCAGAAACCTGCTGGCCTCCTCCAGCCGCTGCTTCAACTCTCGTCCGAAGGTGGCGATATTGTTGCCTTCCAGCATCTCGACCGATATCAACACCGTCTTCTCCCCGTTGTATCGGAACAACGCTCGAGCGTCGCCCTGGCCGCGCTTCACCGTGGCGATGTCGCCCAGGTACACGGGTTGGCCTGTCTTCGACATCATCACCATTAGCTGCCGGATCTCGTCCTCTGTCTGGAACAGCCCGTTGGGGTTCAGCGGGACTTCCGCCGACGGCGTCTTCAACGCCCCGCCCGACGCCACGCCGTTGCGCCCCCGCAGCGCCAGCGCCACCTGCAGCGGCGACAGATCATAGCGCGCGATCCGCTCCATCGATGACGTGATGTGAATCTCTTCCTTTTGTTCCCTGATCGTGTAGATCTTGGCCACCGCCCTCAACGAGCGCAGCGAATCCGCAATATTCTGGGCGTAATCGTACAGTTGCTCCGTTGAGTACCGCTCGCCGTGGACGGCCAGCAACATCGCCACCGTGTCGCCGAAATCGTCGTTCACGAAAGGCCCCATAACGCCTTCAGGCAGCCCGGCGAGCCGCAACTCGATCATCGAGTGCCGCAGACGTGACCAAAACTCGTTCGGCCGCAACACGTTGTCTTCGAGTTCGACGGTGACAATCGACAGCCCGGCCCGCGACGTGGAATACGTTTTGCCCTTCCTGACTTCGTCGAATCGAAACAGTCTCTCCTCGATCTTCTCCGTGACCTGCTTTTCCACTTGCTCCGGCGTGGCCCCTGGATACTTCGCCACGATGAGTCCCGTGTGAATGGTGATCTTCGGATCCTCGCGCCGCGGCATTGTCAGCAGCGAGTAGACGCCCGCGCTCAGAACCGCCAACGCCAGCAGAAGCGTTACAGATGGATACCGTAAGGCGGACTTGACTGGGTTCACCGCCCCCCTCCTGTGATCTCCACCAGCGCTCCCTCGTGGAGATTCTGCTGTCCCGAGACAACAATCTGATCGCTGGCCGAGATGCCCGACCGGATCTCGAGTTCGGTCCCTAATGGCCGCCCTACCTCGACACGCCGCGCGAACACCCGCTTCTTTTCGGCGTAGTACACGTAAACCAGCGTGGCGCCCTGCGGGTCGCGCACAATTGCTTCCCCTGGCAGCGTCAGTGCTTTCACCCGCCCTGCCCCCTCAATCTCCGCTTCCGCGATCATCCCGGCGCGTAATGCCAAGTTGGGATTGGGGACAAGCACCCGCACGGCGAATGTCCGCGACTGCGAATCCGCCGCATAGCCCGTCAATTCGACCTTGCCCGGAAAAGCCGGTGCGCCCAGCGACGGAACGCGGACACTTGCCGCGGCGCCGACTCGAACCTTCGCAATCTCACTTTCCGGCACTGCCGCGTTCACCCGGACTGGATCGAGGTCGACAATGGCCAGCGCGGGCATCCCCGCCGCAATCACCTCCCCTGCTTCGGCCAACCGCCGGGCTACGACTCCGTTCAGAGGTGACACCATCCGCGTGTCCGAGTATCGGCTCTTCTGCAGGCCAAGATTCGCCTCGGCCTGCGCGGCTTTGGCCCACGCTGTGGTCTTGTCCTCAACACGGGCGCCTTCTTTTGCCTCTTCGTAGCGTTGTCGGGCGATTTCGTGTTGCGTTTGGACTTTCTGAAAATCGGCGGGCGCCAGGCTCTTCCTGTCGTACAAAGCTTTCATCCGCCTGTACTCATCGGCTGCCAGTTCGTACGCTGCGCGCGCCTGCGCGACCTCCTGTTTTCGCGTCCCGGCGTCGGCTTTGTCGGCTTGAGCGCGCGCGGCGTCGGCCTCTGCGGCAGCCATCTCCACACCGCGCTGGTAGTCGCCTGGATCCAATTCGGCCAACAACTGGCCTGCTCGAACGTGCTGGCCTTCCTCGACCAGAATGCGGGCAATCCGCCCTGCAACTTTGAATGAAACCTTGGCGCTCTCCCTCGGCTCGACTGTGCCTCCCGTGCGGATCACGTCGGCGCGGTCCACAGCCGTGGCAGGCCGCACGGCAACGGGAACGGCGGTCTCGCGCTCCGGCGCGGCGCGTCCTCCGCACCCAATCAAAGAGGTATACACGAGCGCAGACAGCAGAGTCGGCCACAAAGAACGAAACATGAAAACACACCTCTATATCTCAATAGTAGGCCAGCAGATGCGGAAGCCCGGTATAGGTTCGTCCGCTCGACTGGTTCCCTGTCGCTCGAACGCAATACGTCAGAGACAATACCTGGGGCGGAGGTTCTCTGCCACGGTGGGGCTAGATCAGAGCGGCAGCGGTGTTTGACGGACGAAGCCAGCCACAAGAGGGGGGCAGAAGGTCAGCGTGGGCGAAGTGAGCGATCACATGGCGCACAGGGGAAGCTGCAACTGGCATGCTCCGCATTGGATGCCGTTCACATTTCTGGTGACGAGCCGCCAGTGATCCAATGTAATCAGCCGCCATGGATAGCACTCGCCTTTCAATTCACGATTCTCAGCACGGCATGGTGCCCGATCGTTTCCGCCTGCAGGCGTAGCACTGGTCCCTCAACTTTCCAGCGGAATCCCGCGGCATCGACCGGCTGCACATCTCTGGGCGCGCCGCCGAGCACTGCGAGCGGGATCTCCAACCGCACAGGTCCCACCTGCGGATGCGAGTTCGGCTCGCCCGACACCACCATGCCAGCATAGTGATTCACCAGCGACACCACGTGAGTGCCCCGGCCTCGGCTGAATACCACCTGGATACCCGGCGGCAGTTGCGCGGAGATGGGCAGCCCGGAGCCGAAGCGCTTCACGGCATGGGTCAGCAGGAGCTTCAGCCAGGTGTCGTCGCGCGCTGCAATCTCCGCGCCGATAGGTCCGGCGATGTAAATCACCCGTCCCTTCCCTACCTGATTGATCGTAATCAGCGGTTTGCCCGAGGGTTTGCCGAAGTGCGTGTGCGGCGTTTCGGCATCGGTGAAGATGTCCTTGCTGCGCCGCCCCTCCGGGTAGACCAATCCCGCCAGAGGCCGGGCGCCAGCGCACTCGATCTCGAGCACGACCGTCTGGAAGAAGATCGGGTACCGCGGCGCCGTGCCGCGCAACTCGTCTCCGAGCAACCCGTAGTTGGCCTCTTCGAAGCGCGACACGCCCTTGAAACGGACCCCCAGAAGATCGCCCCACGCGAAGTCAGGCAACCGGACTCCCCGCTCGTCGCGCAGAGACGTCTCGTGCGTCGCGATCAGCAGGCCGCCGTTTTCGAGAAACCGCTCGATGGCCGCACGCACGGATACGGGTGGGCAGTAGGCATTGCCGAGCAGCAGCACCCGGTGCTCCTCGGGCCTCAGCAGATGAACCGGCAACACGTCGAAGTGGAACCCGCTTTCGAGCAGAGCGTTGTGCAGTCCGGTAGCTTCTATGCGTGAAGGAGCGTTCGGCGTCTTGGGGATTGGCATCACCGCCAGGTCTGACGACGCATCATAGAGCACCGCCATGCCAGGCACAGAGCGTAGGCCGCGAAGCCACGGCTCGCGCTCTTTTACCGCCCTCAGCGTGCGGCCGATGTTCCGCAATTCGTCTTCCTGGATTTCGCCGTCCGGGAGCGGGTTCACCCCGATGCAAGTGCGGCCGGAGTGAGCCGACGCTACCGCCGCGGTGACGTCCAGGTACGTCGAAGGGATCAGGTTCCACGCCGCCCAGGTCCCGATCGCGTTCGAAGGCTGCATCCGCATGAACCCCCCGTAGGTATGGATTTGGAACGGCTTTCCAGCGGCCTGCAGGATCTTGGCAGAGAAACTGACAAGCCGGTGCGGCTTGGCCTCCGAGGAATTGAACGTGACGCGGTCGCGCAGATCTTGGGGGGTTCCATTCAGTTCGTCATAGTTGCCGGCGCCGTTGTATCCCATCTCCATGGACGGATCAAGGCGGCGCAACATGTCAGTCAGGTCGCGGAACATCGCGATGCGTGCCTCGTGGCCGAACCGGTGAATGCGGCGTCGCACCTCCCATTCCTCCGAGGAGGCCGGCAGGTCCTCTCCGAAGCGCTCGTGGTAGGCGGACCGGCAGTACTTGCAGAAACATGCCGCGGCCGGATCATGCGACCCCATCCCATAAGCGTTGGGCGTGCCGAGAATGTCGAACCACATTCCGGGTGGTTTCAATGCCTCCTGCACCTGCCGCACTTCACTCAGCACTACATCCCGCCACGGTGAGCGGATACACATCCAGTTGTACGCCCCGAACCCGATCTTCGGATTGCCTGCGGGGTCCACACACCGCCATTCCGGCTTCTTCGCGGCGTACCAGTTGTCGAGCCCGACGTTGTAGTAGGCGATGAACTGAATGCCGGCTTCTCTGGCAGTGCGGCAAGTCTCTGTGGTCCAGTCGCGGTGGCAGGGCCTGCCCTTGAAGGGGAACATGGCGTCGCCTGCCGCATTCTTGGTCTTCAGCTCGATAACGCCCACCTGGGCCTCTCGGCAAAGCCGGACGAACTCCACCGGGTTCCAGTATTTGCCCAAATCACTCGCCCACTCGGGCATGTCTACCATGGTGTGAACCGCGGTCAGGCATCCGCCGCCCGGCTGTGCGCTCACCTTGCTCGCGACTTGGGCCGAAAGGCAGGAGACCGACGCGGCACATTGGAAGAAGGTCCGTCTTCGCATCATTTGGACACCAGTTATATCCCAGACTGAGTCTGGCGGATAGCTCCGGTCCATTTTCCGAACGAACTGGTCGCCCGGATGCCGGAAGCCTGTGGCGTTCCCTTCGATAGAATACCGGAGTGCTCGCTCCAAGCAGTCTGACTTGCTCCTTCCTGAAAGTGGCCCTCCAAATTGACTTTGCCCGAATAGGTTTGATCCTCTCCACTTTCCTCCTCATCCTCGCCCTGGCCTCAGCCCAGGCTCCGGCCCAGAGTTCCCCCAGGGACCCTGCGAAGATGCTTGCGGATCCGGCGTCGATGACGCCGGTCGAAAAGCTCCGGCTCGCTCCGGGAGAAACGTTCGTGATCGCTCGTGGCGAACCTGGCGTGAACGGGTTCAACCTCCATTCCTATGTCGCCCAATTCGACGGCCGCCTGTGGGTGATCTGGTCATCCAGCAAGGTCCGCGAGGAGGACCCCGACCAGTTGATCCTCTACTCGACCAGCCGCGACGGCAGGAAGTGGAGCCAACCGCACACCCTGGTGGACGATCCCGACGGCCCCGACAAGCCCGCACGTTGGATCGCCCGCGGCCTCTACGTCGAAAGGGGAAAGCTACAAGCTCTGGGCGCCTACATCGAAAGCGCCGCCTATCGACTCCGTGGCCAGCAGGTCGTCTGGCAGGGCCTGAAGTTGTATCGCTTCGAATGGAACGGCCAGATGTGGCTGGACCGGGGCGTCTTCGCCGATGATTGCATGAACAACTTTCCGCCCGAACGCCTGGGAGACGCCTACGGGATGCCCTGCCGCGACAGCCTGATGAACGTCTACATGGCCCGTTCCGCGACACCTGGGATTGGCCCATGGAGCCGCACGCCGATCGTGGCCGATCCCCCCTTCCATCGTATGGATGAGCCGGCACTCTACGAGACGCCAGACGGCTACACACATATGATCGTGCGCGACAACAACCGTTCCAGACGCCTCATCCATGTCCTCAGCCACGACCACGGCAAGGCCTGGGCAAAGCCCGTCCTCACCGATTACCCGGACGCCACCAGCAAGAACTTCACCGGCCGCCTGCGCAACGGATCCTACTACTTGATCAACAATCCTGACCCAACCAAACGCGATCCTCTGGCGATCTCATTCAGCCCCGACGGCTGGCTCTATTCGAACCCCCTCGCCATCCGCAGGGATGCCCCGCCGGCGCGGCCCAGGACCATCGGCGGCGGATCATTTCAATATCCAAACGCCGTCGAATACCGCGGTTCCCTCTGGGTCGTTTACTCGACCAACAAACAGGACATCGAGATCACACGGATTCCACTGGACAAGATTGCCACCCAATGAGTGAGGTGCGCGGGTTGAAGCTCGGGGTGCCGGCTCTCGTCCTGCTGTTCGCCGCCGGCGCAAGCTCAGCCCAGACTTTCGATGTGGTCGTCTATGGAGCAACCTCCGGCGGCATCGCGGCCAGCGGACTCGGCAAGTCCGATGTCGAAACGCGCGAGGCGATCTCCGGGCGCTTTCGCGAATTCGTCGAGCGCGTCCACAAGCACTATGTGGACAAGTATGGTGCGGGATCGAAGAACGTCAGGCCGTCGCGCGGCGTACCACGGCGACACCCCAGTCTCCATCCCGCCGTTCACCACCGCCAGCCCTTGGCTGAACTTGTACACCCCGATCAACTCCCCGTCCAGCCCGCGCATGTGAACTTCGCGTGTGCCATCGCTCTTGTGCACGGTGAGCCGTTCGTTCCGGGCTGTGTAATGGAGACTCGACATGCCCTGCACGCTCGCCAACCGGCTCGCCAGATCATAGCTCATGTTCCCGCCGTACAGTGTCGAGGTCAGGTTCCCCGCCGCATCGTAGCTGACCCCCGTCCCGGTCACGCGGTTGTTGGCCGGATTCACCGTCAGCGACATCGAAGGCGCCGACCCCTTCGTCACCACCTGCTGCGTCAGATTCCCAAACCCGTCAAACACGAACGATTGGCCTTTCACTGCGAGTCGCCCGAGCCGCAGTCGTCACTTGACGAAGACAGCGGAGATCTGCCGGAACCTCACCCCGGTCCACACATACTTGAATACGCCACAGTCAGATTCCTGAAACGTCTTTCCCGCTGGGTCAGCAACCCCGACTCGCCCCCGCACAATCAGGAGCCGACTATTCGCGCGGAAGTCGAGCAACTTGCCGGGAACGCTTCCACAATCGCCCGCCGTAACGAATGGCAGCCGGTAGAACTCACGGGTCTCGATATCAACGATCGCTCCCGCCGCACAGACGAATCCACAACTCCAAAGCACCACTGAGTATCTCCCGGCAAAGCTCGGCAGCACACCCGAACTCGACTTCGCTCTCTCCACGAAAGCATCTCGCGATTCGTCTGGCCCCCGCCTTTCTATTGCCACACTACCTCCCGTCCGGGCGGAGATAACCTTGGCTGGGTACTGAGCAAACTCGTCCGCACCCTCCAGACACGAGGCACTCCAGGCCATCGTAAGGAGAAAGACCCGCAGGATAAGCTTCATGGTCTTGCTCTTCTCTCGCGAATTTGAAAATCAGTTCGAGCAACCCTGAATTCCCCTGACCCAAGCACTCTGACCTGGTTGTCGTCTCCCACTGTCGCCTTCCAATAGTAGTAATCATACCGGTAGGCCTCAGGATGAGCTAGAACACCGTCGACTGCCTCGGCTGCCAATCTCAGGCGGTCACACAGCACACTCGTATTTGACGAACGCACAGCCTGCGCAGCTAACGCACTCCCATTCGCGTAGCCATCGAACTGTCCTGCAGCCGCCGCAACCGTGGCAATGGTTCTCCCGCCGAAGTAGCGTGATCCCGCTCGATTTATGAGGACGGAAACCATTATTTGCGACTCCACCAGCACAGTCTGTCGAGTTATCCCACCTCCTGTCGGTGACCCGGCCACATCGCCAGGGGCATAACTGTTACGTCCAATGTAGACGTAAGAGTTCTCCCCCATGGCAACCGCAATCGCGGCGACTCGGTCTGCGCTGCCCCCAGCGTCCACGTTACACGGCTCGACGGATGGAGGTGCCAGGACGATTGGGAACATCGGCAGGAACCAAGCCCACGATGATCCGAGCGGCCCGCCAAGCGTCGGTCCCCCGCCGCTTCCACCGCCTCCGCCACCCGTCGAAATCAGGCCCAGAGCCACACATTCTGCGTACGAATACTCGGCGGAACAGAAACCAGGGCCCGCAAGTTGCAGACCTAGGGGATCATAGTAGTTCACCGGATCCCCTTGCACGTAGCTATACCGGTTCCAACTCCCCGGATCCCCCGGCCCGCCGCTCGCCCGATACGGATCTGCCGTCGTAAAGCGCCCCCACGTACTCATGTAGTACCGGTTCATGGCGTAATCCAGCCCCGACCCCGAGTCCCGCGTATACGTCCCAAACTTCGACACGTCGTTCGCCGTCGCCGTCCCGACCTCCTGCCCGTACGGGTAATACCGCAGCTTCACGCCCGAGATCACGTTCGCGCCGTTCACCAGTTCCACATCGTCCCACAGCAGCGCGCCCGTGGTGTCGTGCTTGGCCAGATGCACCCGCGCCACGCCCTGCGAGGTCGCCGTGAACGTCACCGTCAGCAGTTGCCAGTCTGTGGTGGCCGTCCGCACGCCGGTCCAGACGAAGCCGGTGTAGTTCGAGTCGCACACCGCCAGCGCCGCCAGGTTCGTCCCCGACTCGCTCCGCACCCACGCCTGGAACTGGTAACTCATCCCCGGCACCAGGTTCTTCACCTCTTGATAGACACCGCGATCCACAATCGGCGTCGTCACGCGTAAGCTCCTACCGCCAGTATGCGCCAAGGCTTCAGCTTGCCTTCTCGACACTCGTGTCGAGACATCTTCCTCCACCCGCTCCTCCGGCCCAATTCCCGGTCCAAGACGTCGGATTTCTCCAGCACCCCCGGCCCGGCTGCTGGTTTCGCCAGAATCCCCAGGGGTCATACCCCTTCGCCGCCCCTCGGCGGTCTCCTGAATTGCCTCTCCGAGCGTGGCGGGACCGTCGATCACACGTTTAGCAGAAAGTTCCACATCGTCTAATCCGCTCATTCCATTGCCCGCTCCACCCGGACATCCTCCCCGCTCCCATTTCCATGTGCATCCATATCATCGGGAGGGAATGCGCAAACACGATGTCTCGACTCAGTTCCACGCACGCACACGCCAACCACCAACACGCCCTTGGCCTCGCCACAACTCTCGTCCATCCCCACTCGCCCGCCGCGCCATGCCCCAACTTCTTTCATTTGCTGTTTTACCCCGAAATCCACTCCCAAGCCCTTGCGACACAACGCCTTAACCCAGGTTCACTCCTCTACGAGCGAACCCAAAACGAACTCTCCTCACCCGGCGCTGCCTCTCCCGTCGCCATCAATTTTCTTCTCGCTTGCTTGCCTCAGAAACAGCCGCAACTGATTGACTCAATGGCACGTATCCGCGCCAAGGCCACGTTGGAACGAACCGGGGATGAGCCCCCCGCTTTCCGGCTTCGTGCGGAACACCATTCCAGCGCCAAGCCTTGCCACCAGACTAGCCCGACCTTCACACAACCAGGAGACAAAGTATGACCACTTACACCATCGTTCCCGGAGACACTCTCTATTCCATTGCTCAGCGTCTGGGCGTCCCTCTTCACCTCCTAATCGAGGTCAACGATATCGCTGGCCCGACCCTCATCAAGCCTGGCCAACTGCTCTCCGTGCCCTCCATCACGACCGACTCGTCCGACCACCCCGAGCCGCCCGCGTCCGAACCCCCTCTTGCCTCCCCCATCGCCATCGATCAGGCTACCCTCCGCCTCCCCCCTTCCGGCTACATCGCCGAACGCCATCCAAAGGACCTCATCGTCCTCCATTTCACCGCCGGCCCCAGCGCCCGCAGCGCCTTCAACACTTGGGCCGGAGCCGCCGCCCGGGTCGCCACCGCCTACATCCTGGACATCGACGGAACCGTATTTGAGACTTTCGACCCCAGTTGCTGGGCCTACCACCTCGGAATCAAGGGCGCCGCCTCCGCCAACCACTGCCACGACAAACGCAGCATCGGCATCGAAATCGCCAATGTCGGCCCCCTCAAGCCGAATGCCGCCGGGGACCTCTGCTGGTGGCCGCCGCAGAACCGCTTCGGCCGGAAATTGTGCTCACTGGATGATCGCCACCTCTACGTCAAGACCGCTTTCCGCGGCTTTGAATACTACGCCTCCTATACCGAAGCGCAGATTCAGGCGTTGTCTCCGCTCATCGAAATGCTCCGGCGGCGTTTTAACATACCGGCACAACTGCCTGAGCCTGGCCACGTCCTCACAGCCGATCCGGCCGGCTACTTCAAGGACTTCAGGGGGATTGCTGGCCATCAGAACTTTCGCGCCGATAAGCTCGATGTCGGGCCGGCCTTTCCCTGGACGCGGATAACCCTATGACGGGCAGGGAGTTTTCGGCTTGCTTTTGGCGCTTTGCTGGTAAAATGAACTCCAGATGAGCTTCCTGTCGCCGAGACTCCAGATCGCGGTCAAGCAGAAGCAGATCCTGACCCCAGGACTTGTGCAGATGGTCACTGTCCTGCAGTTGAACAAGCTGGAGTTGCAGGAACTCATCAATCAGGAGATATCCCAAAACCCGGTCCTCGAGGAGGTCGTCGAAGGAGCCGAGGAATTGACCCCCGCCGAAGTCCAGTCGCTTCTCGAACGCGGCGATCCTGATCCGAGCCCGGCCGACGCTGAAGTCCGCAGCGTCACGGCTCAGGCCTATGGCGAAGCCTTCGCTGGTGAGGCTGGTGTCGCCGCCGAGGCGCAAAAAGCGCCGGATGCCTTTGAACAGATCGACTACGGGTCCTACTTCGACGATTTCATGGACCCGCCGGTATACTCCTCTACCGATTACGACCCCGACAAGCCCGGATTCGAGACGTTTCTTTCATCCCCGGTCACCCTCACCGGGCATCTCCGCCAGCAACTCAGCCTGCTCATCGTCCCGTCCGAGATCCGCGATGCCACAGAGGCCATCCTCGGCAACCTCGACGAAACGGGTTATCTCTCGGACACCCTGGAGAACATCGCCCAGGCCGAGGGCCACTCCGTCGAGACCCTGGAGAAGGCTTTGGAAGAGGTCCAGTCTCTCGACCCGGCCGGCATCGGTGCGCGCAGCCTCCAGGAATGCCTGCTCCTGCAATTGGAGGATCGCGAAGCGCAGGGTAGCGTAGCCTGGCAGATCGTCGAGAACCATCTCAAACTGGTCGAATCAAAGAGCGTTAAGGAACTCGCCCGCCTCCTCAAACGCCCCATCGAGCACATCCAGATCGCCCTCGACGTCATCGTCCATCTCGACCCCAAGCCCGGCCTGAAATACTCGGGACCCGGCGCCCGGGCCGTCGAGCCGGACGTGTACATAACGAAGGACGGCGAGGACTACGTCATCGGCCTGTCGGACGAAGGTCTTCCTCAGGTGCGCATCAATGGCGGCTACCGCCACCTGCTCGAGCGCGGCGAGGGCTCCGACAAGGAAACCCGCAACTACATCAAGGATCGCTACGCCTCGGCGCTGCAGCTCATCCGTAACATCGAGCAGCGCAAGCAGACCATCCTGCGAGTCTGCGAAGTCATTGTCACGCGCCAGCGCGGGTTCCTCGAATCCGGCATCGACGCGCTGCGGCCGATGATGATTAAGGAGGTCGCCGAAGAGATCGGCGTCCACGCCTCCACGGTCAGCCGCGCCGTCGCCGGGAAGTACGCCCACACTCCTCGCGGCGTCTTCGAGCTCCGTTTCTTCTTTACTGAAGCCGTCCAGGGCCCCACTGGCGGCAACCTCTCTCTGGTCAACCTCAAGCGCATGGTGAAACAGATGATCAAGGATGAAGATCCAAAACGTCCGCTCACCGACGACCACATCGCCATCATGCTCCAGCAGCAGGGCATCAAGGTCACCCGGCGCACCGTGGCCAAGTACAGGGAGGACATGAAGATACCCTCCACACACCACCGCAGGTTGAAGGACTAACAACTCCCGGCACCCCGCGGCGGCACACATTCGTCTCAAGATCCAATAGAAAGGCACCGGTATGAATATCACTTTCACTGGGAAGCAAGACAAACTCACCGCATCACAGGAGCGCAAACTGGCGACGCAGTTCTCCAAGCTCTCCAAACTGCTCGAAAAGCGCGGAGAGAAGGTCGCGCAGGTGGCCTTGCAAACCGTCCGCCATCAGCAGCATGCCGAGGTCCGGATCAACTTCCACGACCAGGCATTGGTCGGCGTCGCCGACGCCACCGACCAGTACACCGCCATCATGGACGCCGTCTCCAAAGTGGAGAAGCAGGCTCTCAAAATGCTGTCCAAGTACCGCGACACCAAGCGCGACACCGTGCGCAAAGCCGCCGAACCTGTTCTGTCCAAGCCGGCCGCTGCCAAGGCGACAACGAAGACTGCGCCCAAGGCCAAGAAGGAGAAGGCCGGCAAACCAGCCCGCGTCGTGAGTGCGTCCGGCGCCCGCAAGCCCATGACCGCCGAAGAAGCGATGCTCACCATGGACAAGGGCAGCGACTATGTCATCTTCACCGACACCGAGACCGGACGAACCGGCGTTTTGGTTCGCCGCCGCGACGGCCAGGTCGATCTGATAGAGTCCTGAGGCGTCAATGGCAAGGAAGAAGGACACGGGGGCGGCGCTGCCCGCCCCCAAAACCCCGCAAAACGAAGCCCCGGAGTTGGTCGTCATCACGGGATTGAGCGGCTCTGGCAAGGCCACCGTCCTCAAAGCATTCGAAGACAACGGCTACTATGCCGTCGACAATCTCCCCGTCGAACTCATCCCGACTTTCGCCATGCTGACTCAGGAATCACCCAATATCGGCCGTGCCGCGCTTGTCGTCGACATCCGTGAGGGCGAATCGCTTAAGCGGTTTCCGGCCATCTATGCCGCCCTCAAGCGCGATATCCGTACCCGGTTGCTGTTTCTTGACGCCGGTGACGACACGCTAGTCCGCCGTTTCAGCGAAACACGCCGTCCCCACCCGCTCGGCCAGGACCGCTCCGTATTGGGCAATGTCCTGACTGAGCGTGAAATGCTTGCCCCCATCCGCGCTTTGGCCGATCATGTCCTTCTCACGTCGGAAATGAACGTCCACCAGCTTCGCCGGCGCATCGTCGAAGCTTTTGGCTCGCCCGCCGATATGCGCCTGCTGGTATCGTCCCTGAGCTTCGGATTCCGCTATGGCGTGCCAACCGACGCCGATCTGGTCTTCGATGTCCGCTTCCTCCCTAACCCGAACTACATCCCAGAGTTCAAGAACCTCACCGGACGAAACGCCCGCGTCGCCCGTTTTGTCCGCAGCTACCCGCAGACGCAGGACTTCATCGACCGCGTCGCGTCAATGCTGCTGTTTCTCATGCCTCACTACATCCACGAAGGTAAGAGCTATCTGACGATCGCTTTCGGCTGCACTGGAGGCCGCCATCGGTCAGTCATGATGGCCGAGGAGATCGGCAAACGCCTCCAGAAGTCCGGTTACCTGGCCAAGGTCCACCACCGCGACATCGAAAAGTGACATCGGGCCAGGATTTTACTGAAGCCCAGCCTCTGGTGGCCGATACGCTTTGCGAGGATCTACCGCGAGGCGTGGCGTGTGGCTGTGTCGCTGACCAGGGATTGATCTGCGAGCCCCTTCTAGCGTGCGTAGGGGGCAGATCCACTCGGCCTTGTCGCCTCATGCCGGCCCAATGCCTCGCGGCGCATCCCTTCGGGCCGAGCCGCCAGCCGCACAAGCGCTCTGCTGCCTCCGCTGATCGCGGTTCATAGCGAGCCCAATGTGGTGGCGGCGGAACTACGAACGTTTCTGGTTGGCTTTGTTCTGGATAGCCGATACAATGCAGTTGGTGTTTGTTGGTTGCCGGCAGCCACGCAGTGTCCATGCGAGCAGACTCACCCGTTCCCGTTGACGAGCTGGAATCCAGGCTGATCCAGTTCAATAAGCTCCTGGCCGAACTTCTGCGTGGACGCATCCAGCGCACCACGTTCCAGCCCTGGGAGATCGAGATCCTGCTCGACATAGAGGCCTGCGATCTGCGCGATGGCAACCGGAGGCAAGTGCTTAAGCGCTATCAGCGCGCCGCGAACCGCTATGTCGACCGCGGCGGCCGGACGATGCTCAAGCTCTCCGATTACCTCGCCAAGAAGCATCGGGCCGGTGCATCAGCCCGCGGCGAGGATAAGGAATAGGGCAGCCGCGGACGCGGCATTGGAGCCAGCAAAACCCGCGGCTGCTGCTATCCTGGCATAGAAGGAGATTCCTCATGGCCGCTGAAGAAGCCCCGAAGCGAATGGTTCACTGCGTGAAGTTGGGAAAAGAGATGGAAGGTCTCTCGGAGACCCCCTTCGACAACCACCCGCTCGGACAGAGGATCTACGAAAACGTCTCGAAGCAAGCTTGGGGCATGTGGGTCGAGCACATGAAAATGATCATGAACGAGTACCGCCTCAATCTCGGCACTCGTGAAGCTCAGGAATTCCTGCTGAAGCAGATGGAACAGTACTTCTTCGGCGAGGGGCTGAATGTTCCGCCCGGATTCGTCCCCGAGGGCGAGCAAGGCGAATCGAAGCAGTAGTGACGGGGCTATCCGTGCGCTCCGGCAAATTGCGCCGGGCTCATCCTGACCGACAACCGGCTCATCGCCTGCAACAGGCTGGCTTCTATTTCCGAAGCGCTGTGGCCCCTCGCAATGAGAACAGCTGCGCGATGATTGCCGTCGGGTGGCGGGCAGGCCATTCCGCCTTCCGGGAGGCAAGCGGACACCTCATCGACCAAATCAACATCCAGCGCGGCCTCCACTCCGTCGAGACCCTCGAATATCCCCGGCCCCGGCAGCGACAGGTAGCCGACACCGGCGGCGTGGCTGGGCTCTAGAGCGGGAGTTGCCCTGCCAGCCGAAGCGAGCAACATGAGTTCCCCGAACGAGTAGGTCCCTCTTGGCGACAGAGCCCGGCACACCGCTGGCGGCGGCAGGAACGGGTTAACTTCAAGCACAATGGCGCGCCTGCCATCCCATCGCATCTCGACCGATACCGGGCCATTACACAGGCCCATCGCCTGGGCCGCCAGATTGGCGGTGTAGGCCAACTCCGCCGACACTTGCTTCGGTTTCCGCGAAGGTGAAGTGAGGAGCTTGTCCTGGAAGGCGGGGCCATCCTCACTTGAACGCCGGTCGAAAAGCGCCAGCGTGTTCATTTGAGCGGCCACGGCAAAGCCATAGAAGGAACATTCCTCGCCCGGGATGTACTCTTCCACAAGGAAGTACTCGCTCTGAGCGATGCCGGTCATGCCCTGGAGATGGTGAAAGACCTCGTGGAACTCGTCCGGCGTGTCCGCCCGCATCACGCCCTGGCCGCCAGTGAAGCGGACAGGCTTCAGTACGCAGGGAAACGATGTGCGGTGGATGGCGTCCTCAAAGCTGGCTGTTGAAGAAATGAGAAACGCCGGAGCAACCTGCAACCCGGCGGCGCGGAGACACTCACGCGCGAGCAGTCTCTGCGCACAGGTTTCCATCGCCTCGACCGAATGGAACAGAAGGCCTTGGCGTTCAGCAAGATACGCAGCGCAGATGGCTGAGACGCGATCTCCGGCAAGTAGGCCCGCGATGGGCCCGGGCGGGATGCGGTCCTGCGCATGAGCCCGGATTTCGTCCAATCGGGGCACGATGTCGCTGGCCAGCCAGCCCATTTCGGCGGGTTTGAACGGAATCCCCGCGTGATGAGCCGATACGGCCAGGCACTCCGCCGTATAGTCACGTCGCCCACAAAGGTAAAATACCGCTCCGGACATGCCGGACCTCCTTGCCCTTATGCTGTTCTCACGTTAGCAGGGATTCACGCCAGATTGAACCGAAATCGGGCCTGCGCGTTAAAGGACCTCGAAGATGAGGCACTTCAGGTAATGGGTTTCCGGCACCGTGAGCAGAATCGGGTGGTCGGCGGCTTGGGCCCGGCGCTCAAGGACGCGCAGGCGCTTGCCGGCATCAAGGGCGGCGTCGGCGGTGACGGCCAGAAGATCGGCCTCCGAGACATGGTAGGAACACGAGCAGGTCACTAGAATCCCGCCCTTGCCGAGCAACTTCAATGCGCGCAGGTTCAGGTCGCGGTAGCCCCGGATGGCCTGGTCCACGGTTGCTTTGTTCTTCGCGAAGGCCGGCGGGTCAATCACAACCACGTCGAAGCTTCGGCGGGCCGTGACATAGCCTGACAGCAGGTGGAAGACATCGGCCTCGCGGAAATCGATATTGGCCAACTGGTTAACGGCGGCGTTGGCGCGTGCCGACTCGAGCGCATGGACACTTGAATCGACGCCCTCGACCGATTCGCAGGCGCGGGCCAGATGCAGCGCAAAGCCGCCGGTTGACGTGAAGCAATCCAGCGCCCGCCCGCGGGCATGACGTTGAGCGGCGAGGTAGTTTTCGCGCTGGTCAAGATAGATCCCGGTCTTCTGGCCACCAGCCAGATCGGCCAGCAGCGTCAGACCGTTCATGTGAACTTCAACCCCAGCCGGGAGTTCTCCATCGATGACCTGGATCTCGGATGGCAGACCCTCCAGACGCCGGACTGCGGCGTCATTTCTGGCAATAATTCCTTTGGGATCGATGAGTTGCTTCAGGCATCGGACAATCTGGCCGGAGAGCCGGTCCGTGGCCTGATTGAGGAACTGGACAGCGAGGTAATCGCCGTACCGGTCGACAACCAGGGCGGGCAAGAGATCGCCGTCGGCATGGACAAGCCGGTAGGAGTCGGAATCCTGGACGACGCGGCGCCGAAGCTCCAGGGCGTCGGTGAGCCGTGCCAGCAGGAAATCATCAATGGAGTCGATCCTGCCTGACGACAGCAGACGCAGTGTGATCTGCGAAGTGGAGCTGTAGAGTGCCGTCCCAAGCGGCCGGCCGCGCTGATTGACGACGTGGACGACATCGCCAGCCTCAGCCCTGCCGCGGTCCGAAACATCGCTGGAATAGACCCACAGATGACCCGACTCGAGGCGCGACTCGCCTTTCCGGGTGATGACAACCTGTGCAGGGCCGGGCAATTTACGCTGCTTGGCCGAGTTGGTTCAGCCGCGCAATCCTCTCTTCCGTGGCCGGATGCGTGGAGAACAGCCGGGCCAGGCTCTGGCCGGTGAACGGCTTGATGATATACATGTGCGACATCGCCGGCGAAACGTCCATCGGGATGCGCTTGGAGTAGCCTTCGAGCTTGGTCAGTGCCGAGACCAAGCCGCGCGGCGACCCGGTGTACTTGGCCGCGGCGGCGTCGGCGCCGTATTCGCGCGTCCGCGAAATCGCCATCTGGATCAACGCAGCGGCCAGCGGCGCGAGCAGCATGGTGAGAATCGCCACGATCGGGTTGGGCGCATCGTCGTCGTCGCGGCGGCCACCGAAGAACATGGCGAAGTGGGCCAGGTAGGTGATGGCGGCGCCCATGGTGGCGGCGATTGAGCTGATGAGGATGTCGCGGTTCTTGATGTGTCCAAGCTCGTGGGCGATGACGCCCTCAATCTCGTCATCGTTCATCAGCTTGAGCAATCCCATCGTGACGGCGACCGAGGAGTGGTTGGGGTTGCGGCCGGTGGCGAAGGCGTTAGGCGCATCCTCGGGAATCACCCAGAGCTTCGGCTCGGGAAGTTCCATGCGCTCGCACAACCGTTTCACCATTGGGGCGATGCGCCAGTAGACATCCGGGTTCTGCGAGTCGCTCACCCGAACGGCTCCGCTCGATGCCAGGGCGATCTTCTCCGACATGAAATAGCTGACAAAGTTCATGACGACGGCTATGACCAGGCCCATCGTCATGCCGCGCTGGCCGCCGAGGGCGCTTCCGCCAACGACAAACAGGCCGCTCATCAACGCCAGCAACAAGGTGGTTTTGAGGCCGTTCATACGAGGTTCCCTTACCCTTCTATTCTCTCAGATGCACGAAGCGCGCCGCGGTTGCGGTCCGCCTTGTCGCAAAAGTCGGGAATCAGACGGGGTGAGGGCTATGCGAGATTTGCAAGTACGTTGCGTCACGCCTGCCCCGTGGGTCAAATCGTGAGTTTGATGCCCACTACTTCTCAACTGTCGGAGCGAATCGCACAAGTCCCTCTTTGATTGCTATTCTGACGGCATCGATCGGTATGACGGATGCCAGACCAGCGTTCTCTTCAAAGACGACTCTCGGTCTGCCCGTGTGCTTGCTCACGGCAACGTCCTGGTACGTACGAAAGCTACTAACCAGACCGACAAGCAGGGATAATTTCTGAGGCTTTGTGCCATCGATGAATGTTGCCTCAGGGCGCAGGACAACTGGTCCACCGCTATTACCAGGGAATATCAGCGTGTCGAGCATGAACTCCTTGCTGACCCCAGCGATGGCGTCTCTGATGCGAGCGATTGTGGCTTGACGAACGATCACAAAGTTCCGCTCCCCGCCTACTAACGATAGGGGGAAGCCCAGCACGAATGCGCCGTCGCCTTCGGTGATTCCCAATTCTCTGACCTTTGATAGATCAGCCGCCATTTCGTCGCTTCTGAAAAACCCAACTTGGATCCCATCACGTTGCAGCAAGTCAAAGTTGATGGGTTGTACAGCCACATCAAGCTCGTCGTCCGCTGGCGCGACCCACAGTTCCTTCCCCTTTTCGAACAGCGGAAGCTCGTATTCCTTCGCTCGTCCACCGATCTGAGGGTTGAACCGGAGCACAAGTTGCTGCTGTCCCTTAAATACATGGCGGTTCGACACCAAGTACACACGATATTGTTTACGCTTGTCGGGTGCCTCCCCGTGAAGCTCGCCAAACAGGAAGCCTGATGCAATCGGTTCCCACGTCTGCTTTGTCCGCCCGTTCTCAATAACTGGACGGCCATTCTCTTCAACTGGAACTCTGCGTCCAATCGCCACCACGCAATCCAAGTAGTAGGGCGGAATGAGCGCAAACAGGACGAGACATCCGCGGGTCGAGAGCACGAATTACACCTCCCACCAGATGGTCTAGCACAAACAGGACTGGAAAGCCTGACTCCGGGAAATAAGGCTCCGTCACAGATAGGCGATAAGACCGGTCCCCTGTATCGGGTGTCGCCGCAGAGCCACAGTTCAGTTGTGTCAGAGTGTCGCGTCGCGATTTGGTCGAGGTTCGTTTGATCCGCTCACGCCGAGGGCATTTGTAGGCTGGTCGAAAGACCGCACTGAGCCGGTCAATGCCGTATGGTCCACTTCACGCCTCTTGCATCCAATGCCAAGCCCCGGGGAAGTTTCGACAAGGGTAAGTGGGATCGGGATTCAGAGTAAGGACGTGGGTGCACCGAACGGTATATGCTGTGTACGTCAGGCCGCGAATGCGAGACGGCCGATCCCTGCAAGGAGATACATCAATGAGCCAGGAGCTTTCCCGCAGAACAATGCTGAGCAAGGCGGCCAAGGCAGCCGTGCTCGCTGCTGGTCCTGCTATCCTGCCCGCGCTCGGCGCCAGCGACCGCGTCACCGTCGGCGTGATCGGCACGGGCGGCCGCGGCCGCTATCTTACTGAACGAGCCTTCGCCGGTGTCGCCTCGAAGATCAATATCGCCGCTATCTGCGACACCTTCACGGGCAACCTCGCCAAGGGCAAGGACCTGGTCACCACCAAGGGCGGCAAAGCGCCAACCACCTACGCCGATTACCGCGAACTCCTCGCAGACAAGAGCCTGGATGCCGTCGTCATCGCCACCCCCGAGCATCTCCACCACCGCATGCTGCTCGACGCGCTGGCCGCCGGCAAGAACGTCTATGTCGAAAAGCCCCTGTCCCACACCTTCGAAGAGGCGCAGGAGATCATGAAGGTCGCCCGGAACTCCAAGAGCGTCATCCAGGTTGGCACCCAGAACCGCTCCAACAGCCTCTACAACATGGCCAAGACCATGATTGCGCAGGGGATGATCGGAGACTGCCACTACACCCGGGCCTTCTGGTACCGCAACGCGCTGCCCGACGGCTCCGGCGCCTGGCGCTATGCCATCCCCGCCGACGCGACGCCACAAAACACCGACTTTGCCAGGTTCCTCGGCCCAGCCCCCAAGCGGGAATTTAACAAGGCCCGCTACTTCCAGTGGCGCCTCTATTGGGATTATTCCAGCGGCATCGCCACAGATCTCATGGTGCACCAGACCGACGTCACCGCGTACGTCCTGAACAAGGCCTTCCCGTCCTCCATCATCACTTCAGGCGGGAAGAACCGCTGGACGGTAAACGACGACCGCGACGTGCCCGATACCTGGAGCTGCCTGATCGACTACGCCGACCAGTTCCATGTGAACTATAGCTGCTACCTCGGCAACTCCCGGTTCGGCTACGGCGAGCAGTTCTGCGGCAACGAGGGGACGATCGAGGTGATCAACCGTGACACTTTGAACTTCTACCCCGAGGCCTACGACGGCGTGCCCGCCCACGTGAAGGCCCGCAAGGAGATGTCGGTGACCATCCCGAAGTGCGACAACCTGGCCGTTGAAGCGCATATCCGCAACTGGCTGAATTCGATCGCCGGCAAGGAGAAGCCGATTGCTCCGGTGCAGGCCGGTTACGAGGCCGTCGTGCTGGGCCTGCTCTCG
>CAZSBK010000002.1:0-142224 GCA_964604945.1 uncultured Candidatus Solibacter sp.
TCAGAGGCAATTTCTAACCAGCTCAATCTATGGGACTTATAGCCGGACGCTAGTGTTCAAACCAACTGACGCCGATACGGAAATCAATCACCGATGTAGGCGTGGCGTTGTAGTTGAAGCCTGTGGTGATCTGCTTGTTCATGACGCGGACATTTCCGTTAGCTCCTCCGCCCGAGGGGCCGGGGATGACATGGTTCTCGGTCCGGTTCATTTCCCTGTGGCTGTACCGGGCAAAAGCATTGAGCTTGGAGTTGAGATAGTGGTCGTACCGGAAATCGCCCTTGTTGTCGACGATAGGCACGGGCGTGAGGTACTCCCAGTTGTTGGACGGAACAGCGTTGGCCGCTGTCGAGCGAATGGGCGTGGGCAGATTGCTCAGCACCTTCCTGGCAAAGCTGGTGATGGCGCTTTGGGGGATCACGCCGTCAGTGTAGACGTCGCCCGTTACCGGGTTCTTCACGGACACGCCGAGCTTGCCCAGCCTCTGATCGGGGGTGGGGATGCTGGCATATTCCAAGGTGCGTGAGACGTTCCGGAGCCCCTCGTAGTTGGCGAAGAAGAACATCTTGTCCTTCTTGATGGGTCCGCCGAAGGCAGCGCCAAACTGATTCTGGACCAGAACAGGCTTCACGCCCGTGGCGGGGCGGAAGAAGCCAACGGCATTGAGTTTGGTGTTGCGGAGGAACTCCCAGGCTGCGCCATGAAACTCGTTGGTGCCACTGCGCAGGCTGGCGTTGATAACGGCGCCACCGGCGCGTCCGTATTCGGCGGAGAAGTTGTTTGTCTGGACCTTGAACTCCTGGACAGCGTCAGGGTTGAGCTGAATGATCTGGTTCGAGAACCCTTGATTCGACGTGCCGTAGGCGTTGTTGTCGACGCCATCCAGCATGAAATTGTTCAGCGAACTGCGCAGGCCGTTCACGTTGAACGAAGCGTCTCGGGCGGTGATGTTGGACTTGCGCACGCCGGGCGAGAGCAAGGCCAGGTCGGCATAAGCTCGTCCGTTCAGAGGGAGGTTGACGATAGCGGCGCGGCCGACAACCTGGCCGCGGTCGCTGGAGTCGGATTCAAGTAGGCGAACCGAGTCGGTGACGGTGACGCTCTCGGTGATTTCGCCGACCTGGAGAGTCATGTTGACTCGCTGCCGGGCATTGACCGTGAGAGTAAAGTCGACCGAGGCCGCCTGTTTGAATCCACCAGCTTCTGCAGTGACTTTGTAGCTGCCGATGCGCTGGTTGAGAAACTGGTAGCTGCCGTTCTCGTCGGTGTTCATGCGGACCGAAACACCGGTCTGAACGTTCAGCAAAGTGATTTTCGCGTTGGGGACGGCGGCACCCGACGGATCGGTAACCGTTCCAAGGACTGTTGCAGTGTCATACTGCGCGTGGAGCATGAGCCCTGACAGCAGGACTATAGCAGCGAGATTTCTCAGCATGGGTTGAAGGTAACAGGGTGTGAGCCGCGTTGCAAGAGAACATTTGGTTACGGGCTGCAAATTGCTGAAGTGCAATAGGAAATCGTGTGCAGTGGACTTTGAGATGAATCGGCTGAGGCTCGCTTGCGAGGTCGGGCGACCCCGAAGAACGCCTGTCCGTCGCGACTAAAACGTGCGTGAAAGACTCGGTACCAAATCATATTGTATCGGACGGGAGGCGGCTTGCATGGGTCTGAAACTGGCGGCATAGATGGCGGCGGCACTGATACCGGTGCCGTCGATGTTGGCGTAAGTGGGCACCTTCCAGGGCCACGGCGATGTTGTCACGGTGCTACACCAGGGGGCGGCTGAATACGATGCCCTGAAGGACAGCTATCGCGTCACAGCGAGTGGCGAAAGCATGTGGGCGGCATCGGATGCGTTCCATTTCGTTTGGATGAAGGCATCAGGCGATATGTCAATCGCCGCTCGCATCGCATTCGCTACAGCGAGGGACAATCCGTATAGGAAGGCAGTCCTGATGATCCGTCAGAGCCTTGATGCCGGCTCGGCATATGCGGACGCGGCACTCCACGCGGACGGATTGGCGTCATTGCAGGCGCGCAACATGCAGGGCGGCGCGGCTCATGTAATCCAGTCCATCGTGGACGGGCCGAAACGGCTGTAACTCATCAAGCGCGGAGACCGCTTTCACCTCTCGATTGCCGGCGAGGGCGAGGGGTTGCGCATCGCCGGAGGATCGGCGAAAGCCCCGTACTACATCGGCATCGGCGTCACGGCACATGACAAGAACGCGGTGGAGACGGCCATTTTCAGCAATGTCGAGGGGACACCCGAGCCTCCCGCTGCAGGGCAACTGAAGCTCTATTCCACGCTTGAGACAATCACTGTCTCCTCATCAGACAGGCGAGCCGTGTATGTCGCGCCAGGGCGATCCGAAGCGCCCAACTGATCGAGCGGCAACCAGTTGTACTTCAACGGCGGCGGGCGGCTCTACCGTATTCCAGTGGACGGGGGCGCTCCCTTCCTGATCGACACTGGCGTCGCGACGCGCCTCAACAACGACCATGCCATCTCCCCCGATGGCAGGGAGATGGCCATCAGTGATCAGTCGCGGCAGGATCGCAAGTCGCGCATCTATGTTGTGCCGATCGGCGGAGGAAGCGCGCGCCTTGTAACCGAAACGGCGCCGTCGTACTTCCACGGCTGGTCGCCCGATGGCAAGCTCCTGGCCTTTGTCAGCTACCAATTGCTGCCGTAGGGGGGAGTCGAGCTTCCGATGTGAGGGCAAGAGCGTTTGAAAATGCCCGTCACGCAGTTGGTAAGCGGCTGCTGGTCAGGCAAGGACCCGTGCGTAAGTGCGGCGAAAGAAGCCGTCGGTCATGCCGGCAATGTAGTCGCAGGTAACCCGATGGCGGTCCTGCTCCAGAGCGCGCGCCTCATGGCTCTCCGGCAGGCTGCCTTGGTTGTCCATGTAGTAGCTGAACAACTGGCCTATCTCCTTCATCGCACGCCGGCGCTCCGCCTGAAGTGGCTCGATCGAGTAGACGCGCTCAAACAGGAAGGTCTTCAATTCCCTGTTGTCGGCGGCAGCCGCTTGCCGCATCACAACCAACCGCCGGCCTGCGCGCCGGACATCGTCGACGCTCTGGCAATTGCTCGCTTGCACGGCCTGGCGTGTTCCTTCGATCAGGCCTGACACCAGATGATCGATGAGTTTTCGCAGCGCCTCCTGGAACAGGATGCCATCGGGCGCGTCGGGATAGTGGACCCGGACGCTGTCGAGCATGGCACCGTAGCCTGAGATGCGGCGGGCGATCTCATCGAGTGAGAACAGGCTCGCCGAGAAGCCATCATCGAGATCGGCTGTGTTGTATGCAATCTCGTCGGCCAGGTCGATGATCTGGGCTTCGAGCGGAGGCTTCAATCCAGGAAGATACAGATCGAAATCCGGGTGCTCGCCCGGTTCGAAATCGCGCGAGTGCTTCACCATGCCTTCACGGACCTCGAAGGTCAGGTTGAGTCCGGGGAAGCGGGCATAGCGGCGCTCGAAGTCCTCAACGATGTGGAGCGCGTGCAGATTATGGTCGAATTTGTCACCGTAGCCGGCCATGGCATGGTTCAGCGCCTCCTCCCCGGCGTGAGCGAAGGGCGGGTGGCCGATGTCATGGGCCAGCGCCAGAGCTTCCGTGAAGTCCTCGTCGAGTGAGAGCGCGCACGCCACGGTGCGGGCGATTTGGGCAACTTCGATCGTGTGGGTCAGACGGTTGCGGAAGTGGTCGGAGAAGCCTTCACCGAAGACCTGTGTCTTATCCTCGAGGCGGCGGAACGCGCGTGCATGGACGATCCGGTCGCGGTCACGTTGAAACTCGTTTCGATAGGGATGGGGCTCTTCGGGGTACCGGCGCCCCTTGAGTCGGTCGATCGGGTAGCGAAGAGCTACAAGGCTCACTTGCCCTTGTTTAGATCAGCCAGCACGGTCAATGCGGTCCGGCTGGCCGCGCCCGTTTCGGTGCGCAGGGGTTCGAGCAGTTTGCGGGCTTCGTCCGGCTTGGAGGAGGCGATGGCCTGGGCCAGAGCGATGGTAGCTTGTTCCTTGCCGACCAGCACGGTGGGGTTTGCAACCAACTCGCGCAGCAGTTGCTCGGCTTCGGCGTTCTTTCCCTCTGAGCTGGCGATCCCGGCAAGGGCAAACTTGGCGAGCGAACCGTAGTCCTTGCCGCCTTCCTTCATCGCTTCGGCAAGATATCGGCGAGCGGCTGGGATGTCGCCTTGATCAGCGGCGTTGGTGCCCAGAAGATAGCTGGCGATACCGGCTTCTTCCGTGCCCGCGTACTTTTCGATGAAGCCGTTCATTGACTTCTTAATCGCCTGCTGGCGCGCCTCTTCCGTCGGGAAAGACCTCATCCGGTTGCCCAGATCAGGTCCGACCGCCGAGTTGTAAACTAGCATCGCCGAGGACAATTCGCCGAAGCGGGCCCGCTTGCGAGTCTGCAGAAAATAGTACAAGCCGACGCCCACAACAACCAGTGCGAGCACGATCGAACCGTAGCGGATCAACTGGCCACGGTGGCTTTCGAGGAACTCAACCGAATGGGCGACTTCCTGAACAAACTTGTCGGACTTCAGATCATGACGGGTAGTACGGTCCACAGATCACTCCAAACCTATGAGTTTAGCACGAGGTGCCATTTCAGGCCCGGGCCAGAGCCGCCGTCAGCCGGTGATGATCTGCCGCTGGATGGCGAACTTCACCAGCCCTGCTACGTCGAAGATGTCGAGCTTCCTCATGAGGTTGGCGCGGTAGGTGTCGACTGTCTTGGTGCTGAGGTTCAACCGGGCGGCAATTTCCTTGGCGCGCACGCCATCGATCAGAAGGCTGAAGACCTGATACTCGCGCGCGCTCAAAGCGCCGAGCGGATCCGCCGAAGCGGAGCGGTTCTTCTCGGTGAACAACGCCTGAATGTCGATCTCAGGAGAGACATAGACGCCTCCCTCAGCCACCCGGTCCAGGCATTCGAGCAGCGCCCGCCCGCCCGTAGTGCTGACGAAGTAGCCTTGGGCTCCCGACCGGAGCACTTCAATCACTGTCTTACGATCGGTGCGAGGCGACAGAATGATTATCCGGGTATCAAGGACCTCCTCGCGAATCTTGTTGACTGCCTCGATGGCAAAAAGCCGCGTCAAGGACAGTCCCATCACGGCGAGTTGGGGCTTGTGCGTGCGGATGGAATTGAGCGCGGCCTCACCGTCGGCCACGGCTGCGAGGACGTGAAATCGGCCAGAGGACTCGCACAGGCAGGCGATGCCATCGCGCAGCAGCGCCGAGTCCTCGGCCACGACAACTGTCCAACGGTCCTCGATCGGAGGCAATCTACTTCTGGAAACTGGCCAAACCGGCGGCTTCGTCGTCGTAGACTTCGAAGACCGTATAGAGCTTGGTGATCTGGAGCAAGTCCTGAACCCTCTTGGTCAGGGAAAGCAGTTTGAGTTTGCCGCCGGCGTTGGCGACGGTGGTATAGCCGGATACCATCTCGCCGATACCGGAGCTGTCGATGTAGGTGATCTCGGCCAAGTTGACCAGAACGTTCTTCTGTCCCTTGACCACGAGCCCCTTGATGGTATCGCGGAAGTCGGAAGAGCCTTCCCCGAGCGTGATGCGCCCTTTGGCGTCGATCACGGCAACGTCACCTACCTGCCGAGTAGTCAGTTCAACACTCATTGAAACAGAACCTCCTTCATTGTTCAGAAACCTGCGGCGGGGCGCTGGTTCCCGCCTTGACATACTTTCTCAGAAGCGCGACCGTACCTCCACCTTCGGCCGGCGAAACCTGTAACTCGTCGACAAAAGCGCGGATCAGACTAATACCACGTCCGGACTGGCAGAGCAAATTCTCCTCGGCCAATGGGTCAGCCACAGACTCGGTGGTGAACCCATCCCCGTGATCCCGGATCATCACTTCGATGGATCCGGCGCTCGCGGAGATTCGGAAGACGACACTCTTGTTGGCGCTGTACCGGTTGCCATGGACCACGGCGTTGACCATCGCCTCGCGCACCGCATAGCCGAAGCGGAAGACGTCCTCATCCGCCATGCCCACGCTTTCGGCCGCCGACACGGCGTGGTTTTCGGCGGCGTCGACGCTGTCCAGGCTCGATGCGAGCACAAGATCAGTCACGAGTTTTGGGCTTTGATCGCCGGCAGACATCTTCCCTACCAATCCGTCGCGCACCCGGATGAATCTTGTACCTTAAGTCACCGGTTCGCGCGAAGTCAAGCTACCGAGAGGCCGCTGATGCCCCTTGACCTGCCTGGGGCACAGGCAACCTCCATCCATACTCTACACGACCTCGGCGTGGTGATTCACCGGACCGCAGCCGCCGCCCAGCCCTGGGTTGGTCCGGATCGCCCTGATGATGAATCGCTTGGCCCTGGCCACGGCCTCTTCCAAGGTCAGGCCTAAAGCCAAGCTGGCCGTAATTGCAGCCGAGTATGTGCAACCGGTTCCATGGGTGTGCGGGGTCGCGAACCGCTCGGACCGGTAATCGTGAAAGCTCTCGCCGTCGAACAGGATGTCGAGCGCGTCGCCTTCCAAATGGCCTCCCTTCACAAGGACGCAGGCGCCGGTGCGGTCGAAGATCGACCTGGCCGCGGCGCGCATCTGGTCCGGGCCGGCGACTTCGAATCCGGCCAGGGCCGCGGCTTCCGGCAGATTGGGCGTCACAAGGCGCGCCAGCGGCAGCAGCAGGTCCGCCACTGCCTGCCGGGCGGAGGGCTCAATCAGGGGCGCGCCATGCTTGCTGATCATGACCGGGTCCACGACCAGCGGGAAAGTGAAGCTCCGCGCGGCGGACGCCACTGCTTCAATAACCCCGATGCTGCCCAAAGCGCCTGTCTTGGCCGCGAAGGGGAGGATGTCGGAGGTCACGGCGCCGATCTGCTGGCTGACCAGATCCGCACTCAGTATTTCGACACGGTCCACGCTCAGAGTGTTCTGCACGGTAATCAGCGTGATCACAGCTTCGCCATAGACGCCGAACTGGTGGAACGTCTTCAGGTCAGCCTGAATTCCGGCACCGCCGCTGGGGTCGGATCCGGCGATCGTCAATGCAACCGGCTTCACATGCCCAGTTTAGCCGCGCAGGCGGACCGGGTTGCGCGTCAGAATCTCAGCCGGCCCGTGTCGCGGCCGCCGGTCTGGTTCGTGAGCGTGACCTCGACGCCGTCGAGTAGGGTGGAATCGCCCGAAACCGGGAATTGCGCTCGCAACTGGAAGACGCCGCCGGATTTCGAATTGGCTGTGTAATAGTCCTGAAACGCCTGTGCAACGCTGATGTCGAACGATCCCGCGATGCTGCCATCCGAGCGGAAGAACTTGAAGGCGATCTGCTTGGCCGTGCGAGTGTTGTCGATTCCCTTCATGACGATTTCGGTGACGTTCGCCGAACGGGCAGCCGTTGCCGAGTCAAGCTTCACCACGGCCGGAGCGACACGGATGCGCTGCTCGACGGTGTGCGGACCCAGCAGGATTCGCATGACAATCCAGCCCGCCGTTGAGCCTGTCTGAATCACTGCCTCGTTGCCACTTTCGAATTCGGGGACCGTCTGGCCCTGTTTCACGGTGAAGCCGATCGACCGCGATTGCGAAGGCAGAAAAGCCGCAGAGGCGTCGTCGCCCAATTGTGCCGTCTCCGGCTCGAACGCAAGCCGGAGCGCCCCCGTCACTGTTGCGGTGGCGGGCACGGCTAGGACGAATTCGATCCGGCGCTCAACGCCGTTCTCGATCGCGCCTGGCAGTTGCACGAATAGGGGGGCGGGAGTCGCCGGTTGTTCGCCGGTGGCAGTCAGCATCCAGGCGCGTACGCCAAGACTCAGCTTCGCACTGTATTGGCCCGGGCTCGGAGGACGGCAGGTGATGCGGAGCCCCTCGCCGAACCAGTCCTGGATGAAGCCTTCTCCGGCGAGTACCGCCGGTCCGGCCGGCGTCATCGTGAATCGGAACCACTTTTCCACCTGCTGACCGGGCTGGATCCGGCCGAAATCAAGCGTCGCTCCGGATGCCACCGCCGCCCAGGACTGACCATCATAGACTTCCAGATCGGGTACGGCCTGCGAAGATCCGGTCAACATCCACACCGTATCGTTGATCTTCAAGTCGCCTGTGAACGACCCGCCGGACGTGGGTGAAAACTCCACCCGGATCTCGCCGAAGCCGCCCGGAGCCAGGGTTCTGGGGATGGGGAAGGCATTGCTCACCCGGAACGGCCCGCCTGGTGCGATGAAGACCCGGTTGACTTCAATGGCCGCGCTCCCGGTATTACGCACGCGAAACCGTACCTCCGCCGAATCGCCCGCGGCCGTCATCGGGAAGGCATACGCCGCGGCCACCGGGGTTTCGTGCTCTGGTGGGACGAACACGGTCAATTGGAGATTCGAGGCGGCCGTGGGTACCAGGTATCGGGCGCCGTTCGACTCGCGAATCAGCGAGAGAGCACCTGCCTCGCGCTCAAGCCGCCATCCGGGCTCGATCCACTCCTCGCCCCCGGCGACTTCCTCGGCTTGCCAGGCGCCGGGTACGCCGGTGAGCCGGATTAGCCGCCCCCCGCTGTCGCGGATCTGGCCCAGCACCGGCGCTTCGATCCCACTTTGCCCGGCTGCGCAGGCTGCCACGAGTACGAATGTAATCAGTCTTGTTCGCATGTCAGGGCTTCCCGATCGAAATAGCGGGCGTCCCCACCGTCGGCGGTGGCGGAGTGGCAATCAGAACTGCCCCGGTCGACCCCGCCGTTGCACCCTTGCCTCCCGCGAAGGCGACTCCGGCTAGGGCGGCCCCTGCCGCCGCCGCAACCAGGATCCACTTTCCTTTGCCCGAGCGGCTGGAAATCGTCCGGGAATCGCCGGTGCCTGGCGTCACCTCAATGGTGACCATGGCCGCTCCGATCTCGCCCTTGCGGGACGCCTTGACCTCGATCAGAGCCACGCCCGCGCGGTCTACCCATGCGATACCGGACACCGCAGCCGTTCCGTCGCCCGATGTCAAAACGCTTTCACTCGAAAGGCCGCTCGGGAAGATCCCGGTAACGCCTTCACGCGGTAGCGAATAGGTAACGGTCGCGTTGGAGACCGGCTTGCCGGCCGCGTCGGTGACCAGCACTTCAATCCTGTTGGGCGATGGCTCGCCCGCGCGGAACTTTGTCCCTTCGCCGTGCTTCACCATGACCGTCAACGCTGGTTCGGCCCAGATCTGCATACCGCAACAGGCCAGGATGAGGATGTAACTGTGTGATTTCATTCCGCACGCCACCAGCCTCACGAGATTCGGTGGCGTCGCCGGATGTCAGAAATCGATCAACACAACAGTGACATTGTCCGGTGCGCCGGCCCGTTTGGAGGCTTCAATGAACTGGTGCGCGCGGGACTCCAAACTTCTCCCGGAACCTAATGTCTCGCCGATGGTTTCATCACTGACGTACCCGTGCAGGCCGTCGCTGCACAGCAACAGGCGTGAGTTCAGGGGCGGGACGAGCCTCCGTTGACGAACGTCGAGTTCGCTCTCCACTCCGATTGCCATGGTGATGACATGGCGAAACGGATGTTTCTTGAGCACATCCTCGCAGAGCCCGATCCGGCGGCCGACCTCCTCGATCCAACTGTGGTCCTTGGTCAGTTGTTCGAGTTTCCCATCCGACCAAAAGTAGGCCCGGCTGTCACCGGCGCTGGCCAGATGAACTCCGCCGGGTGTGAGATGCACGCCAACCAGCGTCGTGCCCATGCCGGCACAGCAGAAGTCCGCCGCAGCGTATTCCCGAACAGCAGCGTGGGCGGCCTGGTATGCAAGCACCAGGTCCGCATCCGCGCCCGCCCGCCGGAAGTGCCTGGCGACGGTCTCCAGCGCCAGCGCGGATGCCTTTTCACCGGCCTTGGCGCCACCCATGCCGTCGGCGACAAGATACAACCCAAGCTGCTCGTCGATCAGGAACGCATCCTGATTGACGGGCCGCACCAGTCCGCGGTCTGTCAAGCCAAAGGCTTGCGGCAAGTTCGATCAAGCTCCTTCCACTAAAAGATTAAGCGAAATCCGAGCTGAAAAACCCTCCCGTCATTCAGCGTGTTGGTAATCTTGCCGAACGACGGAGACGACAGGTTGCGCTGCGGCTCGTCGAACTGGGGTGTGTTGGAGAGATTATAGACCTCGCCACTCACCACGGCGCTCCATTCCCGGGGCAATTGGATCCGCCTGGCCGCCGATCCATTCCAGTTCCAGATCCGCGCCCTGCGGAAGGTGCCGCGGCCCAGGTTGCCGCGTTGCTCACCCAGACGGATGAACGCAAACTTGTCGCGGCTCAAAATGCGGGTGGCGTTGTCGGGGTGGCTGATGGTGGCGCCGAGGATCGATGGGTCGATGATGTTCGGCCGGTCAGATGGGCCGCCATCGACGTTGCCATAGCCGGGCGAATCGCTCCCGACATAGAGCGTGGACGGCGTCCCCTTCTTCCAGAGATGAATGCTCGACAGCGTCCAACCGCCAAAGACCCTCCGGCCCCAGTTCGAGGCCGCGCGGCTGAATGGGAGTTCGTAGGTCAGGGCAGCGGTGAAGGCGTGGGGCGAATCGAAATTCGACAGGCCTTTGCGGTCTTTGAATGATTCGTACTGCCACTGGTTCCGGTTCTTCACCAGATCTTGATTGGCGGCTGTTGCCGAAAAGTCGGAGCCTTCGTCAATCGCCTTGGAAAACGTATACGTGAATTGTCCGGTGAAGCCTTTCTTCGACGGTAGTTCGAGCGAGGCCTGTCCGGCGTCGAAGTAGGCTACGCCGCCGTTGAGAATCGTGTACGTCTCGTAGTAGCGCGGATCGGGCCGGCGGAGATTCACCGTGGCCGTGGTCAGTGGAATGCTGGCGACGGGGTCGGCGCGGTTCTGAATGATGGCGGTGAGCATTTTGAAAGTGCGGGACCCGATGTAGGATGTCCGCAGCAGCCCACCCCACCCGAACCTCTTTTCGATGGCCGCATTGTATTGGTGCGAATATGGCGTGGCCAGTTCGGGGGCGATCCACGTCGGCGTGTAGCGGCCGCCGGCCTCGAGAGAAACACCCGCCAGCAGATCGGTGAGCAGAGGCTGGTTGACGGTGACATATTGCACTCTTGGCGGGTTGTTGCGGATCTGTTGGTAAGCGACAGCAGGGATCTTCTGGAAAGATGTGGTGTACATGCTGCGCACCACCCAGCCGTTGCCCGCTTGCCAGGCCAGAGATAACCGCGGCGAGAAGTTGTTGTAGTCGCCCGAATACGGGAGCTTGTCGATGCCGCTGGTCTCAACTGGGCTCGAGTCGGCCATGTAGCGCAGGCCAAGGTAGAGTTGCAGCCGGGAATGCACCTGCCAACGGTCGCCCAGGTATCCGTTGGCCGTGTGGTTGGCGAATTCGCGGGTCAGATCGCCCAGAGCGACTTCATAGATGGTGGGCAGGCCCAGCCTGAAGTTCTCGATCGCTGTACGGCCCAGGTTGCTCTGGAACTGGAGGTAGCCACGGCTGTTGTTGGATTCGATGCCATGCTGCCGGAAGCGGGTCAGGTCGCCTCCCCACGTGATGGAGTGGGCGCCGGAGCGGCGGGAGAATGCTGCTCCGTAAAGAAAGGTATTGACCGTGCGGTCGATGGGAAACATCGAATCGGGGCCCAACTCCTCGATCTGATTGCCAAAGCGGACCCGGGGGCCGACGGCATTGGGTTCCGAGGTCAGGACAGAAACGCCGCGCTGGTAAGAAGCGGTCAGAGAGATATCCGAACCGGGCGACAATTCGCGAGTCCAGGTGATGGCACCGCGGGGCGTGTGCAGGTCTGTATCGGGATTCTGGCCTGCAACGAACTTGAAGGCGCGGATACGCTGGCGGTCGATCGAGTAATTGGCCATCAGTCGCTGCCTTCGGGGTAGCAGCAGGTCAATCCGGCCCGTGCCGGCGAGGCTATCGATGCGTTGTGCCGCGTTCGTATTCAGTGCGCGAATGTCGAAATCGGGCCGGTTGGGCAACTCGTCCGGGAAGGCGTCGAGGTAGCCCTGGATGATGGCCCGGGCCGCCGGGTCCGTCGCCAACGGAGTTCTTTCATTCGCCAGGGGCACCAGAACATTGCCGTTGACCATGCCGCGGATGTCCCTCTGATTGTATGTCGCGGTCCAGAAGCCGGAGATGCCGGGCAACGGTCCGGTCAGGCGGCCGCTTGCAAGGTTGCGGTGGGAGGGTTTCACCCCGCCAACCTGAAAAAAAGTCCGGGCGTTAAAAAGAGAGTTCTGGTGCGAGTAGGCCGCGTCGCCGTGCAGACCGCTGGGCGCCGGTTGAGACCGCAGCCCGGCAATGTTGCTTGGGGCCGAACCATGTTCAGTGGCAAAATATTGCGATTCGGCGCGGGGATCAGTTATTACGGTTGTCGTCGAGCCAACGCGGATGTTGGCCTCCTTGACCGCGTTGGTGTCGATCATGAAGACGATGACATTCTCGTTGCGTTGAGCCGAGGCACCCATTCGGGAACGCGCAAGTGGGGCCGAGTCTGGCGCGGTGGCAGGCTTGACGCCATTCACCGGGACGGTGGACGGCAAGGGAGCCGGTGACTGGCTGCTGGCGATTTGAGTGGAGAGTGCGGCCAAGGCCACCAGGCCAGCCACGCGCGGATGGATTGTCACTACCTTCCGATTCTATCGAAGTTGCCTCAGTGACATATCAATGCACCTCCGGCTTGGGCGCGAACATCTGCTTTAGCATCAGCCAGCCCGACTCGTCATAGCGCGTTTTGAGCCGCTCCTGGCGTTCCGTGCGCGGATCGCCCGGCTGGGGCCCCTGCCGGTCCTCGCAGCGTTCGATCATGATTTCCACCGCCTCGTCCTCCGGCGAACGCTCCAGGGCTTCGGCGAACCGGGCCTTAGCCTCGTCGAAACGGCCTTTTCTCCAAAGGTAGTAGCCAGTGTTGAAATAGGCCGCCGGGTCGGCCGGATCGGCCTGAATTGCCCGACCAAACGAACTGAGCGCGGCCTCCATGTCGAGCCTTGATTGCACTACACCCAGGTTGTTAAATACTTCATTCAATGGAGCTTCTGCCGCAATTTGCTCGAGCGCGAGGCGCGCCGCCTGGTAATCTCCCAAGTGGTAGCGGCACAGGGCAAGGTAGAAGGCCGCTTCCCGGAAGCGAGTCGCTCGCGAATTGACTTTGGTGAGGAAATTGGCTGCTGTTCGGTAGTCTTTCCGCTCGAGCTGGAATAGGCCCAGCCGAAGATTCGGCTCGGAGTAGCCCGGCGCAAGCCGCGCCGCAGTTGCGAAGTAGCGCAACTGCTGCTCCCGGTCCGTGGCTAGCAGTCCGCGAATATAATTCTCCATGGCGTCCAAGCGAACTGCCGGGCGCGTCCGGATGTAGTCCTCCTCAGTCTCCGCAAACCCCGGCCGGAGGGACCGGATCAGTTTCCAGGCGAGCCGGGACTGGATGCGGGAAAGATCCTCCAGAGCGCCGGACTCCTCTATCGTGGCGACCCGACGCATCTGGCGAATGTCCACCACCGAGGAGGAGACGCTGAGCGAGCGCGGCCCCGCGTCCGGTCCGCTGATCGCGAACTCGCCAAAGACGGCCACGCCGGCATCCACGTTAATGGCAATCTCGAGTACGGTGGCCTGAGTTAACCGAGCCGCTGGTTGGACACCCATTGCAACCTGTGCCGCGCGGCGCTCATCAGAAGCCACCCGACCGACGCCCTGAGCTGACAAAGCCTCCCCCATGGCCTCGGCCATACTCTCGCCAATCCAATTTATGTTTTTAGCATTACTTGAATTGTAAAACGGTACTATTAGGACGGTTTCTGCATGGAGGACGTGGGCAGCGCCCCAAAGCAGAAAAAGGATGCTGGGCAGCCTTGCCATGGGGTGAGTATAGCAGGGCTGCCCAGCATCCCTTAAGGGAGGAGTAGAGAGCTTCCGTCTTTCGACTTAGTTGAAAACCAGTGTGGTGGTGGTCCCGCCCAAGCGGATCTCGCGCACCTTGTATTTGCCGGCCTCGCTGCTATAGCGGACCGAAGTGGTGCCGAACTTGTCGCTGCCGGTCTCGACCTTCACTGTCGCTTCAACTTTGTTCTTTCCTTTCATGATGGTAGCCTTGTCGTTCTCGAGAGTGAGCTTGTAGTCACCCGGCTTCAGCTCAGTCCCATTCACCACCGACGGCTGGAACAACGTCACAGTGTGGGTAGAGGCGCTAGCAATGCCGAGCGCGAGAACGAAGATGGCGAGTAATTTCATGGATCGAGTCATCGTGGACACTCCTGTCTGCATTATATGCACATTTTTGCCGCTTATCGCAAATAGCTGGCGTCAATACGATTCGCGGGGCGCATTTGCACCCGCCGTAGACGCAGGCAAAATGCATGCGGCGCGTCTAACGATTACTAAGACGAAGCGAGGCGCGGAGTGTTCCTCTCAATAGGACTTCATGAATGTAAATTAAGCAAGAAAGGCGGAAAGCAGCTCGATGGCTCGCATTTCGATGGACGGGTCGGTTCCAAAGCCGGTGAGCCAGTGGACATCAGGCTCACGGCGGAACCACGTGATCTGCCGCTTTGCGTACTGGCGGGTCTCAATGGTGATTCGGTCGATGGCGTGCTGGGGGCTCATGCGGCCCTCGACGCAGGCCAACGCTTCCTTGTAGCCCAATGATTCGAAAGGCTTGGCCGTGGGCGGGACGCCAGAGGCGAGCAGGTCCCGGACTTCCTCAACCAGCCCCTGGGACCACATTGAGACTGTGCGCACCTCGATGGCGCGGTACAGGTCCGCTCTGGGGGGTGAAAGGACAAGTTTCAATGCCCGGTAGCCTTGCAGGGCCGCACGCTGCTGGACGAACAACTCGGAGGCCGGACCTCCTGAGGATAGGCAGATTTCGACGGCGCGTGTCAGCTTATTGATGTCGTTGGGGTGGATGCGGGCGGCGGTTGGAGGGTCAAGACGGCGGAGCACCCGGTGGAGGAGGCCGCGCCGCCTCGATTCGGCACGAGAGAGCCGGGAGCGCAATTCGGGGTTACGTTCCGGGCCTGGAGCGAGGCCGTCCAGCAGTGCCCGGAGATAGAAGCCAGTGCCGCCGGCGACGATGGGCAGCCTGGAACGGCCGCTGACTTTGTCAATGGAGGAGGCGGCCAGGCGGGCCCAATGGCCGGCATTGGACTCCTGATCCGGGTCGAGGATGCCGATGAGATGGTGGGGGACTAAAGCCAGTTCCTCTCGGGATGGTTTCGCGGTTCCGATGTCGAAACCGCGGTAGAGTTGGAGCGAATCGCAGTTGACGATTTCGCCTTCGAAACGGAGTGCGAGACGGATGGCCAGGTGCGACTTTCCAGATGCTGTGGGTCCAGCGATGGCCACCAGCGGGCGAGCCGCGCAATAGTTCACCAATTCAGTGTAGCGGGTGCAACCCGGATGCCAGGCTGCCGCATCAGATATATTGAGGAAAACCGGTAGTGGACGTGTGGACGTCCGGCGCCAGTCGAGACAGAGAAGGGCCCAGGACATCAACGATGAATCGATCCTATAAGATCACGGCAGCGACGGTAGCTTTGGCGGTGGCGATGGCGGCGCCGTCTGCGGGGCAAGCGGCCACGCCGCGCCAGAGCGCCGCGCAGCAGGACAAGTCCCAGGCTTACTATCATGCCGCGCTGGCACATCTCTACGCCGAACTGGCGGCGCAGTATGGCGGACGCGGTGAGTACATCACCAAGGCGATCGAGAATTACAAGGGGGCCTTGGCGGCCGATCCGGACGCCTCGTTCCTGGCCTCGGAACTGGCCGACATGTACTTGCAGACAGGCAGGTTACGGACTGCAACTGCGGAATTCGAGGATCTGGTCAAGAAGAATCCGAACGATCTGAATTCGCGCCGGATTCTGGCGCGATTCTACACGGCCCGCATCCGCGATGGCCAACAGGGGCGACCCAACCAGGAGATGCTGAATCAGGCGCTGGAACAGTACCGCATACTGGCGGAGAAAGCGCCCACCGACGTGGACAATCTGGTCACCCTGGCGCGACTGGAAAAGTTTGCCCTGAATTCGTCGGCTGCCGAGGCGGCTTACAAGAAGGCGCTGGCCTTGGAGCCGGAAAACGAAGAGGCGCTCACCGGCCTGGCGCTGGTCTATGGCGATCTGGGCAACAACGCGATGGCCAGCCAGATGCTCCAAATGGCCGCGAAGAAGAATCCGAACCTGCGTACGCTGACCGCCCTGGCCAGCGCCTACGAGCAGATGCGCGACTACAAGATGGCCGCAGCTACCTATGGCCGCGCCTACGAACTGAGCCGCGACAACACGGATTTGAAACGCGCCTATGCGCAGTCGTTGTACGCCGCCGATGAGCTCGACAAGTCAAAGGCGCTGTTCGACGAAATCGTAACGGAGGAGCCGAACGATCTGCTGGCGAACCTGCGGCTGAGCCAGATCTGGCGCCAGAGGCATGACTTCGACAAGGCCCGCAGCTATGCCCGCAAGGCGCGGGATCTGGATCCGAACAACATCGAGACCCGGTTCAATGAAGTCTCCTTATATGAAGCCGAGGGCAAGACGCAAGAAGCCATCGCGCTGCTTAAGGAACTGACCGAATCCACCCTGCGCTCGGTCTCGATGCAGGACCGGGGCAACGCGCTGATCCTGCTTGAACGGCTCGGACTGCTCTATCGGGTGGCCGACCAGACCGACGATGCCGTGGCCGCGTTCAAACGCATGGCCCAGGTGGATTCGAACGCGGCCCCAAACGCGGCCGCACAGGTAATCGACACCTACCGGGCCGCCAAGGACTTTGTTTCGGCCGAAAAGGAGATGAAAGACGCGTTGGCCAAGTATCCTGACGACCGCGTGTTGAAGAGCGTCGCCGCCACACTGTTGAGCGATCTGGGCCGTCACGCCGAGGCGGAATCGCTGATCAAGTCGCTGTTCGACGGCAAGAACGACCGGGCCGTTCATCTCGCGCTGGCGCAGTCCTACGACAAAGCGAAGGATTACTCCGCCATGGCGAGAGCGCTTGACGAGGCCGAGAAATTGTCCGAGACGAACGAAGACAAAGAGCCGGTCCTATTTCTACGCGGGGCGATGTTCGAGAAGCAGAAGCGTTACGAGGAGGCCGAAAAGGAGTTCCGCCGGGTCCTCGACGTTTCGCCAGGCAATGCGTCCGCGCTGAATTACCTGGGCTACATGCTGGCCGACCGCAATCTCCGCGTCCAGGAGGCCGTTCAACTGATCCAGAAGGCTGTGGACCAGGAACCGACCAACGGAGCGTTTCTTGACAGTCTGGGCTGGGCCTACTACCGGCTGAACAAGTTGGACGAGGCGGCCGATTATCTGCGCCGGTCGCTTCAGCGAGGCACCAAGGACCCGACCGTGCACGATCATCTGGGCGACGTCTACCTGAGCCAAGGCAATGTGAAGGATGCGATCAACCACTGGGAGATCGCGCTTCGTGAGTGGCGTGGCAATGCGCCGAGCGATCAGGATGCCGGCGAGGTGGCCAAGATCCAGAAGAAACTGGAGAGCGCCAAAGTTCGCATGGCGAGGGAAGCGGCGGCAAAGGACCAGAAGCAGCGGTAAGGCACTCGGTTGAGATCGCGGCCCGAAGTTGCGTGGCATGCCGCAGCCGGGCCGATAATGAGATCATGCGAACAATCCTCACTCTATTCTTGTCCGCCGCCATCCTGCTGGCGGGCGAAGTCAAACTGGGCACTCCGCTGACGCTCAATAAGCAGACCCCCATAGCGGCCCTCGAAGCCAAACCAGCCGATTACGTCGGCAAGTTGGTTCAGGTGAAGGGCAAGGTGGCGGAGGTGTGCGAGAAGGCCGGCTGCTGGATGAATCTCACCGATCCGAAGTCGGCGGCAAAGGTTCGTATCAAGGTGAAAGACGGGGAGATCGTTTTTCCGAAAGACTCCGTAGGCAAGATGGCAGTGGCCGAAGGTACGTTCGTGAAGCTCGAAATGACCAAGGACCAGTTGATCGCCCAGCTCAAGCACGAAGCTGAAGAGAACCACAAAAAGTTTGACCCATCGACCGTGACCGCTGGCAAGACGATCTATCAGATCAAGGGCTCCGGCGCTGTGGTTCTGGAATAGACCCCGCAGAATCAGGAACAGGAAGTACCAGTCCTCATGAAGACCCGATCAATGGCAGCCGCCGCGACTGCCGCGTTTTTGCTCTGCTGTCTGACGACCGTGTTTGCCCAGAGCCGTCCCACCGCCCGGAGACCGGCGGCGGCGAAGACTACGGCCACGAAACCTGCGCCAGCCGCCGAGCCGGTCGCCACCACGAATACGCGCCCGGCCGTACCGAAGTTGATCCTCGTCCTGGTTGTGGACCAGTTCCGCGCCGATTACCTGGACCGTTTCCATACCGAATACGGCGGGGGGCTGAAACGCCTCCTTGACGAATCGGCCGTGTTCGGCGACGCCCATTACAACCATTCGCCCACCATCACCGCGGTCGGTCACTCCATCACCCTGACCGGGGCCATGCCGTCCTCCAGCGGCATCGTGGGCAACGAATGGTACGACCGCGTGAGCGGCAAACAGGTGACCAGCGTCAACGACGCTTCAACCACGCAATTGGGCGGCGAATCCGGCAAGGAAGGTGCTTCGCCACACCGGTTGCTGGTCTCCACGGTCGGCGACGAGCTCAAGATGAGCGAGAAGTGGCCGGCGTCAAAAGTCTTTGGCATCTCCGTGAAAGACCGCGCGGCCATCATGATGGCCGGCCGCCGGGCCGATGGCGCTTTCTGGTGGGACGCCACCACGGGTAATTTCGTCAGCTCAACGTATTACTTCAACCAACTGCCGCAATGGGCGGCGGAGTTCAACAAATCCCGTGCGGCCGACAAGTTCGTTGGCCAGAACTGGGGCCCCGCCACGGGTGGCACCCCGTTCATGATGCTGCCCTCAACCGCGGGCCCGGCCTATTGGACCGGAGTGGTCGGCACTTCTTACGGCAACGACCTGCTTGTCATGATGGCCAAAGCCGCCATCGACGGCGAAAAGCTCGGACAGCGGGACTCGACCGATTTGCTGGCCGTCAGCTTCTCCTCCTGCGACACGATCGGCCACCGCAAGGGGCCGCATTCGCCTGAGATTCACGATGTCGCATTGTCCACCGACAAAGTGCTGGCCGATCTGTTCGCCTACCTGGAAAAGAGTGTCGGCATGAAGAACGTTTTGGTCGCCTTCACGGCCGATCACGGCGTCGCGCCGATGCCCGAATACAACCAGAGGTTTAAGATGCCCGGCGGCCGCGCCGCCGCCAAGGACGTGCGCGACACGGTGCAGAAAGCGCTGGTGGCCAAGTATGGGCCAGGCGAATGGGTGTCGGGTTACTCCGGCCCAGCCCCCTACCTGAACCACCAACTGATCGCCAGCAAGAAGCTAGCCCTTGACGATGTGCAGGATACAGCCGCCGCCGCGGCGCGCCAGTTGCCTTACATCGCGCGTGTGTTCACCCGCGAGGATCTCCGGCGCGGCATGACGCACGCCGACCTGGTCGGGGCGCGGGTTCAAAACGGATTCTTCTACTTGCGAGCTTCGGACCTGTTCATCGTCCCCAACCCTTACTGGCTGTTCGAAGCGTCGGGCACGTCGCACGGGACGCCATGGAACTACGATTCGCACGTACCGCTCATGATCATGGGGCCGCAGATCAAACCGGGCCGCTACTACCAGCGGGTGCTGGTCAATGACCTGGCTCCGACGCTCACGGCCATCGCAGGCGTCGAGATTCCCAGCGGCGCATCGGGCCGCGTGCTTCACGAGATCATCACAGCCAACAAATAGCCGGCGCCGCCACAGCGCGCCTTCAGGTATCCGCCCAGCCACGTGTCCACGCGCGGGTTGAGGCGACAGATGCCTGCAGGTGCCTGCTGCCGGGCGAGTCCGCCGGCTTGCATCAGGCGGCCGGATTTCGATCTACACTCACTGGTCGCTTCATCCCCACCCATCCTCCTTTTGATCCGGCCTCTGCTCGGGACTACGGCCCGCCGCGCCCTCGTGTCACGGCGGAATCGAATTGTCGTACCCGCTCGCACCCCCTCGCCCTGCCCATCCGGATACAATAGCGGCTTGCCGGTAACGCGCGCCCTGTTTCGCGCGCTCAATGAGTTGAGGTTTCATCTGTGCCAAATCCCGTACTCGGCGTCTTCTTCCACTGGCTCGGCGGCCTGGCCTCCGGCAGTTTCTATGTCCCGTATCGCGGCGTCAAGTTCTGGTCATGGGAAACCTACTGGCTCGCCGGCGGCTTTTTCAGTTGGATCATCGCCCCCTGGGTCCTCGCCGGATTCATGACCCGCGACCTCACCGCCGTGCTCGGCGAAGCTCCGCCGAACGCCGTTATGTGGTGCTATGTTTTCGGCGCCATGTGGGGACTCGGCGGCCTCACGTTCGGCCTCACCATGCGCTATCTCGGCATGTCGCTCGGCATGGCCGTCGCCCTCGGTTATTGTGCCGCCTTCGGCACCTTGGTGCCGCCCATCTTCAACGGGACCTTCATGTCCCAGGTGGTCGGCACCCAGTCCGGCCGCGTCATCCTGTTCGGCGTTGCCGTCTGCCTGATCGGCATCGCCATCGCCGGACTCGCCGGCATTTCCAAGGAGCGCGAAATGCCCGAGGACAAGAAGAAGGAGGCCATCAAGGAGTTCAACCTGAAGAAGGGCATCCTCGTTGCGACCTTCTCCGGCGTCATGAGCGCCAGCATGAGCTACGGGCTCGCCGCCGGCGACCCCATCAAGGCCATCACCCTCAACCACGGCACCCCGATCCTCTGGCAGGGCCTGCCCGTCCTCGTCATCGTCCTGTTCGGTGGTTTCACGACGAACCTCATCTGGTGCGTCATCCTGAATGTCCGCAACAAGACCGGGCACGAATACATCTCGCCTCGCCTGGCAACCGCCGAACGCGGCACGGTGAGCGTCCCCATGCTGGCCAACTATCTGTTCTGCGCGCTGGCTGGGACCACCTGGTACATGCAGTTCTTCTTCTATTCGATGGGCGAGACCCAGATGGGCGCCTATAAGTTCTCGAGTTGGACGCTGCACATGGCCAGCATCATTATCTTCTCGACCCTGTGGGGCATTGGCCTGAAGGAGTGGTCCGGAACGAGCGCCAAAACCAAACGCCTCCTCACCCTGGCCCTGGCAGTCCTGATAGGCTCCACCGTCATCGTCGGCTACGGCAACTACCTGGGGACTACCTCGGCCACGGGCCACTGAAGAAAGCGCCCACCTCTTCTCACGCAACGGTGCGGTCAGGGGACCGCGCGCAGCCCAGGGGCCCGTCATCGGGAGCGGAGATGAGTGTGCGCAGCATTTGGCCGCCCCAAGTGGGCCAATCGGACTCTCTGCGTTCGCGGTTGATGGGCTGTGGGAGTCTGGGCAGGGATCGGGCGTAGGAGTCACCGGCCAGTGTGGGAGGAAGGGGTTCTGCCTCGTTTCAGGCGGCTCTAGAGAGGGGATTTGGCGGGCTTGACCCGGCATACCGGATCCGGTAACGCTGGACTATGCCCCGCTCGGGTCCTGAATCACCGTACCGACTGACCGACAAGGCGGAAATCCGCCGTCTGCTGAACACCGACCGCGGCTGGTCCCTGTTCGCCCTGGCCGACCTCGACGACGGGCTCTTCGAGCACTGCGACTGGTGGACCCTGCCTGAAGCGCTGGTCCTGGTTTTTCGAGCGATCTCGATCCGGCCCATCTTCCTCCTGGGCGACGCCGCGCCGGTTCGCCGGCTCCTCGCCGCCCTGCCGGATGACTCGGGCTATCTCAACCTGAAGGCCGGTCAGTTGGACGCCGCCGAAGGCATCTTCCGCTATCGCGAACGTCACGAAATGCGGCGCATGATTCTCAACACCTTCGCGCCCCGCGCCGGCGAGACCGTGGTCCTCGGCCCGCCCGATTGCGGAGAAATCGAACGACTGTACGCGACAGGCGACGGCGGTGGCATCGCCTTTGCCCCGTTTCAACTCGAGACCGGACTGTTCCGAGGCATCCGGCGCGAAGGCCAACTGGTGGCCGTGGCCGGGGTCCAAGTGGCATCCAAAAGCGAAGGAGTGGCCGCAATCGGCAATATCTTCACGCGCCCCGATTGTCGAGGTCAGGGCCTGGCGCAGGTGGTGACCTCAGCCGTAGCGCTAGCTGTCCAACAAACCGGAATTGAAACCATAGGCCTGAACGTCGAAACCACCAATACCACCGCCATCCGAGCCTACGAGCGCATCGGGTTCCGCACCCGGTTCAGCTACTTCGAAGGGCCAGCGGAGAGGAACTGCCGTTAGTAGCATGGCGTGCTACGATGCGCCCAGGGTCGATCTCCTGAAGGTTTAGGTAGGGCTGGAGAAGCAGAAGTGAAAAGGTACGCCGTCATCATCGAGCAGGGGCCACGCAACTACTCCGCCTATGTACCCGACCTGCCCGGCTGCATCGCCTCGGGCAAGACGCTCAAGTCAGTTCGACAGAACATCAAGGACGCGATCCAGTTCCATATCGACGGACTACGCGAGGACAGACTCCCCATCCCCGAACCGTCCACCGTGGCTGAGTCAGTCGAAATCCAGGCTGCCTGAAATTGCTTGCTGCGTGATTAGGCCATTTTCATTTTCTCGATCCAATCGTGCAACTGCGCTCTCGTTTGAAATTCACACCGACGCAAGCAAAGCTGACGAACCACGTTGGAAGCGATGTCAGTAAGTTCGGACAATTCCGTCTCATCCACCGCCGTGCGCCCACCATGCGAGACGGCGCTGCGCCGCCCATACAACGCAGACACACGCTTCTTGATCGCGAGCCGGCTCTTCAGATCTCCTCCCAAGACGAACGCGATTCCCTCCGCTAGGGTGGACGTGATGGGCGAGCCGTCCGCGCGTGTAAATAGAGCCTCCAACCCAGTGCTGAGGCTTAGAAGCTCACTTTCCGGCTCAATTTGAGTTTGCGCGTTTGCCAGCCAATGGACCGCTCGAAGTAGCGCCGCTTCAAAGTCAGACAAGCCCCCCGCCTCCCTCTCCAACAACTCAGCAATCTCGTACAGCCCAATTTCGGAGAAGACATGGATAGTCTCTTCGTCAACCAAAAGGCCTTGCCGTGGCCCAAGGGCCACTGTGCGGTATGTGTTCCGATGTGGAGTGGAGCAAGCCGCCAACGATGTACGCGTAGACTGGATCATCTCACCTTGGAGACTGACACCCAGGCGGCGCAGTGGCTGTTGACGCTTTGACCCGATTAGCATGGCGTATCGAAACAAGTCCAATGCACGCCGGACTCGCTGCTCAGCGAACTCGAAAGCACGGGTCGGCTCTGCAACAGCAACGCAAGATGCCCAGACACGGCTCATCTGCTCAAGCTCCTTTTCGGCGGCGAATGCAAAGGTGCTCTTGAACTCCGAGCGCAATGTGTCCGAGATAGATATGAAATCGACACCAGCGAGGCGTAGTACCGGCACCTTGAGATCCAATCCAGAAACAGGTATGTACACGGTGAACTTGAGGTCGAAGGCCTCTACCTCACCTATGAGATCCGCCCACATCAGCTTTGCCTGTGCAGAGTCCCCAGTCGCCTGCATTACTAAGACTTTGCCTAACCGACTGCTGACAAAGTGCCGGGTGAACTTGCGCTCCCACTGCTCAGTCCGCAGCAACTCCTGAACGAGGCTTACGTATTTGTCAGCGTGATCATCGAGCAAAGCACAAGCCGTGTCGATGAGAATGAACCGTCGCTTATCACGAATGCCAAGAGGCCCTGTGAGAACGGAGGCCAACTCCTGGATGCGCAACCAGTAGGACTCGCTCTTAGCATGGTGCATGACTTGAGCTTATAGCCGAAGGAACCAATTGTCCTTCTGGTACTGCGGCGCATGTGACAGTTGGACTAGAGGGGAGCATCAGAGGTCTGAGTCGACAACCGGCGAAGCAACTCGGTTGGTGTACACTTGTACACAGGAGCGATGTTCGAGTGGGACTCCAGCAAAGCGCTAAGCAACATCCGCAAGCACGGAGTCCGGTTTGCCGATGCAGTGATGGTTTTCGAAGATGATCAGGGTTTGACCATCTCCGACGACTCCGTTGGCGAGCGTAGGTGGGTGACGCTCGGCATGGACGCAGTTGGCCAAGTCCTCGTTGTGGTCTATACCTGGCGGGGCGACAGGATCAGGATTATATCGGCAAGGCGCGCGACGCCGCGCGAGCAGAAACAGTATCTGGAGCAGCGATGAAGACCGAATACGATTTCAGCAATGGCAAACGAGGCGCTGTCGTGCCTGCGCCTCCTGGAAAGACACGGGTCACCATCCGTCTCGATGACGATGTACTCGAATGGTTCCGCGGCGAGGTGGACAAAGCCGGCGGGGGCAACTACCAGACGCTCATCAACCGGACGTTGCGCGACCACGTGAGCCAGAGCCGCGAGCCGCTCGAAAAGACGTTGCGCCGCGTCGTGCGCGAAGAACTGCGGCGGCGGGCCAGTTGATTCACTCTATGCTCGATTGAGCCGGGCACCCGCTCTCTCTGTTCGCGGTTGACGCGCGTATCGACGCCGCATGGCGAGCCGCCTGCGTGAGCGGGCGGCATCGTGAAGAATACCTCGCGCTGACGCACGAGGCTCGCTGGATGCGGGCTCGCCGAGCCGCCGCTGTCCCTATGCCACGAACTGCCGCAGGTACCGGCAGCTCTGATACAGCGCCGCCTTGCGGTTTTCGAGCGACCCTTCATACGCCCGGTCCTCGACCTCGACGCACACGGCTCCCTGGTAGCCCGTGCTCGACAGCACCGACATGAACCGCCCCCAGTTGATCTCGCCCAGGCCGGGCAGTTTCGGCGTGTGGTATTCGGCCGGATACGCCAGCAAGCCGACGTCGTCGAGTCGTTCCTGATCGAGGCGGGCATCTTTGGCGTGGACGTGGAACATGCGTGAGGCGAAGTCGCGCAGCGGCTTGATGTAATCCATCTTCTGCCAGACCAGGTGCGAAGGGTCGTAATTCAACCCAAAGTTAGCGTTCGGAATGTCCTCGAACATCCGCCGCCAGACGCGCGGGCTGACGGCCAGGTTCTTACCGCCGGGCCATTCGTCTCGGGTGAACGACATCGGGCAGTTCTCGATGCAGACCTTCACGCCCCTGCCCTCGGCGCGCTCAATGACGGGCTTCCATGTCTTGAGGAACCGGGGCCAGTTCTCGTCGATGGTCTTCGTCTGGTCGCGGCCGATGAAAGTGTTCATGATGCCGACGCCGAGCAGCGCCGATGCGTCGATTACTTTCTTGATGTGGTCGACGTACGCCTGGGACTCGGCCAGATCGGCGCACAGCGGGTTCGGGTAATAGCCCAGGCCGCTGATCGAAACGCCGGCGGCGGCCATGATGTCGTTCACGCGCGCCGCATCGGACCTCTTGAAGTTCGTCACGTCGACATGCGTGACGCCGGCATAGCGGCGTTCGCTCTTGCCAACGGGCCAGCACATCAGTTCGACGCAATCGTAGCCGGCCTGCTTGGCGGTCTGCGCGACCTCCTCCAGCGAACACTCCGGCAATATGGCGCTAACGAATCCGAGTTTCATCATGGCTATTAGTATCCTCCGGCCGGGGTGGCGAAATCGAGCCGCGACAAGGGTTCCAGCCCCAGCCGGCGCCGGCATTCATCGAGCATTTCGGCCGTGCGCGTCGCGCCGCAGCGCGTCGTGCCAACCGAACGAACCTTCAACAAAGCATCCAAGTCACGCACGCCACCCGCGGCCTTCACTTGGACATGCGGCGCAGAATGCTTGCGCATGAGAGTCAGATCTTCAATCGTCGCGCCGCTGGGCGCGTAGCCCGTCGAAGTCTTGACCCAGTCGGCACCCACCTCGGAACAGATTTCGCAGAGCCGGATCTTCTGATCGTCGTTCAGATAGGCGTTTTCGAAGATCACCTTGACCTTCTGGCCAGCCTGATGGGCGGCATCGACAACGACATGGATGTCTTCGCTGACATACGCCCAATGGCCCGACAGCACCTTGCTGATGTTGACGACCATGTCCAACTCTTCGCCTCCATCCGCCAGAGCCTGGCGCGCTTCGGCGAGTTTGATGGCGGTCGAGTGGCCGCCATGCGGGAACCCGATGGTGGTGGAGGCGCGGACGTTGCTTCCGTGGAGCAGTTCGGCGCACCAAGCCAGGGCGTAGGGCAGAATACAGACGCTGGCTGTGTCGTAGTGCAGCGCCAAACGAACTCCCTGCTCGAGCGCCGGCTCGGCGATAGTCGGGTTGAGCAGGGAATGGTCGATCATCTTGGCGATGTCGAGATACGAGTAGTCCATATCTTCAGTTTCAACCAGGCAGCACGATCATGTGAGTGGCATCGTACTTCAAGCGGCGCTTCTCGATATACGATTTCACACCAAGCAGCGGCCCCACCACCGAAATGGCCGCCAGACCCACATCGCCGTTGGGCAGCTTGCGCGACTTACAGCAATCGACGAAGTTGCGGACGTGGTCGGTGGTGATGTCGCCGGGAATTTGCTTGGTGGCGATCTCCGGGTTCTTGCCCACGGGCGTGTAGATGTACTTGTTGCGATCGACGAAGAGCTTACCCTGATCGCCGAAGAAGGTGATGCCGTAGGGAGTCGGGTTGCCGGTTGTCAGTGATTGGAAGCTGACGGTAAACCCCGGATATTCGAACAGGGCGGCGACAGTGTCAGGGGCGTCGTGGCCGGCATCACCAAAGTAGATGCCGCCGGCGGCGACGGCCGAGTCCGGCGCGCGCTCGCCGAGGTACATATGGACGACGTCCATCCAGTGATGGCCAAAATCGGTGAGCCGTCCGCCGTTGAAGTCGAGGTAGGCGCGGAAGTTGAAATACTGGCGCGGATTCCAGTCGCGGTAGGCGACGGGTCCGAGGAAGCGGACCCAATCAAGATTCGAAGGCTTCGCTGTCTGAGCTGCAGCTTGGGCGACGCGCGGCGACGGGCTGGGCGGGCCGCTATTCCAGACGGCCTCGACCCAGTTCACCTTGCCGATCTTGCCGGACTTGACGAAGAGCTCAAGCGGCTCGATGTAGATGGGCCCGGAGCGTTGCTGGACGCCGACCTGGCAGATGCGGCCGGTTTTGCGGGCGGTGCGGACCATGACGGGAGCCTCGTCGAGGGTACGGCAGATGGGCTTTTCAACATAGACGTCTTTGCCGGCGTTCATGGCGTCGCAGGCGTGATCTTTGTGCCAGTGGTCGGGCGAACCGATCAGGACGGCGTCGACCTCCTTCATCGCCAGCAGGTCTTCATGCTTCGTGAACGCCTTGGATCCCGGCGCCTTGCCCTGCGCCTCGTCCAAACGAACTCCATACACGTCGCAGACTGCACGCACTTCGACATCGCTCTGAAGCTGAAACCTCGACATCACGTATTGGCCGCGGCCACCCGTGCCGATCACGCCCAACCCGACTTTGTCGTTTGCGCCAAGGACGCGTGAATAGGAGAGGGCCGTCATGGCGGTGGCCCGGGCCGCGTCACGTCTGGTCATGGCGTACTTCAAGCTCCTTCACGGCGAGGTTGCGGAAGCGGTGGCAGCCGCGTGCGACCCAGCACGGGGTCTTTTCGTTCGAATGGAGGGACGGGGCAGCGAGCAGCATGGGGATGATGCGCATTCGGGCGGTCACTCCGCAGCCATTCTACACACTTGCCGCCAGCTTGGCACGTTCGACCAGAGAAGCCAGGCGCCCGGCAGCGGCGTCCCAATCGTAGGTCTGGCGTAAGGCGTCGCGGATTTCCGGTTGCGGTTGTGGGGACGCGGCGCGGCACGCAGCGAGCCACTGGTCGGGCGTCTCGCAGACGGTGACACCCGCGGGGACAGCGCCGCCGAAGGTCTTTGCGACTTGGGGCGTGGTTAGGACGGACTTGCCCATGGCGAGGGCTTCGAGGACTTTGTTTTGAAGTCCGCGCGCCAAGCGAAGCGGGACGACTATGGCATTCGCCGAGGCCAGAACGGGCCGGACATCCGGCGGGCTGGCGATGACGCGGACTCCTGGCGATCCAGCAAGCTGAGTCACTTGCCGTCCAGGATTGCGCCCGGCGATGACGAATTCGAGTTCGGGCCATGCGGCGCGGATGCGCGGGAAGACGTCACGGGCGAACCAGGCTGCACCGTCCGAGTTTGGGAAGTAATCAAGTTGGCCGACGAAGGCGATGGAGGGTTGGCCAGAAGAGGCATCCACGGGATGCCAGTAGTCGAAGTCGACCCCATTCGCGATGATCTCCACACGCGCCTCGGGAATCGCCTGCCGGACCAGGGCCGCCTCGTTTTCGGTCATGAGGATCGTCGAACTGGCCCGGGCACAGGCTACCTGCTCGGCGGCCCTGAGCCTCCGGCCTTCCACGGCATAGACGAATGGGAGGCTGCGAAGGCGGTCGTACTCGAACCACTTCTCGGAATCGAGATCGCACAGATCAAGAACCATCGGCTTGGCTGGATCGGCGTACCCGGCCATGGCCGCCGAATAGACGAGGCTGACGTCAATTTCACCGCGCCAGGGGGCGGTGTCGAGGTAGCGCTTTAACGCCGCGCCGCGGAAATACTCCACGGTGAGGCTTCCGCCTAGGCCATAGCGGATTGCAGCGCGGGCCAGCGCGGGCCTCGGTTTCAGCACGCCAGCATAGACCGAGGCAACGTCCGTGGCCATGGCACGAGTTCGTTTGGCTTCCTCTAAGCTCCTGCAAAGACAGGCGAAATGAACTGTGTGCCGTTGCCCGAGGCGCTTCAGAAAGTGGTGGACACGAATCTTGTCGCCTTTGTCCGGAAGGTCCGGTGCGCAGTGCGAAATGTACAGAATGTTCATTGCGCGGCGGAAGGCGCGGCCTCGCCGAGCGGGCCGAATTCGAACTCGCTGAGCAGCCGCGACACCTTGCGCTCGAAGGCGGACAGTCCGAGGTAAGTTCTCAGGCGGGAGACGCGGCCTTGGGCGATGCGGGGCTGTTCCTTGTCGAGTTCCCAGGGATGGACGTAAACGTTGGCTGGGATGAGGTCGATGTAGTTGAGCGTCCGGATGCCCGCGGCGGTGTACCGGTAAGGCAGCATGCGCAGATAGCCACCGCCGCCGACGGGCACATTCCAGCCGGGCCTCAACTCGACCGAGGCCGGAGGGACTTCGATCAGCGGCCCGTGGACAGTGTGAAGCAGCGACGCGTGGCGGGGAAAGCCCGGGATGCCGTAACGGTCGTGGCGGATGGGGTAGATGCTGGAGTCGTGCGTGAAGCCGAGTTGGGCGAGGATCTCGAGCGCCCAGAAGGAGCGTTCGGTGATGGAATAGCTCGGCGCGCGGTAAATGTGGGGCCGGATGCCGCAGGCGGCTTCGATGGCATCGCAGGCCAGTTTTGTGTCGGCGGCAAACTCCTCTGGCGTCAGGTCATAGACCAGCCGGTGCCAGAAGCTATGGCAACCGATTTCGTGGCCCGCGGAAGCGATTTCCTTGACCAGGGCCGGCTCCTTTTCGGCCACCCAGCCAAGGATGAAGAACGTCGCGCGAGTGTCATGCCGCGCAAGCAATTCGAGGAGCGTGCGTGTGGATGGAGCGACGCGACGGGGCATCTGGTCCCATGAGGAAGAGCCGACGGACCGCTGGACTTCGGTCGGGTGGAAGTAGTCCTCGACGTCAACTGAGAATATATTGCGCACTCTGCATCGGCCCGATCTATTAGAATCGTAGCTCACCCGGCATGGTGGATCGCTTCAAAACCGCACTAACCCGTTTCACAGCGCTGTTCGAATTGGGCGGCCCGGGCCGGATCGTGCCCATGGAGGGGCTGCGTGGCGTGGCCATTCTCATGGTGCTTCTAGTGCACCACTCCTTCCAGTTTCGCGGTTGGGCGGAACCGGGCACATGGACGGACGGCTACGCCGAGGCGGCTCACGCTGTGGGCCAGGCGGGCGTGGACCTCTTCTTCGCACTGAGTGGGTACCTGGTCTATTCACTGGCCATCCATTGGCACGGGACGACAGCCGGATTCATTCGCCGCAGGATGAGGCGGATCTATCCGCCGTTTCTGGCTGCGATGGCGGTCTATGTAGCCCTGTTTATTGCCCTGCCTGGGCAGGCGAAATGGCCCAAGGGAGGTGAGGCGTGGTTTGTCGTTCAGAGCCTGCTGCTGTTGCCGGGCGTATTCGATGTCAGCCCGGTGATGACGGTGGCGTGGTCGTTGAGCTACGAGTTGGCCTTCTACCTGGCGATCCCTCTGCTTGTCAGCGGGCTGGGATGGAGCGCCTGGCCCCGCCGGCGGCGGGTGGCCGCCATCGCCTGCCTGGCGCTGAGCTACTGCGCCGCGTCGATGATCTGGTTCCCGGGCCGGGTGGATTGGATTCCCCTTGAATTCTGGAACCACCCCCGATTCCTGTTGTTCGCCGCAGGAATGCTGGCATGGGAGCGGTTTGACGCAAGGCGCGCCAGGCCGGAACGCGCGTGGACACAGGCGGTTGCCGTGGCGTTGATGGTCTGCGCGGTGGCTGCCTGTGCTCCGCTTTCCAATCCGGTCTACCAGCAACCCTGGCCGTCGATCATCCGCGCCCTGCTGCTGGGCGCGGCCAGTTTCGCAGTCATCCAGGCGTCGTTTGGCGATGCCGGGTGGCTTGCCGCGGCTTTGTCCTGGAAACCGCTGCGCTGGCTGGGCAATTGCAGTTATTCGTTCTACTTGGTGCACTCGCTGGGCGTACACGCAGCAGGTCTGCTTGCCGGGCGGATCATGCCAGCGGGACTGTGGTTCGAAACCGGATTCTGGGTGGCGCTGCCGCTGGCATTGGTGGCGGCGAGCGCTGTGGCCATCCCTTTGTACCTATTCGTCGAGAGACCTTTCTCGTTGAGGCGGCCGGCTCTTAGAGCCGGATGACCTTGTCTGACGGCTGGCCTTTCATAGCATTGCGCGTGTCGACAATCAGACGTGCCTTGGCGGCGATTTTGGCGTAATCGAACGAATGGTGGTCAGTGATGATGAGGGCGCAGTCGACTTCCGGCAGTGCCGTATCGAGATTGGCCGACGACCAGGAGTGCCCGTCCACGTTCAATTTCGGAATGAACGGGTCCGAATAGCTCACCTCGGCGCCGAGCCGTTCGAGTAACAACATGATGTCGATGGCGGGCGATTCGCGCATGTCGTCGATGTCGCGTTTATAGCTGACTCCGAGAACAAGGATCTTTGAGCCGCGCACGGCTTTGCCTGCGTCGTTCAGCGCATTCTGGACCTTGGAGACGACGAAGTGCGGCATCTGGCCGTTGATGTAGCCGGCCAGTTCAATGAAGCGCGCCTCGATGCCCGCCTGTTTGGTCTTCCAGGAGAGGTAGAAGGGATCTATCGGGATGCAGTGCCCGCCGAGCCCTGGTCCGGGATAGAACGGCATGAATCCAAACGGCTTGGTGGCGGCAGCGTCGATCACCTCCCAGACGTTGATGCCCATGCGGTCGCACATCAGCGCCATCTCGTTGACCAGGCCGATGTTGATCATGCGAAATGTGTTTTCAAGCAACTTGACCATCTCGGCCGACTTGGTCGAGCCGACCGTGACGACATGGTCCAGGGCGAGCGAATAGAAGCGCTCGGCCACGGCGGTACAGGCAGGAGTAATGCCGCCGACCACCTTGGGTATGTTCTTCGTCTGGTAGGTGGGATTACCCGGATCGACGCGCTCTGGCGAGAAGCAGAGGAAGAAGTCCTGGCCGACCTTGAGTCCGTGCTGTTCAAGCATGGGAAGGACGAACTCGTCGGTGGTGCCCGGGTAAGTAGTGGACTCGAGGATGACCAGCGTGCCGGGCTTCATGTGCAAGGCGATCTCGCGGCAAGCCGCGTCGATGAAGCTCATGTCCGGGTCCTTGGTCTTCCGGAGCGGAGTCGGGACACAAATGTTGATCGTGTCTAACTTGCTGATCGCTTTGAAGTCCGTCGTCGCGCTCAGTTTGCCGGCTTTGACCAGTGCGGCGACCTCTTCGGTGGGCACGTCCTGGATGTAGCTGACACCCCTATTCAGCAAGTCGACCTTTGACGTGCTGACATCGATGCCGACCACCGTCTGGCCGGCCTTCGCCAACTCGACTGCCAGCGGCAATCCGACGTAGCCGAGGCCGATGATTCCGGAGACGGCCTTGCGCGATTCGATCTTCGAAATAAGTTCGCTCGCGGAAACAGGCAACTCTGACATTATCCCTCCTAATAATTGGACAATACGGCATCATCCCGGGTCACGCCGGGACGAGCAGGCAACCACAATTCAGGCCCCTCTAGAACCATAGCGGGTAGCTGCCAGGGCCAAAAGCGATGCCCGCGCTGGCCGCCATCGTACGGTGCTGCGGACCCGCTCCAGCGTTGATCCAGTGATGGCTGGCCGACCCCGTGGCGTGCAGGCTCCCCAGTAGCCGGAATGAACCGAATGCGATGACCGCCTTATTCTGGACTTTCCCGGTCAGAGAAGAGATGCTCTTGCCGCGGGAGTATACCGCCGAAGTGCCGAGGCTGAACCGGGACCAGCCGACCGAGTAACTGCCCGTCCCGGTCTCCTGTTGGGTGGCGAACAAATACCCGCTTCCAGGGCGGGCGCCGCGATAGTAGCTAATGCTTCCGGAGCCGACACGGAAGATCTTTGACAACGCGGCCCCTCCCGAAAAACCTTTGTAACGCACATCATTGACCTGTTGGACGGTCGACGTCCCTAACAACGCAGCCATCTCTGAAGGCAATGTGACCGTTCCGATGTTATTGACGCGGTACAGGAAGGCGCCGGCGCTGATGTTGAACGACACGGACGGAGTGAGACTGGAACCCAGGCTCCAGGCGAGCGAGTGAAGTTGATTGCCGCCATAGTAGCCTGGGTACTCAAACTGGTTGAACCCGTAGTGGACTCCAGTATTCGTGCGGCTGGTGAGAACGCGCGTGTAGCCGCCGCCGAAGCCTGCGCTGTTGGAGCCGACAAGGTAATCGAGCGCACGGCGGACCCGGCTGGCGCCGGCGCTGAGCGTGAAGATGTCGCGCTGGCTGGCGGAGTAAGACAGTCCCGCCTGGACGCTGGAGAACGTTACACGCGTGCCGAACAACTCGTTGTCCACCAGGCCGTTGTCGGCCATGTTCTGGACTCCGATGATGGCGCTGCTGGCCGAAGTCTGGCTCTGAGAAGAACTGGAGGCCGTGGATATTCCCACGGGTCCAACTCCCGCGAAACCGCCCATCCCGCCCCCATAGCCATAGCCGCCATTGGCGGAGCCACCCATGCCGCTCAGGTTGAAAGTCAGATTTTGCGTTAACCGGTGCGTCAGTTGGATGCCGCCCACATGGCTGGTTCCGCTGCTCATGCCGTTGTAGCGGTATGTATTGACAATCGGCGTGACGAAACTGTAGGAACCCACTAGCCTGGTGCGTTCCCAGGCGCGGGAGATGCTCACTCCGCCCGAAACCGACGCCCCATAGCGAACTGGCGTTGTCTCGTCCTCATAGGTGGAACTCGCGGCGTTGCCGTTGATACCCAGCCAGGGCCGGATCGAGGGTACGTCGGGCCTGACCGGACCCAGTCCGGCGCCGCTGAAGATGCCCCCAAAACCGCCAATCCCGCCATAGCCCCCCTGCCCCAGCAAGGGAACGGCGGCCAATAGCAACGCGGCGGCGGTCAGAGCGGCCCGCTTCCCTGGAATGTCCATCAACTCCCCCCGTCTATCGTTGGCGCAGTACCCAGCCTAGAGCCCGGTGCGTCCTAAGCTTGTATCGACCAGATGCCAGATGCTCCTTAGGCTGCCGACAACCCAGAATAGCGGAAACCCACTGGTGCTTCAAGACTTGGAGGTCCAGTACGAAGAGGCCCCGGATGACTGGACCGAATCGGCTACGCTATGAATAGGGTAGCGAACCACCGAAACGTGATGCTTCTACGCCAAGCCGCGGCCACACTCGTCTTTCTCGCACTGGCCTGCCCGACGGCCCGGGCGCAAGGCGAGACGCAGCTTGACGGCAATCCGGCCCTGTTCGCCGTCCTGGCGGCGATAAATGCATCCGGCCACGACGCGGAACGGGACTCTCCGACCAACCACCCGCTCCGGAACGAGATTCGCCAGGCGATTCTGGCCAAGAACCCGCCCAGCCTCAGCCGGCTGAAGGCGTTTATCGCCGACCAGCAGCGTGGCGGCTGGAACGCTGAACTCAGCCGGTATATCGCCTTCGCGCTCAGTTCGGGTCCGCCGCCGGATTTCAAGCCGAAATATGGTTCGGATCAGATGCCTCCCGAAGCGGCATCACTTGAACCACTCAGGCCGTTGCTGGTGGAATTCTGGGCGGAGGCCGGACTCGAGAAGCTCTGGGCTGCGTCGCAACCCGCTTATGATGAAGCCATCGCCCGTTACCATGAGCCCGTTGTCAACGCGGTGCTGAGCGCCAACATGTATTTGCGGAATCCGACCAGCGGCATGAGCGGGCGCCGGTTCCAGGTCTATATCGATTTGCTGGGGGCGCCCAACCAGGTCCACGCCAGAAGCTACCTGGACGACTATTACGTGGTGGTGACGCCTTCGGTGCGCCCGAGGATCGACGAAATCCGCCATGCCTATCTGCACTACCTTCTCGATCCTCTGTGTATCCGATACCAGGTGCGGCTGGACGAAAAGAAGGGCCTGGGCGACTTTTCGCATGCCTCGCCAATTTTGGCCGAGGAGTACAAGAACGATTTTGTGCTGCTTGCCGGGATGAGCCTCGTCAAAGCGGTGGAGGCGCGATTGGACCGGCAGCCACAAAGAGCAGAGACGGCAATGCGCGAGGGTTTCATCCTGGCCGCCTACTTCTATGAGGCGCTCGCAGGCTACGAAAAGCAGGAGCGGGCGCTACGCTTCTATCTGCCCGAGATGATTGACGCCATCGACCTCGGCAAGGAAGACAGGCGCATCGCCAAGGTCGAGTTCAGCCAGAAGCGTTCGACCCGCGCGGTGCAGCCACAAGCCCCCCCGCCGCCGGTGCAGAGCGAGGCGGAAAAGCTGATCGAGGCGGCTGAACGGGCTTATTCGAAGCGGGATCTGGAAACGGCTAAGCCCGCCTTCAGGCGCATCGTTGAGTCGAGAGACTCGTCCAGGTTTCATGCCAAGGCCTACTTTGGTCTGGCTCGAATTGCGGCTCTGGAAAGAGATCCGGAGCTGGCGGTGGAGTTATTCGAGAAGACGTTGGAGTCTTCGCCCGAGCCGTTCGAAAAGGCCTGGGCCAGCGTCTATCTCGCGCGTCTTTCCAAGGCTGCCGGCGAGTTCGCCGAGGCCAGGAGGCATTACCAAACGGCGCTGGCGGTCGAAGGCGGCAGCGAAGCGGCAAGGCAAGCGGCCGAAAAGGAACTTGCATCACTGCCCCCGGACAAGTCACCCTGAGGTTAGCCATGATTCGTACCCGTATCGCCGTCACCATCCTGGCGCTGGCCGCTTCGGCGGGCGTCGTTCTTGCCCAGTCCGCCAGCACCAAACAGTTGAAAGTGAAATCACAGAAGGAAGCTGAAGCCATCCAGGCGATGTTCCAGGCTCCTGATCCGGACGCCCGCATCGCAGCGGCCAAGGACCTCATCACCAAGTTCGCCGACACGGACTTTAAGTCCACCGCCTTCTATATCATGTCGTTCTCGGCGCAGCAGAAAGCCGATCTTGAGAACGTGGTCGTCTATGGAGAACAGGCGCTGGAAGCCGATGACAAGAATTACGGAGCCATGCTCCTGATCTCGTCGGCGCTGGCACAGCGGACGCGCGAATTCGACCTCGACCGCGAAGAGAAGTTGGGCCGTGCAGAAAAGCTCGCCAACGCGGCGATGGAGCTTCTGAAAACTGCTCCGAAGCCAAACCCCGGCATTACGGATGAACAGTGGGAAGCCGCCAAGAAGGACTACACCGGACAAGGCTATGAAGGTCTCGGGATGGCGGCAATGGCACGGAAGAATTACGCAGCCTGCGCAAGCAACCTGCAGTTGGCCGTCGACAGCGCTTCTCAGCCCGATCCGGCGACACTTGTCCGGCTGGGTAACTGCCTCGGAAGAGTGAACAAGTTCGATGAAGGCATCGCCGCGCTGGATCGCGCGCTGAACGATGCGGCGGCCGCGCCGGTGGTCAAACAGGCCGCGACGCAGGAAAAGATGAACCTTATGAAGCAGAAGGCCGCCGCCGCCAAGTAGACCTGGTCCCCACTCACACTCCATGGGCGCGGATCTCGGGCAATTGCAGCACACGCTCGGATACCGGTTCAAAGACACCGGTCTGCTCGTCCGCGCCCTCACGCACCGCTCGCTGGCCGTGGAGATCAAGCCCGGCGAAGGCGATGCGTACGACAACGAGCAACTCGAATTCCTGGGCGATGCCATTCTCGGCTTCATCGCCTCTGACGAATTGGCTCGCCAACGGCCTCTGGCGCGTGAAGGCGAACTTTCCCGCCTGAAATCCCACTTGGTGAGCGCCGCCCACTTGTTCGACGTCGCCGCTGAGATTGGTTTGGGCCAGCAGTTGCGGCTGGGCCGGGGCGAGGAAATGAGCGGCGGGCGGCAGAAGCGCGCGCTGCTCTCCGACGCGATGGAGGCCGTGATCGCGGCGATCTATCTCGACGGAGGGATGGAGGCCTGCCGCGACGTGGTGGAGCGGCTGGTGCTGAGACGGCTCGATCGCGGAGGAGACTTACCTCCGCTGCCGCCGCCGGACGCAAAGAGCCGGCTTCAGGAGTACGCTCAATCCCGCAAACTTCCCATGCCGAAGTACGTTCTCGTCGCTGAGCGCGGTCCAGAGCACGCCAAAACCTTCACAGTTGAGGCGCGGATCGGCAAGACGGCCCTGCAGCAGGCGGAGGGGACATCAAAGAAAGCGGCCAGCCAGCGCGCCGCGGAGTTGGCCTTGGAAGCGATGGAGCAGTCAGAAGCTGAACCGCAGGGCGGACCAAGCGTTGATGCCGGGACTGTCGATGCCTGAGCCATGGACGCGGTAGTTCTTGTCAAGCAAGTTGGACAAGCCCATCTCGATCGTCCAGCGTGAACCGATCCCAACGCCGCCGCGCAAGCCCACATCTACCCATCCCGCCGTTGACGAGTACAGCGCAATTCGGGTCGAGTTTGACCCCGCCACCGCCAGCGGCAGCACACGGTCGAGCAGTTCAGCCAGTGTCTCGCCGGTCAGCGCCAAACGGCCATCGGCGGTGCGCAGGGCGGCGGCGCGGGTTCCGTTCCAGAACGAAGTGATGTCGTTCCGGCTGCGTGAAGCGCCGATTCGTTCGTCGTCCACATCGCCGCCGCTCAGTCTGGACTGAGCGCCTGCCGCGTCGGCCCTCAACTCGAACCAGGCCCGCCGCCCCGGATTCCACCGCAGGGCAGCGAAACCGCCCTGGGGGGGCAGGCGGCGGATTTTGCGGGTTGGGTCCAGATCGGCGCCGGCGAGGAAGGAATACGCCGCATCGACTGTCCAGGAGCGGATGGGCGAGAACTCGATCCTCGCCTCGATGCCGGAGTAGCGCGACCGCCCGTCATTGACGAAGGCTTTCACCGCGCGCGGGTCGAGAGACGTCGCGACCGGTACCACACCCTGCGCCCGCTGAGCGTCGGTTGGAGTGATCGGGGTGACCACCATTCCGGCCAATGTGGCAGGCACCGACGCCGACGGGAACAGCAGCGTCCGGCGCACTATCGGATCATACAAATTCGCGTGGAAGGCCTGGATCCGGAGGCGATGGCGGGGCCCATTCATCGTGACCCCCGCTTCGTAGTTCCAGACATGCTCGGGCAGCAGCGAATCCACCGCCTTGCCCGTCGATGTCGCGCTTTCGCCGGAACTGGATCCGATCAGGGCGCCGGTGGCGTCCGAGGCGGGTATTTCGTAGCCGAGGTCATTCAAGCCGATCGCGCCGAGGTCGTTGAGGTTCGGCGCCCGGAATCCGCGGCCGGCCAACGCGTGCAACTTCAGCCCGGTCGCAACACGGTAGCTCAGGCTGCCATTCATCGTGAGGTCGTTGAACGTTTGGGCGCTGGCGGCGCTGCCGAAGGCGGGCTGCCCCGGCGAACTGAACGCGGCCCGGCTCCATCGCAATCCGCCCGCCGCGCGCAACCGGCTGGCGGCGAAGAACTGCGTGGCGTGGGCGAACGCGCCCGACAGCGAGTAGATGGACTGATCCGGATAGAGCGGTCTGGCCGCAACACCGGCCACGGTACGGGTGGAACCAATCGTCTCCCGGAACGTGTCCGCCCCGGCCACCAGAGTCCCGTGCGGCGACCACGACTTCGCCGCCTGGCCGCTGACACCCTGGGCGGCGGCTGTATTCCGGTCGGTGGTGATCGCGCCGACCGAAAGCAACCCTTGGCGCGATCCGCCATCGGTCTGGTGGTTCACCGAGTATGTAGCCGAGACACGGTCCAGGCCGAAGCTCTCCAACCGCTCCCAGCGCAGATAGCCGAAGTTGAGCCTCTGCGGCTCGAAACTCGACAACATGCGGCCCAGGCCGCCCCACAAATCCTTCGTGCTGTTGACGCTCGACTGTTCGCCGAACTGGTACCAGGCGGTGAAGGAGTCGCGGGAGTTGGGCCGCAACGCGAGTTTGGAGTGGGCGGAGGACTGGCTGAAAGCGGTATTGCGCTGTCGGTCGCCAGTCACTTGACGAATCTGGCCGTCGCTGAAGCCGAAGAATCGCCTCAGCGCGTGTCTGGAATCGGAGCCGCCGCCGGCCCGGATGTCGTTCTCCCGGCGAAGCGAAGCGCCGGCAAGCAGCGCCCATTTGGCGTTGCCGGCCATGAACTTGAAGTGCCCGCCGCCCGACGCCGAGGCCGAACCACCATGGGCACGCGCTTCGCCATGCAGGTCGAATCTGCTGTTCGGAGAGAACCGCGCCTCCGGAGTGAGCATATGAAGCGTCCCACCCATGGCGTCACTGCCATAGATCGACGACGCCGGGCCCAAGACGGCCTCCATCTGCCGCACCTGGCTCGAGTCGATGTACGCCAGATACTGGTTTGGCCCTGAACGGAATGTCGAGTTATTGAACCTGACCCCGTCCACAAGGTTCAGCACCTGGTAACCGGTCAAGCCTCGCAGAAAGGGCGAGGATTGCGCCGCCGTGCTCTGTTGCGCCAGGACCGACGGTTCGCCGGCCAACGCGTTGCCGAGAACCGCCAGCGGGCGTCCGGTCTGAGAAACGTCATTTGCCGCTGCACTCGACGGTGCGGCTTGTGCAGCGCTCTCCACTAGGCCGGGCGCTGCGCGGACGGTGATAGAAGTGCCCGGCAGCCTCAATTGCTGCGGTGGTCTGACTTCCTGCATACCGGCACTCTGGTCCTGAACCAGGAGTGAGGGGAATAGTAACGGAAGCACGAGCCACCAAGGTGTCATTCACTTAAAGATATCAGGGGCACGCCGCAGGCCGGTGCTGCCGCCCGTCGCGCCTGCGTCAGGGAGACGCCGTGCCATGCGGCGCACGGCTGGGTTCGGCGATGACGGCCTCCTCGTTCAGCACCACGATGTCCACCCGTCGATTCCTCGCCCGGCCCTCGGGCGTCTGGTTGGTCGCAACTGGAGCCGTGTCGGCAAAACCTGCCACGGCCATCCGTTCAGCCGGGATGCCAAACCGGGACGAGAACAGTTCGAGCATCGAAACCGCTCGCGAAGACGACAAATGCCAATTGGTAGGGAACCTCTCCGTGCTGATAGGCACCGAATCGGTATGGCCTTCGAGCCGGATCGGATTGGGCGTCCGGTTCAGTTCGGCGGCGATCGTGGTCAGAGTGGGCAGCGCTCCGGGCTCGATGGCATCGTTGCCAGGAGGGAAGAACGCCGCTTCCCTCAGGCTGATTACCAGGCCGCGCCGATCGAGCCTGACCTCAAGCCGCCCGGCGTGGATCTCCTTTTCGAGTTGCTTGTTGAGCAGTTGCAGCGATGGTAGCAGTTCGACCGTAGTCACCGCGGTTGGAGGCCGTTCCACAACGCGGCGGGCAGTCAGCGCCGGCTTGGCGGCGCCTTCCGCGCCAAGCAGTTTAGACAGCGCCTGCGTCAGCCGTCCTTCGGCCATCGCCTGGCGGAACGACTCCGAAATCTGCTGCGCCATGGCTTTGTTCATGTTCGAATTGGCGTACAACATGACAAAGAAGGCAAACAGCAGCGTCATGAAGTCCGCGTAGGAGACCAGCCAGCGTTCGTGGTTTTCGTGATCAGGTTCCCGCTTCCGCCTGGCCATGGTCAGTCTGCCGCCTTCCTTGGAGCAGCCGTCGCCCTGTGGCCGATGAACCCTTCCAGCTTTGTGCGGATCAGCTTCGGATTCATCCCCTCGACAATGGCGCAGATACCTTCCAGGATCAAGTGTTCTCGCTCATGCTGGGCGTGCGCCCGGCTCTTCAGCTTCTGCGCCGCCGGCAGGAACAGGACGTTGGCCGCGCCGACGCCGTAAACGGTGGCCACGAAAGCGGCGGCGATGCCGTGACCCACCTTTTTCATGTCGTCCAAATCGTTCATCACCAGAATCAGGCCGAGCACGGCGCCGATGATTCCAATTGTCGGCGCATAGCCGCCAGCCGATTCAAACACCTTTGCCGACCGCACCCAGCGCTCCTCGGCGGCGTCGGATTCCAGTTCCATCATGGTTCGGATCTCCTGGATGTCTGCCCCGTCCACGGCCAGCATCAGGGCCTTCTTCAGATATGGATCCCCGACCGACTCAACTTCAGCGTCCAGCGACACCAGCCCGTTCTTTCGCGCCTGCCCGGCATAGGCCACGATGGTCTCGATCGACGCGTCGAGATCAAGAACCTCTTCAAAGAAAATGTCCTTGGTGCGTTGCAGCGCCGACTTCATCACAGACGGAGGATGCGACAGCAAGGTCGCGCCCAGGCACCCGCCGAAGACGATGAGCGCGGCCGACGGTCCCACCATGTCTTTGAGGGGCTGCCCTCCTTCATACATGAACCCACCCAGAATTCCGCCGGCCGCCAGCAGGATCCCCAGGAAACTGCCCGCGTCCGCGCGTTGAGCTCTCACTTTGGTCGCCATCTCCTACTCAGCCCTCTTCGCGTCCCGGCGCGGCCACCGCTTGATCGCCTTCGCCGGCACATGGTTCCGGCCACTCTTCGGGCGGCGGTGGGGGAGCGATCGCGCCACGGACTACCCTTTGGCGATAAGCGATGATCCGGTCCACCACAACTTCGGCCGGCTCCTCGACCACGAACCGGCCCCCCGTGGTCAAACGGATGACGGTGTCGGGCGTTCGCTCAATCTGCTCAACCAGGTCTGGATTGAGGTAGAAGGGAACGTGGTTCAGGCGCGTGAGTTGGATCATGGCGGCTGTCGATGTGCTTATCGGCAGGGCGGGGGGAGGGATGAGTGAATCGATTCTAACTAGTTGAAACTACTTAGTGAGTGCGCCAGCCACAAGCACGTCGCCTGGCACACGCTAGGGTTGGAGCGAACTCCCTGCTCCACACAAGCATGCGATCATGGAAACTGCTCAGGCCGGTCGCCTGAGTTGAAGTTGAGTTTAAAGGAAGCCGGGCGCCAGCACCGGCAGGAGACTGGTACATGCAGGTCGATGACGCCCTTCGGGCCCTCGTCACAGCCCGAATGATCGAGAAGAAGCCGGTTGCCAACCCCAGCGTGTTGAACGAGGCCCACGACTACGCGAAGCCCAGTTCGTTCTCCCGTGGAATTCGTTTGGAACTCGGCAACTTCGTGATTCTATTGATCTCCGGCACGGCAAGCATCGACGAGCACGGCGACACAGTTCATGTGGGCGACTTCCGTGCCCAATGCCGCCGCACCTTCTCCAACATCGCCGGACTGCTCGAAAGCGAAGGAGCGTCCTGGCGAGACATCGTCCGCACCACTTGTTACCTGCGGGACATCGACCGCGATTACGAAGTTTTCAACGAGGAGCGCACACGCTTCTATGCCGAACAGGAACTGGACCCGCTACCTGCATCCACCGGCATCCAGGCGATCCTGTGTCGCGCAAACCTTTTGGTCGAGATTGAGGCGATCGCGATGTTCAAGAAGTCCTAGCGGGACAGAAGGTCGAGGACGCCGGACAGTTCCTGGCGGATGCGCGCCAAGTTTGAGTTCTTGACCATTTCGGGGAACAGTCCCGTTTGCTTGGGGGCGGGCTTGGGCGCCGTTTTGGGCCCCGAACGGCTGCGCTGCTGCTGGAGATAGCTCCGGGCACCTTCGATGGTAAAGCGCTTCTCATACAGCAAGTGCTTGATTTCAAGGATCGTTTCCACATCCTTGCGGCGATAGAGCCGCTGGTTCGCACCGCTCTTCTTGGGGTTGAGCATGGGGAACTCGCTCTCCCAGAAGCGCAGCACATACGGCTTTACGCTCGCCAACTTGCTCACGTCGCCGATGCGGAAATAGAGCTTATTCGGAATCTCTACCGGATCGACGCGCGCCGAGACTGCTGCCGTGGCCATGAGGATTGCCCGCTATTCGCCATCGTACGGCGTGGAGGCTCACAGGTCAATCAAATTCACCAGGAAATGTTTCAGCGAGGCTCAGCCGGTTGGGCTAACATGAGAACCGCATGGAAGTGATCGCGGGGATTCACCCGGTGAGGGAGGCTCTGAAAGCGGGCCGCCCGTTGGAACGCATCTGCCTGATAAAAGAGGCCCGGTCACCCCGGCTGGACGAGATCGCGGCCCTGGCGAGGAAGGCACGCATCGCGATCCGGTTCGAGAGCCGCGAATCGCTGGACCGGATGACCCGGAGCGTCCCCCACCAGGGGGTGGTGGCATTTGGCGCAGCGGTCCAGCATGCGCAACTCGAGGATTTTCTCGACCGTGACGGCATGTTGGTCCTTTTGGACGGCGTCGAGGACCCACACAACCTGGGCGCGATCGTCCGCACGGCCCATGCCGCCGGGGCGCTGGCCGTGGTGGTTGGCGAAAGGCGGTCGGCTCCATTGAGCGAGACTGCGGCCAAGGCCGCTGCCGGCGCATTGTCCCTGCTGCCCGTGATCAAGGTGGCCAACCTGAACCGCACCATCGAGAAGCTTAAGGAAAAGCAGTGGTGGATCTACGGGCTGGATGAACGCGGCCAGTCAACACACTGGGAAACGGGTTTTGAGCTTCGATCCGCTCTCATCCTGGGCGGCGAGGGCCACGGCCTGCATGAGCATGTCCGCTCGAAGTGCGACTTCCTGCTGCGGATTCCCATGGCCGGTGCAGTGGCCTCGCTGAATGTTAGCGTGGCCGCCGGCGTGGCACTGTTCGAGTGGCGGAGAAAGGCCGCCGAAACGGACTAGGCGGAAGCCGAGGCGGGGAGCGGTACAATCAGAATTCATGCGGACAGGTAAGGGTTTATGCGTCCTGGCGATGGCGTGCGCCATCTCGTACTCCGCATGGGGCCGGGAGCCGGTCAGGGCCCGGAGGGCGATGGTGGTGGCGCAAGAGCCAAATGCCGTGGACGTGGGCGTTCAGGTTTTGAAGTCGGGCGGGAACGCCATCGACGCCGCCGTGGCCGTGGCATTCACCCTGGCCGTCACTCATCCGTCGGCCGGCAACGTTGGCGGCGGGGGGTTCCTCCTCGCCCGGTTTGCCGACGGGCGCAGCACTTTCATCGATTTCCGCGAAATGGCCCCGGCCAGCGCCTCCCGCAATATGTATGCCGGCCCGGACGGGAAGGCAACCTCGGACAGCGTCAAGGGCTGGCGGGCGGCTGGTGTGCCAGGCACCGTGCGTGGACTTGAGCTGGCCCACCGGAAATACGGCCGCAAGCCTTGGGCCGGGCTGGTAGAGCCGGCTGTCAATCTGGCCCGCCGGGGCGTCACGATCAGCTATGCCGAGGCTCGCAGCATGTGCGGGTCCAGGAAACTGATGGCGCAGTTCCCCGAGTCGAACCGGATCTTCCTGAAGGACGGCACGTGTTTCGAGGCAGGAGAACGGCTGATTCAACCCGAACTCGCCACTGTGCTCGACCGCGTCGCCAGGTTGGGCGCCAAAGATTTCTATGCGGGCGAAACGGCCCGTATCCTGGCCGCTGAGATGAAGAAGAACGGCGGCGAGATCACTCTGGCCGACCTCAAGGCGTACAAGGCCGTCGAGCGTGCACCGCTCAAGGGGACTCATCGCGGCTATGAGATCCTGACCGCGCCGTCGCCCTCGTCGGGCGGTATCGGCATCCTGCAAATGTCCGGGATGCTGGAAGGCACGGGCTATGAGAAGCACGGCGCCGGATCTGCCGCCGCTTCGCACTATGTGGCCGAGGCTATGCGCCGATATTTCGCTGACCGGGCCCGCTACCTGGGCGACGGCGATTTCGTCAAACTCCCCCTACCGGGTCTGCTCGACCCCGCCTATGTCGCCAGCCGCCGCGCGACCATCGATCCTGACCGGGTGACGCCGAGCGGCATCATCGCGGCCGGCTCGCCCGCCGGCGCCGAGTCCACCGAAACGACGCACTTCAACGTCATCGACGCCGAGGGCAACGCGGTCACGTTCACCTACACGATCAACAACAGCTATGGCAGCGGCGTCACCGTTCCGGGTCTTGGCTTCCTGCTCAACAACGAAATGGACGATTTCGCCGCCGAGCCAGGCAAAGCGAACATGTTTGGCCTGATCCAGGGTGAAGCCAACGCGATTGCTCCAGCCAAGCGCCCGTTGTCGGCGATGACTCCAACCATCGTTACCAAAGACGGCAAGCTATACCTTGTGCTGGGCGCGCCCGGCGGCCCGCGCATCATCAGCGGCGTATTGCAGGTGATGCTCAACATGCTTGATTTCGGGATGAACGTGCAGCAGGCCGTCGACCAGCCACGCCTGCATCATCAATGGATGCCTGACACGCTCTATCTGGAACGTGGTTTTTCGCCCGACACACGCGCCTTGCTCCAAAAGCGTGGCCACAAACTGGCGGACACTTCTTCCGTCGGCAGCGTCGAGGCCATTGCCGTGTCAGGCGGCTGGCTGGAAGCCGCGCAGAACGGAAGGAGCGCCGGCAAAGCCGCCGGATATTGATACGGACACTCATGCAACGCGCACTTTCCACACACCTGCTCGCCGGGCACCGGCTGAACACCATCTGGCTGGACCGCATTTGGAACGCCGGCATCCCCCTGGTCGAGATCTTCTGTGCCCGTCAGCACCTTGACTACCGCAGCAAGTCCCAGCTCGGCGAGATCGCTTCCTGGTTCGGCGACGCCGAATTGAAACTGCATTCGGTCCATGCGCCAATCTTCAGCGACGACTGCTCGGGACGCTCCGGCCCGGCAGCCCTCATCGACATCTCAGAGGTTTCCAAACCCAAACGCATCATGCACGTGGACGAGATCAAGCGCGCCATCGAGATCGCCGACCATGTCCAGTTCACCTACCTCATCCAGCACCTTGGCGTCGCCGGGCAGCCCTACGATGAAACCCGGATCGAGGCCGCATTCAATTCGATTGAAGAGCTGAGCCTGTTTGCCGCCCATCGTGGCGTCAAACTCCTTCTGGAGAACATTCCAAGCTCCATTTCCAGCGCTGAACGCCTAGCCTATTTCGTCAACTCGATGCACCTGGACATAGACTTCTGTTTCGACCTCGGCCACGCCAATCTGATGGAGGGCGTCGAGCACGCGTTCTCGATCCTGGGGCCGAGAATCCGTTCGACACACGTCCACGACAACAACGGCAAGGACGACCGCCATTTGTTCCCCATGCCCGGCTTGGGCGGTACCATCGATTGGCCGGCGGCCATGCGCCTGCTTCGCACGCGCGACGGCCAGTTCCCGCTTCTGCTCGAATTGAAGGATCCGGGAGAGTCGGCCAACCCGCTCGACGGCGTCCGCGAGATCTTCGAGAAACTGGAGAGCCTGTAAACCATGTCCGAGATTCCTCGCATTCGCATCACCGACGCGGCCCGCTTTGACGGCCAGGCGGTCGAAATCGCCGGTTGGCTCTATAACCTGCGCAAGTCCGGCAAGATTATCTTCCCGATCATCCGCGACGGCAGCGGCATCATCCAGTGCGTCGGCGTGAAGGCCGCGCTGCCCGAGGAGTTGTTTGAAACTCTCAAACACCTCACTCAGGAGTCGTCGCTGATCGTGCGGGGCAAGTTACGCGCCGAACAGCGGGCCGTTGGCGGGTACGAACTCGACCTTGAGTCGGCCGAGGTTGTCCAGCGCGTGCCCGAGGAGACGCCCTATCCGATTACGCCGAAAGACCATGGCACAGAGTTCCTGTTCGACAAACGCCATCTCCACCTGCGCAGCCGCCGGACCCATGCGATTCTCCGGGTCCGTCACGAGATCATCAAAGCCATCCGCGATTACTTCGACTCGCACGGCTTCACGCTCGTCGATACGCCCATCTTCACGCCGGCAGCCTGCGAGGGTACCACGACGCTGTTCGAGGTGGACTATTTTGAGGACGAAAAGGTCTATCTGACGCAATCCGGCCAACTTTACAACGAAGCGACGGCGATGGCCTTCGGCAAGGTCTATTGCTTCGGGCCAACATTCCGCGCCGAGAAGTCAAAGACGCGCCGGCACCTGACCGAGTTCTGGATGGTCGAGCCCGAGATGGCCTACGCCACGCTTGAGGACGTGAAGAACGTCGCTGAGGAGATGATCTGTTTTGTCGTCGGGCGCGTTCTGGAGAATCGGCGCGCGGAACTCGAAGTACTCGAACGGGACATCGCCAAGCTGGAAGCGATCAAGGCGCCTTTCCCCCGGATCAGCTACGACCAGGCGGTCGAGATCCTGAAAGAGAAGGGCAGCGAGATCGAGTGGGGCGGCGACTTCGGCGGCACGGACGAAACCCTGCTGAGTGAGGACTACGACCGGCCCATCATGGTCGACCGCTATCCGGCCCAGGTGAAAGCGTTCTATTTCGAAACCGATCCGGACCGACCCGAACTCGCCCTGGGCGTCGACGTGATCGCCAGCGAGGGGTATGGCGAAATCGTCGGTGGCGGCCAGCGCGCCCATTCGTTGCCGTTACTGGAACAGCGTCTGCGAGATCATGACCTGCCGCCCGAGGCCTTCGATTGGTACCTGGATCTGCGGCGATTTGGCTCCGTACCGCATGCCGGGTTCGGCATGGGCGTCGAACGGACGGTGGCATGGCTCTGCGGATTGGATCACGTTCGCGAGACTATCGCCTTCCCTCGAATGCTGTACAGAACCAGGCCCTGAGGCTTGATCGGCATGGCCAAACGAAGACAGACATCCGGACCGGCGGTGGCCATTATGGGTGTGCCGCTCGATCTCGGCGCGGGCCGCCGGGGCGTTGACATGGGTCCGTCGGCGATTCGCACGGCGGGGCTCAATGCGCGTCTTGAAGGTCTCGGCTATCGCGTCGAAGACCTCGGCAACGTCGGCGTCGAGCAGCCTGAGTCGTCCGAGCCGGGTGCGGTCTCGGCCCGTTACCTGCCTGCCATCGCCGCCACTTGCGCCGAACTCGCCGTGCGCGTCGAACAGGCCGCGGGCCAGGGCAAGATTCCGCTCGTGCTCGGCGGCGACCATTCAATCGCTGTCGGCACGTTTAGCGGCATGGCGGAAGCGTGGAAGAAGCGCGGCCAGAAGCTGGGCGTCATTTGGATGGACGCGCACACCGACATGAACACCCCAGGCACGTCGCCTTCGGGCAACATTCACGGGATGCCGCTGGCCTGCTTGGTCGGTACAGGGCCGAAGGCGCTGACGCAACTGAACGGATGGGGGCCGAAAGCGGATCCGAAGAACGTCGCGCTGATCGGCATCCGCGATGTCGATCTCGACGAGCGCCCATTGGTGCGTCGCTCGGGTGTGCGCGTCTTCACGATGCGCGACATCGACGAGCGGGGCATGCGCGCGGTGATGCATGACGCGCTGGCGGTTGCCGGCGAGGGGACCGATGGCATCCACCTGTCGCTGGACATGGATGGAGTCGATCCGCGGGAAGCGCCCGGAGTCGGAACGCCTGTGCGCGGCGGATTCAGCTACCGCGAGGCGCATCTGGCCATGGAGATGGTGGCCGATTCCAGGTTGATGCGATCAATGGAAGTGGTCGAAGTGAACCCGATTCTGGATGAGGCGAACCGTACGGCATTACTGGCAGTCGAACTGGTTCTCTCGGCGATGGGAAAGAGGATTCTGTGAGCAAACTCCGAGTAGCTGTGCTCTACGGCGGCCGCAGTGGCGAGCATGAGGTCAGCGTACGCAGCGCCAAGTCGGTGATCGAGGCACTCGATCCAGACCGCTACGAAGCTGTGCCCCTGTTCATCGACAAGGACGGCAAGTGGGAACCGAGGCCCATCTCGCCCGAACCGGGCGCAAACAAGGCTTTCGACGTCGTCTTCCCCGTCCTACATGGAACGTTCGGCGAAGACGGCACACTCCAGGGATTGCTTGAGATGGCCGGCGTGCCCTACGTTGGCGCGGGCGTCTTCGCTTCGTCGGCTTCAATGGACAAAGACCATTTCAAGCGCTTCTGTATGGCGCGCGGGTTGCCGGTGGTCGAATACGTGACCGTCGGACGAACCACGGCCGACGCCGACGCCATCATTGCCCGGATGGGCTTGCCTGTGTTCGTCAAGCCGGCCAATCTTGGCTCCTCGGTGGGCATCTCAAAGGCGAAGGACCACTGGTCGCTATCAGTCGCCATCGCCGAGGCGATGCGCTACGACCATAAGGTGATCGTCGAACGGGCCATCACCGGGCAAGAGATCGAATGCGCCGTGCTGGGAAATGAAGCGCCGGAGGCTTCCACGCCTTGCGAAATCCTGCCATCCCGTGAGTTCTACGACTATGAGGACAAATACCTGCTCGACACGGCCCGCATCGAACTGCCTGCCCGCCTGAGCCCTGAAAAGACCGCGGAGGTGCGCCGCCTGGCCGTCGAGTGCTTCAAGGCGGTGGAGTGTTCCGGCATGGCCAGAGTGGATTTCTTTGTTGAATCCGGCGCCGGCGCCGTCTACATCAACGAGATCAACACAATCCCCGGATTTACGTCCATCAGCATGTATCCGAAGATGTGGGAACACGCCGGTCTACCAATGCCGCGGCTCATTGACCGGCTAATCGAATTGGCTCTCGAACGGCATGCCGCGCGCCAGGCGTTGCGATTCGAACGGTGATGCGCGTTCCCGCTTACGCCTTGATGGCCGTGAGTTGGCTGCCGCTGGCCGCGCAGCCCCCCCTTCCCGACACGGCCGAACTGGAGACGGAACTCAAGCGTCTGGTCGAGGTCTTCAACCTGGTTTCGGGCAACTCCGCAGATCCCCAAACGGCGGACCGCCTCATTTACGGCGGAGCCATACCCGGCATGCTGTCCAGACTCGATCCGCACTCGGTCTTCTTCGACCCTGATCAGTTCGAGCAACTGCAGCAGATGCAGACATCCACGGTGAAAGGATTTGGCTCCATTGTCAGTGTCCTGCCGGGACGTGTGATTGTGCTTCAGGTTCAGCCCAGTTCACCGGCCGAACGAAACGGCCTCGCGGCAGGCGACGAGATGATTATCATCAACGGTATCGTTCTGGCCCGCCTGGATGTGGAACAACTTGTCCAACTGCTGGGCATGGCCCGCCAACAGGCGGTGCAACTGCAGATTCGCCGCCCTGGCACCGCTGGACTGCTTCCGTTGACCATGACACCGGCCGAATTACAGTCGCCCAGCGTCGACCGCGTCTTCCTGTTGCGGCCCGGCATCGGCCATATCCGCACCAACAGTTTCGACGCCGGCACGGCCAAGGAGATCAAGGACGCGATTGAAAAGCTTGGCGGCAACAACCTGAACGGACTCGTCCTGGATCTGCGCGGTAATCCGGGCGGAGTCTTATCTTCCGCCCTCGAAACGGCCGCGCTCTTCCTTCCCCCAGGAACGCGTCTCATCACGGGGCGCGGACGCGGCAAGGGAACACAAGAGATTGATGTCCCCGCGGGCGGCGCTCCCTATACGTTCAAACTGGCAGTGCTGATCGACGCCAAATCGGCCAGCGGCAGCGAGATCGTCGCCGGTGCGATACAGGACAACGACCGCGGCGTCCTGCTGGGCGAAACCAGCTACGGCAAGGGCCTTGTTCAGAGTGTGTATCCGCTGACCGGCGCCACGGGCCTGGCTCTGACTACAGCGTTCTATTACACGCCGAGCGGGCGCTCCATCCAGCGCCCGCTGCGCGACTCCGGCCTGCACGCAGCGGAGAATCCTGGCCGCCCGGAATACAAGACGAAATCCGGCCGCACGGTCCGAGGCGGGGGCGGCATCGAGCCCGACCACGCTGTCAGCCCGCCATTTGCCACGCGCTTTCAAGCCGCTGTGGAAGCGACCGCTTCATTCCACGGATTCGCCATGGAGTGGCTGCGCCTGAACCGAGCCAAGGCCACTCCGGGAATGGGGATCACTCCGCAGATGCTCGATGAGTTCCAACTCTTTCTTTCACGCCGTAACATCCAGCCACCGCTCAGCGAGTGGACGGCGGAACGCGCCTTCATCGTCTCGCGGCTGAAACAGGAAATTCTGAACCTGGCCGTAAACGTGGCGGCCGGAGATGAAGTCGAGGCACTACGCGATCCCGTAGTCAAACGCGCCGCGGACGCGATTGGAACTCCCTGATCCGCCTACCGCCGCTCCCCCGGTTCGGCGACAAGGATCTGCGACACCGACATCGCCCGCACCGTTCGCAGGTGATACTTCTCGATCAGCCCCCAGTCTTCGCTCGCCAGCCAGTAAGCGTCCAAGCCAGGCCGCATCTCATCGCGGACGGCGTAGTCGAAGAACTTCATGTGCTTTGTTGTTTGATAGAAAACCACGGACGGCTGCAGCAGCCAGGTAATGCCCGCGATCATGGGCCTGCCTGCCTGAACGCCACGACGGTTCAGTTCCTCGACTAATGGCCGCGTCTCAGCGTCATAGCGCCAGACACGGAAATGGCTGGTCTGGAACTGAATGCCAAACGAAACGGCGAGCATCACAACCAGAGCCCCCGCGCCAAGTTTGAACGCCCGGGGCTCACAGGCCGCCATGGTCAGCAACACGAACAGGAACAACGGCAGCAGGTAGATGCCGGTGCGGTCCGCAGGATACGGGAAACCGGCTATCAGGTGCATGGCGATGAGCAGTGCCCACGACGCAATCGCAATGGCTGAGTAGTAGAAGAGCACCACGCCTCGCCGTGCCACATCCGCGTGGCGCCGCATCCGCCATCCGGCCACAAATCCGATGAGCAGGATCGCGGGAAAAACACCCATGCCGAACGCTTTCTGCACGGCGTCGTGCTCCACGGCCGGCATATTGAGACTTGCGATGCCCTCGTTGTGCGCCAGTGTGGTGGCGCCCAAGTCCGTCAGGCTCAATGCAAGAGTCTTGTGTCCAACGTAATAGCGGTCCCGGTGCAGCATGTGCTTAACGGGAGCAAGCATGAAGAAGACCAGCATGGCCGCGGCGAAAGCAGTGACAAGGTCGTAGCGGCCCACCAGCCGAGGAGTGGACTTGCGGTGCTTCCTCGGAGCATCCTGCGCCCGCGCCGGAGGGGCCCATAGGTACAGAAACGCACCTAACGCCGCAGTCACGGGGAGGAGGAACACCAGATTCGTTCCGATGGAGAACCCCATGGCGGCCCCTGCCACCCAAAGGTCCTTGCGTCCCGGCTCAGCGAGCAGTGCCGAGGTCAGGCGTTCCAGGCCAAACAGGAATAGTGCGAGTGCCAGTCCGTAGCCACGCGCAGCTACTTGAAAGTCCATGATCAGCGGTGCCGCACCCAGCAAGATTACCGTCGCCGGGTGGAGCCATGTACCGGAAAACAGCCGTGACCCGATCTTGACCAGCGTCCAAAGATACAGTGCCGCCCCGCCGAGCGCCGCCAGACGCATGGTGAACTCCGACACGCCCGCAATCGAGGTGATCATCCGCACAAGCCACGTATGCAGGATGTGGTGGTTTGCGTCGTATGTCGACGTGAGCGACGAAAGCGGCGTGACGATAAACATCCGCCAGGTCAGCGCCTCGTCGTGGGTGATCGACTGGGTCCAGGCGCGGTAGACGGCCACGGAGAACAGTAGACAGGCCAGGATCGCCGAGATTCGTTTCATCGCTTCTTTCTCGCCTGCTGCGCTGCCGGTGTGCCATTGACCGGTGTTCTCAGCAAAAGGAACAGGCAGAACAGGACGAGTGGCGAGATTTGGAGCAGCAACCTGCCGGCGGAGGATTGCAGGTGCCATTTCAGGTCCGCAGTCGTGGCCAGGTACGCGCCAATGTAGCTGGCGCCCAGAAAAGCCACCGGGATCAGCGGCCACACGGGCCGCAAGGGACGCCGCACACCCAGCAGGATCACGCATGCGGCCACGACAACCAGCGGATGCGCGGGGAAGTGCCCCAGGCCGATGATCTCATCCCAGAATGTCAGCAGGATGAGACCAAGCCGGCCGCCAAAGTCCCCCCGGTGTGCGCCCCAGACCGCCGAACCCGGTGCCAGCGTGAGTTTGAAAACGACAACGACGAGCGCCACCGGCGCCGCCGCCATCGCCCAGATGAGCGCCCGCTTCCGGGCCATGACCAGTACCGTGATGCCCAACGCCGAGCAGAAGACAAGCCCTTCGTCCTTTGTCCAGGCCGCCAGCGAGGCCAGCACGCCCGACAGTGCCATCAGGCCCGGCGCCCACTCCTGCCGCTCCGCCAGCACAGCCAGGCAGAGGGCGCCGACCATGAACATTGAGAGCGGGATGTCGGCATACTGCAGGGCGGCGTACTGCCAGAACGGCACGGCCGTGATCAGAGCCAGCGCCGCCATTGCGCCTGATGCCGCTCCGCGCAACGTCCATATCCCCGCCAGCAGCATGGTGATCAACGCCAGCGAGGCCAGAGCGCCAGCCGCCGCGGGCGCGGCCGGGTGGCCCGTTTCGCCTGTCCAACTCCACGCCTTCGCCGTCGCCGAGGACCACAACAACGGATACTCCGGATGCGTCCGCTGCGAGAGTTCAGGCGAGACGGCTCCCCTCCAGGCGCCGTCTGAAGCGAGGAACTTCGCTCTCATGTTCCAGATCGCCCAGGCGTCCCAATCGCCCTGCGGCATCGTCGACTGGGTCTGGGCCATCGATCCCGCCAGGAACGCCGCCGATACGGCTAGCCCGATCCACCCCAACCAGGCCCACTTGAACGCCGGTGGAGGATCGGCGGGTTCAACAAGTCTGTTACGCCGCCTCCACCAGAACACCAGTCCGCCGCCGAGCGCAAGCATGTCCGAAACGATTGCGGCAGGCGCCGGCCCCAACCCCGCGGCCAGCAAGACGAAGAACAATGTCGCGCTCGCCCCCACCCCCAACGCGAAGCCCAACGCAAGATCCATCGCCCAACGCGCCGCCGCCGGTTCGCCGCACGGCCTGCGCAACGCCAAAACCCAAAGCCAGCCCGCCCCCCAAGCCGCGAAAACAGGCAACACGGCGATCATTTCACCGCTCCCTGGCGGTACAGCACCACGCCGCCGCCGAGATCGCCTATCAGTTCCAGGTTCTTCACTTCACCGATTCGCGCAAATTCCCTTGGTGCTGTGAAGTCGCCCACCCAATACTTGACATCTCGCCTGTTCTCGTCCGCCACCAACAACTTCGGCGCCATGGCGAACTGGGCCGCCGCCAGCGCCGCTTGATCGCCCCTCGACCCTTTCTCCCGGTCGTTGAAATACCCGACCTTTGTCTCGCCCCGAGTCCGTTCGGCAGCCTGTGCAAACCGTCCCACCTGGGCCCCAATCCGGTAGGCGTCGCCGGCCTGCCCGGTCAGCTTCTCGATCAGGCCAAAATACTCGATGGATGCGCCCATGGCGAGAACCGAGGCAATCGCCAGCGCGGCGATCGGGCGTGCCCCGGCCACTGTGTTTTGCGGTTCCGGCACCCCTCAATTGTAGCGTCCGGTCTCCGCTTCTACTTCAATCCCCGCCTGCGCAGATCCACTCTCTCCCGCTTCGCCTCTGCCCGGCGCACCTGGGCTTCACTCATGCCAAAGTAATGTGCCACCTCGTGCCAGACCGTCTCCTCCACCAACCGGCGCAGGTGCGTTGGGTTGCGCGCCATCCGCTCATGTGGGCCCTGGTAGATGATGATCCGGTCTGGCATCGAAGAAAACTCGGCGGTGCTTCGTTCCGTCGCCGGCCGTCCCTGATACAGACCCAACAGAGCCGGGCTCGGCGCCTCCTGTTCGACTACGAATACCAGATTGCGCAGCCGCCGCCGGAAGCCGGGCGCAACAGCGCGCCGCAATGCCTCATCCACCAACTTGTCGAAATCTTCAGGGCTCATGCAATAGTCACCCCGCAGCTTGCCCTATTGTAGAAGCATACAAGCGCCGCCCGTCCGGCGGCATCTCGGGTAGTTGGAGGCACTGATGCAAGATACCTCGAAGGCGGCGCGGGCCGCCGCCGCTTTGGGCATCGGCAAACTGAAACGCCACATCTTCATTTGCGCGAGCCCGTCCACTCCAAAATGCTGCTCGATCGAGGACGGGGACCGGACGTGGGAATACCTCAAGCGCCGTCTCAATGAACTCGGCCTCACCCAGGGCGACGGCGCCATCTTCCGCACACGGGCCAACTGCCTTCGCGTTTGTGATCAGGGCCCCATCGCCGTGGTCTACCCGGAAGGCGTCTGGTATCACAGCGTCACGCCCGACGTGGCGGAACGCATCATCCAGGAACACCTGATCGCGGGCCGCCCGGTCGAGGAGTTCGTCCTTGCCCACGACCCGCTTTCGGCTGTCTGAATCACTGCGGTATTGGCATCCCCATCGACTTGTAGATACTCTCGATCAGCTTGATCTTCGCCATGGCGGCCTTGTTCGCCTTGTCGTACTTGAGCGCCTGACGATATTGCATCAGCGCCGGCCGGTACTTCTGCCGCGGTGGAAGGTTCGCGTTGTTGAAGAAGCTGTCGCCGTACTTCAGATGCGCGTCTGCTAACGCGGATCTGACCTCCGAGCCTCCCGTCGCTTCCATGGGTTCAAGGATCGCGATGGCCTCGGTGAATTTGCCCGCCTTCACCTTGGCCTGCGCATTGGTCACTTTTGAGTTGGCTGCCAGCAACAGAGACAACGCCGCCACAGCCACGAAGGTGGTTTTTCCCAGCATGGTCCAATTGTAGCGTTTCCAGCGGCTCTCCCCCTCCGCTAAACTGGGAATCAAACCCTCGTTCGACCGGGATCGCCTCACTTGCCAACACGATTCATCGTCGCCATCGACGGCCCCGCCGGCGCCGGCAAGAGTACCATCGCCCGGGCTCTCGCCACCGCGCTCGGATTCGTCTACATTGACACTGGCGCAATGTACCGTGCCGTTGCCCTGCGCGCAGTGCGCGCCTCCGGCGACCTTTCCGACGAGACAAGCATGTCCGAATGCGCCCGCGCCTGCTTAATCGAACTCCTGCCCGACAACCGGGTCCTGCTCGACGGCGAAGATGTCAGTGGAGCGATCCGCACTCCGGAAATCGCACAGGCCGCCTCGAAGGTTTCCGCCTTGCCCGGCGTCAGGTGCGCCATGGTGGCATTGCAGCGCAAACTAGCTGAATCAAACTCCGTCGTCATGGAAGGCCGCGACATCGGCACCGTGGTCTTTCCGGATGCGCAGGCAAAGGTCTTCCTCGACGCTTCGCCGGAAGTGCGCGCCGCCCGGCGCGTTCTTGAGATGCGGCAGAAAGGCATCGACGCCGACCCTGCCCGGATCGCCGCCGAGATCCGCGAGCGGGATCACCGCGACAGCAACCGCGCCGAGGCCCCTCTCACCCTGGCGCCCGGCGCCGACTATGTCGACACGTCCGACATGACGCCCGAACAGGTGATCGCGGCGCTGCTCCAACTGGTTCGGGAGAAGGCCGGAAAGGATATCCAATCGTGAAGGACCTTGTCGTGATGAAATTCGGCGGCACCAGCATGGGCTCGGCCGAGCGAATCAAGAGCGCCGCCGCTCTCTGCCTGGAGCAATACCAGACGCGGCCGGTTGCCGTCGTGGTATCGGCGATGTCGAAGGTCACCGACCTGCTGCTCGACACTCTCCGCCACGCCGAGGGGGGAGACGCCGGCGGCGTCGACCGCAACCTCGGCGAACTCGCCTCCAAACACCGCGCCTGCTGCGACGGTCTGCTGGAAGGAGCCCGCCGCGACGCCACTCAATCCATCCTGGACGACATCATCGCTGAGTTCGCCCGCATCGCCAACGGAGTGCTGATGCTCGGCGAACGGCCACCGAGGTCCGTCGATGAAGCCATCGCAGTTGGCGAGCGCCTCAGTTCTACCCTTATCGCCGCCTATGTTGTTTCCCAGGGTGTCGACGCTTATGCCGTCAACGCCCGCGAAATCGTCGTCACTGACGCGGTCTTCGGCAACGCCTCGCCCCTCATCGAGCAGACACGCGAGAAGGCCCAGGCCATCCTCGGCCCCGCTCTCCAGGCCCGCCGCCTGCCCTTCATCACGGGCTTCAACGGGGCCACCCTCGACGGCCGCGCCACCACGCTCGGCCGCGGCGGATCGGATTTCTCTGCGTCCATCCTCGCCGCCGTCCTCGACGCCGCTGATCTCTGGATCTGGACCGATGTCGACGGCATTATGTCGGCAGATCCAAGGCTGGTCAACAACGCCCGGGTGTTGAACGAAATCACCTATCGTGAGGCCGCCGAACTGGCCTATAACGGCGCCAAGGTGCTCCACCCCCGCACTCTCGCCCCATTGATGGAGAAGGGCATCCCCGTCTGGAGTAAGAACAGCTTCAACCCGGCTTTGCCAGGGACCCGCATCGTCCAGGACTCTCGCGACTCCGGCTCCGGCCCGCGCGCGGTCACCTCGATGACCAATGTCGCCTTGGTCTCGCTCGAACCCGCCAGCGCCGTGCTCAGCGGCACCAGAGTGATGGCGCGCGCCATCGAGGCTCTGGCTGCAACAAACGCCGAAGTTCTCGCGCTGTCGTCGTCGAGTTATCAGCAGAACTTCTGCTTCCTCATCCGCCTGAGCGAGCTGCCCGCAGTCACGGAACACCTCGAGGAGGCTTTCTCGCTTGAACTCGCCCACGGCTACATGCACCCCATCGACGTCGATCTCGATGTCGGCCTGTTGGCCATCGTCGGCGAGGGCATGAAGGGTTCGGCCGGCCTTGCCGGACGCATCTTCACCGCAATCAGCCGCGAGGAGGTCAACATAATAGCCATCGCTCAGGGCTCCAGTGAGTTGACCATCGCCATTGTCGTCCGCAAGGAGGGCGTCGAAAAGGCGGTTCGCGCGGTCCACGCCGAATGCGGCCTCGGCCTGCCGCACTGAGCGTGCGCGCCCGGCTGGCTATAATAGTAGTTTCAAGCTTTCGCGTCCAGAACGCGCAGTAGGAGACTGTTCCCATGTTTGACCTGTTCCGCAGCCGGGAGAAATCGGTCCGTTACTTCCTTGGCTTTCTACTTGGCCTTGTCGCCCTGTCCATGGTCATCACCCTTGTTCCGGGCTACAGCGGCCTTGTCGGCGGCGGATCCGCGAATCCCCAGGTTATCGCCGAGATCGGCGACGAGACGCTGACCATCGCCGACGTCCGCCGCGTTCTCGACCGCGAACTCCGCGGCAACCGTATCCAGCGTGGCATGGAATCCATCTATGTCCCGATGTTCGTTCAGCAGATGGTCTCCGAACGCGCCCTCGCCTATCAGGCCAAGCGCATGGGGTTCAATCTCACCGAAGCCGAACTCTCCGAAGCCATCGCTTCGCTCATCCCGCAGTTGTTTGAGAACGGCAAGTTCGTAGGCAAGGATGTCTACGCTGCATTCCTCGCCCAGCAGAGCATGTCCATCCCCGAATTTGAGTCGTCCGTCGAAAAACAAGCGCTCGCATCGAAACTTCTTTCGCTGGCCATCGAAGGCGTCGTCGTCACCCCGGCCGAAGTGGAAACGGAATTCCGCCTTCAGAACGAAAAGGTAAAAATCAGCTACTTTCTGATCGAGCCCGGCAAGTTTACTGCACAGGCGGCTCCCACCGAGCAGGAGATGCGCGCCTTCTACCAGCAGCGTAAGTCTGCGTACGTAACGCCGGAGAAACGCGGCTACCTGATCTTCGGCATCGATGAGAATATGGTAGCGGCCACTGTCGCCGTCCCCGAACCCGCGATTCAACTCGCCTATCAGCAGCAGCAGGAGCGTTTTCGCACGCCCGAGCGCGTCGAAGCGCGCCACATCTTGCTGATGACCACCGACAAACCCGCCGCCGAAGTCGAGAAGCTCAAAGCGAAGGCGCAGGACTTGCTCAAGAAGATCAAGGCCGGAGGCGATTTCGCCCAGTTGGCCAAGGACAATTCCCAGGATCCCGGCTCCGCCATCAAGGGCGGCGACCTAGGCTGGCTCGTGCGCGGCCAGACCGTACCCGAATTCGAAAAGACCGCCTTCTCGCTCCAACCCGGCCAGACCAGCGATCTCGTCACGACGCAGTACGGCTTCCATATCATCCAGGTCAGCAAGAAGGAACAGGCCCACCTGCGCCCCATCACCGAAGCCAGGAACGAGCTACGCGCCGAACTGGCCCGCACCCAGGTTTACGAGAAGATGCAGTCGCTCGCCGAGCAGATTCGCACTGCGCTGATCCGTTCAGCCGCTGAAGCCGAGAAACTCGCTCAAGCCAATGGCATCGCCGCGGCCCGCGTGGCCTCGGCCGGCGCCGGTGATCCGCTGCCGGAAGTTGGCGTCTCCCCGGATTTCCGCGATGCGGTTGGCACTCTGCCCAAGGGCGGTGTCACTGGCATCATTTCCATCGGCGACAACAAGTTGGTTGTGGCTCAGGTGAGCGACATCTTCCCCTCCAGACCCTCCACCTTTGAGGAGGCCAGCGCCCAGATTCGCGCCCAGTTGAGCTCCCAGCGCGCTCAGAACCTCATGGAAGACAAGGTGAAGGAGATCGAGGCCCGCCTGAAGGCCAGCCCGGATCTTGCCGCTGTCGCCAAACAGGACGGTTTCACGGTCTCCACGTCCGAGGCGCTATCACAGTCCGGCACGATCCAGGGCGTCGGTCCCATGGTCCAGCTTGAGGAGGTCTTCAAGCGCAACCCCGGCGAGGTGGTCGGACCTGTGCGCCTGAGCGCCGGAGTGGTCTTTGCCAAGGTCATCGAGAAGATACCGGCCGATCTCACCCAGCTCGCCGCCACCCGCAGCATCCTGTTGAATGGCATAAAGAGCCGCCGCGCCCAGCAGCGCCGCGAGGTCTTCAGCGAGGGCATCGTTAACCAACTCATGAAAGAGAAGCGTGTCAAGGTTTACGACGAGAATATCCGTAAGCTGAGCGAAAGCTATAAGGGCTAGCCGGCTATTGGCCGGAGCGGATCTCATGATCGAATCCCTGATCGACTTCATCCGGATCCTTACCACGCCGGAGCGGTTGTTGCATTTGCTCACAACCGTCTTTTCCGGCTGGTGGGCATACGCCCTGCTGTTCTTCATCGTCTTCGCCGAAACCGGCCTACTGGTGGGATTCTTCCTGCCCGGCGATTCGCTGCTTTTCACTGTCGGCGTCGTCGCCGGCGCTGGCGGCGTCAGCTTGCCCGCCGTCATCGTTACTCTCATCGTCGCCGCCTTGCTCGGCAACACCTCCGGCTACTTCCTCGGCCGCACGCTCGGGTTGCGCCTGTTCGACAACCCCAACTCCCGCATCTTCCGCCGCGAGTATCTCGAAAAGACCCAGCAGTTCTATGACAGGCACGGTGGCAAGACCATCATCTACGCCCAGTTCCTGCCCATTATCCGCACCTTCGCCGCCTTCGTTGGCGGCGTGGCTGGCATGGGTCTGCGGCGGTTCCTGTCGTTCAATGTGTTCGGCAGCATCGGCTGGGTCATATCGATGACGGTTCTTGGCTACCAACTTGGCAGCGTGCCCCTGGTCCGGGCGCACTTCGAGAAAGTGCTCATCCTCATCATCGGTGTCTCGCTGATTCCCGCTCTCTCCCACGCGTGGAAAGCCTCGCGCGAGCGTCCCGCCGATTCAAAATAGCCGCCCGGCTACTGGTTCGGGTTCTGGCTTGAAGTACCGAAGAGCGTTCCCGGGCTTGTCGTGGGCCGCTGCGTGTTCTGGCCCGTCCCGCTCTGGTTGGTTCCCAGCGCCTTCGCGCCTCCACCCATCATCCCCTTGGCCTCCAACTCCTTCTTTAGGTCGTAGACGAACTCCCACTGCTTGTAGTTCGTCTGCTCGTTGTAGACCATGATGCCGTCCATGTCCTTCTTTGACGCTACCCCAGCCAGTCCGCCGATGCCCGTAGCCACGCCCGTCCCCGTTTGTGATCCGAGTGTCCCGCCAGGACCCGTTGTCTGCCGCGGTGCGCTCAGGATCTGATTGATAAGACGCAAGGCTTGGTTCGGCTGGCCCGCGCCGCCCGTTGAACTCTGGTTCACCGGCGATTGGCCAAATCCGCTGCCAGCGGTCGCGGACGAACCGCTGGCCGCCGTCGACGGCGAAGTGCTTGAGGATGAAGACCCTGAGCCGGACCCAAATCCGAACCCGCTGCTCATGCCGAATCCGCTGCCCGTTTGCGTGCCTTGACCGCTCGATGTTGTGCCGGCGCTCCCCGCCTGCGGCTGCCCCGTAACAGGAGCTTGCCCCGGGCTTTGCGGCTGGCTCACACGTCCGGTCAGGGCGCCCTCGGGAGGCACTGGAACGGCCCCGGCAGCGCCCTGCGCATCGGGCCCCTGGCCCGCCTCGCCGCCGGTCGATCCCGGGATGATCCTGTCGCTGGCCCTGCGCTGCAACGCCGGATTATTGCTTGCCGCGTCGCCACTCATGTCGATCACTTCCGCCGACGACCCAATGCCCTGCACCCTGGCAGCCAGCAGATCCGGACGCTTCTCCTCTTCCTCGCCCTTGTTCTTGATCAGCGAATCGGTATACCGCCCAGCACCGTCGATGTGGACCAGCCGCCACTCGTCCTCGCCCGTCATCGGATCCTTGTAGCGCTTCCTCAGATACCGCGTCTCCTGTGATTTCTCCAGATCGTCCAGGTTCTGCGGCCACTTCTGGTTCTTGCGGTAGTACAGCTTGATCGCCCGGATGAACTGCTCGCCGCGCTCCACCAGCAGCCCTTCCTTGTTTCGCTGGTGTTCGAACGCAACCCTCGGCATCTCCAGATAGAATTTCACCGCCACTGCCGCCGCCAGCGCGAACACCAGCAGCAGCGCATAGCCGCCCTCGTTTTGTCTTCGCCGTCTCATCCCGTCTTCGGCGGCTCCTCGATCTTCAACGTCTGTTGGTTCTTATGGTCGATGTCCTCGACTACTACCGTAGATGCGTTGATCCTCACAATCCGGTACCGCTTCCTGATCACTTCGCCTTCCGCCGGTACATAGATCTCGTCGCCGTCCATGCAGAAAACCCGCTTCACCCCTCCGCGCGGCGGCAGCATGCTGCCATAGAACTTCAACGTGATCGGCGGCGGCGGCGGCTTCACCACCGGCGGCGCTGGTGGTGGCGGTGGCGGCGGCGGTTCGGGCCCGATCATCCGTCTCTTCACCACGATCTTCGGCTCCGGCTGCTTCTTGATTACCGCTTCCGGCCGGGCCGCAAGGCCAAATTCGAACAGACTCCGCTGCCCGCCCCCTACCGTCGCCCTGGCCAGTTTTTGCAGTAGGTCGAGCCGTAACGACGGATCGATCGCCATTGGATCCGGCACTTCTTTTGGCTTCAGCGTCGGCTTGAATTCGCTCCGCCCGCCCGCTGTCCGCTGCGACTGCGGCATCTTGGACCCAGTGGCGATTAAAGCGTCCTGCGCCTGGCGGCTCAGGCCCGGCTTGCCCGCCGCCGGTGCGGTTGGCTTCGTTTGGCTGCCCTCCGGCCGCTCCGGCTCACTAAACAGGTTGGTGAAAACCAGATAGCCCGCCAACGCCAGCAGCGCACCCAGGAAGATGACCTTCTTCGGTTCCGCTCCCAATTCCAACTTCAGTTTCGGCGGCATCAGCTCAGCCCTCCATCCCGGAAGAAGGCATTCAGCTTGATGGTGATGTTCAGGACTCCACTGCCCTGTTGCGGCTGAGCCGCCAGCGAATCGATGATCAGCAACCGTTTCGACCCGTCCAGCGCATGGATAAATTCAACCAGGTCGGCGTAGGTCCCTTCATAGTTCGCCGTGATGGTCACCATGCCCAGCGACTCGCTGCCCTCGATCGGTTCATAACCGTAACTGCGCTCCCGCGTCTTCACGCCGGACGACTTCGCCGCGTCGCCCAGATCGGTCTCCAGCGTTGAATAGGCCGTCTGCCGGTCCAGGAAATGACTAGTCAGGAAGCCGTCGCCGGCCTGCCGCGCTACGGCCGACTTCGCCGCGATCGCCCTCAGCCGCTCCAGCGCCTGCTGTTTCATGACGAGATCCCGGCGCGCCTGCCCGATCTCACTTTCCAGCGAATCCAGAGATCCGCCTGGCGTCTGGTACACGAAAAATGCCGCCGCCAGGTTCGCGGCCAGCAATACGCCCAGCACAACCCGCACGGCCTTCTTTGGCTCGCGGGCAATCTGTCTCAGATCGAAACTAAAGCTTCTGGGCATAGTTCATACTCAGCCTGTATCGGTACAGCGGCTCGTTCTGCGACGGCGGCTGCGAATTCACCACCGACGTGGAACCGAACACCGGCGACGTCTCCAGGCGCCTCAACAGGTCGATAACGCTTTCCGGCTGCTGCGCCCCAACGATCATGTCCAGTTGTACTTTGTTGTCTCCGGTCACATACGGCCGGATAGTGACAAGCCGCACGCTCGACGGGACCACTCCCTCCAGATCCGCGAACATCTTGGTCCAACTGATTCCCTTGCGCTGAATCAGCAGGTTCAGAAAGACGCTCCGGTCCAGCACGGCCGCGTTGGCCGGCTGCCGTAACTCGGCCTGAATCCGCGCCTGTTCTCTATCGAGCTGATCCGCTTGGCGCTCGATCGAATCCAGCATCTCGCGGCTCTCCCTCGCCGCCTCCCGCTGGCTGGAGATGGCCGATACCAGCACCGCCAGCGTGACGGCCAGCGCCAGCGCCGCCGCGGTAGCAGCAGCCAGAATCGGCCGGTCCCGCCGGAACGGTTCGCTGGCCAGGTTCACTGCAATCTTGATCCGGCTCATTCGCTTCCTACACGCCCCCTTCAAGCGACTCAATATAGCCCAGCAATCCCGCGTTCACGTCCGTCACCATGGCGTGACGCGATCTTAACCTACCCACGGCCAGTCCCGCCTCTTCGCTCCAGCGTTCAATTTCGGCGCCTTCCTGCGCGCTGAATCCGCAAAGCAACAACGCCGCCGGCCGGGACGACAGATGATCTTCGGCATAGGCCAGCGTTGGGATCAGGATGTCGGCGATCTCGCCGGCGCTGAGCTCGGCCAGTTCGACGCAGCGGAACATGCGCAGCGATCCCTTCTCGATCAACGCCACCGCCAGCGCCCCCTCACTCCGTTTGGCCACCATCACCGGATCTTGGTTCGCTGACCCGGCCGAAGCGTCGAGCGACAGCGCCTGCAGCGCCGACACCCCGACGTATCCGCACTGAAATCCTGCCGCCCGGAACGGCGCTTCGTAGTGCGAAGCCACGTCCATATTCACCACGACAGTGGCGACATCCACCCGCTTTGCCCCGTGGCGCGGCTGCGCATGACACGCCACCACCGCCGCGTCGATGTCGAAGGGCACGGCCTTTCTCACCCGGAATCGCGCCAGCGCCACTTGCTCTTCAGGCTCGGACGGGAACGTGTCGAAATCCAGCACGCTGATACGCGCCGCGAAGTCGGGCAAGAGCAGCGCCGCGCGCCGCGGCTTGGCCCTCCGAGTCCCATTCTCAGGCAGAAGGTGGTCAACCGCCTTGGCGAAGGCCACCGGGTCGGCCACGTTCGTCTTTAGGGGACTCACTTCGACGACTCCGGGAGCGAAGCGCTCAAAGCCGATCGAAGCCGGATGCGCCGTCTCCGCCCAACTGATGCCCGATGGCGAGATCTCGAAGACGAATTCCGGCGGCGGGTCTACAACCAGTTGTTTGATGCGCGTCAGAAGATTCATCGCCCTACCCTTCGATGAAGGTCACCTTGTTGACCTCTTTCAATGTCGTCACGCCCTGCCTCACCTGCTCGATCGCCGACTCGCGCAGAAACGTCATCCCCTCCTCACGCGCCACCCGCTTGATCTCGGGCGCCGGCCGCTTGTCCAGGATCATCTGCCTGCCGCGCTCGCTCAGATCGAGCAGTTCGTGGATTGCCGTGCGGCCCCGGAAGCCGGTTCCGCTGCACTCGAAACAGCCCCGCCCCTCATAGGTTGGAATATCGTGCCACTCGACCGGGTCCAGACCGCTTTCCTTCAGTAACTCATCTTCGTAATGGACCTGCGTCTTGCAGTACGGGCAGATCACCCGCACCAGCCGCTGCGCCAGGATGCAGTTGAGCGCCGACACGAAGTTGTACGCCTCAACGCCCATGTTGAGGAAGCGTCCGATTACGTCCAGCACGTTGTTGGCGTGGACGGTCGTGAACACCAGATGCCCGGTCAGCGCCGCGTTGATGGCGATCTGCGCCGTCTCCTGGTCGCGGATCTCGCCCACCATCACCTTGTCCGGATCGTGGCGCAGAATCGATCGTAGCCCGCGGGCGAACGTCAGCCCCTTCTTGTCGTTCACCGGGATCTGCGTGATGCCCTTCAATTGGTATTCGACCGGGTCCTCGATCGTAATGATCTTGTCCTCGTCGTTCTTGATCTCGCTCAGCGCGGCATAAAGCGTCGTCGTCTTGCCAGAACCCGTCGGCCCTGTCACCAGCACCATGCCGTACGGTTCTTTGATGTACCGCCTGAACCGCACCAGATCGGAATCCGAGAAGCCCACCACCTCCAGCGACAGCTTGGCGAACTTCTCGCTCATCGACTCCTTGTCGAGAACGCGCAACACCGCGTCCTCGCCATAGATGGTCGGCATGATCGACACGCGGAAGTCGATCAGCCGGTTCTTATAACGCACCCGGAATCGCCCGTCCTGCGGGATGCGGCGCTCGGCGATGTCCAACTCCGACATCACCTTGATGCGGCTGATGATCGTCGAGTGCCACTCCTTGGCAATCGGCGGCATGGCGTATTGCAGCACGCCGTCGATGCGGTACTTGATGGCCACCTCCTGGTCGCGTGTCTCGATGTGGATGTCCGACGCCCGGCGCTCCAGGGCGTTGTAGATGGTCGTGTCGACCAACTTGATGACGGGCGCGATGTCGGAATCCTCGGCGGTGAGCTTGTCGATCGACAGCGTCTCATCCGGGTTTTCCTCTTCGCCGACCACGTCCAGCGTGAAGCCTTCCGTCACCTCTTCGAGAACCCGCTGCGACTGTTCGGTTTTCTTCAGCAGGTCGGCGATCTGCGACAGCGTCGCAACCTTGAGCCGGAGCTTCTTGCCGATCAGGATCGCCAACTCATCGATCAGGTTCAGTTGGCTTGGATTGGCCAGGGCGATCTCGAGCGTGCCGTTGTCGGCGGCCAGCGGAACGAAGTTGTAGCGGAACATCAGGTCCACGGGGATGGACTTGAACAAGTCGTGGTCGATCTTTGCGGCTTTCAGGTCGACGAACTCGCAGCGGTAGCGGCTGGCTAGCGCGCGCGCCTGTGCCGCCTCGCGTTCCGGATCCAAGCCCTTGATTGCGTCGGTGGCCATTTCGATAACCCTCTAATTGAACGTCTCCGCCAGCGAGAAGATCGGCAGGTACAGGCTCACCAGCACGAACGCGACGAAGCACCCCATGAAGATCATGATGGCCGGCTCGATCAGCGACAGCGTGGCCTGCATCCGCGTGTTGACGTCGTCCTCATAGAACTCGCTCACCGAGTTCAGCATCGCCGGCAGCGCGCCCGTGGATTCACCCACCTCGATCATGTCGATCGACAAAGGAGGGAAGATGCCGGTGGACTGGAGCGAGGATGAGAGCGACTGCCCCTCCCGCACCATTTTCTGCGCCTTGCTCAGCGCGCCCTTGAGCAGTGGGCTATCGATCGATGCCGCCGCCGTGTCCAGACCCTGCACCAGCGGGATGCCGCCGCTGAGAAGCGTCGAGAGCAACCGCGACATCTGCGCCACCTGGTACTTGGTCCAGATCTCGCTCAGCACGGGCGTCTTCATTTTGAGCCGGTCGGCGGCGCTTTGGCCGGCTTCGGTCTTCAGGTAGTACCGCAACGCCACGATGCCCGCCACCAACGCCGCACCCGCGAAGAGCACATAGCTCTGGGCCGTCGTTCCGATGGCGATCAGCCAGCGCGTCATGATGGGCAGTTGCGTGTTCGTCGTCCCGTAGAGTTCAGCGAATCGCGGCACGACAAAGGTGATCAGGAACACAATCAGCAACGACACCAGCACCAGCAGGATTGCCGGATACATCAGCGAAAGCAGGATCTTCTTGCGCACGGCCAGCGCCAGTTTCTGGTAACTGATGTAGCGTTCCATCACCTCGCCCAAGGCGCCGCTCTTCTCGCCGGCCATGATCGAGGTGACGTAGATAGCCGGGAAGATGCCCTGCCGCCGGAACGCTTCGGAAAGCAGCGTCCCGCGCTTAACGTCGTCGCGGATCTCGCGCACATGAGGGCCCAGTTTCTTGTCGGTCAGCCGGTCGGCCAGCAGGTCCAGCGCCTTCAGGATCGGCAAGCCGGCGCGGAACAGGGTGACGAACTGCTGGTTGAAGATGAGGAACTTCTCCATGTCCAGCTTGCGCTTGCGCCGTCCGCCCAGCGCCGCCACTCCCGTGCGTTCCTTAACCGAATAGACCAGGAATCCCTGGTCGGTCATGCGCTGCCGCAGTTCGCCCTCGCTCGATGCCTCCACCACCTGTTGCCGCATCTCGCCCCGGGTGTCGGCGTACTTGAGGCTGTACTCTGGCATGGCTACCGGTCCCCGCCTTCCGTGATCTCTTCCACTGCCACGCCTGGAGGTGGGGTGAATCGGAACCGGGCATCGTCCACGGCTCCGTTGAGCCGCTGGTTGGTGAAGGCGTATTCGGTCACCGAACCGTCGCCATTGGCGACCTTCAGGCGCACGATTTCGCCCTGGCCGCCGACGGTGAACTCAACGCTCGTGTAGGGCACCTTGTCCGATTTCGGCAGCGCCCGGATGACAGACGCCCCACCGGATTCAATCAATTCAAAGTCGCGGAAGAGCCGGCTGAAATCGAGCTTCCCGAGCAGGAACGCCAGCGGAGCCCGCTCGTCGTCGCTGGCCTTCAGCTTGGCCCGTTCAGCCTTGCCCGTGGCCGGCGAGTACATCCAAACAAATTTGCCGTCTGCAATGAACAACTTGCCAGTCGGATTCGTGTACTCCCAGCGCATGCGTCCAGGCTTGCGTAACGACAGCACTCCGCGTTCCACACGCCGCCGCCCCTGGGCCAGATAGGCCTGCTCGAAACCGGCTTCCATCGTGCGGGCAGAGTTATAGCGCCGCTCGACCGAGGCGATCAGCGCCTTCAGGTCGGCGGCGGTGGCCGAAACAGACAGCAAAGCCAGCAGACACAACACCTTCACATCAGAATTGACGCCCCAAAGGCGTGGAACGTGCAAAGCCGGACCGGCAGGATTATCACACCGTCCATCGCCCGCCCCAATCCGACTTCCTGGCCGCCTTGAAATGGGCCTTGTCCTTCGCTTTGATCGCCGCACTGGACAGTCCGGAAGCGGTGCAAAGTTGCAGCGTGACTGAACCCGGTTCGACGAAGGGATGGCGAAGAATCCGCGAAAACCGCTCGGGCCCGGGCGGCGGTTCCCTGAGGGCGACAAGAAAGGTGAACTTCTCGTCCTCGTAGCCGAGGTCGCCGCCCTTGAGGAGCTTGTGCAGGCGGGAGCGTTCAACCCTGACGGCGAAATGACACCAATCGGTCCCAGTCGCGAACGGGCAATCACCCTTGTGCGGACAGGGTGCGGCGATCGTCGCGCCAAGTTCGATCAGGAGTCGCCGGGCCTGGAGGACGAAACCAAACGAACTGGCCGTACCTGGCTCGACGATGACTATGCCCTTTGTTGTCAATAGATAGGCTCGTTCCAAGACCTCCAGGGCCACCCCTGGCGGAACCTCGCCGAGCGAGTAGGAGAAGACGGCCAGATCGTGCGGTGCCAAGCCGGAAAGGTTACGATAATCTCCAGCACGCCAATCTACTTTTTCACAATGGAGTTTCTCGCCCACGGCTCGGAGGTGGGCATTAGGTTCGTTTGTGCAAACTTCCGTGGCCTCTCCGAAGACGGATTTCGCGGCCCAGGCGGCAGCACCAGTGCCTGCGCCGAGGTCGAGAACGGAGGCGATAGGAAGGCGAACTTCGCGAAAGGCGGAAAGGGCGGCCGCGAAGGTGGCGGGCATGCGGGAGGCGGCGTAGGCGGCGGCTTCAAGCGGGGATTCCACGCGATAGCCTCCGTGCTGTCTGTAGGCTTCGGAAAGGCGGCGGGCGGCGGCGGCAAGTCCGGTGGTGGGGTGCTGGCGAGCCAGTTCATCGATGGCGGCACGGAGGTGGTCGGGAAGGTGAGCGGTGAGCATGGCGGCGCGGCTGGTCGACAGATATATAAGGATTTGCTATTCTACGAATGTCGAGGCTTCCCAACAAACAATGGCCAGCAAACCTCCCTTCGCCGCCGGCGCACAGGTGGAACACACCAAGTACGGACCAGGCTCCGTGGTCTCCTGTACTGACCAGCATATCGTGATCAAGTTCGATGAAGCTGGCGAGAAGAAGTTTGTACTGGAAATCGCGCGTGAGCACGTGAAGAAGATCGACCGCCAGCCTCCGGCCGAGAAGAAGAAATCCCGGGCGAAGAAGAAGGCCGCCGTCACGGAAGCCCCCGAAGCCACCGAATAACCTCAAGCGCTTGCCGCGGGTACGCATCTGCCGGGTGCGGCTCTGATAGACTGGTATTTCCCCATGAAATTCGGCGTCGTCGTCTTTCCCGGCAGCAATTGCGATCACGACGCCTGGTATGCGGCGAGCGCAAATCTCGGCCACCAGGCGGAATATCTTTGGCATAGCGACAGCGATCTGAAGGGTTCGGACTGTGTCATCCTCCCCGGTGGGTTCTCCTATGGAGACTACCTACGCTGTGGAGCGATTTCGAAGTTCTCACCCGTGATGGCGTCGGTGAAGAAGTTCGCCGCCGAAGGCGGGTTCGTGATGGGCATCTGCAACGGTTTCCAGATCCTAACCGAGTGCGGCCTTCTGCCTGGCGCGCTTGTCCGCAACAGGCGCCTGAAGTTCATCTGCAGGGAAGTGCGGCTGACGGCCGCCACCGCCAAATCTCCCTACACAAGCGCCATCCCAGCCGGCGCCGTGCTCCGTGTCCCGATCGCCCACGGCGAGGGCTGCTACGTTGCCGACGAGGCAACGCTCGATATGCTCGAAGCCGAAGACCGGGTGGCGTTCCGCTATCTCGAGAACCCGAATGGATCGATGCGCGATATCGCGGGAATCCTCAACGAGGGCCGCAACGTGATGGGCATGATGCCGCATCCGGAGCGGGCCACCGAACCATTGATGGGATCCAGCGACGGAAGGCTGGTGTTCGAGTCGTTGATCCAGACCTACGCCGCAAGCCTCACCACAGCCAAATAAAGCCATGAGCCAGATCACACCTGAGATCGTCCAGGCGCACCAGTTGAGCCCGGACGAATACGAGCGAATTGTGTCCATTCTTGGACGCGAGCCGAATATTACCGAACTGGGCATCTTCAGCGTGATGTGGAGCGAGCACTGCTCCTACAAAAGCTCGCGAATCCACCTGAAGAAACTGCCGACCCGCAGCAAGCTCGTGGTGCAGGGACCTGGCGAGAACGCCGGCATCATCGACATCGGCAAGGACGCCGAAGGCAATGACTATTGCATTGCCTTCAAGATCGAGTCGCACAACCACCCCAGCTTCATCGAACCATTCCAGGGCGCCGCGACCGGCGTCGGCGGCATCCTGCGCGACATCTTCACCATGGGTGCGCGGCCGGTGGCGGTGATGGATGCCCTCAGATTCGGCCCTCTGGACGATCCGCAGTATGGCGCCCGCAACCGCCGGATCGTGGACGGCGTGGTGGCCGGCATCGCCCATTACGGCAACTGTTTCGGCGTGCCGACGGTGGGCGGCGAGACGGTTTTTGAACCGAGTTATGCGGCCAATCCGCTGGTGAACGTCTTCGCGCTGGGCGTCTTCCGCAAGGATCAGATCTTCTACGGCAAGGCCACCGGAGAAGGCAACCCGGTGATCTACGTCGGCTCGAAAACAGGCAAGGACGGCATTCACGGCGCGTCGATGGCGTCGGCCGAGTTTACCGAGGAGAGCAAGCAGAAGCGGCCCAACGTGCAGGTGGGCGATCCTTTCATGGAGAAACTCCTGCTTGAGGCGTGCCTGGAGGCGATGCACACAGGCGCGATCTCCGGCATCCAGGACATGGGCGCCGCCGGGCTGACGTGCTCGACCTGCGAGATGAGCAGCCGCGCCGAAACAGGCATCGAGATCGACCTGGCGCACGTTCCCCAGCGCGAGCAGGGCATGACGCCGTACGAGATCATGCTGTCGGAGAGCCAGGAGCGAATGCTGCTGGTGGCGCACAAAGGCCGCGAGAACGAAGTCCTGGACGTCTTCAAGAAGTGGGGCCTGGACGCGCGAATCGTGGGCAGAGTGACCTCGGACGGGATGATGCGGGTGAGAAACCACGGCGAAATCGTCGCCGAGATCCCCAGCCGTCCGCTGGCCGACGAAGCGCCGCTCTACGACCGTCCTCACACGACGCCGATGCGCAAAGCCCCGCTGGAAGGGCCGCCGGTGGTTTCCAAGGATCTGACAGCGGACCTGTTCACGCTCGCCGCGAGTGAGGACCTATGCAGCAAGCGCTGGATCTGGGAACAGTACGACTACATGGTCCGGACCAATACGGTTGCCGGTCCTGGCGGCGACGCGGCAATCATCCGGATCAAGGAGATCGGATCGTCGGTCGCGATGGCCCTGGATGGCAACGGGCGCTACGCCTATCTCGATCCGCGCGAGGGCGCGAAGCTAATGGTGGCCGAATGTTGCCGCAATCTTTCATGCGTTGGCGCCGAGCCAGTGGCGGCGACCAACAACTTGAACTTCGGCAACCCAGAGCGGCCGGAGATCATGGCGCAACTGGTGGAGGCCATTGAAGGCATGGCCGACGCCTGCATGTTCTTCGAGACACCGATCACGGGCGGCAACGTCAGCCTGTATAACGAGACCCTTGGCGAGGGAGTGTTCCCGTCTCCGGTGATGGGAATCGTCGGCCTGATGAAGACCGATATGCCGGTGGGCATCGCGTTCCACGAGACTGGGCGGGTTGTTTTCGTCATTGGGGGCCTCGGCGAGTCCGATCCGATTCGCATGGGCGGAACGCAATACGCCAAACAGGTCATCAAGAACATCTGGGGTTTGCCGCCGGCGCTGGACATGAAGTTTGAGAAGAAGGTCCAGAGCGCCGTTAGGGAGATGGTACTCCAGAAGACGGTGGAGTCGGCGCACGATGTCAGCGACGGCGGACTGGCATGGGCGGTGGCCGAATCGTCATTCGACAACGGCATTGGCGCGAAGCTGGAACTGGATTCCGCGCTGGCGCCGGAACTGCTGCTGTATCACGAAGGTCCGTCGCGCGTGGTGGTTTCGACCGCCGATGGGAGTGCTGTGGAGGCGATCGCGGCCAGACACGGCGTGCCGGCTTTGAAGATCGGCATGACCGCCGCCGGCAGGTTGACGATCGCGAACAAGGGCATTACGCTTGTCGATACGCCTCTCGCCCCGTTGCGCGAGACCTGGGCAAACGCGCTGGAATCCAAACTCGAGGCCGAGGTTCATGCCTGATCTAGACCAGACAGAACACCTGACGTTCGACGAAGTTCCATTCGACAAACTCCACGAGGAATGCGGCGTTGTAGCGGTGTACGGCCACCCGGAAGCGGGCAATCTGGCGCATCTGGGTCTGCACGCTCTGCAGCACCGCGGCCAGGAGAGCGCGGGCATTGCTTCGAGCAACGGCAAGGAAGTGTACTGCCACAAGGCGATGGGCCACGTGGCGGACATCTTCACAGCGGGCGTGCTGAACATGCTGCCCGGCCATATGGCGATCGGCCATACGCGGTATTCGACGGCGGGCGACACGGCGATCCTGAACGCGCAGCCGTTTTCGGTGGCCTGCAACAAGGGCCGCATCGCCGTGGCGCACAATGGCAACATCACGAACGCGATGGAGTTGAGGCGTGACCTCGAGGATCACGGGTCGATTTTCCAGGCGTCGTCGGACACTGAAGTGATCCTGCACCTGGTGGCCAAAAGCGACCAGAAGACGCTGGAATCGGCTCTGCGCGAGGCGCTGCTGGCGCTGGAAGGGGCGTTTTCGCTGGTGTTTCTGGCAGCCGACAGGGTGATCGTGGCGCGCGACCGGCATGGTTTCCGGCCGCTTGCCATCGGACGGATGAAGTTGAGCGAGGGTTGGACGTATGTGTTCGCATCCGAGACGTGCGCATTCGACCTGATCGATGCGGAGTATATGGGCGACGTCGAACCGGGCGAGATGGTGATCGCCGGTCCCGAGGGCCTGACAAGGCAGTTCTACGCGCCGCCGGGCCGGAGCGCGCAATGCGTCTTCGAGCATGTTTACTTCTCGCGGCCGGATTCAATCGTATTCGGCCGGTCAGTGCAGGCATCGCGCGAGAAGATGGGGCAGATGCTGAGCCTGGAGATGCCAGTTGATGCCGATGTGGTGGTTCCGATTCCCGACTCGGGCGTGGCCGCGGCGCTCGGCTATGCGACGGCGTCCGGCATCAAGTTCCGTCATGGACTGATCCGCAACCACTATGTGGGCCGGACTTTCATCGAGCCTTCGCAGGCAATTCGCGATTTCGGCGTACGGCTGAAGCTCAATCCGGTGCGGGAACTCTTGCAGGGCAAGAGCGTCGTCCTGGTGGACGATTCGCTGGTGCGCGGGACGACGTCGCAGAAAATCGTCCGCATGGTGAGAGGCGCCGGCGCCCGGGAAGTGCATGTCCGGATTTCGTGTCCGCCGACGATTTCGCCGTGTTTCTACGGCGTTGACACGCCGACCAAACGGGAACTGATCGCGTCCAATCAGAGCGTGGAAGAGATCCGGCAATTCATCGGGTGCGATACGCTGGCTTACCTGTCGCTGGAGAATCTCCACAAGGCGGTGGGCGACGAGGATGACCGGTTCTGCTACGCGTGCTACACGGGTAAGTACCCGACCGAACTGGTCAACATCGACGAGTTGATGGCGTCGAGACCGAACCGGTAGACGAATGCCGACCTCCACGGCCGTCCCAATTCACTGAGCGCGAAGGTGCTGCTCCTCCAGTTACGTCCGCTGTTGTCAGGTAGCATAGACTCGATAGGCGGGTGATACATGAAGGTCTTTATTAGCTGGTCCGGTCCTCGTAGCAACGCGGCGGCGAAAGTTCTTCGTCAATGGCTCCCTCACATCATGAACGCAGTGGAGCCCTGGATGTCGGAGAGGGACATCTCGTCGGGGCGGAGATGGCGACGAGAAGTTGAGGATCAATTGGCAACGGCCAAGTTCGGCATCCTGTGTCTCACTCCCGACAACCTTCATAGCGATTGGATGTTGTTCGAGGCTGGAGCCCTTGCTAAATCTATTGAAGATACGCAAGTTTGCCCACTTCTATTCGGTTTGAATCCCACGGATCTCACCGATCCCTTGGGCCAGCTTCAAGCTCGTACAGCGGATAAAGAAGATGTCGGTCGGCTTGTGAATGCCATCAATGAGCGCCTCGGCGAGCAGCGAAGGCAGCCCGAAGACCTTCAGATCGCGTTTGAGACATTCTGGCCGAAGATGGAGGAGGGCTTTGCGGCTCTCCCTACCGAGTTGCCTGGGAAGAGACCTCCGCGCACTGATCGGCAACTCCTCGAGGAAGTACTAATTTTGAGTCGCGCAGCGGCAGGGTCCAACCAGTCTGAAAGAGGTGGAGCCCGTTCAGATTTGGAGAATGGCCAGATCTTCGCCATTGTAGACTTCGTGGGACAACTCAGGGACTTCCGGGTGACGACGATGAACATAGTAGAGTGGCAGTTTGGCCGGAGGTTGCCAGCGGAATCGCTTCTGATTGAGGCAACCGATACGCTGGGCCGAACCGTCCGGATTTCTTTCGGTGTCCGGTCGATACAACACGTGCTATCCACTGCGCTACAAGCCATTGACAGAGTTGTTGAACAAGCAAGGTCGGTTATCGGAGAACAGGTCGAACAAAGCGGACCTGCGCAACGAGATGCGAAAGACAAACCGCCCTCTCAGCGGAAAGAGTGAACCTAAGGACGTGCCACCTGTGAAACGGAGTTATCCCGCGAGAAGGATACAGAAGGAATCGAGCGACGAGCAGACGCTTGGATCGCGCGTGCAGCAAAAGCTGCCTGAGGCTCGCCTGGTGCACACAGGGGATTCAAGCAGGCCCTTTAGAGTGAAGGGTCGGCCATTGGGGTTGCCAGGTGTGGCCACCTACGACTGCATTGCAGAATTGTCAGATCTGATCGAAGCCGCCGATCAAAGTCGCTGACTCTGTCTCTCTGCGGAGTCAATGGGATCAGTCCTCTTCACCGGACTCGTGGTCTATGAATCCGCTCATCTAACGCCGGCCCGAGTCCAGGCCCCACCAGGCTTGTGGGGCCTGGGCCACCGACGCCACTTCAGTTACAGGGTATTAGACGCCCTGGCTTTGCAGTCCCCGAATCACTGTCTCGATGTACTCGCGTGCGCGGCGCGCCAAAGAATCGCCCCCCTCCGGAGTGGTGGGCCGCGGCACAAGCGGCTCGAAGATGTTCTCGAAGGTCAGCGGGATGGTCAGGCCGGTGCGCATCACCGGCATGAACAGCTTGTAGTGATCGATCTCGCCGAAACCCGGCCCGCAATCCTGGTCACGCGGCGTATCGCGGTGGTCCTTGATGTTGAAGGCGCGGATGTCGCGCCAGCAGGTGAGGATATCCTTAATGGGGTCATGACTTTCGTAATCCAGGACGTTGCCGGCGTCGTAGCAGATCTTCACGGATTCATGGGCGACCTCGCGGACGATGCGGGCGCAGTCGCCTCCGGTGGCCGTGTTGCCGCCATGCTGCTTGATGACGACCATGACGCCGGCGTCACGGGCGTGCGGGGCCATCTTCTTGAGATTGCCGACGAAGGTGTCGTACTCGCCAGGACTGGTCTTGCCGAAGGTGAGCAGAAAGGGGATCTTCGCCGCCGCCGCCTGGTCGATACGACGGAGATGGGCGTCCAGAGCGTTCGGGGCTTCCAGGTTGACAGTCGAGAACATCATCACTGGTTCGAGCCCCATGCCGCGGCAGCGAGCGGCGAGGCGCGCGGATTCCGCCGGCGGGGCATCGACGGCAAGAACAGGTTTGGTCCCTGACGATTCGCGATGGGTGACGCCCCAGGCGACGTGATCATACCCGCTGGCCTTGATACCCGTGAGGGCGCGATCGAGGGGGAAAGCAGCGTAGGGCAGCGTCATGCAAGCCATCAGGAATTTGGTCGGTGCGAGTATGTCCTGCGCGGCGGACGAGGCGATGGCGGGCATCAGTGGGGATGCAAACAGTGTTCGGCGGGTGATCATTGCGGGTGCTCAATTCCGAGGCGCGGCCACCGGAGGGGGCAACGCGCTCCGGCAACAGATTAACAGATCGCTCAGGAATCGCGAACCCGGAAGTGAACTACTTCGGGAACGCCGTTGAGTCGAGGCCGGGGACCAGGCGCAGGGCGTTTTTGTAGTAGAGCTTGCGGAGGACTTCGTCGGGGAGGTCGAGGCCGTACATCTGCCAGAAGGCGTGCCGGCGGCTACACTGACCTTGCGGTGAAGGGTTTTGTCGTAACTGCCACCATCTGTACTGGTTCCCTTTTCTTTTGTAGAAAACCGTGAAGGGCGTACATAGCATATGATGTCCTACGCTGCTGGTATCCCGGCAGGCACAAGGGCTAAGGAGTTTACAGGTGGGTTGGTTCGCAGTCTTGGTCGCAGGAATTGGAGCGTACCTACTATTCCACACCGATCACCTCGTCATGGGTGCCATTGAGACAATTGCCGCAATTGGGTGTTTCTGGTCCTGGGGCGTCATGCACAACTATGCCTTCGACAAAGCAAAACGAAGGCCGGATCACACTGGACGGTTCTATGGCCAGACCCCGGCAGAAGCGGAAGGCGTTCCAGACTGGATTGCCAGCATCAATCTCGTCTCTAGTTTGGTTGGCCTAATCCTGTTCATTGCCGGAATTGTATTCATGGTTCGGAGATGAGTCGGACGTCGGAGCGCACGACATTGAAGAGGGATCGATGTTGAGAGACTCAATTCAGAGGGAGTAGACTGGCCCAGCTACCCCTCCAGGAATCTAAAGGTGTACGCTTCTCGGCGCGTGGCATCTACCGTTTTGTCTTCGACCGAGCATTTCCACGCCTCGTCGGAGTAGTCCTGTTCTGACGGGTCGCGGCCTATGAAACCTATCGTGACCGGATGCGTCGCTACCAGTCTGCTTGTTTTCGTCTCAATGATCTGGACTGTCACAGTTCTCACTATTCCCTCCCATGTGTCGATCACACCCAAACTCGTTGGCGCTCTACCGCCCCACAAGCCAGCCATCCAGAACAGCATACTTCTCGTCATGCCGCCCCAGCAATTTACAACCAGGGACCAAGCTCTTTTGCTGCTGTGCCTTGCGGTACTCCTGCTCTCATCCCCATGAGTTCTGGAGAGGCAGGGATGGAGCTACTTTGGGAACGCTGTCGAGTCGAGGCCGGGGACGAGGCGGAGGGCGTTTTTGTAGTAGAGCTTGCGGAGGACTTCGTCGGGAAGGTCCAGGCCGTACATCTGCCAGAAGGCGTGGCGGCGGCGGTAGTAATCGAAGTAGTCGTCGTCGGTTTCCAGCACCTGGAAATAGGTGTGGTACTCCTTCGCGTTCCAAGTGTCCTTGCCGAACAAGACCCTGTCCTGATACTTGATGAACCAGGCGCGGGCGGCGCGGGGCTGGCGGCCCAACTCGGCCAGGACGGCACCGATTTCGGTGTACATGTTGGGGCACTCGTCCATGAGGCGGCCCAATTGGCCGAGGTCGCCGCCGAGCCAGCCGAGGTGGGCGTTGATGAAAAGCGTCTGCTTGTGGCGGCGGAAGAGGCTATGCTGCTCGGCGATGAGCGTCTCCCAAGGGGCGGTCCGTCCAGGGGGACGGCGGCGGCCGGGGATCTCCATGAGTTCGTACCAGCGCTCGTTGTATTTGTCGACGGGTTCCCAGAACTGTTTCGGGTCGGCGGTGTGGATGAGGACGGGGAGTTTCAGGCGGGCGCAGGTTTCGAAGACGGGGTCGAAGCGGGGGTCGTCGATATGGATGCGTTCGCCTTTGGTGTCCTTCAAGTCCATGCCGAAGCCCTTGAAGAACTTCAATCCCGCGGCGCCGTTTTTGACGTCGGCTTCGAGTTGGGCGGCGGCGCGTTTGCCGTAGCCGGGGTCGTCGATGTTCGAGAAGTCGAGGTTGGCGAAGACGGCGAAGCGTTTGGGGGCGGTCGAGCGGGCGAAGTCGACGGCGGCTTTGAGACGGTCGCCGAAGCCGCCGCTGAGGTTGACCATGATCTGGAGGTTGATCGAGTCCATGTCGGCGAGGAGTTGGTTGGAGCGCTCGGGGGGCAAGGGGAAGCGCTGGTGGTTATGGACGTCGATGAAGGGATATTTGGCGCGGGTCTTGGGGTGGGCGGGGACGACGAGCGAGGATTTCGGGGAGTATTCGCGGATGTCCAGGCCAGGACCTGGGTCGGGTCGGGGAGGAGCCGGTTGGCCGAAGAGAGAGAGGGTGAGTCCCAGGAAGAGTAGCCCGCGCATAGGAAGAGTATAGCGAGTGGAGATGCACACCGGCCCCGATTGCGGCCGCCGGTGTCCGGGGTCACTTCGTCCGGCGTTCCTGAAGGGACTCACATTGCTGAGCTACATCGATCGCCCATCGCACAAGCGGCTCCAATCCGTCGGGTCCGCGGACTCGATCTGCAACGGGTCCAGCCAATGACAGTTGTAGAGACTTGTGCTCGTCGATGAACCTGAACTCATAGACGTTGGGGTCGAGTGTGATGGTCACCTCTCCGTTCGCCTCCCCCGTCAAGGCGACTGCCGGTGCAGTACGTGCAACTTCCGAAACCTCGTTCCAGAAGCGTGTCATCCATTGCTTCGCCAGGGCTGGATCGATCGGCAGATCCGTGGTCCGCGGCTGAGCAAGGGCGCCAGCCTCATCGTCGCTTGGCAACCTTCCGTTGTCGTTCTGGAAAGAGGCCAGCGCTTGGCAAAGCGGCTTGTCGAACGTGATGATTCTGACTCGGGCCCTGCGGTCCAGATCATAGATCAGGCTAATCTGCCGCTCTCTGCCAACAAACGGCAGGATGCTGACATGAAGAGCAAATCGAGCTTCTTCCGTGCGTATCGAGTTCGCGACGAAGTGACTTTCGAGTAATTGCCGGCAACTGACACTCACTTCCGCCTTGGACGCCGGCGGACGTTGGCCGAACCCCCGGACTCCCAATCCGAGACAAAAGATCGCGACACCAAGTCCTGCAAGAACGGTTGCTCTCATCGTATTGCCTCACTTTGCGCCAACCGAAAGTGGATCGAGACTGTGTCATGCGCGGAGCCGATAGTACTCCGAGACACAATACCGCTCCCGCGGAGAACCTCCTACCTCCTAGTTAATCGATGCAAGCAGCCCGGCCAGCATCAGTAGCCCGATGAAGACAGAGACGAGTCCAGCCGCCTGTGTGCCAGCACGACCCACGCCGCGCTCATACTTGTTTGGATCGAGTTCAAACCAAGGATCCTTGCCCTGCAAATAGCCAAATACAACATTGTGGACCCTAGCCCACCTGGCTGGGTCGGCCATCATGAGAATCCCGTTAGCCACCAGAAGCAACCCAATTACGACAAGCAGAACGCGCCCGATCATCTCCAAGGCCTCCGCTTTCGCATAGTACAACGCACAGTGCACGGGCTGCGCTCGCTTTGCCGGGAATGGCGTCCGCCACCGCTTGCGAACCGACCCCAAGCGGTGCTCATCGGCCAAATCACAAGTCCGAAGGGAATACTCAGTTGTGGGCCTGCACTTCAGCGACGCCGTAAGAGCAAAACGAATCCCGCGGGCCAAGAAGCCGGCTGCCTACGCGTGCCCTAACCCCTGCATTGCGGCGATTTCGTCGCGGATGCGCTGGGTGATGGCGGTTCGATCGTGGGAGTGGAGGCCTGTCGTTTCGATTGGTTTGCCGATGCGAATTGTCACGCGGCCGGGGCGGACGTGATGCGAATGCATGGGCAAGACATCGCGGATACCGATGATGGCGACCGGCAGGATGGCGACTTCGCCCTTGATGGCCAGGTACGCCGCGCCGTCCCGGAATGGCTCCATTTCGCCGGTCACCGAGCGGCCGCCTTCGGGGAAGATCAACACCGAAACGCCGCTTCGTTTCATGGCATGGCCGGCGGCGGAGAGGACTTTGAGTGAACCACGCGGATCGTCGAGCGGGACACTGATGTTGCCGGAGCGCTTCAAGTGGCCACCAAGGAAGGGGATCATGAAGAGTTCCTTGCGGGCGAGAAAACGGAAGTTGGCCGGAACGTAGCTGAGCAGGACAGGGGTGTCCATATAGCTGACGTGGTTGGGGCAGATGACATAAGGCGCGGCCAGGTCCACATTGCCGGTTCCAACACAGGTCACCCTGGCCCCGGCGATGCGCAGCAACATGCGGGCCCAGGCGCGGGCGACCTTGAGTTGGGTGCGGCCGCCAGTGTCAAACGGGGCGCAGAGCATGCTGATGAAACCATAGAAGAGTGTGGCCAGGATGATGCCGGGGGCGCGGTAGAGAACGCCAATGAGATAGCTGAACGTCATGCAGGGGAAGACTTCGATTTTGTCATAAGCAGCGGCCGGGCTTCACCGACCAGGTAGAGCGATCCGGTAATGAAGATGGCGTCGGCGGGCGAAGCGGCGTCGAGCATCGGCAAGGCGTCGCGAATGGATGGGGCAAGACGGGCATGCGACGCGCCGGAAAGCTCGCGGATCTGTTCAGGGGTGAAGGCGCGCTCCTGATTGACGCCAGTGAGGATGAGTTCGGATGCGAGCGGGAAGAGCAACGGGGCGATGACGGAGAGGTCCTTGTCACTCATCGCACCAAAGACGATCCAGACGCGGCGGCGGTGGTGAAATTCGCGAATGTAGTCGGCCAGCACCTGCGCGCCGGCGGGGTTGTGAGCGCCATCGAGAAAGATGTCTGGCTTGGACGAAACGTGTTCGAGCCGGCCAGGCCAGCGGGCGGCGGCGATGCCCTGGCTGATGAACTGAGGCGGGATGCCGAGGTGGTCGAGAGCGGCGATGGCGGTCAAGGCGTTGTCGACCTGGTGTGCGCCGATCAAGCGGGATTCGATAGGAATCGAGGCAGGCCCTTCGGCGGTGAAGCGGCTTCCATAGGCATGGAGGTGAAGGTCCTGCGCGACCCAATCGGCGGCGCGTATCACCGGCGATTCGTTTTCGATGGCAGTGCGTTCCAGCACGGCCTGCGCTTCGGGACGCTGCCGGGCGAAAACGACAGGGCGGCCAGGCTTGATGATGCCGGCCTTTTCGTGAGCGATTTTCGGGATGGTGTCGCCGAGGTAGCGCTCGTGATCGAAGTCGATGGGCGTGATGACGGAAAGGATGGGATCGACGACGTTGGTGGCGTCCAGGCGTCCACCCATGCCGGTCTCGAGAACCACCGTATCGACACCATGCGAACGGAACAGCAGGTAGGCCATCGCGGTGATGGTCTCGAAGTAGCTCGGGTGCATGTCGATGGAACCATCCGCGATGAGCCGTTCCGCGGTCCTGTGGACTTCAGCAAATGCGCTTGTGAAATCGTCCGATGAGACGATTTGGCCGCCGATGCGGACCCGTTCCGTGGGTTCGACCAAATGGGGCGATGTGTAGATGCCGGTGTGGCGGCCCGAGGCGCGCAGGACGCTCTCCAGCATCGAACATACCGAACCCTTGCCATTGGTGCCGGCGACGTGGATCGTCGAAAAAGCCCGCTGGGGAAGGCCCAGGGCGGTGAGCAAGGTTTGTATCCGCTCAAGACCGAGTTTGATGCTCTTGAACTCGTTGCCGAGGGCGTAGAGATAGCGGACTGAATCTGGGTAGGACGTGTCCAAAACACCATCCTAGCTGGTCTGCAAGCCGGCGGACCACGCCCGTCACGATAGCTGGGCAGTTCGTTTGGCCGAAGGTGCTACTTGCCGGACTTCTTCCACGCCGCGAGCAGTTCGGCTTCCCTCTCGGCGTTCGGCCCGGCGAGTTTGATCCGCCCGCCTTCACTTTGAGCTTTGTACCACTTCAATGTGTCCACGACGGTCTGCGCATATGGGCGGTACTTCAGGCCGGCCTTGACGGCGCGGTCGCTCTTCCAGGTATGGAAGCCCTTGAACTGGCCCGTGAACGGCGCCCAGATGGGGAAGGCGTCGGGAGCCTGCTTGGCGAGCCAGTCGCCGGGGACCCAGGTAAGTGTGTGCTTTGTCGTTGTCGCTCTCTGGCAGGCAGCCAGCACGTCGCCCCATCTTTGCACCGGGCCCGCAGTGTTGAAGACTCCCATGGCGCCGCGTTCAACGGCTGTGATGAGCCACGCACCGAGATCGCGGACATCGATAATCTGCAACGGATCGGTTGGGGCGCCGGGAGCCAGGACCTCGCCGCCACGGTCGATGCGCACGGGCCAGTAAGTGAAACGGCCGCTGGGGTCGTCCGGACCGACGATATAACCGGGGCGTACGATCGCTGTCCGTCCAGGCAGGGCCTCCTGGGTAGCTTTCTCACAGAGCACCTTGAGTGGGCCGAAGGTTTCCTCGGTGATCTTTTCGACAGTCGGGTCGGAAGTCGTGGCCAGTTTCGCCGTTTCGTCCTGGCCCTCGATGCTGTTGTCGGCGTAGGCGGAGATGGACGAGATGAAGATGTACTGCTTCACGTTGGGAGCCAGCAGTTTGGCCGAGGCGGCAACCGTGCGCGGGTAGTAGCCCGAGTTGTCGATGACGGCGTCCCACTTGCGTCCCTCGAGTGCCTTAATGCCGTCGCCCTTGAGCGGGTCGCGGTCGCCATGAAGCTGTTCGATGTTCGGGAACAACCCTGGCCGCGTCTTGCCGCGGTTGAATAAAGTGAGTTCGTGGCCGCGTTTCTGAGCCGCCTCCACCGTGGCGGGTCCAAGGAATCCGGTCCCGCCGAGGATCAGGATCTTCATTTTCCTTGGTGCCGCCTTCAACGTCGCGGCGGCGGACAGGGCGCCGAGAAAGGCCCGGCGGGAGAAATCTGAAGCAGAAATGAGCATGACAGTAGTCAGTGTACGCCGGCGTGGCCGGTTTGACACCTTTCGTGCCCGGACCTTATACTTGAATTTACGCCACCATCGGGTGGCGGGTGCTATTGCTCCGCCCGGAAGAGTGGGCATTCCCGAGGGAATCTTAATGACGAAGAGAACATATCAGCCTAATAACCACCGCCGTGCGAAGCGTCACGGGTTCCGCACCCGGATGAAGACCAAGAACGGCCGCGCCGTGTTGGCCCGCCGCCGGGCTTCCGGGCGCCATAAGTTGACCGTCAGTGACGAACGGGCCATCAAGAACGCCTGAGAACGCAGCCGCGGAGAGCGGCCAGGCGCGCCTGCTGTTCCCCAAGACCAGCCGGCTGCTGAAACGCTCCGAGTTCCTGAAAGTCTATGAACTTGGAACCAGGGTGGCATCTCGAAGCTTCGTCGCTTTCTGTCTCGACGCAAAAAGTGTCGATGGCCCGCGCATTGGTTTCACCGCATCCCGCGCCCTGGGCAAGTCCACCGTCCGCAACCGTATTAAACGCCGCGTCCGTGAAACTCTGCGCCATGCTCTGCCCAGAGTTGGCCCACAATGGCGGATTGTGATGAATCTCCGGCGTGCAGCATTGGACATGCCCCAAGCCAGCCTCGAGGGCGAGGTTGAAAGGCTGGTCGAACGATGCGCGCCATAGTCGTTTACGCTCTCAAGTCGTACAAGAGGTTCATCTCGCCTCTCTTGCCCCCTGCCTGCCGTTATTACCCCACCTGTTCGGAGTACACCATGGAGGCCGTCTCGCGCTATGGCGCGATGCGTGGTCTCTGGCTCGGGTTGAAACGGCTGAGCCGCTGCCATCCTTTCCATGCCGGGGGCCTCGACCCGGTTCCCTAGGAGTTCAATAAGTCACTCATGGCCGACAAAGATAACGGCAGATCCGGCGTACCAGCCACCTCCGGCGACAAACAGGAGCTCTCCATGGAGAAGCGCCTGTTGATCGCATTCGGCCTGATGGGCCTGGTGATGCTCGGCTCGCAATACCTGATGCCGACCCGGCCCGAAGCCCAGAAGGCGCCGGCGAAGGCGCAGGAGCAGACGGCCGCCGCCAAGCCCGTGGCAGAAACGAACCAGGCCCCTGTCCAGCCCACCCCGGCCCGCCAGCCCGCGCCGGCCGCCCAGTCCGCCAAGTCAGTCCCCGCGGCGGCGGCACCTGTTGCCGACACGGTCGAGCGCGCATCGATAGTCGTCGAATCAGACGTGTACAGAGTCGTTTTCACCAACCGGGGCGCGTCGATCAAGAGTTGGGTGCTGAAGCAGTATAAAGACAGCAACGGCAAACCGGTCGAACTGGTGAGTTTGGCCGGAGAGAAACTGACCGGACGCCCGTTCTCTTACCTCTTCCGCAACCGCAAGCCGTCGGCCGACCTGAACAACGCCATGTTCCAGGTGAAACAACCCGCACCGGGGCATATCGAATTTGAATACTCAGACGGCAAAACGTCGGCGAAGAAGATCTTCCACTTCGACAAATCGTTGTACCGCGCGCGGCTGATCTCCGAGGTCAGCGAAGACGGCCAGGTGTTGCCGCACTTGCTTGCGTGGCGCGGCGGATTCGGCGACCTGACGGCGCATAACGCCGTGGCGATGATGCACAGCGTCCATTACGACAACGTGAAGTCCAAGCTGGTGGTCGAAGAGGCCAAGATCGCCAAGGATGGCCCGGTCCTGGTCTCCGGTTCGATTGGATTCGCCGGACTCGAAGACGCCTATTTCGCCTCGGTGATCTTGCCCGAAGCCGGTCAGACGACCGATTTCCAAACCTGGATGGACACCTTTAAGTCGCCCGGTTCTGATGAGGAACAGCCTCACGTCGGCGCGGCCTTTGGCACGCAGGGGCAGATCGACACGACACTGTTCACCGGCCCCAAGGATCTCGATCTTCTCCGCCGGGCGCATCCCAGGCTCGAGCAGTTGGTCGATTGGGGCTGGTTCTCGTTCATCGCAAAACCGTTGTTCCTGTTCCTGAACTGGATCAACAACGGGTACACCAACAACTGGGGTTGGGCGATCGTGCTCGTAACGGTGATCATCAACACCGTCCTGCTGCCGTTGCGGTTCACGTCCATGCGGTCGGCACAGAAGATGGCCAAGTTGCAGCCGAGGATCCAGGCCCTCAACGACAAGTACAAGGGGATCTCGATGAAGGATCCCCGCAAGCAGAAGCAGAACGAAGAGATGATGGAGCTCTATAAGACCGAGGGCATCAACCCTCTCGGCGGGTGCGTCCCCATGCTGCTCCAGATGCCGTTCTTCTTCGCGTTTTTCAAAGTTTTGTCGGTCGCCATCGAATTGCGAAGTGCACCGTGGCTTTGGGTGGGCGACCTGTCACAACCCGAGGCCAGTCTCATCCGTTGGCTGCCCATTCTCATGCTGGGGACGCAGGTCCTGATGCAGAAGATGACGCCCGCGGCCGGCGGCGACCAATCACAGCAGAAGATGATGATGACGATCATGCCGATCGTCCTAACCGTGATGTTCTACAGTGCCTCCAGTGGCCTGGTGTTATACTGGCTGACTGGCAACGTGGTCGGCATCGTCCAGCAATACTTCTTTAATAAGCTGGCCCCGGTGACCGCGCCCGCCCAGGCTGCGGCGGCAAAGAAAAAGAAATAGAGACCAGCTCGGATGGCCATGAGCGAAGAAAAAACCATCTACAACATCGATACCGCCGGCGAGAAGATTGAAGGTTTCCTCGACGCGGTCCTGGATACCATGGACCTCGACGTCACCTACGAGTTCTTCGACGGTGAAGAGACCAAGGCCTATTTTGAAGGCCCCTCCCTGGTGGTCAAGTTCGAAGGCGCCGAAATCGAGCACCTGTTGGCCAACAAGGGCGAGGCGCTGCTGGCGCTGGAGCAGTTGACGCAGGAAGTGCTGCGCATGGCGCCCGACGAACATGCCAAGATCTGCTTTGACGCCAACGATTTCCGCCTGCTGCGGCAGGAAGAACTGCGGCTCGGCTCGCTCACCGTCGCCGAGCAGGTCCGCGAATCGGGCCAGCCGTTCCGCTTCAACCCGATGAACTCGCGCGAACGCCGCATCATCCATCTGGCCTTGCGCGACCACACTGACCTTCGCACCGAAAGCGCTGGCACCGGCCCGTTCCGCCATGTCGTGGTCTATCCGGCCGGAATGGCTTCCTTGCCTGATCCGCCGCAGCCACCCATGGGTGCCCGGCGCGATTCCGGCGATCACGGCGGCCGCGGTGGAGATCGCCGAGGTGGTGGTGGCGGCAGGCGCGACGACCGCCGAGGCGGCGGTGGCGGTGGCAATCGCCGTGGACCCGGTGGCGGCGGCGGACGTGATCGCAGACCCCCGCGCCGCGACCACTAAGCTGTTCATTCTCAGTAACTTCTCGTCACTTCCATGAGGACCGGCGATACCATTGTCGCCATCTCAACGCCGCCCGGCGCGGGTGGTATCGGTGTGGTTCGTCTCTCCGGACCTGGCGCCCGAAGCATCTCAGCGGCGTTTCTGCGGTTCGCTGGCGAACCCGAATGGCGGCCCTGGATGGCGATGCTGGCAGATCTGCTCGACCAGGGCGGCACTCTGGTGGACCAGGTCGTGGTCACCTTCTTCGCCGCTCCCCGCTCCTATACCGCCGAGGATGTTGTCGAAATCTCCTGCCACGGCTCGCCCGTCGTGCTGCGCCACGCCGTTGACCGCGCCCTCTCGACCGGAGCCCGCCTGGCCGAGCCAGGTGAATTCACCCTGCGCGCCTTCCTCAACGGCCGTATCTCGCTGCCCGAAGCCGAGGCAGTTCAGGACCTGATCGCCTCGACCACGCTCCATCAGGCCAAGGTCGCCGCCCAGCAACTTGGAGGGTCCGTCTCACGCGCGATCGCGCCGTTGAAGGCGCAACTTTTGGAACTGATCGCCCTGCTAGAAGCCGGAATCGACTTTGCCGAGGACGATGTCGATGTAGCCAGTCAAGGTGATATCCTCGCCCGGCTTAGGCCCGTCCTCATTGGAGTGGGCCGCCTCATCGACAGCTTTGCCTACGGGAAGCTGGTTCACGACGGGCTGACTCTCGCCATCGTGGGTCGCCCAAACGTCGGCAAGAGTAGTCTGTTCAATCGCCTGCTCGAACAAGACCGGGCCATAGTCACCGAGATTCCTGGAACCACCCGTGATACCGTATCCGAACGCGCCTCGATCGGCGGTATCCCGGTGAAACTGGTCGATACAGCGGGCGTCCGCGAGACGAGCGAAGTGATCGAGCGATTGGGCGTCGAGCGAAGCTTTCAGGCGATGGCCGATGCTGATCTGGCACTTGTCGTTGTTGACGGGTCAGCACCGTTGGAACCGGCCGATCTCGATCTGATGCAGAAGGCGGAAGAGCAAGGCAGATACCTGCTCGCGTCCAACAAGGTCGATCTCGGCCGAGTTCAAGATACTGCAGAGGACAGATTTGTGGCGGTCTCTGCTCTCACCGGCGAAGGCGTAGGTGAGCTGCGCCGCCGCATCCTGCAAGCGATCTCCCCGCAAGGGTTTATCTCGCCGGAGTCGGGCCTGATCACAAGCCTCCGTCACGAACGCCTGCTCCGCGAGTGCGCCGAAGCTTTGGACCATGCGGCGCTAGCCGTCGAGTCAGGACTGCCCCACGAATTGCTCCTGCTGGACTGCTACGCTGCGCTGCGGCCGATCGACGCGCTGACCGGGGCGACTACGGCGGACGATATCCTGAACCGGATCTTCTCCACGTTCTGTATCGGGAAGTGAACGAGTTAGCTGGACGCTGAAGGCGGCTGCAGCGGGATGTCGAGCAGCTTCCGGATTGAGTCCAGAACTCCGTTGATGAACGGGATCGCTTCTTCTTCTGAGTAGCGGCGGGCCAACTCAAGCGCCTCATCGATGACGACGGCCGGGGGGGTCCCTTCGTCCTTCATTTCGTAAATCGCCATTCGGAGTATATTGCGGTCCACGAGCGGCATCCGGTCCAGCCGCCAGTGCTCGGCCTTCTTGGCAATCAGCTCGTCGAGGATGTCGCGTTGAGCCGAAGCGCCCCGGGCTAGCGATTCCATGAAAGGATCTGGCGCAGGCGGAGGCAACTCGTCGCCGCTCACTTCGTCGGCTTCGGCATTGTAAAGGCTGGGATAGAACGAGCCAATGGCCTCGTCGACATCCACTTTGCGGACATCGGCGTAGAAGAGGACTTGGAGAGCGCGCTGGCGTGATTTGCGTCTGGCGGGCATGAGGAGAGGCGGCTAGGCGCTGCGCAACTGCCGCATCAGGTTCGCCGTCTCAATGGCCGACATGGCGGAATCGAAACCCTTGTTGCCGCTCTTGGCGCCGGCCCGGTCGATGGCCTGCTCCAGGCTGTTGGTGGTGAGGACACCGAAGGCGATCGGGATGCCATGCTCCATGCCGGCCTGAGCGATTCCCTTGGCGGCTTCGTTGGCCACGTAATCGAAATGCGGCGTATCGCCGCGGATGACCGCGCCCAGGCAGATGATGGCGTCGTAGCGCTTCTGCCGCGCCAGTTCAACAGCCACAACAGGCATCTCCCAGGAGCCGGGCACGCGCACGATCTCGATACTCTCCGCTCCTGCGCCGGAGCGCTCCAACGCGTCGAGCGCGCCCGACAAGAGCCTCTCCGTCACAAAGCTGTTGAAGCGGCTGACAAGAATGGCAAACTTGAGCCCCTTTGCATCGAGGCGTCCTTCAATGACTTTGTGGGACATATGAGATAATCGGGAGAGCTTTCCTATTGCGCACCAAGCGCGGCTCTACGTCCTTCATTCTACAGCATGGATCCTGCGTTCATCCGCAATTTCTCGATCATCGCCCACATCGACCACGGCAAGAGCACCCTGGCCGACCGGCTCCTTGAGGACACCGGCGCACTTTCCCAGCGCGAAATGATGGAGCAGGTCCTCGACACAATGGACCTCGAGCGCGAGCGCGGCATCACCATCAAGGCCCACGCCGTCCGGCTCGACTACAAGGCCGACGACGGCCAAATGTACCAGCTCAACCTGATTGACACGCCAGGCCACGTCGATTTCACTTACGAGGTCTCCCGCAGCCTACAGGCCTGCGAGGGCGCACTGCTCGTCGTGGATGCAAGCCAGGGCGTCGAGGCTCAGACCCTCGCCAACACCTATCTCGCCATCCACCACAACCTGGAACTGATCCCGGTCATCAACAAGATCGACTTGCCGTCGGCCGAGCCTGAGCGCATCAAGGAACAGATTGAGCAGATCATCGGTCTGGACGCGTCGGAGGCCATCCTGGCCAGCGCCAAGAACGGTATCGGGATCCACGAGACTCTCGAAGCCGTCGTCGCGAAAGTCCCCGCGCCTAAGGGCGACCCGAATGCGCCCCTCCGCGCCCTCATCTTTGACTCCTGGTTTGACCCTTATCGCGGCGTCATCATCCTGGCGCGCGTTATCGATGGGAGCATCCGCAAGGGCCAGAAGATCCGCCTCTGGGCGACCGATTCGGTGCACGAGGTCGATGGCGTCGGTTACCAGTCGCCAAAACCGATACCGTGCGACACGTTGAGTGCAGGCGAAGTTGGGTTCCTGTTCGCCAACATCAAAACCGTCTCCGACGCCCAGATCGGAGATACGATCCTTGATGCTGGCCCAGGGGCCGCCGAGCCGCTCCCCGGTTTCGAGGAGATGAAGCCCATGGTCTTCGCCGGGCTCTACCCTGTCGAGAGCCACGAACACGGCCTGCTGCGCGATGCGCTCGAAAAGCTCCGGCTCAACGACAGCGCATTCAACTTCGAACCTGAAAGCTCGGTCGCGCTGGGCTTCGGTTTTCGCGCCGGGTTCCTCGGGCTTCTGCATCTGGAAATTGTCCAGGAACGCCTCGAGCGCGAGTTCCAGATCGATCTGATCACGACCGCGCCGGGCGTCCGGTACCGGGTGACGATCGGCAATGGCAATGTGATCGAAGTCGACAGCCCCACAAAGTGGCCCGACCCGAGTGAGATCGTCAAGATCGAGGAGCCCATCATCGATGCGACGGTGATTACACGCGAGGAGCACCTTGGCGAGATTCTCAAGCTGCTTGAAGAGAAGCGCGGCGATCAGAAGAAGTTCGAGCACATCGGCGGTGGCCGCGTCATGCTGCTCTATGAACTGCCGTTGAACGAAATTGTTCTCGACTTCTATGACCGGCTGAAGTCCGCTTCGCGCGGCTACGCGTCGCTTGACTATCACCTGTCCGGCTATCGCACCTCATCCATGGTGAAGATGGACGTGCTTGTGGCGGGCGAGCCCGTCGATGCGCTGTCGATCATCGTCCACCGCGAATTCGCCCAGAATCGCGGCAAGGAACTCATCCACCGGCTGCGCAAGCTAATCCCTCGCCAGATGTTTGAAGTCGCGCTGCAAGCGGCAATCGGAGCCAAGATCATCGCCCGTGAGAACATCTCGGCCATCCGGAAGAACGTCATCGCCAAGTGTTACGGCGGCGACATCTCGCGCAAACGTAAGCTGCTCGAAAAGCAAAAAGAAGGTAAGCGCCGGATGAAGCGGGTGGGGAGAGTTGACATCCCGCAAGAGGCGTTCCTGGCCGTCCTCAAAGTCAGCCAGAGCAGCAGCGACGACAACTGAGCGGCTTCCCGAAAAGAGGGCTTTGCTATGCAAGGTCGGATGTGGCTGATCGTGATCGTGGTTGGGCTCTATGCTCTCCACCGGCTGGCGCTGTGGATGGAGTCGCGCGGGTGGATCTATTACATGAAGTCCGGGGGACACTCGACCCGCGCAGGCAGCGCCATGCTTGAGATTCAGCAGTTGCTTGAGCCGTCAAAACGGCACGTCATCGAGATCAGGCAGGAGCAGCGCGAAGAAGAGGACTCTGCCGGCGATCCGCCGGATGCGGACCCGGGCGGTGACGCTCAGCGCGGCGCGGAGAAATAGCCGGGCCGTGAGCGGATTCTGGCGTTGCCGTAGCGGGCGCGAGCCGCGGGCGACAGTTCGACAGTGAGCGTGCGCCACTCGCCCGGCGCAGCCGCTGGAGCCGGATAGTAGAGCGTGTAGCGCTGGCGGATGCGGTCGAGCATCTCGCCCAGCTTCTCCGGGTTGTTGGACCTGATCCACTCGCCTCCTGAATCCTCGGCCAAGCGGAAGATATTGGCCGGGGTGTAATCCGGATTCACCTCGACGCCCTTAGGTGGCGGTTCAGGCCGGTCCACACCATCAGGAACGATCCCGTTAAGCACCACTTCGGCGCGCGCCAATTCCCGGATCACCTTCTCGTCGGGCAGTTCCTTGCTCAAGCCGCCGTTGTCGGTAAGCACGACCAGGGCACGGCGGCCGTCATAGGGGCGGGTCAGAAAATAATCGGCGGCGGCCAGCACCGCTTCATTGAGCGATGATCCGGCGCCAAGCGTGTTGTTTCGCTCGACTGCGGCGTCGCGGATGATGGCAACGGCAGCCCGGCGGTCGGCATCCGGTTCGAGAACGACTTGAGACCGGCGGGCGAACAGCATCACGCCGACCTTATCCTCGGGCTTCAACACCGCCAGCGCCTTCTGGGCGACAGCGCCCATGCGGCCGAGCAACTTGCCCATGCTGCCCGAAACATCCAAAAGGAGTAAGACTTCCAGGTGGTCGTGGTCCTGGTCAAGGGTGAGCGGGCCCGATGGTTGGTCATTGTCGAGGACTGTGAAATCGGCAGCGGTGAGGGAGCTGACAGGTCGTCCGCGTTGGGAGACTTGCGCATCCACGCGCACGATCGAAGTGCCTGCCTGAAAAGTCGGCGGCGGTTCCGGGGCTTGTGCCCAGGCGGCGGCGAAGGCGAACATGAGGAAGAACGGCCTCATGAGAAACATTATCGTCGGCACGGCAGGCCATATCGACCACGGCAAGACGGCGCTGGTGCGCGCTCTCACCGGAATTGAGACTGACCGGCTCGAAGAAGAGAAGCGGCGCGGCATCTCGATCGACCTCGGTTTTGCCCACATGGAGGAGGGCGAGGTCAGGTTCGGATTCGTCGATGTGCCGGGGCACGAGCGGTTCGTCCGCAACATGCTCGCCGGCGCGGGCGGCATTGACATGGTGGTGCTGGTGGTAGGCGCCGACGAATCGATCAAGCCGCAGACCCGGGAGCACTTCGAAATCTGCCGACTGCTGGGCGTGAGACACGGCCTGGTGGCGGTGACCAAGGCTGATCTGGTGGACGCCGACATCCTGGAGTTGGTTCGGATGGAGGTGGACGACTTCGTCAAGGAATCGTTCCTGGAAGGCGCGCCGGTGATCGCGGTCAGTTCAAAGACGGGGCAAGGGCTGGATGGGTTGCGGCGGGCGATGGTGGATGCGGCGGCACAAGTGGAGTTGCGAAAGATGGATGGCGGATTCCGGCTGCCCATCGACCGCTCGTTTGTTCTCAAAGGCTTCGGGACGGTGGTGACGGGGACGCTGTGGAGCGGGCGGCTGAAGGTGGAGGACGAGGTCGAAGTCTATCCGGCTGGTCGAAAGTTAAGGGTGCGGGGATTGCAGGTGCATGGCGGGCCAGTGGAAGTGGCCGAAGCGGGGCAGCGCGTGGCTGTCAATCTGGCTGGCGTCGAAGCAGAGGAGCTGAAGCGTGGGATGACGCTGGCACCCAGCGGATGGTTCGTTCCTACGACTCTTGTCGATGTTGAGTATTCTCACCTGGGGAACGCCAAGCCGCTGAAACACGGCGCACCTGTTCATTTTCACGCGGGGACAGCGGAAACCGAAGCGGAGGTCAGGCTGCTGGACGGCTCGGAAGCGATGAAGTCCGGATCGGCCGGTCCGGTGCGGCTTCTGCTGAAGGAACCGATGCTGCTCTTGCCGGACGACAGGTTTATCACTCGGATGTTTTCGCCCGTGGTGACGATTGGCGGCGGCACAGTGCTGGACAATCAGCCACCGAAACGACTGAAGAAGGTGGTGGCGCACGAGCGGCTACTTCGTTTGGCGAAGTTGACGGTGGACGAGCGCGTAGCGGCAATTGTCGATGAAGCGGCGGGCGGGGTTGCGCTCTCAAGGCTGGTCGCCAGAACGGGTCTGGGTGGGCGTGAGTTGATGGCCTTGGCGAAACGGATTGGGCTGATTGAGGTACCAGCAACGGAACCGATCCTGATATCGGAGGCCCGGAAAAATCACGACCAAACGAACCTCCTGGAGATGTTATCCCTTTATCATCAGCAACATCCACTGGAGCTTGGGATGCCGAAGGTGGCCGCGCCGGTGCAGGGGGCGCTGCTCAGTTTCCTGCTCAGCCAGAGCCCGGAGATTGTGGCCGAAGGTGAACTGATTCGTTTGGCAGCGTTCAAGCCGAGACTCGCTGAGGACGAAGATGAGGCGAATAAGAAGATGGGGGCGCTGTTCCGCGAGGCCGGGCTGGCGGTGCCGTCGTTGAACGAGGTTCTGAAGAATGCGGGCATCGACGCGAACCGGGCGAGGACTTTGCTTCAAACTTTACTACGACAAAAGACGTTGATTCGAGTCAACACCGACCTCATCTTCCACGCGGAAGCGATTGAGGAACTGAAGGCGGTTCTGGCTGGGAAGAGGGGTCAGCGGTTTGGGGTGGGGGAGTTCAAGGACTGGACCGGCGTGTCGCGGAAGTACGCGATCCCTCTGCTCGAGTACATGGACCGGGAGCGGGTGACGCGGCGCGAGGGTGATCAAAGACTCGTGCTTTGAACGGTATGGGGCTCTTCGCCGAGAAGGAGGCGCAGAATTTCCAGGCCCGCGGCTTTGGCCCCGGCACCAGTCTCGCCGGCCGGGCCGGTGCAAGAAGGGCAGCCGGAATCGCAGGGGCAGTGGGCGATGAGGTCACGGGCACCAGCCAGAAGCTCGCCGGTCATCTGGAAGAGTGGAGCGCTTTGGCCGATGCCGCCGGGGTAGTTGTCGTACAAATGTAGATTCGGCTCAAATCCGGCGACAGGTTTGCCGTATTCCTCAGTAAGGGCGACGCCGAGATCCCGGGGGTCACACATGAGAAGCAGGGCAGCGACGGTGCGAAAAGCATTACCGAGGCCGGTTAGGGCGTTCAAGCGATCGGTGGGTGCAAGGTGGGGCAGACGGGCCAGGAATTCCGGCGTAAGATGCAGATAATACGAGGTTGTGTGCATCTCCTGCTCGGGTAGCGAGAGCACACCGGCGCCGACGTTTTCCATCGTGTAGAACTTGACCTTCTTGAAGCCGACGATCTGGCGGTTGACCCGCACTTCACCATGAGCGGCGCGAGCCTCGGCGACGGGTCGGGATTCGAAGGTCTCCAGGATCTTGACTTGAGTGTAGTCGATGGCATCGGTGAAGTAGTCGCACTCGACGTGACGGACCCAGGCCTTGCGCTGGTCATAGTCCATCTTTTCAACTTGATACTGGCGGGCCTCGTGAAGGTAGATCGCTTTTTCGTAAAGTTCGACCAAGGCGGCCGGGAAGGCAACTTCGGCGATCACTTTTTCTTCATTTGTAGCATCAATGACGACGAAATTGTCGCTGGTGACCGAACGGAGGCTGATGGCGTCAGCAGGATAGGTGTCGGAAGTCCAATGCCAGGCGCCGGCAGAATGGTGCAGGAGGCCGACCTCTTGGAGGAAGCGGCAGAGTTCGCCTGCCGGGTGGGGGCCGAAAGGCTCTTCATTCTTGACTGGCAACTCAAAAGACGCACATTTCAAATGGTTTATCAGGATCTCGAGGTTATCAGGATTGATGTGGGCGTGTTCGGGCGAGCCCTCGAAGAAGTACTCGGGGTGCTCGACGATGTACTGATCAAGGGGCGCGGAACTGGCGACCAGGATGGAGAGCGAGGTGGTTTGACGGCGGCCTGCGCGTCCGGCACGCTGCCACGTTGAAGCAATGGTACCGGGATAGCCGGCCATAACTACTACATCTAGCGATCCAATATCGATGCCGAGTTCAAGAGCGTTGGTGGCGACGACGCAGCGGATGTCGCCGTCGCGGAGGCCGCGTTCGATTTCGCGGCGCTCGCGGGGCAGATAGCCGCCACGGTAGCCGCGGACGCTGTCAGGATGGGCCGGCGGACGCGCGCAGGAATCCTTCAGATAGGTGAGCAGAATTTCGGTCGCCAACCGGTTATTCGCAAAGACGAGGGTCTGTTGGCCGCGCTGGACGAGATCGGAGGCGATGCGGCGTGTTTCGCTCAAGTAGCCTCGGCGGATGCCGAGTTGGCGGTTGACGACGGGCGGATTGTAGAAAACAAAGAACTTTTCTCCAGACGGAGCGCCATTTCTGTCAACCAGGTGGAAGCTTTCGCCGGTGAGGGTTTCGGCCAGGGGGCGGGGGTTGGCGATGGTGGCGGAGCAGCAGATGAACTGCGGCGTGGAGCCGTAAAAGGCGCAGATTCGCTTGAGGCGGCGGATCAGGTTGGCGAGGTGGCTGCCATAGACTCCGCGGTAGTAGTGAAGTTCGTCGATGACGATGTAGCGGAGGTTTTCAAACAGCTTGGCCCACTTTGTGTGATGTGGCAGGATGCCGGCGTGGAGCATGTCAGGGTTGGTCAGGACGACATTTGCGCGCTCCCGGATCTGTTTGCGGGCATCCTGGGGGGTATCTCCGTCATATGTAAAAGCACGGATGCCAGAGCCCATGGCTTCGACCATGGCGTGGAACTCGTGGAGTTGGTCCTCGGAGAGCGCCTTGGTCGGAAAAAGGTACATGGCGCGGGCTTCAGGATCGCGGAGGATACGATCGAAGACGGGGAGATTGTAGCAGAGGGTCTTGCCGCTGGCGGTGGGGGTGACGACGACAACGTTGTGGCCGGCGGCGAGCGCTTCGAAGCATTCGGCCTGATGGGTGTAGAGGCGGCCGATGCCACGGCCAGTGAGAACCTTGTGGAGCGGCTCGGGGATGCCGGTGGGGAGATCGGCGAACCGGCCTTCGGTGGCGGGTTGGTGGCGGATGGCGCGGATGGGGGAGTCGGGTTCCTGCATCGACGCCTGGAGGCGGGCGATGGTGGCGTCGAGATCCGCGCGGCGAGCGAGCGCGAGGGACGCGGACTTCTTCGGGTCAGGAAATTCGAGGGACAGATTCACACGCGCCTCTTCGCCTTTTATTTGCTATGATTTTAGCTCAGAACGCGGTGAGTGGAAAGAGGAATATGAAGCGTCTGGGGAGGGGGGTTCCACGACGGGGCGGCTTTCCGCCGTTCGAGGAGGTGTCGAGACGAGTCTCGATACGGCACGCAGGAGTGCGTGCGCTACATTTGTCGCTGTGAGCGATGAGAGGGGATTGCGTTCTTAGATGCTGGAACGGACAAATTCATAGCGTTCGAGTGTGGCGGCGAAAGAGTGGATCTCCTTGTCGTGCCGCACAACCTTCCCCATGCAGCGCAGGCGAACTCCGCCGATTTGCGCTCCGGTGGGAAGACTAATGAAGTACTCGACAGGTTGGCCGATCTCCAGTGGGACATCGGAATTGGTGAACAGCACGCCGCCGGAACTGACATTTCGGGTTTCGCCAGGGACGGAGACTCTTTGGACACCCGCGCGGGTGAGTTCCACAGGGAGCCTGAGTTCAAACCTTCGCGCTTTTCGCTGTTCCATGGATATACCTACACTTTATCTAAGTAGAAACGCCTAACCATGGCAATGCCTCATAGTACTACTGAACAGTCCTTAGTACCAGACAATCCTGGTAGAGGCATGGAGCCGCCCGGCTCCGCATGAAGGGGCAACGCGAAGAAGACAGGGCGCATCATGAAGGAAGTGGCTGAAACGATGGAAGTAAGCGGCGCGCCGGGCACAAATGGGGCGGATGGTAGACTGGAGACTTCCAGCTTGCGCAAGATAGCCGAAATCACGTTGGGAATCATCCTGGTCACCCTTGGGCTGATAGGAGGCCTGATCCCGGTCTTGCAGGGGTGGATGTTCGGCATACCGGGGTTAATTCTGCTGGCGAAGCACTTTAAGTGGGCCAAGGGCATTCTGGAGTGGGCGAAGAAGAAGTGGGACGGTGCGAAGGCGGGGGGACCTGTCGGCCCGCAGTAGAAGTCGCGAGCGGCCTCGCACACGGTTGACTTGCCCGCAACGGTGGGGCCGGAAGCGGAAGTTGATGCGATGCATTCACAGCAGCGAGGGAACGAAGCTAACCCGGCAGAGCAATGCCGCTCTTTGGCCGGAACGTGGGGGTCCACCCTACCTCGGACTTGCCGGCCAGGGGGCCGGCCGCGGACCGGGGGTCCGCCCTACTGCCGCATCCATTGGGTGGGTTTCAGGGACATGATACGGAGCGGCGGCGATGATTAAGAGCATCAGCGTGCATGGGGCACGGATGCACAACCTGAAGAACATCAGCGTGGAGATTCCGCGCAACACGCTGACGGTGATCACGGGGCTGAGCGGGTCGGGCAAGTCGTCGCTAGCGTTCGACACGATTTACGCCGAGGGGCAGCGCCGGTACGTGGAAACGCTGTCGCCCTATGCGAGACAGTTTCTGGACCAGATGGAGCGTCCAGAGGTGGATTCAATCGACGGACTGAGCCCGGCGATTTCCATCGAACAGAAGACGACGAACCGAAGCCCGCGGTCGACGGTAGGGACGATCACAGAGATCTACGACTACCTGCGATTGTTGTGGTCGTCGATCGGGGAGCCGCACTGTCCGAACTGCGGAACGCCGATTTCGCGGCAATCGACGCAGCAGATCGTCGAGCAGTTGTTGGCACTGGGGATGGACGAGAGGGTGATGATCCTGGCGCCGGTGGTGAGGGGGCGCAAAGGGGAATACAAGAAAGACCTGGAGAAGTACGCCAGGGCTGGATTCCTGCGGGCACGAATTGACGGGGTGCTGCGGGGGCTGGACGAGGAGATCGTGCTGGACAAGAGGCGAAACCACACGATCGAGGTCGTGGTAGACCGGCTCTTACTAAAAGCGGGGATGGAGCGGCGGGTGGAGGCGTCGGTGGAGACGGCGACGAAGCTGGCCGGCGGGCTGGTGACGGTGGCGGTAGTGAACGGCGCGGAGAAGTTCTACTCACAGAAGATGGCGTGCCCGGATTGCGGCGAGAGTGCGGCGGAACTTGAGCCGCGGTCGTTTTCATTCAACAGCCCATTCGGGGCCTGCGAGAAATGCAACGGCTTAGGGTCGTCGTGGGCGTTCGACGTGGAGAAGGTGATTGTTGATGGGTCAAGGCCGCTGTTTGATGGGGGACTTGGACCGGGCGGTACGTCGTCGATGATGCAGCAGGCGGTGACGGCGGCGGCCAAACGGCTGAGGATCGACATCAGCAAGCCGTTCGAGAAGCTGACGGCTAAGCAACAGGCGGCGCTGCTCCACGGCGGGGCGGAGTTCCCAGGCATTGTCGGGATGCTGAATCGGGCGTTCAGCGAGTATTCGGAGGGGTATCGCGACTATCTGATGGAGTACATGTCGGCGACCAAGTGTGCCGCGTGCAATGGGCAGCGGCTGAAGGCGTCGAGCGCGGCCGTGCGGATGAAGGGCACCACGATCGGCGAGTTTACCGACTTGAGCGTGGTGCGGGCGCTGGAGTCGGCACGAAAGTGGGCGCTCAACGAACGGGAGAGCCAGATCGCGGCCAGGGTGGTGGACGAGGTGAGAAACCGGCTTGAGTTCCTGACCGAAGTGGGGTTGGGCTATTTGAGCCTGAGCCGGTCCTCGGCGACATTGTCGGGCGGCGAGGCGCAGCGAATCCGGCTGGCGACACAGATCGGGTCGAAGCTGCGGGGCGTCTTGTACGTGCTGGACGAACCGTCAATCGGGTTGCACCCGAGGGACAATGGGCGGCTGTTGGACACGCTCGAAAAGCTGCGGGGATTGGGCAACACAGTTCTGGTTGTAGAGCACGATGAGGAGACGATCCGGCGGGCCGATTATGTGATCGATCTGGGGCCGGGGGCGGGACGGTTGGGCGGAGAGGTGGTGGCGAGCGGGACGCCGAAGCAGGTTGAGAGCACGCCGAGGTCGCTCACGGGGCAGTACATGAAAGGCACCCGAAGGGTGGAGTGCCCGGAGTTCAGGCGCAGGGGAAACGGCGCGAAACTGGTGGTGAAGGGCGCGCGGGAACATAACCTGAAGGACATCGACGTCGAGTTCCCGCTGGGGACGTTGACAGTGGTGACGGGGGTGAGCGGGAGTGGCAAATCGACGCTGGTGGACGATCTGCTGTACCGGTCACTGGCGAAGGCGATCTACAAAGCGAAGGCCACACCGGGCGAGTGTGATGGTGTCCATGGGCTGGAACTGATTGATAAGGTGATCGAGATCGATCAGGCGCCGATCGGGCGGTCGCCGAGATCGAATCCGGCGACGTATACGGGGGTGTTCACGCCGATCCGGGATTTGTACGCGATGCTGCCGGAGTCGCGGGAACGCGGGTACAAGGCCGGGCGGTTCAGCTTCAACGTGAAGGGCGGGCGGTGCGAGGCGTGCCAAGGTGACGGGCTGAAGCGGATCGAGATGAACTTCCTGCCGGACGTGTTCGTGCCGTGCGACGTGTGCCGGGGTAAGCGGTACAACACGGAGACGCTGCAGGTGCGTTATCAGGGCGTTTCGATTTCGGATCTGCTGGAGACAACGATTGAGGATGCGGTGGGGTTGCTGGGCAATTTCCCGCACATTAAGCCGAAGCTGGCGACGCTAGTGGAGGTGGGGTTGGGGTACCTGCACCTGGGGCAGCAGGCAACAACACTGTCGGGCGGCGAGGCGCAGCGGATCAAGCTGGCCAAGGAGTTGAGCAAGCGCCAGACGGGCAAGACGCTCTACATCCTGGACGAGCCGACGACGGGACTGCATTTCGAGGATGTCAGAAAGCTGCTGGATGTGCTGAACCGTCTGGTGGATCTGGGCAATACGGTCCTGGTGATCGAACATCAGATGGACGTGATCAAGTCGGCCGACTGGGTGATCGATCTGGGGCCGGAAGGCGGCGAAGAGGGCGGGCATGTGGTGGCGGCGGGGCCGCCGGAGGAAGTGGCGGCGGCGAAGCGCAGCCACACGGGAAAAGCTCTCGCACTTGTGCTGAGAAACGGTAAAGTTGATTAGTACACCGTGAGCAGGTACTCCTACAAACCGCTGAGCTTCGAGAAGCTATCGACGATCCCGATTGCGGATCGCGGGGGCAAAGTGCAACTGGAGCACATGGGTGCAGCGCCGGCGAAGGGCGTGGGGTTGTCGAAGTGGCTGGACGGATTGCCGAAGATCCTGGCGGCGGATGCTCTGCGCGGGGTGGTGGCGGCGCTCGTCGAGGCCAAGCGGAAGAGGCGGGCGATCTTGTGGGGCATGGGCGGGCATGTGGTCAAGTGCGGGTTAGCGCCTGTGCTGACACAGTTGATCGACATGGGCTATGTCACCGGGTTTGTGATGAACGGCGCGGCGACAATCCACGACTTCGAGATTGGGATTGCGGGCGCGACGAGCGAGGATGTCGAGTCGGTCCTGCCGGACGGGCGGTTCGGGTCGGCCGAGGAGACGGGCCGAGAGATGAATCTGGCGATCCGGGATGGAGCGGCGAGGGGATTGGGGATGGGGGAGGCGTTGGGCGAGGCGATTACGCGGCTGGCGCGGCCGGAGTACGCCGGGGCTTGCCTGCAGGTGCAGGCGTACAAACGGAGAGTGCCGGTGACAGTGCATGTGGCGGTGGGCACGGACACGCCGCATACGCATCCGGCGGCCGATGGAGCGGCGATCGGACAGGCGACGCATCAGGATTTCAAGCTTTTCTGTTCGATCGTGCGTGAGTTGAACGATGGCGGGGTGTATTTGAACGTGGGGTCGGCAGTGTTGCTGCCGGAGGTCTTTCTCAAGGCGGTGTCGGTGGTGCGGAACCTGGGGTATCCGCTGGCGAACTTCACGACGGTGAACTTCGACTTCCTGCAACACTACAGGCCGAAGGCGAATGTGGTGGAACGGCCACATGCGAAATCGGGAGGCAAAGGCTACTCGCTCACGGGGCATCATGAAATCATGATCCCGTTGCTGGCGGGGATACTGGCCGATTCAGACGCATGATGCCCCAGACGCCGGAGAAAGATGTACTGGGCCGGGGCACACCCGCGACGCCATATTGGGATTGGTCCGATGCAGGCCTGTTCACCGGTTTGTCACTGCCCACACTGGCGCTGGCGCTGCTGGTGAGTTGGGTTGTGAAGAAGCTCGCGCCGGGCGGCGGCATGGCGCTGTCGGCGCTGAGTTTCCAGTTCTCCTGGTATCTGTTCTGGTTCACGGCGCTGTATTTCATGCTCCGGATGAAGTATGAGGAGCCGTTCTGGCCGGGCATGGGGTGGAGGACCGAGTGGCCACGGATGTGGCTGACATTGTTCGCCGGGCCTGCGCTTGCGGTGGCCGTGATGGTGATCGGGACACTGCTGCACACGCCGGAGATCGACAATCCGATCCAGAAGCTGCTGGTGGGCCGCTGGCCGACGCTTCTTGTCGGCTTGTTCGCGACCACGTTTGGCCCGTTCGCCGAGGAGTTGGGATTCCGTGGCTTTCTGCTGCCGCTCATGATGAGGAGCTTCGGTACGGTGGGGGGTGTTCTGCTCTGCAGCGGAACATTTGTGGCTCTTCACGGGCCGCAGTATTCGTGGTCGTGGCAACATCTGACACTCCTGATGCTGGCATCCGTCGTGTTTTGTCTCATCCGGATCAGGACGGGATCGACGGCGGCGTCGACACTGGTTCACGCGACATACAATCTGACGTTCTTCACGGGTTACTTGCTTCAGGAAAGGGACCGCTTCTTCTAATGGTTGAGACGATTCAGTGGACGCCGCAGGGCGTCATCATGATCGATCAGACGCGCCTGCCGAGGGTGGAAGAGTACGTCACGTGCAGGACGTATGAAGAGGTCGCGGTGGCGATCAAGACGATGATCATCCGGGGAGCGCCGGCGATTGGCGTGGCGGCGGCGATGGGCGTGGCGCTGGGAATGAAGCAGGCCAGGCCGGAGACGCTGGATTCTGAGTTTGCCGTGATCTGCGACACGCTGGCGGCGACACGGCCGACAGCAGTGAACCTGTTCTGGGCGATCGACCGGATGAAGCGGCTCTATGCGGCGGTGAAGGACCAGGGCATCGATGCCGTGCGGGCGGCGATGGACGCCGAGGCCGTGAAGGTCTATGAGGAAGACATCGCCATCAACAAGGCGATGGGCGCGAACGGCGCGCCGCTGGTGCCGGACGGCAAGACGGTGCTGACGCACTGCAATGCCGGCGCGCTGGCGACGGCGGGATTCGGTACGGCGCTGGGCGTGATCCGGGCGGCGGTGGCGGCGGGCAAGAAGATCGACGTGTTCGCCGACGAGACCAGGCCGTTCCTGCAAGGGGCGCGGCTGACAGTCTGGGAATTGATGCAGGACGGGATCCCGGTCAAGTTGATCACCGACAACATGGCGGGGCATTTTCTGAAGAGTGGACGGATTGGTTGCGTCGTGGTCGGGGCCGACAGGATCGCGCGCAATGGCGACGTGGCAAACAAGGTCGGCACATACGGCGTGGCGGTGCTCGCGAAAGAGAACGGTGTGCCGTTCTATGTCGCGGCGCCGGTTTCGACATTGGACTTGACCCTGGATTCAGGCGATCAGATCCCGATCGAGCAGCGCCCGGCCACGGAGGTGACCGAGGTGTTTGGGGTGGCGGTTGCGCCGGAAGGAGTCGAGGTGGAGAACCCGGCATTCGACGTGACGCCGGCGCGGTATGTGACGGCGATCATCACCGAAAAAGGCGTGGCTCGGGCGCCGTATGTGGACACATTGGCGGCGCTGGCAAAGTCATGACGCGCAGAGAGCTGGCTATCCGGGCCACGGCTTCGGTGGCGGCCGTGAAGGTGGCAGTGGGTGGGGTGAGTCCCTTGATCCTGATCGGTTGGGGTGCCGTTCTTCTACGTCCGGCAGTCTGAGGACGGAATCAAGGGCCAGATGTACGCCGATCTCGGCGTGGGCGACTGGGCGCCAGAGATCGAAGAGACGACGCCCGAAGCGCTGGCCAGTTTGGTCTTGAAGACGCTGGCGGATCAAGACAAGGCCAGAACACGTGCGAAGGCCGCCGCGGCGAAGGCTCAGCAACTGGAAGCGCAGGGGCTGAAGACCGTGCGCAACGTGCTGGGGCTGGCATGAAGTTGCAGCTCATCTGCAGATAGAACCTTTGGACAAAGCCCGGGCCGGCAGGCGGATTCGATAGCATGAAAGCAGTGATCGGGGACACGGCGAAGGAGCGAACTAAAGATGAAGCAGTCTTCTTGGCTGGTTGAAACAGTGCTAAAGGTGGGGGCAGCCGTTGTCTTATTCGTGGCATGCCCAGCCAGTCTGAGGGGCTTCCAGGCCGACAAGCCGGCCGTTGCGCACCAGCCTTCGGCGATGCCGGACCGGGTCATACTGAACTGGACCGAAGACGCTTCGACGGGCTTTTCGGTGACGTGGCGGACGAGTACGGAAATCGAGAAGGGCATAGGCGAGATTGTCCTGGCCGACGACGGCAAGGACTTTCCTAAGAAGGCAAGGAAGGTGGAGGCCGCGACCACCGAGTACAAAACAAATCTCGGTACGGCGCACACGCACAGCGTCACCTTCACAGGTCTGACGCCGGCGACCGGCTACCTCTACCGAGTGGGTGACGGCAAGAACTGGAGCGAGTGGAGCCAGATCCGGACGGCGAGCGGAAAGAACGAGCCGCTGACGTTCCTGTACTTCGGAGACGCGCAGGTGGGGATTCTGTCGCACTGGTCGAGGGTAGTTCGGAAGGCGTATTCGATGGCTCCGAATGCGAAGTTCATGGTCTACGCGGGCGACCTGATCAACAAGTTCAATCTAGACGAGGAGTGGGGCGAGTGGCACTGGGGCGCGGGCTGGATTAACAAGGTTGTCCCGAGCGTGCCAGCGCCGGGCAACCACGAGTACGGGAAACTGACGCCGACGAGCGAGCGGGCCATCACGGTGAACTGGCGCAACCAGTTCACGCTGCCGGAAAACGGCGTGGCGGGCGAGGAAGAGAAGAACTACTACACCGATATCGAGGGGCTGCGGATGGTTGTGCTCAATTCGAATACAAAACAGAAGGAGCAGGCGGAATGGCTGGACAAACTGCTCACCGACAATCCCAAGTCCTGGACAGTCATCGCTTTCCACCACCCGTTCTATTCGACTGCGAAGAACCGTGACAACAAGGAGCTGCGCGAAGTATGGCAGCCCGTCTTCGACAAACACAAGGTGGACCTGGTGCTGCAAGGCCACGATCACGCGTACGGCAGGAGCGGGCTGATGGCGGCTCAGGGGGTACCCTCGAACAAAGCCGGCACGGTGTATGTGGTTTCCGTCAGCGGGGCCAAGCAGTATGATTTCGTGAGCAAGACCGAGTTCCAGCGCAAAGCCCAACAGACGCAACTGTTCCAGATCATCCGGATCGACGGCGACCGGCTAACCTACGAATCCAGGGCGGCAGGCGGGGATCTGTACGACGCTTTCGAGTTGACGAAGCAGAAGGGCAAGCCGAATCGGCTGGAGAACCGTATTCCGAAAACTCCGGAGCGCGTGAAGAAGTAGGCGGCTGGAGAAACCGGCGAGCCGCTAAACTCGCTAGGTGACCAGAACATCGGCGTCAGAGAAGACGCCCGCAAGACCGCCATAACTCGGCTAGCCTCCGACGCAGTGCATTCCCGGCACGAAACGATCCCAGGTGTTCGCCTGCCTCAGCTTATTGCTTCGTATTCCACAGGAATAGTACTCGCCTCAGCAGAACATCTCAGATCCTGAGTAATGGTAATTGAGGATTTACTCTTGGAAACGTCAGTCTTATTATGTGAATCACGATATGAGCACCAGTCGCTCTATTTCAATTCCACGGACTGCCTCCATGCACCATTTCCGAGTTGTTTTCGGCTTCGTCCTTTCCATGGTTCTCGTTCTTCCGGCCCAGCTTCAGGCGCAGACGGACGCAGACGCCAAGATTCATCGTGTCCGCCAACGCCGGTCACTTTTTCCTAACCTCCGGCTTCCCAGCGCAAGGGCCATTAAATCCCCAGGTGTGCGGTTCACCCAAACGTGCGATCCGTCCTGGTATCCGCACTCAGCAGTTGTTTTCATCACCATCGGCATCGAGGGTGAGCCTACGCCTGTCGAATACTGCTCTACATTTACTGCACCCCAGGGGACACAGCAAGCCGGGGTAACCTACAGTTTGGGATTCCATTTACCCACTGGCACTGGCGTGGATTGTGGCAACGGGACCTGTCACTTCAACTACAACCTGAGGCTGCTCGACGCAAACGGGAACACATTGAATCAATTGAGCGGCTATGCCACCCCACCGGTGGCCGCCACGTGGACCTGCTATGACGATCCAGAGAGTCCGCCAGCGAAGGCCTGCTATTCGACGACGCCCGTCGTGGTGGACGTTTCCAGCCTCACGGCGAATGGTCCGGCGGAACTGACACTCGCGGCGTCGCTTGGAACCGAAATCGGCGCTTGGGGCGTCACCCAAATGGAGGTGGCGGCCGCTGCCGGCGAACTGGTGAGTCTGAGGACCCTCAAGTTCGACTACGAAGCCGGTACGAACGACGCCGTCGGCATGAAGATCGACGAAACGACGGATATCCCGGAGTTCGAGTGGCAAGCCGGCGTGCGGGAAACGCCAGCCACCGAGGCCGCCTTCACCAGTGAGACCATCGCCCCGGCGGCGTATGTTTCGGGGCAACCTCTGCGCGTCAAGGCGCAGTTTACTGGGCTCTACGAATACCAGGGCGCCGTCGTCAAGGCGACGATCACCATGGCCGACGGTAGCCCGAGCCCATATGGAGAACTCGGGCAGCAGACCGTTTCATTCGACTACGATGAGAACTTCGAATGGGTCTCGACGCCGCTTGTGCTCACATCAACTCAATCGGCTACCGCCATTGCCGCCCGCGATCTGAAGTTCAACTGGCAGATCGTCTCAGTCCAATACCGCGAGGACGCCTACCGCACGCTGCCCTGGTGGCTGGCCTTCCCGAGTTCGGTTGGCAGCCGCACCACGACGCACCGCATTTACACTCTCTACCGGGCGCCGGTTGATTCGATGGCCGTGCCTTGGGCAAAAGCGCTGGAACTGTCCTCGGGCATGATGTCCACGCTGACCGGTTCGAGCACCGAGGAGTCGGCCGTCCATCTCATTGCCGACGGCATCTTCTATTCCCGCTGGACAGAGTACGACACGCGCTTCTTCAAGCCCGTCAGACACTATGGATACAACCCCAGCGCAAACTGCAGTTGCGGTTCGGCAACGGCACAGCTATTCAATCTGTCGAATGTGCTCAGTCGCCTCGCAGCCACCGAGTGGCAGTGGGTTGAACTGCAATGCAACGATTCATCCAATTTCCACGCGATACTGGCTAGTTCGCAGGGCATTACGGCACGACCGACTTACATCTACGACACACGAGGGATCCAATTACAACCGACGGCACTCTACAGTCGCGCTGGAATCGGACTATGCTCCACCGGCTGCTGGATTGATCAATTCAACTACCATCAGGTCGCAAGCCTGGGAGAGCCGCTCTATGACACCTCCGCGCGCTCTGCGACCGGCTCAGTTCCCGTATGCACCCTTGGAGCGAACCTCTATGGGTTACTTCACGCGGCATACTTGGCAGCAGCCTTCCCAACCCAGCCACTGTCCGACACAGGATTCCTCCGTCCGACAGTAGGTGTCGGGGGATGTACTTGTCAGTAGTAGCAATCCCCGCCAGAAAACAGGAAAGGACAACCCAAATCATGTCAAGACCAGTTGTACTAGGAAGTCTGGCATTTCTCGCCCTTGGCGTTGTATCAGCCCAGAAGGCGCCCGAACCTTGGTCCAAAGAACACAGAGAAAAAGTCGCCCGCGAGTACGGGATCAGCGACTTGAAGCTTCCGTACAAAGATGCGGGCGAGCCTCCGTTCTCCACGGCACAGCCGGTCGCGGACTGGCTCAAGCAGAGGTTCAAGGCGCACATCTACCCTTCTTTGACGCGAGGATCGGTGCTGAAGGAATTCACAGGCGAGTTTTCCAATACCTCCGTTGAGGACGAGGTTAAGGTCATCGTATCTGGGGTTAACTTCATAATTTCCGTGGCTGACACAATTGAAGGAGGCGGCAACACGACGTCGAACTTCCTGGCGCGCAGCCAGGTGAACTACGAAAAGGGGTCTTTCTCAGGGTCGCCTGTCGGCGACTGGACCGCCCGCCGGTTTGACAGGGGAGCCGGCGCCTCGCTTGTGTTCTTCCGGAAGAACGCCTTCGTCTTTCTTTCATGCGGCGAAGCCATCGAAGTCGCCAAGGCCGACAAGTCTCGCCGGGTCATCCTGCCCGACGCCTCGCTGCGCCAGAAGTGCGAGGACCTTGCGCGAGACATCGACGCCGAACTCGTGAACCTGCCCGTGGCCGCGAAAGAGGTGAAGTGAGCCTGACCGCGGGCGGTCCTTGTGGCAGGGCGGCAACCTCTGCGCGTCAAGGCTCAGTTTACTGGGCTCTACGAATACCAGAGCGCCGTCGTCAAGGCGACGATCACCATGGCGGACGGTAGCCCGAGCCCATATGGAGAACTCGGGCAGCAGTCCGTTTCCTTTGACTACGATGAGACCTTCGAGTGGGTCTCGACGCCGCTTGTGTTCACATCGACCCAGTCGGCTACGGCCATCGCCGTCCGCGATCTGAAGTTCAACTGGCAGATCGTCTCAGTCCAATACCGGCCGGACTACTACCGGACGCTGCCCTGGTGGCTGGCCTTCCCGAGTTCGGTTGGCAGCCGTACCACGACGCACCGCATTTACACTCTCTACCGGGTGCCGGTTGATTCGATGGCCGTGCCTTGGGCGAAAGCGCTGGAACTGTCCTCGGGCATGATGTCCACTCTGACCGGTTCGAGTACCGAGGAGTCGGCCGTCCATCTGCTCGCCGACGGCATCTTCTATTCCGGCTGGACAGAGTATGACACGCGCTTTTTCAAGCCTTCAATTAGATATCTGTATGTGCCCCAGGGAGATGCAAGTTGTGGGAACCACTTACAGCAAACTCTGAGACTCGCTTATGTGCTGGGCAAGTTAACTGGGCCAGCGGGCAGCAATGCAGTGCTCCAGTGCAACGACGTCTCGAATTTCCATGCGGTGTTGGCCGCTTCACAGGGAATTGTCGCGCTGCCCACCTTTATCCTCGACACTAGAACGTTGACTTCGGGGGTATGGGTGCCGTTGGCCAGCACCGCCCTCTACCGCCGGGCGGGAGTGATACCACAAGGCGATCCACCTTGTTGGGAACAGCAGTTCGTTTTTCATCAAGTTGCGAGTAGAGATACCCTGTACGATACTTCGGCTCGATCGGCGACCGGTTCAACGACATCCTGTACACCAGGACCCAATTTCTACGGACTGGGACAGGTCGCCTACCTATCCACTGTCTTCCCGACACAGCCGAGTGATCAGACCACGTTTACCAGGCCTACGGTCGGTATAGGTACATGCGGTGTTCAATAACGAAAAGGACTTCGGCTCATATGACTTCACGCACGTTGGCTTCGTTTTTTATCGTCGGCATGCTTGGCGTAGCACAGGAGCCCAAGCTGCCTACTGAAGGCTTGGTCCGGAGCACGATGGTGAAATTCGGCCTCTCAGACCTGAAAACACCGTACCAGGCGATGGGTCAGACTGAGATCGGCAGCCTGCGGCCTCTACTCCTTTCCCTTGAGACGACGTTCGGGATACAACCGATCGGCAAGCACGAAAAGGAGCCGCTACGTCAGTATGATGGGACGTTCATTACCACGCTTCGGGAGGACGACTATCAACGGACTTTCAATGGAGGCGACGTACACATCAATCTCACCGACACAATTCAGGGTGCGCCACGAGGTGGGGCAATCTACATAAACCGGGTTTCCGTGCCGATGGCCAAAGGGTCGTTCTCTGGGGTGACGGTTGGAGACTGGACGGCAAACCTGGTAGGTGGTCCGAGTGTGTCCCTTCTATTCATCCGCAAGAACGCCGTGGTCTCCGTCCGCTGCGATCCAACAGTTGAACTCACAAAGTCGGACATGTCGCTTCGGGCGATCCCCGACCCCGGCGTCAAGGGCCGCTGCGAGGACCTCGCCCGCGACATCGACGCCCAACTCCTGAAACTCCCCGGCATCGAGAAAGAGGTGAAATGAAGAGGATCACATTCACGATCCTGCTTGCCACCGCGCTGGCTGCCCTCGCCCCAGCCCAGAAGGCGCCCGAACTCTGGTCCAAAGAGCACAAAGAGAAAATTGCCCGCGAGTACGGGATCAGCGACTTGAAGCTTCCGTACAAAGATGCGGGCGAGCCTCCGTTCTCCACGGCACAGCCGGTCGCGGACTGGCTCAAGGACCGATTCAAGGCGCGAATCGTTCCTGCCCTGAAGAAAGGCGACCGTTTGATCGAATTCACTGGTACCCTTATCGCCACCGTCCATGAGGATGAAGTCAAGACAACCTTTTCCAGTGCCAATCTCAGGATTGGTCTTGGAGAAACCATCGATGGGGGCGGAGCCACAGCCGCGAATTATCTGGCGCGCAGCCAGGTCAGTTACGTGAAGGGTTCGTTTTCCGGAACTCCCGTCGGAGATTGGACGGTCAACCGTTTCGACAACGGGGTTGGCGCATCGCTGGAGTTCTTTAGGAAAAACGCCTTTGTCTATCTCTCGTGCAAAGCTCCGATGGAAGTCATGAAGATTGATCGGTCGAAAAGGGTGATCCTGCCCGACGCCTCGCTCCGCCAGAGGTGCGAAGATCTCGCCCGTGACATCGACGCGCAACTCTTGAAGCTCCCTGTGGCCGAAAAAGAGGCGAAGTGAGCTTGTTCGCGGAGGAATCTGCGGCGGGACTGTATTGTGGGTCAAGTCTCGTTGTTCAGTCTCACCGGCACCGTGACGCTAAACTGGGAGGGTGACCAGAAGAACATTGCTTGCAGTGGCGGCCGGATTGGCGCCTGGAGTGTCGATGGCGGGTCCGCTTACGGGACGACGGCTGCCGAGTTTCTCCTTGCCGGACACCACCATGAAAGTGCACGATGTCCTCGACTACCGCGGAAAGCCGCTGATTATCGACATTATGCAGACGGGTTGCCCGCACTGCCAGACGCTTGCGCCGAACCTCGAGCGGGTGAAGCAGAAGTACGCGGGCAAGATCGGGGTCCTGTCGATCGTGGTGCCGCCGGACACCCAGGCCACCGTGGCTCAGTTTGTGGCTAGGTTTCGGGTGAGTTCGCCGATCCTGTTCGATTGCGGCCAAGCGACCGCGGCGATTCTGAAAATCAATCCACGTTCGCCTAAAATCGACCTGCCGCAGTTGTTCCTGGTCGACCGGTCCGGAATGATCCGAGAGGACTGGACCTGGAGCGAAGCGACAAAGCAGATCTTCGAGGGGCAGGGACTGGACGCGGCTGTGGATCGGGTTCTCCAAGGCAAATAGGGGCAGTCGTCAACACTCAGATGGAGTGAGGCAGATACCCGCAATGGAGCTGAGCCGCCGAAGCCTTTTTCTGGGCGCTTTGACGCCCCCCAGCGATTGGGTTTCACTGTTCGATGGCGTCTCGGCAAGGGGCTGGCTGGAGGTGACCGGACTGGCGTTTCCGGCGGCGACCTGGCGGGTGGAGCAAGGGTGCCTGAGGAGTGTCCCTGCCGAGACCGGAGGTTTTCAGGACATCCGGACCACGGCAGAGTTCACCGAATTCGAGTTCGAGTTCGAATGGCGGATCGAGCCGGGCGGCAATTCGGGAGTGAAGTACTTCATCGAGCGGACGAACCGCTGGCCGGCGCCTGACGGAGGGTACAACGCCAGGGGACGGGGGGCGGAGTACCAGATCATCGACGACGCATCCGAATCCGACGACGGCAAGCACTGCGGAGCGCTGTATGGGCGGATTGCGCCGCGGTTGGCGGCGGCAAACCGGGTTGGCGAATTCAACATGTCCAAGATTATCGTCGCGGCGGGCAGAGTGGAGCACTGGCTCAACGGCGAGCTTGTCGTCCAGTACAAGGCAGCGGCACGGAAGAGTCCGATCGTGTTGCAGCATCATAACTCAACCGCCTGGTTCCGGCGCCTGAGAGTGCGGCGCATTGAATCCCCTGCGCCCGCAGGGTGATTGACAGGCAGTTGAATCGGACATTACCATCGGAATGCGTGAGGTCGGCTGGCTGAGATGGCCAGCCGCAAAGAGGGAACCCGGTGAGAATCCGGGACTGCCCCGCAGCGGTAAACGGGAACAAACGCCGCCCAGAGGCACTGGTCTCCATCGTGAGATTGGGAAGCCGCGGCTAGTAGGAATCGGGTAGTCGAAGCAATCGTCCACCCCTGGCCCGTTAAGTCCGAAGACCTGCCTTGCGCCGCGGCGAGTCTGCCGCGGATACCACCGCTCTCGAGGGAGGAGCGTACATGATACGCGCTTTCATTTTCACGCTGCTAGCAGCAGTGTCTCTGCCCGCGCAATCGACGGGCATTCTCAAAGGAAAAGTCACAGACCCGCAGTCGGCCGCCGTCGCGGGCGCTTCTGTGCGAATCTTCAGCCGGTCGTCCAGTTTTACCCAGACAGCCCTGTCTGGCGACAGTGGCGACTTCCAATTCGACGGCCTGCCGACAGGCCAGTACTTTGTGGAGGCCCGGACAACAGGATTCGATCAGGCCAGCCCCTTGGCTGTCACGGTCGACCCGTCGCGGACCACCATGATCGGGATCAAGTTGTCGATTCAAGGGCTAACGACCCGCGTTCTTGTGACCGCGTCATCCACGCCCGTGTCCACGGACCAAGTCAGCAAGGCTCTCGACGTAGTCGATTCAAACGAGATTGAACGCCGCGGTGAGATTTCGTTCGCCGAGAGCGTCCGCAACGTGCCCGGAGTCCGCGTCCAACAGCTTGGCGGGCCCGGATCGTTCACCCGCATTCTGACTCGCGGCCTGCGCGCCTACGACACGTCGATCACGATCGACGGTGCGCGTCTGCGCGACGCGGCGTCGGTGCAGGGCGATGCGACCGCGTTTATCGGCGACCTGCTGGTGACCGGAGCGGACCGGATCGAGGTCCTGCGTGGGTCCGGCTCGTCTCTCTACGGATCGAATTCGATCGGTGGTGTTTACAACATCGTGACCGACTCGGGTGGTGGACCGGTCCGGGGCGAGATCTCGGGCGAAGGAGGCGGGTTGGGCGTGATGCGCGGACTGGCCCGGATCGGCGGCGGAGCGCTCGACAACCGGCTTCAATACAGCGCAGGGCTCACCCACCTGAACGTGAACGGCGGCGTGGACGGGATTGAGAACGTGAAGAACACGTCGGGCCAGGGCTTGGCTCAGTACTACTTCAAGCCTGGTGCATCGCTGACGGCGCGCCTGATGGGGTTTGGCGGGTCGATGGGCATCACAAGCAGTCCGGTGGCCGGGCCGCTGGCGAACCTGGGTGCTGGAGTCGGCATCGTAGAGGCTCGACCGCTGGCCGGGGATCAAGTGAGGCGGTTGGAGCAAGGCTTGACGGCGAACTGGGGCGACGCGACCTTCGCGCCGAACCTGTATGACCCCGACAACAAGCGCCAGTCCGGCGTGTTGTCGTCGATGTTCACCTGGAATCAACAGCTCAACTCCCAGGCCGGCTACCGCGTCTCCTGGCACAACCTCACCTCCGAGAGAAACAATCTCGATGGCCCGGCCGGCTATGGTTACCAGCCCAGCTTCGACAGCTCAAACTACTTCCGCGGCCGTTACGACACCCTCAACGCCCGCGCCGACGTGTGGCTGGCCAAGGGCAACCTGCTGACCGGCGGCTATGAGTGGGAACGTGAATACTACCGCAACCATGCCCTGGACCAGAATCCCGATGCCGTGTCGCGCACCGATGCCTTAACCACGGCGCAGCAGCGCAGCCACGCTTTCTTCGTCCAGGACCAGGCCCGGTTCCTGAATGATCGTCTTCAGGTCTCGATCAGCGGCCGTTTGCAGCATTTCAATCTGTTCGCGCCGACCTTCGCAGGGGGCGCTCCGCAGTATCAGGGCGTCACCTTTGAATCGCCGAAGAACGCCAATACGGGCGATGCGGCGGTGAGTTACTTCATCCCCACATCGGGAACGAAGATTCGCGCCCATGTGGGCAATGGCTACCGCGCTCCGGCGCTCTATGAACGCGTGGGCGCGTCGTTCTTCTGGGGGGCGTTCAGCGCCTATGGCGATCCGCTGCTGCGGCCGGAGCGGAGTGTGGCCGCAGACGCCGGCTTCGATCAGTATTTCGCCAACTCGAAGGTCCGGGTCAGTGGGACTGTCTTTTACACACGGCTCCAGGAGGTCATCGGATACACGTCGCTGATGAACGATCCATATGGCCGCTGGGGCGGCTATGCCAATATCGGCGGGGGGTTGGCGCGAGGCGCCGAACTCTCCGGCGAAGCCAGGCCCTGGCGCACGATGTTGCTCCAGAGTAGCTACACTTATACGAACGCCGACGAGCGAAATCCGATCCTGACTGATGGCGGGGTGCGGGCGATTCGCGTCTTCCCCCATGCCGTGACCTTCGTGGCCACGCAGCAGGTGACCAAGCGAATCCAGATCACCGCCGATTTCTTCGGCGCCAACGAGATGATCTCGGGCACGTTCTTCGTGGGCTCCGGGACCCGTCCCTACCGCTTCGAGGGCCCGCGCAAACTGGATCTGTCGGCCAGCTACACCAAGCCTGTCTCAGAGAAAGTGACCCTACGCTTCTTTGTGCGTGCCGAGAACGTGCTGAACCGAACCTACTACGAGGACGGTTTCAGGACGCCGAAGGCCTGGGCCACGGGCGGGATGAAAGTCCTGTTCTGATTGGCGGTGGGCGGATAGTAGCAAAGCGGGCCGGACCTTGGAAGTCCGGCCCGTCTCATTTTCCGGTCCGGTATCACGGCTGGCCGTACTACTCGGGCGTGATGGTGATAGTGCGCTTCGCGTCGCCGGCGACGATCTCGACACTGGACGACATAGTGCCCACGCTAATGTCCAGATACCAGAGACCGGGGTAGCCTGAGTACTGGCCGACGCGCCGGACGATGGAGTTGCCGTTTGTAGCGGTCACTTCAGGAGTCACGTCCTCCACAATCGCTCCGGAAACGTCATGCAGCCGGAAGTAGTAGCTCACGGTCGACCCGGCGCGGAATGACTCTGGGTAGATTGGGATGCTGACTTGGGTGGGCTTGCCGGTCTTGACGGCGAGCCAATAGGGAACGCGGGTTTCGGCTTGGGTCTGATCGTCGCGCATGACGAGAAAGCCCTGGTAGTTGCCCGGCGTAAACTCGCCTTGGAAAATGAGGCACGGGCCGGCGATTTCGCCAGGCGCCAAAGTCAGCGTGGATGCGGTGAGCAGCGGCCTGACGGTATTTGCGGTCTGAAGTTCCAGTGTGTAGCTGCGGGTGGCGTCGGTCACGTTTCTGACAATGACCTGCCTGTAGGTGTCCAGCGTCGAACCCTGCAAGCCGAATGAGACTGAGACCGGGAAGGCGCTGAGGGTGAGCTTGAGGGCATTTTCGAGATTCAGTGACCCCGCGCCGCCCTTCATCACATCCATCGTCGTGCCATCTTCCGCGGTCAGCGGGCGCGCCGAATTCACGAGCAGGGACCGGTAGTCCTGAGCGTAGAGGCCAGGTCTGGACGCCTTCAGCACGGCAGCCGCCCCAGCCACCATGGGTGCCGAGAAACTGGTGCCCGAGACGGTGACGTAGCCAGTGGATGTGTACATGCCGCCGGTGGGATAGTCGGTTTCGCCGGCGGTATACACGCTGCCGCCCGTGGCGACCAGGTCGGGCTTCACGGCGTAGTCGATCGACGGCCCGAGACTGGAGAAACTGCTCAACTGATTCGGGTCGCCTGACACGGAAAACCTGACCTGGACCTGGTAAGGCGACTCCTGGGTGGCGGCCGCGACGGATTGCTTCAGCGCCGCGCCATCGTCATAGCCGATGAAGAGCCCTGGGATGCTTGGGTCGTCACTGACACTCATGGTGATCAGAGCATTCGGAGTGGCGTTCGTGGGACTGTTATAGACGATCGCCGTCGTGGCGCCAGACAGGTAAGCGTTGTGGAGTTTGACTGTGAAGTTACATTCGCCGCGAAGGATGAGCGGGACTTTGCCCTGGAAGACGCCGTCGGCGACGCGATTGCAAAGCAGGCTGGTGGAATCGTACTGGGTGACATCGACGACTGGCCCCTCGACGTTCCCGGTGGAAGCGGTGGCGTCGGAGGAGGCGAGCGCCGTCAGCGTGCTGCCATCTGGAAGGACGACCGCCGGGCTGAGACTGCCGCGGTTGTTCTGAGTAGCTCCAACTCCGACGACCAGCGGGGCCGAGGCCGAACCGTCCAGCGACATCACCTCGGGACCGTCGTTGCCTGCCGAGTTCACTACGATCATGCCAGCTTCGGCCAGGCGGTTTGTCGTCTCGGCAACCGAATCCTCGGGGTAAGGATCGAGAGCGATCGCGCCGAGGCTGATATTGAGGACATCCATTTGGTCGGCCGCGGCCGCATCTAGAGCCTGCAGGATGAAGTCGGTCGGAATCGTGTTGGTGAGCCGGCGGGAGACCTTGTAGATGCCCAGATAGGCATCAGGCGCGAATCCCGAGATCACCCCCACCGGCGACGTATGCTCGACGCCGGCCGCGATCATGGCGGTGCCGGTCCCGTGGCCGTAAGTGTCGGCGATGGTCGCGCCATCTTCGAAGGTCCGGGCGACGATGATCTTGGCCGATGTCAAGGCGTAGTTGGCGCTCGATGAGGCCTGCGGGAAACCGTCGGGAGCGGCCATGCCGGTGGGTGGCTTGAAGCCAGGGTGGTCGGGTTGAATGCCGGTGTCAAGGACGCCAATCTTGATCCCTTTCCCGCGGGTTCCAGATGCCTCCCATGCAGCGCGTATGTTGTGCAGATCGAGAGACCTGTCAAGGTGCAGTTTCAGGTCCCGCGACAACTTCACACGCTTGACGCCAGGCAGCGCAGCCAGTTTCGCCAAGTCTCCAGCGTCCGCTTCAACGATGAGGGCATTGACAGCCGTGCTCAGCCGGGCGACGACAGTCATGTTCCTGGTAGTCGAGCGAGCCGCCCGCTCCACAATTGTCTGCTCGCCGCGGATGGCAGCGCGACGGGCACTGCGTTCGGCCCGCTTCGAAACGATTGCGGGATCCCCGGTCAATTCAAGAATATAGCGGACCGGCTCGGCGGCCCAGGACGCCGCCAACGCGACGAAAAACAAAAAGAGGGTTCGTAGTCTCATTGTCCAGCCTTCAACCTATACACTAAGACTCATTCCGCTATCGGCAGGTTTACACTGCGGCGTGAGATGGCGCTCACGGTCAACCGCAGTGACTGCACGCGTTCTCCGGGCGGCGGGTCGCCGCGCTGAATCAACACAATATGGTAATCGGCCACTCGGTCTGGTACCAAACGAACGGATCCGGCCACTGCGGCCACCCCGCCAATTGTAGCGCCGAGCGCGGTTTCAAGCATCGTAGCGGAGCAATCCAACGTGGGCCTACCTGACCGTGGCTGTCTCTCAACAGAGACTAAGTCGTTTGCAATCAATATTATCCGGCCAACCGAACAGGTTTAGGCGGTAAATTGGACCGGTTCGAGGTTTGGTACTTCCACATCGAGAGTCCGCTCGCCGAACAGGCCGTCTCGCCGATGCCATGGATGTCAGTCCGGGGGCGGACAGCGACAAAGCGACACCCGCGGACAAGACGAAAGGTGGCGAGACGTTGCAGCGGGTCACGCTCATTCGGACGCAGACCGCATTGGGCGCGTTTCCGTCAACAGGCCGGCTGGGAAGGATGGGATCAGCCGGACCTGCGGCCGCGAAGCCGGAACTGTTCAACGAAATGTTCGGGATCATCCATCTCGCTCTCGATGCGCAGCGTGCCGGAGAGGAGATAGAGGAGCGCCAGGGGGATTCCTATCACGGTGATGGACAACACCCAGAAGTGGAACCAGCTTCCCATGAATTCGTAGCGAATGATCTTTGACATGTGGACCTCCTGGGTCGTGTCGGGCAGGGCGCGATCAGTGAACCGGAATGTCGATTTCAGTGCGGGTACCCTGCCCGGGCCGCGAATCGATGCTGAACCTGTAGTTGTCGCCGAACAGAACGCGAAGCCGTTCATTCACGTTAGATACGCCGATGCCGGCCTGTTCGAGCAAGGTGGAGAGTTTCGATTCCTCGATACCGACGCCATCGTCTTCAATAGTGAGCATCAGCCGGCCCGGCTCGGAGATACGCGCCGCCAGCCTGATCCGCCCTCCATAGAGCTTGTTCGCTAGGCCGTGTCGAATGGAGTTCTCAACGATTGGCTGAAGGATCATGGCAGGAATCTGGCGGTCCAGCGCCGCGTCGTCGATCTCCTTGTCGACTTTGAGGTTGTCGCCGAACCGAACCATTTCGATTGACAGGTAGTCGTCGATGAACTGCAATTCGTCGCGCAGCGGCGCGAAGCTATCGGTCTTGCGCAGCAGCCGGCGCAGAATGCTCGACAAGCGGTGGACGACGCGCCGGGCCTCATCGGGTTGGGTCCTGATGAGCGAACTCACCGTATTCAGCGTGTTGAAAAGGAAGTGCGGATTGATCTGACTCGACAAGGCCGACAGCCGCGCCTGGACAAGAAGTCTCTCCTTGGATTCAAGCAGGCGCTCGTTGCGGGCGCTGTTCCACACTTTGAGCGGGATGGTGACGGCGAACACCGTCGTTAGGAACACCGCCCCAACGCTCAGGATTCCGCCGCCCGAGCCATAGAAGGTGAACAGGTACTTGCCCTCGAAGAGCTCCTGGGCCAGAAAACGGAGCAATTCGGCGAGCAGAAGCGACAGCAGGATTACGACATGGTAGAGGCGGCGCTGGCGCTCGGCGGGATAGCGGATCAGGCGGTAGATCGAAAGGTCGAAGAAGGGCGTGAATCGCCAGATTTCTTCGTGATCTGGCGCAAGATCGCGCAGGAGCCCGCCGATGAGGCCTACCGCGGCATAGAGCGGCATCGCCAGGTACTCCCCGCTCAGCATCGCCGGCACAGCGCAAGCCGCGCCGGCGACCAGCCCGGAGATGTAGCCGCCGACAATGCCAGCGACAATCGACCCTTCGAGCGAGAGATCCACTCCTTGATAGGCGCCCGAGCTGAGCCTGAACGTGGCGCCTATGGCGCAGAACGCGGCGATGCCCAATGCGACTTGAAGGCGCTCCAGCGTCGTGCGATGCTCGCGCAGCAGTAAGTTCAGGAAGCGCGAGGAGCGTGAGAGGATGCTGGCGAACGAGGCGGCAACCGCCAGTTTCACCAGCAGAATGATGACTTGTTGCTCCATACTGCGCACGCGGCCACCGGCCAGGCTCGGGGCGCGGGCCGGAGGCCCCATTATAGAATGGGAGTTTCAGGCAAGTGAATGAACGGCAAAACGCCAGTGCAGATTCAGAAGGTCGCCGAGGCCGATTTCCCGACCGAGTACGGCCATTTTAGAATCCACGGGTTCGAGGTCCTTCAAGGCGAGCAGACCGAGGAAGTGGTTGCCATCGTCATGGGGGATATCTCCGGGTCCGAACCGGTGCTGGTGCGGATTCATTCACAGTGCCTGACGGGCGATGTCTTTCATAGCCTGCGCTGCGACTGCCGGGCGCAGTTGGAACTGGCGCTGGAAACCGTGGCCTCATCGGGCCGCGGAATGGTGATCTACGAGCAGATGGAGGGCCGCGGCATCGGTTTGCTGAACAAGTTGCGGGCGTATCAATTGCAGGACGCCGGCGCCGATACGGTGGAGGCCAACGAGCAACTCGGATTCGAAGCCGACTTGCGCGCCTATGAGGCCCCCTCTGCTGTGTTGGGCTTCTTCGGCGTTGAGTGCGTACGTCTGATGACCAACAACCCGGACAAGATCTCCGCCCTGGAGCAGGATGGCATCAAAGTGATCGAGCGGATCCCCTGCCAAGCCCAGCGCAGCCGCCAGAGCGATGCCTACATGCGGACAAAGAAAGACCGGATGGGCCACCTGCTGGAGCTTTGACCTAACACGGTTGCGGACCCGACCTAACGGAAGCCAAGATTTGTACGCGGACTGATCCTCGCAACAATTTGGCACGGCGCGCCACGAACGAAGCCGTTGGACTCGCGGGGCGTCGTGGCGAAGACGACGGCACTCGCGGCGGATCAGTGTCAGGCGAGTGAGTTCGCCACTTCTCCGGACATGAAGGCGGCAAGGCCCTCCGGCTTCACTCTGAGCGACAGGTAGAAGGCTCCGAACAGGCCATAGACGGCACTGGCTTCGTCGAACCGCATCTCGTAGACCAGTTGCTTGAACAACAGAGCATTGTCGGCGAATAGGTCGACGCCCCATTCCCAGTCGTCGAAACCAATCGAACCGGAGATCACCTGTTTTACGATCCCGGCATACTTGCGCCCGATCGCACCATGCTCGGTCATCATTTTCTGCCGGGCAGAGAAGGACTCCGCGTACCAGTTGCGCTGCTCGCCGCGCTTCTTGTCCATGGGGTAGAAGCAGAGGTAGCGCATGTTCGGAATCTCCGGGTAGAGCCGGACAGCCATGGCTTTGCGCTGCCGGCCGAGCGTCTCTTCGATGGCGTTCGCCCAGCCCTCGGTGCCTTGTTCCAGTCCCTTCGCGGCCAGATCGTCGTACATCTTGCGGGTCGATTCATACAAGCCCAGTTCAACCGCGCTGACGTAGGAGCCGGTCGGCTCCAGATACTCGGAAAGACGGAGTTTCCGCAGTTCGGCCTGCGCCACGAGCAAGGTGGGGAAGTCCGGCCTGAAGTGCAGCAGCATCAGGTCGCCCTTGTGGCCGAGCATGGCGAAGGCCGCCGACTGTGACCCGGCCGGGGCGGTGGCCGCCTCGGCGAACCAGTCTGAAGCTTCGCGCAGCGTCTGCGCCTGGCAGGCGGCGTCGCAGCCTCTCCATGCCTCCCAACGGATGCGGAACATCTGGTGCAGGACGCTGGAACCATCCAGCGTCATGGGGGCCATGGGCAATTGTGAGGTGGTCATGCGAATGGATGTTTGTAAGGAGCGCGGTAGGGTCTCTTCAGAGCCTTCCCAGCGGCTCCGTCATTCACAATCTTCGCACTAGTGGCGTCCCATCCGATAGAACGTCCCGCATCGTAGGCAATCATGGCCAGTTGCACCATGGCCGTCGATTTCCAGGCGTCTTCAACCGTGCAGCTCACCTTGCCCTCGCCACGCACGGCCGCAAGCCACTCCTGGATGTGTAGCAAGCCCATGTCTGTGGCGGGCTGAATGTCGTACACCTTCCGTTCCGCCCCACGCTCTTTCGGGATGATGACCCAGCGTTGATCGGTGGCAAACACCGTCGCCTTGTCACCATAGTAGAAGGCGCCGTTCTGCGTTTCCGGGGTGTACTCGACGGCACCCCATAGGCGATGACGCCAGACCACCGGGCAGCGGTCGAATTCGAAATGGGCGGTGAGCGTATCGGGCGTCGTGATCCTACCCTTGTAGTGATAGATTCCGCCAGCGGCCTGAACCGACTTCGGCTGGTCCAAACCCAGAACCTGGCGCGTGGCGTCCATCGGGTGGATCCCCCAATCCACTAGGTGGCCATTGCCGATGTTCCGCTCCAGCCGCCAGGATTTGTGACCCACGTTTGGCGAATAGGGCATCTTCGGCGCCGGTCCGAGCCAGAGTTCCCAGTCGAGGGTGGGAGGGGGAGCCTGCGGAGTATTGTCCAGAGGGATTGCGGTGTAATGGATCTGGACATCGGCCTGGACGATGGTCCCGGCACCGCCGGATCCAATGAAATCCCGGGCCTGCTTGAAGGCTGCGCTCTGTCTGCGCTGGAAGCCGACCTGAACAACATTTCCCGCTGCCGCCGCGGCCTTCACCATGGCCTGGCCCTCGCGCACATCATAGGCGAGCGGCTTTTCCATGTAGATGGGCAACCTCTTCCCGCAGGCGGCGATGAATGGAAGGGCATGCCAGTGGGGTGGCGTAGCAATGATGACGCCATCCAGTCCAGGCGTGTCCAACACTTCCTGGTAGCTCTTGGTTAGTTTCGGACGGCTGCCCTGCTCGTTTCCCATGAGCATGCCTGCATCGTCGAGCATCTTCGTGTCGGCATCCGCAACGATGGCGAATTCGACGCCTCCCGCCTTGTATGCCGCCGCGGAGTCGACGATTCCGTACCATCCAGCGCCAATCAGACCCAGTTTCAGACGCCGCTTCTGGGCCATCAAAGCCGATCCGGCCGTCGCGAGGAAGACTCTACGGTTCATGGGGTTATCGCTCCGAATTGCTACCATACCATCGTGCGGCAAACGGTGTCGGAGTGGCGCGACTATATCGTCTCCCTGCCCGAACGAGTGGTTCGTTCGGCATCCGCGCTGGCCGGCGGGTTACTGCATGAGATCGGTGAAGCCACCCTGCCTCCCGCAGTCCGTAAGTCCCGCCTCTACCGTTCGATGGTCGAAGCCATTCTGCGCTTCCTCATCGAACAGGTGGGGCAGGTGGAAGGTGTCTTTCCCGCCGAAGGCAAGCTGGCCGAGGACTTCCTGCTTCGCCGGACTGCGGGCAACGGAATTGAACTGATCGGCGTCCTCACGTTTCGCGCATCGCCGGTTTGGGTGCTGGCCGCCCTGGCCGATTTGAGCGGCGCTGGCGCACACGTGATCCGGGACATCGGCGAGAGTCTCAAGAAAGAAGGGTTGCTCGCCGCCGACGCCGCGCCGGCATCGATGGAAGAGATGTTGGCTGGGCTGGAATCGGTCGCTGGCCGCACGGCGGAAGCCATCAACACCCCTCCGCTCGACGTGGCCGAACTGAGGTGTGAGTGGGACGCAATCCGTCGCGAATGGTTCGCCCTTCCGGCCCACAAGCTCATTCCCGCCGAACGAATCGAATCGATCTGGCGCCGCATTTCGGCTACGGCCGGTAGCGCACACCGCTCACCCTTCGACCTTTCGTCACTGCTCGCCCTATCGGCGTTGACGAAACTACCCGAAAGGTTCGTTTGGTTCGGGCGCAGCACGAAGGTCGCCGCCAGCCGGGCCGCTGGATTGTTCACCGAGCAGGTACTGGATCACTACACACAAACGCTTGATTCCATTGGTCGGCAGGGGCTCACCCAGTGGTGGGCCGCCGAGTTCCGCCCCTACCTGGCCGCCGCCGCCAGCCAGTTTTCCCCCGGCCGGCGCGCCTGGTCGGAGAGAGCGCTTGGCGGAACAGACTCCAGGCTCAGCAGCCGCGGCGGCGCTTGAGTAGCGCCATGGCCGCCAGACCACAGCCGATCAGAAAGTAAGTGGACGGTTCGGGCACAGGCGTCACCGGCGGTGGTCCCGGCGTCGTACCGGGAACGCCTGGTGGCGGATCGACGGAGGGCGGCTGTGTGGGCCCGGGGCCCGGCGGTGTAATGCCGTTGGGGGCCGTGGGCGAGCCCGGCAGCGGCGGTTCGAGCGGTCCGGGCGGCGCGGCCGGCGGCGGCGTCACCGACGGGGTCGATGGATTGGGGTTGCTCGAAGGCGGTGAAGACGGCGATGGCGCGCCGGGCCCGGTCGATGGCGGCGTTGCCGGAGAATTGGGCGTCGACGGCGGTGGGCCGGCCGGCGTACCGGGTGGCGACGTTGGCGTGGGACTGGATGGCGTCGAAGAGCTGCCCGAAGGAGAGCCCGGATCGGATGCTGGCGGCGCCGGCGGTGGATCTGGTGAAGGCGAAGTTGGCGTGGTGGGCGGGGCTGAGGGCGGAGTACTGCCCGTCGACGGCGTTCCTGACGGCGCACCGGGCGACGACGAACCTGGCGCCCCTCCCCCTCCCCCCATCGGGATGACGACCGGCACGACAGTGGCACCGCCGGCGGGGACTGTGGGCGTCACGACCGGCGCAGGCAATGCCGACGACTCCTCTTTTTCTTCTTCGGCCGGAGCGTCAACCGGGGGCTCAATGGGCTTCGTCAGTGCAACCAACGGCAGCGGGAGGAGCGGGGTGTCGGTGGCAACTTCGGGCGGTTCGAGCAGGGCCACCGGCTTCCTGGGAACGTCCGAAACGCGATTGCCGCAACGGGCCCGGAGAAACTGTTTGCCGTCCGTGATCAGCTTTTCGCCCTTCTTCAACTGGACCTTCTTGCGAGTCCAGTAGACTTTGTCCTTCACCCTGTAGGAAACATGGACCATTCTGGGCTCGGCGAGCAGGACGACGCGAGCCTGCGCGGCGGCGTATCCTTCATAGTGCGCCCGCACGACCGGATCCCGCGCCAAGGCCTCCAGCACCTCGGCGCCGTCTTCCACTCCGCCGGGAACCACGGAGTATGGATACACCAGGCGCGGTTTCACACCTTCCTGGCTGCTCTGGTCCGTGATGTGGCCCAGCATGCCGGGAGACGGCCGCATCGGGATCGTCTTCCAACCTTGGTCCCGTAACGCGGCTACACCGGCACTGAGTGCAAGCAGGACCACCGGAACAGCCCAAGCCATCCCTCCGCGTCTGCGTTTGGCGCGTCTGGACTTTCGCATTCCGTGATTGGGCGTTTCCTGCAATTCCTACTCGATCCGTAAACCGCTCACCTGCGCTGCCCTCAGATAGGATTCCGTGCGGCAGCGGCCACTGGCTGTCGGTCTAAGTCCATGCTAAGCCATTGAAATGAAACAGGAAAGCCGTCCACGTACCGGGACCGTCAGACTAGTACACGCCGGTCGGGCATCCTCCTTCGACCAGAGAAGCAGTTCTTTTTCAATGACTTGGAAATTGCCTCATGGGGCTGGGCGGGGCCGGGTATCCTGAGAGAGTGGCCCCGTCCAATCCTTTACTCAGCGATCTCGATAGCCTGCCGTTCGACCGCGTCGAGGCAGTCCATGTCCGTCCGGCCCTGGATGTCCTGCTGGACGACGCGCGCCGGCGTATCGACTCCATTGCCGCACCCGGGGCACCGAAGACCTTCGACCGCACAATGGCTGCTCTCGATACGGCGACCGAGAATCTGGACATGGCCGTGGCGATTGTCCGCCACCTCGAGGCGGTCGCCACCACGGCCGAGCTTCGCGATGCCTGGAATGAAGCCCAACCGGCCGTGATTCAGTTCTATAGCTCGATTCCGCTCAACGGACAGCTGTGGCGGGCGATCAAGGATTTCGCCTCCACTGGTGAGGCGGATGCTCTGACCGGCGTCCGCCGGCGATTCCTCGACAAGACGATTGAAGGCTTCCGCCGGCATGGCGCCGACCTGTCTTCCAAGGACAAACAGGCCCTCGAATCCATCGATGTGGAACTGGCCAACGTCACCACCCGTTTCGCCCAAAACGTGCTCGATGCCACCACGGCCTGGGAATACGTTGTGCCGGACCCAGCGAGGCTGGCCGGCTTGCCCGAATCCGCTGTCGCCGCGGCGCGTGACTCGGCGGCATCGAAGGGCATCGAGGGCTGGCGATTCACGCTTCAGCAGCCCAGCTACGTGGCGGTGATGACCTATCTCGACGATGCGGCCACCCGCGAGGTCTTCTACCGGGTCTACAATGCCCGGGCGGCCGAGGTCAACGCCGCACTCATTCCTCAAATCCTTGATTTGCGGCGCCGCAAGGCGCGGTTGCTCGGGTACGCCGATTTCTCCGATTTCGCCACAGCCGACCGCATGGCAGCATCCGGCGAGGCCGCGGCCTGCTTCGTGGACGAGCTCCGCTGCCGGACCGAGGCCGCGTTCCAATGTGAAAACGAAGCCCTGATTGAATTCCGCCGGTCACGCGAGCCGGACGCGACGATAGAACCCTGGGATGTCGCCTACTGGGCGGAGAAGATGCGCACCGCTCTCTATGAGTTCGACGAAGAGGATCTGCGCCCCTATTTTTCCCTCGACAACGTGGTGGCTGGCTTGTTCGATCTCTGCTCGCGCATTTTTGGCATCCGGGTCACGCCGGCGCCGGGCGCGGCGGTCTGGGACGAGGCGGTCCGGCATTATCAGATCCACGATGCCAGCGGCGCGCTGCTGGCCCATTTCTATGCCGATTGGTTTCCCCGTGAGACAAAGAGAGGCGGCGCGTGGATGGACTCGTTCGTCACGGGAGGCCCAGCGGCGGACGGATTCCGTCCTCATGCCGGTTTCGTCTGCGGCAACCTAACCCCTCCGCTGCCGGACCGGCCCTCGCTGCTCACACACAGCGAGGTGGAGACGATCTTCCACGAGTTCGGCCATCTGCTGCACCACTGCTTGAGCCAGGTCGAGATCCGTTCATTCGCCGGCACCAACGTGGCCTGGGACTTTGTCGAACTGCCGAGCCAGATCATGGAGAACTGGTGCTGGGAGCGCATCTCACTCGACCTGTTCGCTCGCCATTACCAGACCGGCCAATTGATTCCGGACGAACTGTTCCACAAGATGATTCGGGCGCGAACGTTTCGCGCCGCCAACGCCCAAATGCGGCAACTTGGCTTTGCCACGCTCGATCTGGCGCTACATCGGGATTCGGCCGGGGAATGCTCCATCATCGAGGCGGCCAATCGAATCCTGGCGCCATTCTGTCCGGTGCCACTGCCTGAAGGATATGCCATGGTCTGCGCTTTCACCCACCTGTTCGCCGATCCGGTCGGATATGGCGCAGGCTATTACAGCTACAAGTGGGCGGAGGTTCTCGACGCGGACGCGTTTACGCGTTTCCTCAACGAGGGCGTATTCAATTCCGGCACCGGCATGGCCTTCCGGAACGCGATTCTCGAGAAAGGGAACAGCCAGGAGCCCGCGGATCTGTTCCGTTTATTCATGGGCCGAGATCCCAATCCCTCTGCACTCCTGGCTCGGTTGGGCCTAAACTGAGATGCCGGACATGCTGCCGTGCCAGCGGAATGGCTGCATGTCTCCGAACTGAAACTCGCGAGTCACTGGCAGGAACTCATGGCTACCCGAGGCGTTCATCGCGCGAAGCAAGTTTTGAAGGCAGCTTCTTGCCTGGCGATCGTGTGGTCGTGCCTGGCCGCAGAACCGGTTCCGCCGTCCGGCCCAAATGAACCCCATCGCCGGCTGCTCATCCTCAACTCGTATGACGAAGCCTATCCGTGGACGCGGGGCATTGTTACGGCCACTGCAGCCACGCTTGCGGCTGAATTCAACAGCCTGGAGATGTTCGTTGAGTACATGGACATGCGGCGTTTCACCGGGCCGGAGCACGTCAGTGCCTTTCGCGATTTTCTCGCGAGGAAATACGCCGGACGCAAGCTCGACGCGATTGTTGCCATGGACGATGACGCGGTCGCGTTCCTCAAAGCCCAAGGGCCAGACTTCCTGGCAGGCCCACCAGTTATCTTCGGCGGCGTCAGCAACGAAGAAGTGATCCAGTCGCTGGACCGGAGGCGTTTCGCCGGTGTCAGGGAGCAATACTCATTCGCGGGGCTCGTATCGGTGATACGGCATATGCGGCCTTCAACTCATCACGTCGCGGTCGTGCTGGACAATTCCGAGAATGCCGGGACCTTTGAGCGAGGGTGCAGCCGGGCCATCGACGCCGTCCCGCCCCTAACAGTGGAGTACATCCGCGGCGCCGATTTGGGACTCAGTGGCGTGTTAGACCGTCTGCGGCTCCTTCCCGCGGGAACTGCGGTCATCTCCAAGGCTTATATTGTCGACCGTGACGGGACGAATGTGTTGCCTGGGGTGAGTATGGCCAAGATCGCGGCAGCAAGCTCCGCGCCCGTGTTCAGCCCCAATGTCACTGAACTCGGCCAGGGAGTGCTTTGTGGCAACGCCAATGGAGCACGCCAGCATGCCCGGGCCGTTGCAAGCCTTGCGGTGCGCATCTTGCGGGGAACCCCTCCCGCTGACTTGCCCATCCTCACGGATGGCACATTTGGCCCTGTTGTCGACTACAATGCGTTGCGGCGATGGAAGATCCCTGAATCGTTGCTTCCGCGGAGCGTGGAACTGATCAATCGTCCCGTCAGCCCGCTTGAGCTTTACAGGGCATGGTTGATCGGCTTGTTTATCTTCTTTCTGGTCCAGTCCGCGATCATCGGTTTGCTGGTATCCAACATCCTGGCCCGCCGCAAGGCCGTGGCACAGCGGGATGCACAGGCAGCGGAGCTCAGCAAACGGAACAGTGAACTCGACAGCCTGAACCAGTCGATTCTCAGCGAGTATGCCGCTCGTGAGCGCGCGCAGAAGGCGCTGCGGGAAAGCGAGAGCCGCTATCGCGACATGGTCGAGAATGCGCTGGATGGCATTTACACGCACGATCTTCGCGACCGCTTCACTGCCGTCAACAAGACGCTTTGCGAAATGTTGGGTTATAGCCGTGAAGAGCTGCTGGGCGCGAATGTCTCGATGGTTCTCACGCCGGACTCGGCGGAGCGGACTCGGGAAATGACGGCACGCAAGCTAGCCGGCGAATCGTCGCCGCACTATGAGCTTACGGCGGTGTCCAAGAATGGCCGGCATATCTGGATCGAGGTCAGTTCCCGGCTCATATGGACGAGGGGGTTCCCTTCCGGAATAGAGGGTGTTGTACGCGACGTCACATCCCGTAAGTCTCTCGAAGAACAACTCCGGCAGGCCAGGCAAATGGAGATCCTCGGCCGGCTGTCCGGCGGCGTCGCCCATGATTTCAACAACATCCTGACTGTGGTAACCGGCTATTCCGACCTGCTCCTGCTCACGATGCCGCCGGACCACTCCGCACGTTCCAAAGTCGAGGAGATCCGGCGCGCCGGCGAGCGGGCCTCGGAATTGACTCGGAAGTTGCTGGCCTTTGGCCGCGCGCAGGCCTCGACAAACCGGACCGGGGACGTGAATAAGACCATCGCAGAATGCTCTGAGATGCTCCGTTACCTGATTCCGGCGCCAGTCAAACTCGTGTTGACGCCAGAGACCGGACTAGCGCCGGTTCGCTGCGAGCCGGTTGAATTGCAGCAGGTCATTCTGAACCTTGCATTAAACGCCCGCGACGCCATGCCGGGCGGCGGCCGCCTGGAGATCGTCACCCGATGCACAGGCAACGAGGTCGAACTGTCCGTCCGCGACACGGGCCAGGGCATGGATGCGACGACGCGCGCGCACGCCTTTGATCCGTTCTTCACAACGAAAGATCCGGGATGCGGGACGGGCCTCGGACTCTCCACTGTCTACGGGATTGTTCACCGGGCGGGAGGACGAATCGAGATCGACTCCAGCCCCGGCAGTGGGTCGACGATCACGGTCACACTGCCACTCGCCGATCCAAGCGAAGCCTCAGTTGATTCACCAGCCGAGCCTGCTGTTCCAACAGGCAACGGGGAGGTGATCTTCATCGTCGAGGACCAGGAGGAGGTCCGCCTCTATATAGGCGAGGTGCTGCGGCGGCTCGGATATGATCCACGCTTGTTTGGATCGGGGGATCCTGCAATCGAGAGCCTGGATGACCGCGTCCGGTTGCTAATGACCGACGTCGTTATGCCTGGGATGCAAGGCGGGGAACTCGCCCGCCGTGCGCGCTTGAAGTATCCAGATCTGCCGGTCCTGTTCATCTCCGGCTACACGGGGCCTGAGCGGGAAGTGCCCGCGGAGGGGTCGTTCCTGCCTAAGCCGTTCACGCCAAGCCAGTTGACAGGCGCGATCCGATTGGCGCTCACTCAGTCCGCAACGCCTCGGTCGGATCAAGCCGGGCCGCCCGCATAGCCGGCGCCAAGCCTGAACAAATCCCCACCAGAATCAGGACAGCCGCCGAGATCGCTACGGTCTGCGGCTGAATGCCAAGGATGAGGTCGCCCTTGCCGGAATCATCCCTAAACAGCGCACCGAGCATCGGCAGGGGCGGAACAATCCATACGATCAAGTATGAGAGCACCACCCCGAGCAGGCCGCCGGCAATCGTGATCGCCAGGGCTTCGGCCAGGAATTGCCACGCAATATGACTCCGCCGGGCTCCAAGGGCGCGCCGCAAGCCGATCTCGCGCGTGCGCTCGTTCACCGACACGAGAAGGATGTTCATCAGCCCGATGCCACCAATCGCCAGCGTCAGTGAACCGACGAACAACAGCAGCACTTGCAGGCCGATCGTCAGGCCGTCGATGATAGGCCGGATGTTGGATGTGCCGAAACCATCCAGTGCCCTTGTGTCGGTAGGCGAGAAGTTGTAGCGCCTGGCGATGGCGGCGCGAAACTGCTCCTCGGCTTTCTTTTCGAACTGCGGATGGATCGGCTGCAGGACGACTGTCGAGACATAGCGCGAATTCCAGACATCGCCAGCCGCCGAATACGGGATGAACGCGCTGCGGTCGTCCGGTCCCCAGTAGTTGCCGAACGAGATCTTGGTGTCCATGATGCCGATGACGGTGAAACGGACACCCTGAATCGTCACCGTCTCGCCGACTGCCTGACGGCCCGAGAACAGTTTCTTCTTCAGGTAGTCGCCCAGAAAGACCACTCGCCGCCGCTCCGTTTGGTCTTCCTGCGACAGCCAGCGCCCCTCCATCGCCACCTCGGACCGGATGTCGCCGTACTCCGGACAGACACCTCGCACGTTTGCCTGATAGGTCCGATCCTGGTAGACCACCGGGACGCGCTTGATCGTCTCAGGACACGCCTTGCGAATCAGCGGCGATTCCGCCTGGGCCATTTCAAGATCCACCGGTTCAAGGCGGATGCGGCGTCCGGCGCGCTCGCCACCCGCCTGCTCCGAGGTCTGGCCGGGGAACAGGATGATGGCTGATTTTGAGAAGTTGTGCATCACGCCGATCATCAAGCTGCGGAATCCGCTGCCGTAGGACATCAGCAACGTCACGGCGGCGATGCCCCAGACGATGCCGAGCATCGTCAGCAGACTGCGCGTCGGGTTGCGCCGTAGCGAGTCCCAGGCCTGTATAAGGATCTCCTTCGGCATGGCTAACCACCCGCCTCAAACCGGAGGGCTTCGATCGGATCGACAGAAGCCGCCCTGGACGCTGGATAGAGAGCGGACAGGAAGGCGACCAGCCCGAGCAACCCGATGCAAGTCAGCGCCACCTCCCAGGTGGCGTAGAGCCCGGCGAAAAACTGCGGCATCTCCATGGTGTTCACGGCTGCACAGATGCCATGAGCCAGGGCGAAGCCCACCCCACCCGAAAGGAAGACGATGATGAGCGTCTCGACGAAGAACATCATTAAGATCGCCCGCCGGGTAGCTCCGACCGCTTTCCTGATTCCGATTTCCCTTGTCCGCTCCCTGACTGCAACAAGCATGACGTTCATGACGCCTATGCCGCCAAGGAGCAAAGTGACTACGCCCATGGCGCCAAGAAAGTACTTCATCCCGTCGGTCATGGCGGCAAAGGCCCGCATTTCGCGGACGGTGTCCCAGACGTCCGCAGCGTCCTCGTCCTCGGCGTCGAAACCATGGATCCGCGCCAGCGCCCGGCGGACTTCTTTCAGGCAAGCGTCATGCTGGTCCAGCGATTTCGCCTTGCCGATGAGTTGGTCGATCGTGTTCGGCGGATAGGGCTCGGGTTGGGGAAGATCCCGGATGATGGCGCCGAACGGAATGAAGATCTTCTTCACGTCCTGGCCGTCGTAACTCGAATCCTGCTCCTTGGCCTCCATTATTCCGATCACCTGGTACGGAACCCCGTTGATCGCAATCTCCCGCCCGGTAGCCTCATGGCCGGCAAACAACTGCTTGCGCACGTCAGATCCGAGGAACGCCACACGCCGCCCCTCCTGCTCGTCCTCCCATGAGAAGAACCGCCCCTCGGCGGCCGGCAGATGACGCAACTTCTGGTATGGAGGCTGCGAGCCCGAGATGAGCAGCGTGGCGGAATTGTAGGCGCTGCGCACGGCTACGTTGCCACGTGTCAACTCCGGAATGACGTACTCGCACGACGGCACGTACGGCGCGATCTTCTCGTGGTCTTTGATCGACCAGAAGATCTGCCGGCCAGCGCGTTTGCCGCCTGCCTGTTTGCCAGTCCGTCCCCGGAAGACGATAAAGATGTTTTCACCGAACTGCGCCGAAACACGCCGTTGTCCCTCCCGGAAGCCATCGCCGGCGGCCGTCATGAGTGTGATTGAGACCACTCCCCACATCAGGCCGAACATAGTCAGACCGGTTCTCAGCTTGTGCGCGGCCAGTGTGCGGAAGGTGTCGAGCAACAGATCCCTGAAGCCCATGGCCCGTCTACTGGAGGATGACCTTCTGGCCCTGCTTGAGGCCGGCGACCAACTCGGTTTTCACGCCATTGGAGATTCCGAGGGTCACGCCCACTTTGCTGCGGCCTTTCTCGGCCGCCGGATCCGGCACTTCGACCGAAGCCTTGCGCTGCTTGTCATAGATCACCGCCGCCTCGGGGACCAGCAACACGTTGTGCTTCTCTTCGAGGATGATCTCGGCGTTGGCGCTCATGTTCGCCTTCAACTCGTGTCCCGGATTGTGGATCGATACTTGGACCTCGAAGGTCGTCACATTGTCCTTCTCCACCCCTAGGGGTGAAATCTTGTAGACCTTGCCCTCGAACTTCTTGTCGCGGAAACTTTCGACGACGATGCGCGCCAGTTGTCCGTCATACACCTTGCCGATATCGGCCTGATCCACCTTGCCGCGGACAAAGACGTCGCCCACATCGCCCAGTTTGAACAGCAGCGTTGCGTTGGATCCCAGCACGAGAATTGAACTCACGGCGTTGCCAATCTCGACATCACGCGACAGCACCAGCCCGTCGATGGGCGACGTGATGGTCGAATTCCTGAGATCTTCCTCCGCTCTCTCCAGAATCGCCCTGGCCTGCGCCACCTGCGCCTTGGCCCGCGCGATGTCCGCTCTTGAAACCGCGAGCGCTCTCTGCGCCACGGCTTGCTTGTTCAGAGCCATCTGGTAGAGCTTCTCGGCGTCCTCCACCAGGTTCTGCGCGATCAGGCCTTCCTTGTGCAGTTTTCGTGCACGCTCCAGGCCCGACTTCAGGAATGGCAAGTCCGGCCCCTCGGCATCGACCTTGTTCCGCTCCAGAGAGGCCATGGCCGACTCTTCGGCCGCCTCGGCCGCCTGCAAGTTGGCTTTGGACTCACGAAGCCGTGCCTGCAACTCTTCCTTGTCGAGCTCGGCCAGCAGTTGGCCCTGCCTCACGAAGTCGCCGTAATCGACGTAGAGCTTCTTGACGATGCCGGAAGCCTTCGATTTCACCTCGACCGTCGAGCGCGGCTCGATCTTGCCGGTTGCGACAACCGACTTGGCGATGCTGCCCTTCTCAATCGCCGCGAGCTTTGACGGATCAATGTCTTTCGACGGCTTCAAAGCCGCCCTCACGCCAAACGCCGCGCCCGCCAGTGTAAGCACCGTTACGGTGATCCAAATCCATTTTCTGGACCGTTTCCCATTCTTGCCGTTAGAAGCCATGATCAATCCCTGTCGTGTGGTTCATTTTGAAACGACGAACCACAGCCTGAAGATGTTCCCGCTAAGATATGACGAATGAGACGCCTTTCAGTTCTGCTCTTTCTCTCCGCAGTGGCTCTTGCGCAGCAACCCGGCCCCGAAGTCGTCAAGCAGGCGGCCATGGAAATGGCGCAGGGGCGCTCGAAGCTCGTGCAGCAGATGACCGACTCCATCTTCAGCTTCTCCGAGCTTGGCTATCAGGAAGTGGAGACTTCCAGGTACATCACGGGAATCCTGGAGAATGCCGGTTTCAAAGTCACTCGCGGCATCGCCGGGCTCGACACCGGCTGGATCGCCGAATGGGGTTCGGGTAAACCGGTCATCGGCCTTATGGCCGACATCGACGGCTTGCCCGAGACGTCGCAAACACCTGGCGTGGCTTATCATAAGCCGCTGGTCGAGGGCGCTCCTGGACATGGCGAGGGCCACAATGCTGGCCAGGCGCTTCAGGTAACCGCGGCGTGGGTCGCCAAAGACCTGATGGAGCGCTACAAGATCCCGGGCACCATTCGCGTCTATCCAGGCGTCGCAGAGGAACTGATCGGCAGCCGCACATACATGGTCAACGCCGGTTTGTTCAAGGATCTCGATGCCATGCTATCGGCCCATATCTCATCCGATTTCGGCGTCGTCTGGGGGCCCGCCGGCACCGGTCTGGTCAGCGTCGAATACACGTTCCATGGCCGCAGCGCCCACGGCGCAACTCCGTGGAGCGGACGCAGCGCGCTGGACGCCGTCGAACTCATGAACGTCGGCTGGAACTACCGCCGCGAACATCTCCGCACCGAGCAGCGCTCCCACTACGTCATCACTGCCGGTGGCGACCAACCCAATGTTGTCCCTCCCATTGCGAAGGTCTGGTATTACTTCCGGGAGTGGGACTACCCACGCATCCAGGAGATGCACGCGATTGGGACCAGGATCGCTCAAGGCGCGGCCACGATGACCGAAACGACCATGGAGGAGCGCGTGCTCGGCGCAGCCTGGCCCGGCATGTTCAACAGGCCCATCGCGGAGGCGCTTGGACGCAACATTGCTGCGGTCGGCATGCCCAAGTGGAGCGACGCCGATCAGACGCTGGCCCGCGCCGCTCAGAAAGAAATTGGCGTCGAAGAGAAGGGGCTGAAGAGCGAACTCCTGGGAGTGAAGGATGGCAACCAGGCTGAGAAGATGTATGGTTCCGATGACATTGCCGAAGTGGGCTGGAATGTGCCGACGGTCGTCTTGCGTTATCCCGGTAACATCCCCGGAATGATCGGGCACCATTGGTCCAGCGGAATTGCCATGGCCACTCCGATTGCCCACAAGGGAACAACCGCCGGCGCCGCCGCTCAGGCGATGACCGTAATTGACCTCATGTTGGATCCCATTCTGCTGACCCAAGCGAAGAAATACTTCGCCGAGCAGGCTCGCGAAACCAAATGGCAGTCGCTGATTCCGGTGGAGACCAAACCGCCAACACACCTCAACCGCGACCGCCAGCAGAAATATCGTCAAGAGCTTGAAAAGTTCTACTACGACCAGTCGCGCTACGCGACCTATCTCGAACAACTTGGCGTCGAGTACCCAACTGTGAAGAAATGATCAGAGCCGAAGTCCAGATGGAATGCCTGCGGCGTGACATCCCTGCGCACAGCCGCTCTGCTCCGTGGTGTCGCCGTGCCATCGCTTGCTGACGTTGGGATCGTCGACGCAACGGGTCATGTCGTCGCTTTGCTTTACCGCGGCCAGGACGCCCCCGTTCGTACGGACCTGATCCTCGCCGACAAGGGTTGGACGAGATCGATTGGTCTTTCATCGTCGGAAAGCCTGTCGGTCACGCGCGGTGAGGAATCGGTCTGGCAGGGCCGGTTGCCGCTGGACCCGCATCACAAGCTCCAGTTCCGCCAGTCTGTATCGGAAGTCGATGGCCGGCTTCGGATCGCGCTCGAATACACAGCGCTTCAGGATCTCGACGCCCAGGGCCTCTACTTCCGCATCAACATCCCCTGGCAGGAGTTCAGCGGCGGCACAGCCGAGATAGGCAGCCGTTGGGTGACGCTGCCAAACAAACGTCCGGTGAACGCCAGCCTGCTCTCCTCAAGCGCCTCGGAATTGAGAGTCCTGAGCCCATCGGGCAACCTCTGGTGGTCGGCTGCGCTCAATCGGGCCCTGCATGTCAATCTTCAAGATAAGTCCACTGATGCGCAGATGAACTTTGCCTTCTGGATCTCGCTTCACTCCGGTTCGATGGCGGCCGGGACTCACTCGTCGGTCACTATCGACCTCTCGCTCGACGGCATCCCCGATGCCTCACAGGCCCACCTCTCGATTCAGTCCGATTCCAGGCGCTACTTGTTCCACGGGTTCGGCGGCAACTACGCCTTCCAGATCGAATCCCCCGTCACCGATTACACCCTCGAACACATCCACTCCCACTGGGCCCGCACAGAGATCACTTTGATCGACTGGGAACCGGAGCACGAAGGCGGGTCAACCGCCGGGACCCGCTCCGCCCGCATGATTGAACAAGACCGGCCCGGCACCCGGCTGCGCCGCGAGTTTGAACTCATGCGGAGGCTCAAGGACAAGAGCATCTCCTTCATCGCCTCCGTCTGGAGGCTGCCGGCATGGATGCTTACCGGCCGGGGCACAAAGGGACCGTGGGGCACCCAGCGCACCATCGACCCTGCCATGTTCGACGATCTCGTCGAATCGATTGCGGCTTACATGATGTACGCGCGGGATCAATACGGCGTCGAACCCGACCTATTCTCGTGCAACGAACCCGACCTCGGCATCTGCATCCTCTTCACGCCGGAAGAACACCGCGATGCCATTATACGCATCGGCAGCCGTTTCGCCGCGCTGGGCTTGCGCACTCGGATGCTGCTCGGTGATACCAGCCATGCCCGCGGTACACACACCTACGCCCTGCCGGCAGCCGAGGACCCTGTTGCGCTTCAATACTGCGGCGCAATCTCGTTCCACTCCTGGAATGGAGCGACTCCGGAACAGTATCAGGCATGGGCCGATCTTGCCGAGCGTCTGCAATTGCCCCTGCTTGTCGCTGAACTCGGCGCCGATCCCAGCGCCTGGCAGGGCCGCGCTTACGATTCGTATTGGTACGGCATCACTGAGCTGCGGCTTTGCCAGGAGGTTCTTACTCACGCCCGGCCGCAAAGCGCCATGTATTGGGAGTTCACGGCCGATTACTCGCTCGTTCAGGCCGATGGCGAGGAGTTGAGACCGACAGGCCGCTTCTGGCTGATGAGACAACTCGCCAACCTGACGCCGCCCATGTCCACTGCGCTGGAAGCGTTCTCGGACTGTGGGAAGGTGCTGCTGACCGCATTCCGCGCTGGCGGTGTCTACGCCGTCCACATCGCGAACATTTCGGCGGCACGCAATGCAGTTATCACGGGACTGCCTGCAGGTGTCACAACGTGGAGAGCGGTCATGACCACGGAGGACGCGGGCTATCTCGAACTCGCTCCGCTTGCCGCCCAGGACGGCGGCCTCAGCCTGTCCTTGCCAGCACGGTCGCTTCTGACGCTGACAAATCTGCCGGGGCCCTTGTCACCCGCAGAAGCTACCCCTTGACCACCAGGTTCAGCATCTTGCCGGTAACGTAAATCGCCTTGACCACCGTCTTGCCCGCGGTGTGAGCATGGACGTTGGCATCGGCCAGTGCCGCCGCCTTCACTTCCTCTTCAGAGGATCCGTGCGGCACCGAGACTCTCGCCCGCAGCTTGCCGTTCACCTGCACCGGAATCTCGAGGGCTTCTTCCATCGCCAGCGCTTCCGACCACTTCGGCCACGCCTGTTTGAACACCGGGCCCGTGCGTCCCATTAACTGCCATAACTCCTCGGCGGCAAATGGCGCGAAAGGCGCAATCAGCAGCGTCACCTTCTCGGCACACTCCTTGCGCACCGCCGGCGACAATCCCGCCTCGGCCGCCAACAGTTCGTTCATCATCTCCATCAGCGCCGCAATCGAAGTGTTGAAGTGCCAGCGGTTCTCGAAGTCGTGGGTGATCTTGCAGATCGTCTGGTGGACTTTTCTGAGCGCCTTGGCATCTGTTTCGCCCGATCCTTCGCCGCCGTCCATGTTCCGCGTCACCCAGCGGAACAGCCGAGAAAGGAACCGGTACTGACCCTCGACCGACGATTCGTTCCAGTCGATGTTCTTCTCCGGCGGACCTGCGAAGAGGGTGAACAACCGGCTCGTGTCGGCGCCGTATTTCACCACCATCTCATCGGGATCAACGATGTTGCCCTTTGACTTCGACATCGTCTGCCCGTTTAGCTGCACCATGCCCTGCGTGAACAGGTTTTTGAAGGGCTCGTCCACCGCCACCAGCCCGATGTCGCGCAGGAATTTGCACCAGAAACGTGCATACAGCAGGTGCAGAATCGCGTGCGTGACTCCGCCGATGTACTGATCGACGCCGAACCACGGCTTCACCTTGGCCGCGTCGAACGGTTGCGATTCGTTCTTCGGATCGATGTAGCGCAGGAAGTACCATGACGAATCGACAAATGTGTCCATCGTGTCGGTCTCGCGCTGCGCCTCGGCTCCGCACTTCGGGCACGTCGTATTCACGAACGACGGCATTTGAGCCAGCGGCGATTTGCCTTTGCCCGTGAAAGCGACGTCTTTGGGCAGCACAACCGGCAATTGGTCCTCGGGCACGGGCACAATGCCGCACGCCTTGCAGTGGACCACGGGGATCGGAGTGCCCCAATAGCGCTGCCGAGAGACGCCCCAGTCCTTCAATCGATAAGTGATCGCCGCCTTACCGAAGCCCTGCTCCTCGGCCAGAGATGCCATTCGTTTGCGCGCCTCGGCCGATTCCAGGCCCGACCACTCGCCCGACGCCTCGACGACGCCGTAGTCGCAAAACGCAGTCTCCATCGTCGCGCCGTTGTCGAGCGCGCCATCGACGGGACGAATCACCGGGACCACCGGGATGTCGTACTTGCGGCAGAACTCGAAGTCGCGCTCGTCATGCGCCGGCACGGCCATGATCGCGCCTGTTCCGTATCCCCAGAGCACGAAGTTGCCCACCCACACCGGGATCTCTTCGCCGGAATAGGGGTTCACCGCCTTGTGGCCAGTGTCGAAACCCTCTTTGATCAACAGTTCGGGGTCTTTGCGTCCCTGGTCGTCAACCATCGCTTTCAGCTTCGCCGCCAAATCGCCGGTGCAAAGCTGGCGCGACACCGGATGCTCCGGCGCCAGGATGACGCAGGTGGCGCCGTAGATCGTGTCGACTCGCGTGGTGAACACGCGCAACTTCTCGCCCGTCGATTTCAGCGTGAAATCGATCTCGGCTCCTTCGCTGCGCCCTATCCAGTTGCGCTGCATGGACAGCACCTGTTGCGGCCAGCCGGCCTCGATCTGCACCATGTCGTCCAGCAATTGGTCGGCATAGGCGGTGATCCTCAGGAACCACTGTTCGAGTTCGCGCTGCTCCACCGGCGTTGTCTCATGGCGCCAGCAACAACCCTCCACCACCTGCTCATTGGCCAGCACTGTCGCGCACTCCGGGCACCAGTTCACCAGTGACGATTTCCTGTATGCCAGTCCGCGTTCGAGCATCCGCAGGAAGATCCATTGGTTCCAGCGGTAGTAGTCCGGTTCGCAGGTCGAAATCTCCCGGTCCCAGTCGTAGGCGAAGCCCAACCGCTGGAGCTGTTTCTTCATGTGGGCGATGTTGGAGCGCGTCCAGTCGCCGGGGTACAGGTTCCGTTTGATGGCGGCGTTCTCGGCGGGCAGGCCGAACGCGTCCCAACCCATCGGATGGAGCACGTCACAGCCCTTCATCCACATGTAGCGGGCCAGCGTGTCGCCGATCGAATAGTTGCGGACGTGGCCCATGTGCAGCACGCCAGAGGGGTAGGGCAGCATCTCGAGCACGTAATAGCGCGGCTTCGAGCCGTCGTCTGCAGCCCGATAGAGCGTCTTGTCAGCCGCCCAGGCCGAGGCCCACTTCAATTCGATCGGTTCGTGTGTATACGGAGTTTCCGGCATGGCTTGTCAGGTGGGCGCGTTCTGGACGCGGCCGGCCGCAAACATGCCTGTTTTGAAGCAAACCGCGCGCGTCGATCGCGCAGTCCCATTGTCTCACGCCAGGATTGCACCCGCTCCGGTTCAGTCCAGGCCCAACGGTTTGGGCGGCGGCTTGTTTGGATCGTCCTGTTTGGCCTGCTTGAGCAACTCGTCGAATTTGGCGGACAGAACATCCTTCGAGGACTTCACCTGCTCGAACGATTTATTGAATGCCGCCTCGCGCTCGGCCTTCGCGTTCTTTAGCTTTTCCAGGCCTGTGCTGATGTCCTCGATCGTCTTCGGCCGGGGCTTTTCCTTGTGGCTGAGGACCGCCTTCACCTGCGCATCCACCTTCAGCGTCGCGCCGCAGCACGGACACTCGACTTCAAATTGATTGGCCATGGCTTTCAAAAGCTATTCTATGCCCAACTGGCTGTCAGCCCCTGTCCTTCGCCGAACGCAACGCTTCGGCCAGCGCAGTGGGCAGCGCCACGGACCGCTCGGTTGCCGTCGAAACACAGACGGCCGTGATGCGGCCGCAGGCCACAGGCTTGCCGTCCAGGGAGGCGTCGAAGTAGAGCGTGAATGCCGTTTCGCCCACCCGCTCAACGCTCACCTCCAGGTCCACTGGGTCGTCATAGTGCAGAGCCGCCATAAACTGGGCCTCGACATGAACCCTGGGAAAGGAGATCCGCAAGGCCGGATCTACGCTCGAGTACTCCTTGCCCAACGACCGAAGGAACTCGTCCTCGGCTTCCTCCATGAAACGGAACATCGCCGAATAGTGAATCCGCCCGGAGGCGTCCGTGTCGGAGAATCTCACCCGCGAACGCCACCTGAACGCATCTGGCATGGATCTATTTTGCGACAAGTCTGCCCGAATCCGCGACAAGAAACCCAGCCGAAATGAAAACGAAGAGAGTTGCGCGCTCTCTCCGCCTGAGGCCGGACAATCGGTCTGCCCTGACACGGACCACGCAGGCGGCGCCACGTGTTCCGGGATCCCTTGCCTTTCCGCCCACCCACCCCGACATCGACTTGGCGTGTTTCGAATACGCCGGTCCGGGCACCATCCAGTTCGCCGCCGAGCGCGACGCCGAAAACATGGGTTGCCCCCGCAGCCCGGCGAGCACTGACTCTGGCCACTTCTCCTTCGCCACAAATTCCCCTCACGCTGCCGTTTCGCCGTCGACACGGCGAGGATTCTGGCACCGGCTCTTCCCGCTGGGAGTCGGGCAGGGCCCGCGCCAGGGTCAACCAAACGAACTCTACCGTCTTTTAAGTAGTTGTAAAACAATGCGTTAGTGAATTCACGCCAAGCCTTCCGGACGAGGTACAAGAGTCCCCTCAGCCGACGGAGGAGCGTGGCGAAAGAGCTCCTGGCTATCGAAAGATATGATTTAGTGTATTAAATAACTAGCACATTATATGTCTCGTGCTGCAACCATTCGCATTCCCGTTCAGGCTGGAGTCTGGCAGCGGCGTTCCGGTCTACCGGCGGATCATGAGCCAGATCTCGCCGGGGTCCCCATCGCCAGCGGCCGATCCGGCGGAGAATCGGAGCGCCACACTCAGGCAAGCCCAAGCCGGGACGGCTCAGGAGGTGCCCGGCCTCCGAACATCAATGAAGAGGACAGGACATATCACTAGCGTCCGGCTATAAGTCCCACAGATTCAACTGGTTAGAAAATGGGGTGGATTTTCCTCGGGAGTCGTCGTCGTGGAAGGCCTGCAAAATGGGCACTTGCTCGAAAAGCGTGACGCTGAGCACTTGTAGGATTTCGTGAAGGCTCGCCTCCAGCGCCAGCCGCTTCCTCAGGATGGCGACGAGCACGTAAACCGACACTGCAATCCAGATCTGAGTTTTCACGGCATTCTCGCTATATCCGTAAAAGGCCTTGATCCTGAGGTGCTGCTTGATCCACTTGAAGAAGAGTTCCACCTGCCAGCGCGACTTGTGCAGCAGGCAGACGGTAAGCGCCGGCAGGTCGAAGTTGTTGGTGAGGAATCGCAAATTACGATCGTGTTCAGCGTCGCGGAAGTGGATACGGCGCAGCGGATCGGGGTAGTGCTTATGCGAGGCGGCCGAGGCCAGCACAACGGTTTGATCGGAGCGCAGGCCGGTACTGGCGTCGATGGGGCGCGAGTAGCGGCGGCGAAACAAGACACCGCTTTTTGCGCGCGTAACGAAGAAGGCGCCGCCGTCGTGGAACACATGCAGGCGCTTGAAGTCCACGTAGGCGCGATCCATGACATAAAAGGAGCCGGGCTCAGGTACGATGAGATCGAGCATCTTGACATCGTGCAGTTTTCCCTCGGAAACCTCAATGAACGTGGGGATCGGGCCGCGCAGGTCAAGCAAGGTGTACAGCTTGATCGCGGCCTTTCTGGCGCGGAAGCGCGCCCACGGGAACACCGACAAGCAGAGGTCGATGGTGGTGGAGTCCAAGGCGTAGATCGTGTTGTCGAGATCGAAGCCGAGCGACTCGCTGGCGTACATCGGACGTGCGATGTGGATGAGCACTTGAGCGAAGTCGGCGTAGATCCGCCAGTCGTGGGACTCGTTGGCATCGGCCAGCGTGGACCGCGAGACCTTGCCGCGGAAGCCCATGTGATAGAGCTTGCTCTGAACGGAGCGAAGGCACGCTTCGATGTCGCGGAGACTCTCGCGGAAGGTCAATTGAGCAAAAGCGAGACAAAGAAACTGATCGACGCAGGAAAAGCCTCGGAATTTGTAATTGCCGCCGTACCGCACAACGCACTTGTGGAACTCGTAGGACGGGAAGTGATCCATCAACTGGGCGAAGACGACGCGGCCGCTGTGCATGCCTCATTGTCGGAGTCCGCCCAGGGACGACTGGACAGGGGCCAGAATCGCGGCTGAAAGCTCAAATCGAAAAATTCCGAAAGGCCACCCATCCCTATGACAGCACTGGAGTTATTGACAGCTTCCAAGACGATAGCCGGACACTAGTGAGGACATATGAAGAATCTGCTCAAGGCGTATCTCGTCGCACTCACCTTGGCGATGGCGAGTCAACTGCCGGCCGCCGCGCAAAAGCCCGAACTGCGGGCTGGAGTCAGCGTGGAGATGCCGGTGACTACCAGTGCGGTTCCGTTGCCGGACGCGGACTCCCGGGACGCGTTGATTGTAGCTGTCACAAGAGACGGCAAGGTCTACTTCGGAATCGATCCCGTGAGTCCCGCCGGTTTGGCGGAGAAGGTGAAGGGTGCTTTGTCCGGCGGCGCAGTGAGAAAGCTCTACCTCAAGGCGGACGCACGGGCTCGCTTCTCCAGTGTTATCAGTGCCTTAACTGCCTCGCGTGAAGCTGGTGTCGCAGCGCTCAACCTTCTGACGGCCCAGTGCGACACTTCTGAAGCCACCTATCCGGTACCTCCGAAGGGTCTGGAAGTGCTGCTTGGCCCGCAGAGGCCACCCACCGCGCAGACCATTGTCGTGCAAGCAGTTGATTCCTCGGGAAGTCCTGTACTGACCGTGGACGGAAAGCGAATTCCGTCGGTCTCGCTCCAGGGCACGATTGCGGCGCCCGTGAAGGGTGCCCGCAGTAGGGCCGTCCTATTGACTGCGGACGGGCGATTGGCGTTCCGTGATGTCATCGGCGTCATCGACAGGTGCCACTCGGCGGGTGCCAATGTCTTTCTCACCCTTGCGGGACAGTAGTCTGACCTGGCCATGAATTTGGGCCGGCGGGGAGACTCTCCGGATGGACTTCCGCCGGTCCTTCACTTCAGTCTCTCGCTCGTCCGGGCGAGGGCCGCCCCGGCTTCCTGGTCTTCCTCGGACTACCCCGCAGCGCTGAGTCCTGTGCCTAGACGAAAGGGATCCCCCTCTCGGGAGATCCCTTTGCTCTCACTCGGAATTGTGGCTACGCCTGTTTCTTGCCCTGCTTGGCCACGGTTTCCATGGCCGCTTTTACCTTTTCCGGATCGCCCAGGTAGTACGACTTGATGGGTTTCAGGTCCGCATCCAGCTCGTAGACCAGCGGCATTCCTGTCGGGATGTTCAGTTCGACGATGTTGGCCTCGCTGATGTTGTCAAGATACATCACCAGCGCCCGCAGGCTATTGCCGTGCGCCACGATCAGCACACGCTTGCCTGATTTGATCGTCGGCGCGATGTCGTCGTGCCACAGAGGCAGGAAGCGCGCCACGGTGTCCTTCAGGCATTCAGTCAGTGGCAACTCGCCGGCAGTCAGATCCGCGTAACGGGCATCCTTGCCAGGGTAACGTTCGTCGTCAGCGGTCAGCGGCGGTGGCGGAATGTCGTAGCTGCGGCGCCAGATCTTCACCTGATCTTCACCGTATTTGGCCGCCGTCTCGCTCTTGTTCAGGCCCTGCAGAGCGCCGTAGTGGCGCTCGTTCAGCCGCCACGACCGTTTCACCGGAATCCACAATTGGTCCAACTGCTCGGTCGCGTTGTTGTAGGTCTTGATGGCCCGCTTCAAGAGCGACGTATAGCCGATGTCGAACTGATAGCCTTCGCGCTGGAGCACCTGGCCGCCTTCAATTGCTTCGGCCACTCCCTTCTCACTCAGATCGACATCGGTCCAGCCGGTGAACCGGTTTTCCTTGTTCCAGGTCGATTCACCGTGGCGAATCAGTACGAGTTTATACATACCTTCTTCGCTCCGCCCTTACTGTTTGTAGGCCTTGCGTCCGGCATAGAGTGCCGACGCGCCCAACTCCTGCTCGATCCGGAGCAACTGGTTGTACTTCGCCATGCGGTCAGTGCGCGACGCTGAGCCGGTCTTGATCTGGCCGCAACCGGTCGCCACCGCCAGGTCGGCGATGAAGGTGTCCTCGGTCTCGCCCGA
>CAZSBK010000003.1:0-119562 GCA_964604945.1 uncultured Candidatus Solibacter sp.
CCTGACCTCGGCCCGCACGGCCGAATGCACCGGCCCCTGCCCCGGTTACGCGGTCAATGAGGAAAGCTTCATCGACGTCATCCGCATGCACGGTGACCAGGTCAACCGGGTCGATTCCCGGCTGGTTCCCCCGCAAGTGCTCGAAGCCGCCCACCTGGTCTGGCAGCAGGCGCTTGAACTCGGCCGCCGCGCCGGCTTTCGCAACGCCCAGACCACTGTCATCGCTCCCACCGGCACCATCGGCTTCATGATGGACTGCGACACCACCGGCGTCGAACCCGAGCTCGCCCTGGTCAAGTACAAGAAGCTGGTCGGCGGCGGCGTCATCAAGATCGTCAACAACACTGTTCCGCAGGCGCTCATCCGGCTCGGCTACAAGCCGGAGCAGATGGAAGCGATCGTCTCCCATATCGACTCAACCGGCTCCATTGAAGGCGCACCCAACCTCAAGCCCGAACACCTGCCCGTCTTCGACTGTTCGTTCCGGCCGCAGAACGGCACCCGGTCAATCCACTATCTCGGCCATGTGAAGATGATGGCCGCCGTGCAGCCGTTCATTTCGGGCGCAATTTCGAAGACGATCAACATGCCCGAAGAGTCCACCGTCGAGCAGGTGATGGACGCCTATATCGAGGGCTGGAAGCTCGGCTTGAAGGCCATCGCCATCTACCGCGACGGCTCGAAGCGGGTCCAGCCGCTTTCGACAACCAACGGCAAGAACGACAAGAAAGTGGCGCTGCCCATCGGCGGGCCGGTCCGCATCGAGGAGAAGATCGTTTACCGCCCGGTGCGGCGCAAGCTGTCAGACGAGCGCCAGTCGGTCACCCACAAGTTCTCAATCGGCGGCCACGAGGGCTACCTCACAGTCGGCCTCTATGAAGACGGCAAGCCCGGCGAACTGTTCATCTCGATGGCCAAGGAGGGTTCGACCATCTCCGGGCTGATGGACTCGTTCGCCACCGCGATCAGCTATGGCTTGCAGTACGGCGTACCACTGAAGTTCTTCGTCGACAAGTTCAGCCACGTCCGTTTCGAACCGTCGGGCTACACGGGCAACGACAAGGTGCCGTACGCCAAGTCGATCATGGATTACATCTTCCGCTGGCTGGCCTACAAGTTCCTCGGTCCGGAAGCGGTCGAGAACGAAGCCGGCGAATCGATGAAGCTGCGCCCAACCGCGCCAGAGCCTCAGCAAAAGCTGCAGTTCTCTCCGGCCGACGGCATGGAGGACGCGCCCGTCTGCAGCGAGTGCGGCGGCCTGATGACCCGCAACGGCGCCTGCTACAAGTGCGAAAACTGCGGTGGCACCTCGGGCTGTTCTTAGTGATTTAGCGGATTGAGCTTCACTTCAATGCCACTCGAATACGCCGCCCTGCCCAGACGCGGGGCGGCGTTCTTTCTTGATGCCCTGCTTTTGACGCCGGCCGTGCTTCTGGCGCGCGAGTCCGTGCCGCTGGCCGCGGCCGCAGTGGTGTTGTGGTGGGCTGCGTTCGAGGCGTCGCCGTGGCAGGCATCGCCGGGCAAGCGGCTGCTGGGTTTACGGACGATGGAGGCGAGCGGCCTGAGGGTCGGCTTCGGACGGGCACTGTGGCGGTCAGTGGTGAAGGCGCTCCCGTTGCTGGGGCTGGCGGCATGGCCGTGGGCGGCGGCGGCGCTGGCCGCAATATCGCTTCTGAGCATCCTGGCCGGACGGCGGCGGCGCGCCGTCCATGACCTGGCGGCCTCGACCGCCGTCATATTCCCTCCGAAATAAGGCGGACTGCACCGTGTTCCTCAGTGTGGGCTAAGGGGAACTGTGGAGTACAGACGCCTTAGTATGGCCCTAAAAATCGGCTCATCCCTGATAAACCACTCAATTGGTGCGGTTCCGCCCATGGAGATTTCCGTCTGTTCCGGCGATTAAAGGGATGGAGGTCCCGGATGGAGCCCTTGATGAATCTGTTGATGGTGCTGAGCGGCCTGGTGGGTGGTGCAATTCTGGCCAGCTTCCTGCTGAAAGGCCAGTCGCGCCCGAACCTGGCCGAGACCGACGCCGACGTGGCGGCTCTGCGCGGCAAAATCCTGGAGAAGGACGCCGCACTGATGGAGATGCGCCAGACCCTCGACGCCGAGCGCCAAAACGTATCGCGGCTCCATCAACAGATCCTCGAAGCCGCGTCGGCGCGGGCCAAGGCTGAAGAGCGGGCCACGCTGACAACGCGATTGGAGGAGCAGTTGAGCGAGAAGGAGGCCACACTGCAGCGTCTCTACGACGAACTGGCTTCCCACAAAGTGCGGCTGGCCAGCCTGATGACCCGCCTGGACGAGGCCGACAAGTCGCAAACCGAGAAGGTCCGGACCATGGAAGAGGCGCAGGCCAGGCTGAGCGAATCGTTCCGCGCCACGGCGGCCGAGGCGCTGGCAGCCAACAACAAGAATTTCCTCGATCTCGCGCGTACGGCGCTCCAGACAGCGCAGGTAAGTGGCGACGGCGACGTCGAGTTGCGCAAGCAGGCGCTGGGCCAGTTGGTGGACCCGCTGAAGGAGTCGCTGGACAAGGTGGACCAGCGGATCCTGGATCTCGAAAAGGAGCGGGCAGCGGCCTATGCGGGCCTGAGCGAGCAGGTGAGAACGCTGAGCGAGACTCACTCCCGCTTACAGGCCGAAACGACCAACCTGGTACGGGCGCTGAGGGCGCCTGACGTCAGGGGCCGGTGGGGCGAGATGCAGTTGAAGCGGGTGGTCGAAATGGCCGGTATGCTCGAGTACTGCGATTTCGTCCAGCAGGAGACGATCGAGAGCGAGAGCGGCAAGTTGCGCCCGGACCTGATCGTGAAGCTGCCGAACAACCGGCAGGTAGTGGTGGACGCCAAGGTAAGCCTGAGGGCGTATCTGGTGTCGCTTGATCTGAGCGACGAGCAGGCGCGCAAGGCCAAGCATGTGGAGCACGCGCAGCATGTGCGGGCGCATCTGGCCAAACTGGGCTCGAAGGCGTACTGGGACCAACTGCCGACGACGCCCGATTTCGTAGTCGCCTTCCTGCCGGGCGAAGTCTTCTTCTCGGCGGCGCTGGAGGCCGATCCGGAGTTGATCGAATACGGGGTGAACAACCGTGTGCTGCTGGCCACGCCGACCACGCTGATCGCACTGTTGAAGGCGGTGGCCTATGGCTGGCGCCAGGAGGGCATCGCGCGCAACGCCCAGGAGATCAGCGACCTGGGCAAACAGCTCTATGGCCGGCTGGCGAATCTGACCTCCTACTTCGACGAACTGCGGAAGTCGCTGGAGCGTTCGGTGGGCGCCTACAACCGAGCGGCAGGCAATCTGGAATCGCGGGTGCTGGTCTCGGCGCGGCGGTTCAAGGAGCTGTCGGCGGCGGCGGGCGAGGATCTGCCGGTGTGCGAGCCGGTCAGCCATATGCCACGGTCAGCCATGGCGCTGAATGGAAACGGAACGCCAGCCGAAGCACCGGAAGCGGCGAAGACGGGCGAACCTCTGACGGTGGACATTGAGCAGGCAACTACGGAAGCGATAGAGAAGGCACAAGCTAACGGTGAGTTGGGGTCGCTGGCGACGGCAGTGGCGGATTAGCGCCCGTATCAGACGGGCGATAGCCCGACGGCGCACTCGACCATTGACACCGTGCGGCAGGGGTGCTAACTTCCTCGACTAGTTCGCAGGAGGTCGAGTGCGTATGCGTTCGCGTATCGCGCGGCAGCTCATGGCAGCTGCGTTTCTGTCTGTACTCACACTCGCTTGGGGGATTGAGCCCAAGTCCGAGTTGTATGTGGTCAACATTAAACCGCCATCAGTTGGCGTAGTCAACACGTCAGCGATGGAACTGGCCGCCGACATTCCGCTGCCGAGCGAACCATCGTACGCACTGATGGGTCCGGGGAACAAACACCTCTATGTGCTAATGGACGGGCTCTACCGTACGGACGGTACGTTCAAAGCCGGGCAAAGCAAGTTGGCAGTCGTCGACGTAGCCACGCGCCAGTTGGTCAAGACCCTTCCGCTGGCCTGGAACACGAAAGGGATGTCCTTCTCGAAGGACAACCGCTACCTGCTTTGCGTGAATGTGGGCAAAGGCGTCTCGAAGAAGAACCTGCCTGAGGAATTCGGATCTGTAACCATCATCGACGCCAACACCAACGCTCAGGCCGCTTCCCTGTCGGCTGGACGCTTGGGGCTGCAAACGGTCTACAATTCGGACCTCTCCCGTATCGCCGTCTTCAGCCAGGGTGAGCCTTCAAAAAAGAAGAACATACCTCCCATCAAGCCTCGCGTGACCATATTTGATATCCAGCGCGAAGCTCCGCTGGCCGAGATCGAGTTCGAGCGAGCCGCATCCATCAGCCTCTCCAGTGACGAAAAGTACATCTACGTGCTCGACGGCGGCGTACCAAATAAGAAGCCCGCAAAGCACCAGAACGCCGTCGTCAGCGTGATCGATCTGGCCACTTCCAAGGTGGTCAAGACCCACGAGGTTGCCACATATGTGAAAGAGCTGACAATCGATGAGACCACCAACTCCGCCTATGTGCTGGCACAGGCTTCAGTGAAGGACAACACGGGCAAGTTCTTCCGCTTCAACGGGCCGGATCTTGTCGAGACCACCGATGTCGGCAAAGACCCGCAGTTCATCAGGTCCTTCGGCAAGGAATTCGGCAGCTTCATCATGTCGGGCAGCGATATCAGGATGTTGCCAGCCGGTGGCAATGTTAGTTCTTCCTTCATCTCGCTCGCTCCGTCCAAATCAAAGGAGAAGGCCAACACTGGGGCAGCACGGGAAACGCCGGCCGGGCTTGCGCTCGGGGGTCTGCCTGGCGAGGTGCTGCATTTGCCGCAGCAGAACAAGCTCGCGACCACAGTCCGCAACGCCCTCGGCGGGCCTACAAGCAAAGTGGCCATCATCGACCTCAAGGACAACAAAGTCCAGAACGTAGTCACCACGGGCCGCGGAGGCGTGAAGTTCGGCAAGTTCATGGGCGCCATGGCGCTCTCGGTCGCGATGAGCAGCCTGAGCTACTACGCCAACTACTCCATCGCCGTGAATACGGGGTCGCCGTTCTTCTTCTACAACGTCTATGCGTTTACACCGGCGCCTCCGAACATCGAGTTGACTTCAAGCCCCGATGGCAAATTCGTCTATGCGCTGAACTCGCAGACCAACGACGTGACCGTAATCGACGTGCTGGCCGGGAAGGCACTCGACAACAAGATCGCCGTCGGAGGGAGTTGCCGGAGGGTTTCACTTGCTCCCGGGGGCAAGTTCGTCTATTCGTACACTCCAGGGCAGTTCGATCTCATTGAAGTCGCCTCGAACAAGAAGCACTTGGAGCAGCAGGTGGCCAGCGGCAAGGTCCGCACGGTTCATACGCAGGATGCCGAGAAGCGGATCCTTGTGCTGACCAGCGATTCCGTACTCGTCTACGATGCCGACAAGGGTTCCCTCGCTAATACGATCAAGGGATTCCACAACCCGAACATTGTGGTCGAGCCAAGACGCGTGGGACAGGAAAAGCTCTAGCGCAACGGTAGCGGCAATCATCCATTCAACGTGGCCGCCGATTGAGCACCATTCACACGGGACGCCGCTCGACGTGTGAGAAGCTCCGAAAGGGAACGAGTGGGTGATTGATAGCCCTCAACTCGCGACGGCGGAAGTGATAGAAAAGGCACAGGCTAATGAGGAGTTGGGCTCGCTGGCGATGGCCTTGGCGGATTAGCGCCAAACAAACCCCACCCGGAAGTGGTGGGCCATCCAAGACCAGCCAATTTGCGACCAGCCAATCTATGATATGATTGGCTGGTCGCTTTGCTTAGTCTACCCCAATTCGACGCCGCGTCGGGTGAGCCGATCTACAAACAACTGTACGAGCACATCCGCGGCGAGATCCTCTCCGGGCGATTGGCGCGGGGCACCAAGCTGCCTGCGACACGCGAATTGTCGACGCAACTCGACCTGAACCGGACGACCGTGGCGGCGGCCTACGAACTGCTTGAAAAAGAGGGCCTCATCCGGGGCCATGTGGGGCGGGGCAGCTACGTGGCAGGTGTGGGGCCGGGGGCGGGCGACGGATTCTGGGCCCCGCGGTTGGTGCAGGAGCCGGCGGCCGAAGCGGCGTTGCCGCCGATGGCGGACGACTGTGTGAACTTCACGTCGGCGCGGCCGGCAGGGGACGTGTTCCCGTTGAAGGAGTTTCGGGCCAGTTGCGCGGAGGTAATCGGGCGGGAAGACGCCGGACGGATTCTGGAACTGGGTTCGCCGCATGGCTACGCTCCTCTGCGGCGGCGGCTGCTGGAGCAGGCCGTGGAGCGGGGCGAGGCACGCGAGGGCGACGAGGTGATGGTGACCAACGGGTGCCAGCAGGCGCTGGACCTGCTGCAGCGGACACTGACCGTGCCGGGCGACGCGGTGGCAGTGGAAGACCCGATCTACCCAGGCCTCAAGATCCTGTTCAGCCAGGCGGGGGTGCGGACGTACGGAGTGAAGGTGACGGCCGGGGGGATGGACGTCGACGAGTTGGAAGCGCTGCTGAAGCGAGAGCGGATCCGGCTGATTGCGGTGACGCCGAACTTCCAGAACCCGACCGGAGCGACGATGCCGAGGGAAGCGCGGCGGCGACTGCTGCAAGTGGCGCGGGACGCGGGTGTGGCGGTGCTCGAGAACGACGTCTATGGGGCATTGCGATACGAAGGCGAGGCGGTGGAATCGCTGAAGTCGATGGACGAGACGGGCATCGTGGCGCGGCTGAACAGCTTTTCCAAGATCGCGTTTCCGGGGTTGCGGGTGGGCTGGGTGACGGCGCGGCGGGAGTTGACGGCGGCGCTGGCGGCCAGGAAACAGTTGACGGATTTGCACAGCGACCAGTTGTCGCAGGCCGTGCTGCTGCGGTTCATGGAATCGGGGCGGCTGGACGCGCATGTGGCGCGGATCGTGGAAGCGGGGCGGGCGAGATTGGCGGCGGTGGATCAAGCCTGCAAGAGCTGGCTGCCGGCGGGAACGCGCTGGACGCACCCGCAGGGCGGCATGAACGTATGGGTGAGCCTGCCGGAGCCGCTGGACGCGTCGGCACTGATGGAAAAGGCGTTCGCGGCCGGGGTGGCCTACCTGCCGGCGAAGTACTTCGCGGTGGGGCTGGCCGAGCCGGGCGGCTTGAGATTGAGTTTCGCGCATCTCTCCGAGGAACGAATCGAGGAGGGAATTGCGCGGTTGGGCATCGTGCTCGAAGACGAACTGGCGAGGGCGCGCGCGGCGTGGCGCGACGACCGGTCGCCGGCGATCGTCTGAGGGAAACTGGCGCGTCATGCGGATTCCAGTTCAAGGTGGAAACGGACGTCGAGACGAGTCTCGGCGCGGCAGACCGGGAGGCTGCGTTGCTGGACAAATTGCCGGCCAGGGGGCCGGCCGCGGACCGGGGGTCCGCCCTACTGGCGGCGGCAGCGGACGTCGAGACGAGTCTCGGCGCGGCAGACCGGGAGGCTGCGTTGCTGGACAAATTGCCGGCCAGGGGGCCGGCCGCGGACCGGGGGTCCGCCCTACTGGCGGCGGCAGCGGGAACGCGAGTGTCCGCGACATTGAGTTATCACACGAGGAAAGGAGGGCAACGAGATGCCCTATTTGGATGACGATTTCAGAGTGAAGGTCGGGCTGGCCGAGATGCTGAAGGGCGGCGTGATCATGGACGTCACCGACGCCAAGCAGGCCGAAATCGCCGAGAAGGCGGGCGCCTGCGCAGTGATGGCGCTGGAACGAGTGCCGGCCGATATCCGCAAAGAGGGCGGCGTGGCGCGGATGGCGGCCATCTCGAAAGTCAAAGAGATCATGAAGACGGTCTCGATCCCGGTGATGGCCAAGTGCCGGATCGGGCATTTCGCCGAAGCGCGGGTGCTGGAAGCGCTTGAGGTGGATTTCATCGACGAGAGCGAAGTGCTCACCCCGGCCGACGAGGAGTTTCACATTTGGAAGCGGGACTACAAGGTGCCGTTCGTGTGCGGCTGCCGCAACCTGGGCGAAGCGCTGCGCCGGATCGCGGAAGGCGCGGCAATGATCCGGACGAAGGGCGAGGCAGGGTCGGGCAACATCGTGGAAGCTGTGCGGCACATGCGGACCGTGGTACGCGAGATGAAGCAGATCCAGGTGCTGGGCCAGGAAGAACTGGTGACCGAGGCGAAGAAGTTGCAGGCGCCGCTGGAACTGGTTGAATATGTCCACGCCAATGGCAAGCTGCCGGTGCCGAACTTCTCGGCGGGCGGGGTGGCGACGCCGGCCGATGCGTCGCTGTGCCGTCTGCTGGGCGCCGAGGCGGTGTTCGTCGGGTCGGGCATCTTCAAGAGCTCTGATCCGGAGACGCGGGCCAAGGCGATCGTGAAGGCTTGCACGCACTACAACGATCCGAAGGCGGTGCTGGAAGCGAGCGAGGAGTTGGGCGAGGCGATGCCGGGTCTGGACATCAGGCAGATTCCGGAGAGCGAACTCTTGCAGACGCGAGGCTGGTAGGACCGGTGAGAATCGGCATCCTTGCCCTACAGGGCGACTTCGAAGCGCATGCGGCGGCCATCCGCCGCGCGTGCTCGGGGTGCAAAGTGAGCGAAGTGCGGCTGGCGAGGGACCTGGAGGCGCTGGACGGGCTGGTGATTCCGGGCGGCGAAAGCACGACCATGCTGAAGCTGATGGAGTATTACAGCCTGTTCGACCCGTTGAAGGAGTTTGGCCGGCACAAGCCGGTGTTCGGCACGTGCGCGGGGTCGATTCTGATGGCGGCGGAGGTGCTGAACCCGCCGCAGCGGTCGCTCGAATTGCTGGACATGGCGGTGGAACGGAACGCGTACGGGCGGCAACTGGACAGCCGGGTAACGAGGATCGACGGCCATGAGTTGGGCGGCGGGCCGCTGGAGGCCGTGTTTATCCGCGCACCGATCATCCGGCGGGTGGGCGAAGGCGGGCGGGTGCTGGCGAGCTACAATGGAGACCCCGTGCTGGTCGAGTTTGGGCATCATCTGACAGCGACGTTTCACCCCGAGCTGTCGGAAGACAACCGTGTGCACAGGTTATTTGTGGAAAAGGTGCGGCGGTGAGAAAACTGCACGTGCTGTTTGTCTGCGTCGGCAACGCGTGCCGAAGCCAGATGGCTGAAGGGTTCGCGCGCGCCTATGGAAGCGACGTGATGGAGGCGGTGAGCGCGGGAGTGATGCCGTACACACACGTGCCGGCGGAGACGCGAGAGGCGATGGGGGAAAAGGGGATCGATCTGGAGACGCATTTTCCGAAACATATTTCGGAAGTTGCGGAGATGGACCTGGACCTGGTGATCAACCTGTCGGGTGGGGACCTGCCGGTGGACCCGAGGAAGGTGAGGGATTGGCCGGTGCGGGATCCGTTCGGCAGGGACAAGGCGGCGTACAGGGCGGCGAGGGACAAGATTGAGCGGCTGGTGATGGAACTGGTGCTGGAGATCCGTCAATTGAAGAGCGATTGGGAGACGCTGGGGGCGTGGCCGGGCGGACGTTGACAGTGGGGCGAGGATTGGAGAAGATAGAGGAGTCCGGATCCACCCATCGTGCGGATGTGGCGGAATTGGCAGACGCGCATGGTTCAGGTCCATGTACCCGCAAGGGTGTGGAGGTTCAAGTCCTCTCATCCGCACCAACTCTTTAGAATCAATAATTTGCAGCCGCTGAAGAGCGGCTGATCCCATTTCCACCCAAGAGCCGGCTCTGATACAAGAATTGATGAGGCTCTGGTGAACCCACCTTTTGCTACCGGCATTGCGCGACTGAGGCCGTAGGCCTGGACATCAAGCCCCAGACCACCCCCGAAATCGTTCTGAGCCCGCAACGACGGCCTGCCGACACTCAACCAGCGCTCAACATCAAGGGCCGGCGCGACGCCGGGCGAATACGCGGAAGAGATCGATCCGCACCCGCTCGGGTGATTGCCGCCGCCGCGTGGGCGGTCCAGTCGGACGGGGCAGGCGGCGGGAGAGTCCTCGCAACTTTTTTCTGTTTCGCGGGAACAAGCGGGCGCCGCGCGGAGTCTCTAGCATTGCACGCCAAAATGTGCTAGTTTTCTAGCAGGCTGGCAAAAAAACAGCAGGAGGCGCAATGACGAACCACAACGGGTTGAGCCGGAGGGAACGCCAGATCCTGGACATTCTGTTCCGGCGGGGACGGGCCACGGCGGCCGAGGTGCACACCGACCTGACCGACCGGCCGTCGTATTCCGCCGTGCGCGCGCATTTGCGGACCCTGGAGGAGAAGGGCCACGTGAAGCACGAGGCCGAGGCGTTGCGGTATGTCTACACGCCGACGACGCAACCGGGCAAGGCGCGCAAATCGGCGTTGCGGCACCTGGTGGAGACTTTCTTCAACGGCTCACCAGCCAATGCGGCAGCGGCGTTGCTCGATTCAAGCGCGTCGCGGCTGAGCGACGAGGAACTGGACCAGCTTTCAGCGCTGATCGAGAAGGCCAGAAAGGAAGGACGCTGACCATGTTGACCGAACTTGCCCTCAAGGCGACCATTCTGATCGCATTCGCCGGACTGGCCGCATTGGCACTGCGCCGGAGCTCGGCCGCGATCCGCCACCTGTTGTGGTTGAGCGCGCTGTCGGCGCTGGTGGTGCTGCCGTTGACCGTGGTGGCGACACCCGCCTGGCGGCCCGACGTGCCGCAGGCCGCCACCATCGCCAGCACGGCCCGGACCATCGTCACCGTCGCCGCCGGCTCGCCGGCAAGGACGGTCCCCTGGGCCTCAATCATCCTGGGCGTCTGGGCGGCGGGTACGCTTTTGCTACTGGCGCGGATCTCGCTGGCCCAGTTTCGCGCTTCACGGCTGATCGCGAAGGCGACCCCATTCTGCCCTGGCGCAACCATCTGCAAGGATACCGACGTGCCGTTGGTCGCGGGTTTGCTGAATCCAGTGGTCCTGCTGCCAGAGGCCGCCATCGACTGGTCCGAGGACCGTCTGGAGCTCGTCCTCCGGCATGAATCGGCCCATACCAGCCGCAAGGACACGCTTGCCCAGGTTGTCGGCGACATCGCCTGCGCGCTCTACTGGCCCCTGCCCTGGGTCTGGCTGGCATCGCGCAAACTTCGTACGGAAGCCGAACTCGCCTGCGACGACGGCGTCCTGAACTCAGGCCAGCGTGCTTCTGACTACGCCGGCCATTTGATTGATATCGTGCGCGGCCTTTCGGGCCGCGAGCGCATCCCCCAAGGAGGGATTCCCATGGCCCGTCTGAATCAACTCGAATTGCGCCTCCACTCGATGCTGGCGCACAACGTCAACCGCCGTGCGGCCACGCCGCGCGCCCTGCTGAGCGCCGCTCTCGGCGCCGTCCTGCTCCTGATCCCGATTTCGGCGCTCGACATGCCCGCCTTTGCCGCCGTCGATGGCGTCAACGGTACGGTGAAGGACGCCTCGGGCGGATCAGTACCGAAAGCGAAGGTCACGGTCCAGTTCACCGATTCTTCGCGCCGCGAAGTCGGCTACACCAATGAAGTCGGCGAGTTCACTCTCGCTCCGTTGCCCGACGGAGTCTATGACGTCTCGGTCGCCAAGCCCGGCTTTGCCCTGCTCCTGGTGAGGGGGATCGAAGTCGACAAGGGAGCGTCGGCACCCCTGGTTCTGGTGCTTCAGACAGGTAAAGTCACTGAATCGCTCACCGTCTCTGCCCAAGGTCCGGTTGCTGCCAATCCGCCCTCCGCCGCAGGCGGCATGCCTACGCGGATCAAGGTGGGCGGCAACGTCCAGGCCGTCAAACTCGTGAAGATGGTTCGCCCGGCATACCCGCCAGAGTGCAAAGCGGCCGGCATCCAGGGCTCCGTGGTGATGCGCGCGGTGATCGGCAAGGACGGCGCGATTCTGAACCTCGAGCAGGTAAACGAACTGGTTGACCGCCGCCTGGTCGACGCGGCCATGGAAGCCGTCAAACAGTGGCAGTATCAGCCGACTTTGCTCAACGGCAATCCCGTTGAAGTCGTCACCGAGATCGACGTTAACTTCACCCTCAACCCATAGCGATTGTCCCCGCCCAAGAAGCGCAACGGCGGATCCCCCTGCCCCGCCGTTGCGCATTTTTGTTTTCCTGCATGCCGCTTCCCTTCCCCGCGTTTCGACCGCTCTTCACTTTGCCAGCGGCCCGTACAGCTTCGGCCGGCGGAAACGATAGAGATACTCGGGCGCGGCCTGTGCGTCGAGCAGCGTCTCGCGCTTCAGGTCTGCAATCAGCATCCCGGCCCCGTCAGTGCGGTTTTCGGCCAGGACCTCGCCTGACGGCCCCAGGATCATCGCTCCCCCAGGAAACGCTTGCTTCAAGCCGCAGAATTCGACTTCTCCCGCATAGTTGCAGGCTATGCCAAAGACGCCGTTTTCAGCGCAGCGGGCGCGCAATGCCGTCACCGCCCAAGCCGCCCAGCCGGCGACCGTGCCGGGTGGCGGATCGGCGGCGAAGGGAAACAGAACCAGTTCGACATTCTGGACGGCCAGCAGACGCGTCGATTCCGGCAGCAGGGTATCGAAACAGATATTCGAGCCGATGCGGCCCAACTCCGTCGCCGCCACATCCAACTTCACGCCGCCGTTGTAGAAGGGCGTCTCGAAGATCGGAACATGGAGTTTGCGCCAGTGCCAGATGCGTCCGTCCGGTCCGGCCAGGATTTGCGTATTGTGCAGCAGGTTGCCGGCGTCTTCCAGAATCCCGGCAGAGAGATGGATCTTCTTTGAGACCGCAATCTCGGAGAGGGTCTTCACCGCCTGTCCGTCCAGCGGCGCAGCAACACGGCGCGCCTGTGCCACTGCTTCCCGCATCCACGCCGCGTGATCGCTTAAGGGGTGGTTCGGGATGAATCCAGTCAGCGAAAGCTCCGGGAATAGCGCCAACTCGACGCCCTCGGCCGCGGCCTTGTCCGCCCAGGCGGCAATCCGTTCGAGATTGCGGCCAGTCTCCCCTGGCTTGCTTTCGACATTGATCGCCGCGACACGGATGGAATCTTTCACACGGTTGCTCCGACCTCTATTGTGGCGCGCCTCGCATATATATGTTTGTGTATAATCGGAGTGGCGCCGCTAAAACCAATTACGTGGATGAGCGACAGCATCGACAGACTCCGCGAAGCCCCAGCGGGGATTCGAGCCGATGCTGGGTACCAACTCAAACTCGTGCAGGCCGGCGACGTGCCGGCAGACTTTCGCCCGATGCCGGACGTAGGGCCGGGCGTGATGGAGATCCGGCTGAGCGGAGCCGGCGAGTACCGTGTCTTTTATATGGCGAAGTTCGATGAGGCGGTTTACGTTCTGCACTGCTTTGGCAAGAAGTCGAGAGCCACACGCAAATCGGACATAGATCTTGGCAGGAAGCGTTTCAACGAGATACTGGCACGCCGGCGTGCCAGATGATGGAGGACTCAGATGAAGCTTGAAAGCCAGACTAGGCGCACTCCTGGCGCGAAGAGCGTCTTCGCCGACTTGGGTTTCTCATCCGCTGAAACCCGCAATCTTGAGTTGCGGGCGCAATTGATGACCGGCCTGCGCAACTACATCGAGAAGGAAGGCCTGACTCAGGCGGCAGCCGCAGAGCGGCTCAAGGTGACTCAGCCCCGGATCTCCGATCTAACGCGAGGCAAGATCAGCCGTTTCTCGCTCGACACTTTGGTCAACATGGTCTCCGATGCCGGACTCGATGTCGACCTCCGCATTCGGCCTCGCCGCGTCGCCTGACAGAAAGGGTTGCCGCATCGGCGCAGGCCGTTCGCCCGCTTGGGACAGGGACAAGGCAGTATACTGTGGCTCGATGGAACAGAATGGTCATCTGTACACAGAGCAACCCTTCGATACTTGGAATGAACTCTCAAGGTTGGTGGGCTCACTCGCCGAACGGCACGTCTTCCGCGGACAGGCCAACGCCTCGTGGCCCCTTCAACCTACTCTTCAGCGATCCGCAGTTGGGCACGACATCTATCGCCTCGAATCAGGGCTCCTGCGAGCATTCAGAACTGGCGCGAGCCGGTTCCTCTCTCCAGTTCCGGAGCCTGATGATAGTCTGTCGTGGCTGGCGTTGATGCAGCACTATGGAGTTCCTACTCGCCTACTGGACTGGACGCTTTCCCCTTTCATCGCTGCTTACTTTGCGGTTGAAGATGCGGAGTCCATCGGCAGTCACTTCTCGATTTGGTCGATTAGTCTTCAGTATCTCCAAACCACTGCGCGAACTTTGCTCGCTGACAAACTGAAAAAGCCATTGGATGCGTCCGTCCGGCTTGGAGATAAGACCATCTTCAATGACTGGCTACCGAGGAAGGTCGATGTTGTGGCTCCGGTAGCCAGTCCGACCGGACATGACCGTTTGTTCTACCAGCGAGGTCTCTTCCTCTGTCCCGGCAATCTGGAAAACTCTTTTGAGCAGAACATCGAGGCGATGGCCGATTATCGGCCTCCTGTCGAAAAAGGCTGGTTCCGCAAGATCACGATCCCAAGTACCCAACGCACAGCAGCCTTGAAGGCGTTGGACACCATGAACATCAACAGGGCTACTCTCTTTCCTGGACTTGATGGATACTCACAACACCTGCGGCAAAGGGTCGAGTTGATACGTCCTACTCTTGGGCGCAGAATCGAGGACTATGGACGAAGTCCGGATTTGGCCGAGTTTGAGCTGCTCTAATACGGCCTGAAGCAACGAAGTCTCTGGAGAAACCCAGCCGCAAAAGACAGGGCAGAGTCGGCAATCTGGCAGCAGCGCTCTTCAGGCTGGCCCCCTGCAGGAAGCCAGCCCTGCCGCAACACGAACTCTAGAACGGGAACAGCTTCTTCAACTCATCCATTGATGGCCGCCGGCCATACTCGCAGATCTCGAACGCCTGGGCGTACTTGATCTCTTTCGCTTTCTCGGCGCCATAGAACTTGACCAGCGCTGAGCGGTACTGGTTCGCCGCACCAGCATAGCGCCGGATCAGGCCGTTACGGACTTCTTCGTGGCGTTTCTTGCGCGCCGCCGGGTCGGCCGGGAAGAGGCTGGCATCGCCATTGGCGCCGCCTTCGTGGATTTGCGATTCCATCACCAGCAGGGCGTCAGCCGTCTGATCGATCACCTCGTCGATGCCGACGGCAACGTCAGCGACAAATGGGTTCGGCTTCTGGAAGCGGTCGGACTTGTAGAAGAAGACGGGATTCTTCTTGAGCGCCGGGACTTCGGGACAGAAGAACGGCACGGCGACCATGAAGGCCGAATCCTGGAGGAGGATCCCGGTGTAGCGGTGGTCGGGGTGATAGTCGTTCGTGCGGGGGCCGATGACGATGTCGGCGTTCCACTGGCGGATCAGGCGGGTGAACGCGCGGCGGTTTTCGAGCGTCGGCATGATTTCGCCGTCGTGGTTGTCCATGACTTCAACCGTCACGCCCATGCGCTTGGCGACTTCCTGGACCTCTTTGATCCTGCGCACTGCCAGCGGTCCGCCGGCCTGTCCCCAATGGCCGATATCGCCGTTGGTGGTGGAAACGAATTTCACGTGGTGGCCGAGTTTGGCCCACTTCACCGCGACGCCGGCGCCGGTGTATTCGGAGTCATCCGGGTGTGCGCCGAAGATGATGATCCGCAGTTTGCCGTCGTTGGCGGGAGGCGCGGGCGCCTGGACAGCCGCTTCCTTGGCCAGGGCCACATTTGGGCCACCGTGATTCCAGAGCGACCCGAGCGCGAAGCCCAAGCCGCAGACTGCAAGCAGCGTCAGCACGGAGAAACCGAGATTCTTCTTCATTGGCGATCCTCACTTGAATTGATTGTTCCGGTCGAGTTTCGGAAGTGGTCCGGAGTATTCACACTCTACACCCAAACGACAGTTCACTACAGAGACCGGAACGGCCCTAACTGCGAGCCGCCCAACCGCGCCAAGCCAAGCCGACAGTGACGCCCTGGACGGCGACGACCAGCGCGACGCAGACGGGCCAGCCGCCCAGATTCCAGAACCAGCCAGGAACGGCGGCGCCGGCGCTTCCGCCGATGTAATAGCAGGTGACGTAAAGGCCGACGGCCATCGACAGATTGCCGTGAACGGCGACGCCGATGTGGCTGCTGGCGGCCGCCTGCGCGACGAAGACACCTGTGCATGTCAGCGCCAGTCCGGCGATGACCAGGGTGAGAGGCCCCGACAGGGTGAGCAGCGCCCCGGCCGAAGAGATAGCCATGGCCACGGCGAGGACGGCGCGGTGGCCGTAATGGTCGATGCGGCGCCCAAACCAGGGCGTAACAAATGCACCAATCAGATAGACGGAGAAGATCGATCCGAGCGAGCCGGGACCAAGCGTATAGGGGGCCGAGGCGAGATGGAACGGGATGTAGGTGAAGATGGCGTGCATGGAGAACAGGACGCAAAATCCGACCGCGCATGTGGCCATCAGAACGTTGTTCCTGAACAGCATGGCGAGGCCGGTGCGGCTGGAAGGGTTCGCCTGGCCACGCCTATCCGGCCGCATGAACCGGCTGAGCGCGGCGGCGCCGGCGGCGTTCAACACGGCCAGAGCGAGGAATGACGAGCGCCATCCGAAGTGGCCCGCCATCCAACCGCTCAAGGCGCGGCCGGTGAAACCGCCGACGACAGTGCCAGTGACGTAGGAAGCGGTGACCGCGCCCGGTCCACGGCCGGCCCACTGGCGCTGGATGTAGGCGACGGTGACGGCGAAGATGCCGGGCGTGACCACACCTTGCAGAAAGCGCCAAACCAACAGATCGCCGAGCCCGCGCGACAACACCGCCATGGCCGTGAACAGGGCCAGCAACCAGGCCGAGGCAGCGATGGTCCGTTTGGCGCCGAACCGGCCGGCCAGCGCGCCGGCCAGAGGGGCGGAAAGGGCTACGCCTGCGGTGGCGACCGTTACGGTCAAGCTGGCCTCGGCTTGATGCGCGCCAAGTTCGCGCGCCAGCAACGGCAGGATCGGCTGTGTCGAGTAGAGGTCGAGGAAGCTGCAGAATCCGGCCATCACGACCGGCCAGACATCCGGCGCCGCTCCTCCTACAACAGCCGCCTTAGAACCGGCGGAACCTGTTCGCCCGGCGGCTTCCGGATCTCCGGCGGGTTGAGTTGGGCTTGCTTGACTGTCCAAATCAGAAGGCCTATGGCAAATGCGAACGTGACCAGGAAAAGCACCAGGATGCGCCGCCCGACACGGTCGCGCCACGCATCGATTGAATCGATCTGGGCGATGAGCCGCGCCACCGCTCGCGCCTCTGCTTGCTGTTCAGCCCGCATCCCTTACCTCCAGGATGTCCGACGGCGGTGAATGGCCGCAACTCGATTCACGACTCGATCGAGATGGCGCAGGCCGGCAATGAGAGGGAATGAGTGGCGAGCGAGCGGACAAACCAGGGGTCATGCGAGGTGAAGATCAGAGTACCGGGAAAGCGGCGAAGTGCGGCTTCAAGCGCCTCCCGGGCTTCGATTTCGAGGTGGTTAGTGGGTTCGTCGAGCAACAAAACGTTCGCGCCAGAAAGCAGCATGCGCGCCAATGCGGACTTCGTGCGCTCCCCGGCGCTCAATGTCGGCAGCGGGCGCTCAATCAGCGCCGCCGGAAGCTTCAGGCAGCCGAGCAGGGTGCGGGCCAGAGTCACATCGTTGCGTTCAGCCAGGCAGATGTCGAGTGGCGTGCAATTGTGGTCGAGGTCATCGAACTCCTGTGGAAGGTGCGCGATTCCCGTATGAGCACCCAACTGAATGGCGCCGGACACCGGCTCCGCGGCGCCAGAGATGAGTCGCATCAAGGTGGACTTGCCGGCTCCGTTGGCGCCGGTGAGAACCCACCGCTCGCCGCGCCGGATCTGGAAGTTCAGGTCGTCGAAGACGCCATGGCCGCCATAGGAAAACGACAAACGGCTGGCGGAGACGGCGATATCCCCGGAGCGTCTGACATGCTCGAAGGTAAGATCCGGAATGGACTGTTCCTCCCACGGCTTGGTGATCGACGGGCGCAGCCTCGCGCGTTCCTTCAGCAGCCTCGCCGTGCGGGCCACCTGCGCGGCCTTCCGGTTGTAGAAATCCTGAGAGCTTTTAACGCCTGCGGGCGGACGGGCTACTTTCCGTGAAAGCGACATGCGCTTCTCAGCAGCGGCGCGATCGGCGTCGAGACGGCGCTGTTCTGCGTTGTAGTCCGCCCATTGGCGCTGGAGGAGCAGATCGCGGTCCCTCAGATAAGCCGTGTAGTTGCCCTCGCACGGGACAACTACACCGCGTTCAAAGGAAAAGACGCGCGAGGCGGTTTCGTCCAGGAAGGCGCGGTCATGCGACACAAGCACCACGGCGCCGTTGAAGCGCCGGAGACAGCCGCGCAGCCAGGCGATCGAATCCTGGTCCAAATGGTTGGTCGGCTCGTCGAGCAATAGGACGTCCGGATCAGATCCAATACATGCTTCCAGGGCGGCGCGTAGACGTTGCCCTGCTGAGCGCTGGTCCTTCTCAAGGATTTGCGGCAGGTACCTGATCCGCAGGCCGCGGCGGCGAATTACCTCGCCTGTGGTGGGCTGAATGTCGCCGGCCAGGAGTCGGAGCATCGTGCTCTTGCCACAGCCGTTTGGGCCTACCAGGGCGGCGCAGTCGCCCGGCTTGATTGAGAATGTCGCTTTGTGAAAAACCGCGAGGCCGGATGAGTATTCGTAGGAAATGCCGCGAGCGGCGATCAAAGACATATTCCCTCCACGGCCGGGGTGCCCGGCCTGCTTGTCAGGTCAGATGGGAAAATGTCTTAGAGCTTCATTGTGCGTTGTGGGGCGGTGCGCTGAATCCGCGTCCTGAGAATCAGCTTAGCGGACAGCTGACGCGCTTTCAAGGCCTGCCGATGCAGCAGCCAGACGGGACTGTTCGGCGTTGGACTTCTCAACAGGGAACCCACGCGGGCCCACCGACGAGACCTGCCTCATCCGGCAGACCGACGATTCAGATTGCCCGCCTCCCGCCACAGCCAGATCGAGGCGGGAATCAGCACGAACGAACTCCAGAATCCTGGCATTGGGCGGGCAAACTCCACGCCGAATGGCGTGCGTCCGGCGATGGTCGCGGTGATGTGGCCCAGGCCGTTGACGATCATGAACGCAGACAGAATCCGCGCCGCCAGGATGATGCCGTGTGAGCCGCGCCGTGCCACCGGCGTCAACGCCATCAGGATGAGAACGCCCAGGAGCAGTCCGCCCAGCCAGTACTCGAAGCGGAAGATCGGGACCGGGAGCCAGGGATAGCGGTCTGCGATCTCCATGGCGACTGGATTGTAGACGACAAGGAAGTTATTCCACGCTTCGTCGAGCACGTGGATCAGGATCGCCCACGCCATCGCTTTCCAGGCGCGGGCCAGTCGGGCATTGTGCGCCATCGGGCCTCCCGATCCAGGATGTGTCCTGAACCGGCCCGAGTCAACGGGGTCTTAGTCGCCGGCCGCGGCCGGCGCAGGCTCTGCCCGCATCTGCTCCCAGCGATCCCTGGCCCAGTCGACAAAGCTGCGGGATCCCCTGTATCCAGTGCGGGCAACCGACAACGCCACCATCGCCGCGATCACCGTTACGGCGATAATCAGCGTCGGCAACGCCGTGAGCGATTCCTTCCAGAACCATAGCCAGCGGCCGTACACGATTTCGGTGTGGACCCAGTAAACCAGCAGGGACGTCGTGCCGATCTGCCGGATGAAACTCCATCCGCCCGGGTTGATGTAGCGCGTCCAGAGGAAAGCAAAGGCCAGAAGGAGGTAGAGCACGCCGAGCTTGATCAGAATCAGCGCCGGGCTGTTGATCCAGAAGTCGGAATTCGGATAGAGCGAGTAGGGCAGGTTGGCGAAGTAGCGGGCGCCGACGATGAGCGCGATTCCGAACAGGCTGGCCCACTGCATCACCTTCAGCATGTCGTCTTCCTTCACCACGCGGATCACCGATCCGGCGCTGACGCCAAATGCGACAAACGCTGCCCAGGGGAAGAAGGAGAAGTAGTTCGGGTCGGGCACGAAATAGGCCCGGATGAATGGATGCACCCATGAAATGTTCATCCCGTGAATGATGGGCGAGGCGCAGGCAATCGCCAGGCCGGTCACGAAGCCCAGACGCATCCTGTCTTGTGTGGAAAACATCGCCAGCGGGGCAAGAAGGGCGATCGCCAGACCCATCGAATTCAGGATGTCCACCTTGAAGATGTCGGTCCAGTGACTTCCTCCGGCGGCGAAAAGCCACATCTGAAGCCGGAAAGCGACGGCAAGCAGGAGGAGATACCGGGAGCGTTTGAAGGCTTCCCAGACGCGCGCCGCAGGACTCAGGCCAACCTTGCCGCGGGAATCCATGAGGAATGCCAGCGTCACTCCCGTGAGGAAAAGGAAAACCGCCGGCGTCATGCCGCCGACGAACTGAGAAAGAACGTATGGCGCATCCTGCCGCAGATCGGGCCGGATGAAACTGTGAAAAACATGGCCCTGGAGCATGACCAGGGCGGCCGTCCCGCGGGCCCAATCGAGATAGGCCAAACGATTGGTTTTGCCCATGATGGACGGAGTGGCGGATTGACTCATCGCTATTTTTGCGGCGTCTCCCGTTTGACGCCCTTGGGCAGTTTCAGGCTGGCCGCGTCCTTGCCCAGGGACGGGTTTAACGCCACACGGGTGTAGGTGATCAGGCGGTAGTCTTTCGACGGCATGAACACCTGGATCTGGGCCGGTTGGCCGTTGGCCTGCGAAACCCAGAGAGAGATCCGGCTGACGTGCTGGCGCGCCTCAGCCGACTTTGGGGTCAGTTCCAGCCGGTCGCACGATTGTCCGCCGGCGGAATTCTCACCCCCATATTTGATGTCGTAGTTGGCGCGAAGATCCGCGCTTGTGGAGCCGAATCCGAGGAGAAGGAACTGGTCGATGAGCGCGGCCTGCTTGCCCAGGTCGTACTCCTGCACCGTGTTCATCTTCGGGTAGTACATCTGGACCTTGCGGCCGGCGAAGGCGACTGCGCGCGGCGCAGGCGTGGTGAATTCGACCAGCATCTGCATCTGGCGGGGCTTGGGCCGTTGCAGTGTCATCCGTCCGGACTCCTCGGTTGTGTCCTTAATGATGAAGGTATGACTGACGCTCTTAATATCGGCAGTCAACCCATTGAACCCTAGGGCGGCTTTGTCCATCCGGGCCAGAGCGGAGTCAAGATCCCCGGCCAGAAGCGGCGTGACGGGCGCGAGAAGGGCGGCGGCGATGGCCGCGAATATGAACTTGGTCGTGGAGATCATCAATCGGCGTTCCTACTGTCCATCGACGAAGGCCATATAGCCCCGGGTTTCCTCTTCCGCCGATAGGATGGTCTCCAGACGCCTCACTGTGGCTGACTTACCCGTCTTCTTCGTGATGATCTCGCTGGCCTGCGCGATGCGGCCCGCAGCATCCTTGGCGGTGAGCAGGTCAGCTTCGATCCAGAACGTCGCGGCACTCGTATGGACGGGAACGCGGACAACACTCATCGCGCGAGGCTGGTCTTTAAAAACGGCGCGGGGAGTGATGAAGATGAACGCCAGGATCAGCGCCACGACAACGTCGTATTGCCAGGAGGTTCTTGGGAAGTCCCAGAAGATGAGGTGCTTCATGGGCGCATCTTTAGTGTAACATCGCCGGAGCGGCGGTTCAGGCGGGCTGTTTGTCTGGAACTGGGCCCTGGCGCGCCGCTTCGATCTCCTGTGCGCGCATCAACTGGCAGTGGGCGCAGTAGCCGCCGATCTCGGTCCGCGCAATCAGGATCTGAAAGCCGAAGTGCGATTCCACCTGCCTGCGGAGCTTCTGCAGCGGGTCGCCGAAAAACTCCTCCACCTTTCCGCAGCGCAGGCAGATGACGTGGGCGTGCTCCTGCTTGGACCGGGTCTCGTAGTAGTGCTGGTCGCCTTCCCAGTGCATTAAATCCAGCTCATCAACCAGACCGCCCTCTTTCAGGAGCTTCAGCGTGCGGTAAACGGTGACGCGATTGAGCTTGGGATCGAGCTTATTGGCCAACTTGTAAAGGTTTTCGGCGTCCAGGTGGCGTCCGGTGTGCTCGAGCAGCTCGAGCAGGATCTGGCGCTGGCGCGTCAGGCGGATGCCTCTTCTCTTCAACGATTCCCGTGCAGCCTCGGCCCTCATCGTACCCCCAACTTTACCACGAGCCATCCGGCATCATAACCTGAAGATCCACGCGTTCGGATGTGGCCATGGCGGCAAGCGAGACGATACTGGCGAAACTCCGTGAAAGGATTGTCGCCTTCGCGGCATCCCGTATTGGGAGGCCCGAGGCCGAGGATGTGGCGCAGGAGACTCTCCTGGTGCTGCACGAGAAATACCGTGAAGTCGACTCGATCGAGGACCTGGTTCCGCTGTCGATGCGCATCGTGCGGTTCAAGATGGCGGCCCTGTGGCGCAAGTCGGCGCGGCACGGCGACGCGGCGGCTGTCCAGGCCGAGGACGCGGGGTTGCGCTCGGACGCCGACCCGGAGCGGGAATTGATCGTCAAACAGCAGCGGCGGCTGTTGCTGGAGGCGCTGGAGGAACTGGGCGAACGCTGCCGCGAGATTCTGAAGATGAAGCTGGCCGGCCTCGGTTTTGAACAGATCAGGGTCCGGTTGGGCGTCGAGTCGCTCAATACTGTCTATGTGTGGGACCTGCGATGCCGCCGCCAGTTGATCGAGCGGCTGAAATCGCAGTGGGAGAGACCCCAATGAAGCGCGAAGAGATCGACCGGCTGCTGGCGCGACTGTCGTCGGGTGAATTGACGCCCGCCGAACGGGAGGCGCTCTACAACGCCGCGCTCGACGACCAGACGCTGTTCGAGGAGATCTTCGCCGAGCAGGCGCTGGCCGAAGCGCTGAGCGACCGAACGATACGCGACGAGTTCCTGAGCGCCGAACAGGCGCGCGACCGCGAGGCAACCGCGGCGGCGAAGGCCGATAGGCGGCGGATTCCATGGTGGGGCTGGGCCGTGCCGGCGGCGGTGGCGGCATCAACCATCATCGGCGTCATTCTGCTCCGGGAACCTGCCCGCGAGGCGCAGGTCGCTCAGAAACCGGCCCAGCAACCAATCGAAGTCGCCCAATCCCAGCCACGGAAGACCGCACCCGAATCCGCATCGGCGCCGGCGCCACAGCCCGTGGGACCGGCCAAACACATCGCCGTTGCAGAAGAAACAGCCAATGCCATCGCCGCGCCCACAGTCAAAGGCGAGGTCGCGGAATTAATGCAAAAGAAATCGGAGCCGGTCCTCATGGCCCGGCGCGACGAGGCGAAGAGCCTTGACCTCAAGGATCAGGCAGTCCCGCCGCGGGCGAACGAAGAACCTCCGGCGCCCCCGACTCCCGAGTCAGCCCCCAAACCCGCCGCTCCGCGTGCCGTCGGAGCCGGCGTGGGCGCTACTCAGACGGCAGGACGGTCCGCCGAAGCCGAATCGCGGCCGGCTCAGGTAGCCGAGTTCCGTGCAGCCGCACCGGTCCGCCAGATGGAGGCCCGTGAGGCTTCGGACGCAGCCGTTCGGAAGGAAGCAGTGACTCCGGCCAGAGCCAAGACCGTCGCCGCCGAGCGCGACGAAGCCCTGGCGTTGCGCTCATCGGCCGGACTCCAGGCGCAGGATGCAACGGGCAACTGGCAGGATGTTCCGTCCGGCGGCCGGGTCGCGCGTGACGCGAAACTCAGGGTGAAGGTCATTGCCCACGAACAGGGCTCCTGGACCCTTGTGGGCAAGGACGGTCGAAGCGTCCAATTGGCCGCCAATGAAACCGCCTACCTTGACTTGCCCTCATCCACGCCCGGTCTCAACTCCGTCGATCTCACCTTCCGGCCAGGATCGCAGGCCGTGATGCGCCTGCGTTCAGCCACCGCAGGCGGGCGGTTGGGCCGCGTGAGGATTTCTTTCACCATCGAGTGAAAGGATTTCGCGCCTTGCGGCATTTCCAGTGCGAAGGAGATGCCAATGCGATCCACAATTTTCTTACTCACCGCCGCTGCAGCCCTGCTGGTGGCCTCCCCTGCACCGCGGCCACGCGCCGCCACCGAGCCCCCCGATGGAGGCGAGGGGATGCTCCTCATCACCGACCCTTACGGCAAGGCGACCGGCGAGCAGTGCCCATTGAAACATACCGCCGTGCGCGGCGAGATTTCCGGACCCTTGGCGCGTGTCACCGTCACCCAGGAGTTCCGGAATCCATCGACGAACAAGATCGAAGCCGTCTATGTCTTCCCGCTGCCACAGATGGCGGCCGTCGACGACATGACGATCGAAACCAACGGCCGCAAGATCCGCGCGCTGATCAAGCCGCGCGACGAAGCCCGGCGCATCTATGACGACGCCCGCAACCGCGGCCATGTCGCCGCCCTGCTCGAACAGAACCGGCCCAACATCTTCCAGCAGTCGGTGGCCAATATCGAACCGGGCGCGACGGTGAAGGTGACCATCAGTTATGTCGAGACGGTGAAGTACGACACGGGCGTCTATGAATGGTCGTTCCCGATGACCGTCGGCCCGCGCTACATGCCCGCGCACATGAGCAATGTGCAGTTGAATCCGAAGTACGCCCGGCCTGAAGTGCGAGCCGGACACGACCTGTCGCTCGAATTGAAGATTGACGCCGGCGTCGGCTTCGACGAACCCAAATCCACTTCTCACAACATCGCCGTCACGCGGGTGTCCAGTTCGCGAGCGAACGTCGTGTTGAAATCCGAAACGACGATCCCGAACAAGGATTTCGCCCTGCGCTACAACGTCGCCGGCGCAACCGTGAAGGATGCCGTGTTGACGCACCACGACGCCCGTGGCGGCTTCTTCTCGCTCATCCTCCAGCCGCCGGCGCGTGTGACTCATGAGGACGTCACGCCAAAGGAACTGGTCTTCGTGATCGACACTTCCGGCTCCATGTCGGGCTTCCCGATCGAGAAGGCGAAGGAGACGATGAAGCTGGCGCTGGACGGGCTCTATCCGCGCGACACCTTCAACCTGATCACCTTCTCCGGTGACACGCACGTGCTGTTCCCGCAGCCGGTGGCGGCCACGGCGGCCAATCTGGCCCAGGCACAGGCGTTTCTGGCCGGCCGCAGCGGCGGTGGCGGCACTGAGATGATGAAGGCCATCCGCGCGGCGCTCGCGCCCTCAGCCAACCGCGACGCCGTCCGCATCGTCTGCTTCATGACCGACGGCTATGTCGGCAATGACATGGAGATCATCAGCGAAATCCGGCGCAACTCCGGCGCGCGCATCTTCAGCTTCGGCATCGGTTCTTCAGTCAACCGTTTCCTGCTCGACAAGATGGCCGAGGAGGGCCGCGGCGAAGTGGAATATGTCGCCCTGACCGACGACGGATCGGCCGCCGCCCGGCGCTTCCATGAACGCGTCCGCAACCCTCTTCTCACTGACGTCACCGTCGACTTCGGCGGGTTGAAGGCAAGCGACGTCTTTCCGGCGCGCATCCCCGATTTGTTTTCCGCCAAACCAGTTGTGATCCACGGGCGCTACAACGCAGCCGGCTCGGGCGTCATCCGGCTCACGGGCAGGATGAGCGGCAAGCCGTTCTCGCGCGAGATTCGCGTCAACTTCCCCGCCAATGAACCGGCGCACGATACGCTGGCGACGCTGTGGGCGCGGTCGAAGGTGGAAGACCTGATGAGCCGCGACTGGGCGTCCCACCAGGGCGGCGCGCCTGCCGCCGATACGAAAGCCGAGATCACGAAACTCGGCGTCGACTATCGCCTGATGACGCAATACACCGCCTTTGTCGCGGTGGATGAAAGCCGGGTTACCGAAGGCGGCAAACCGGTCACCGTCGAAGTCCCAGTCGAGATGCCTGACGGTGTCAGCCACCAAGGCGTCTTTGGCCAGTTGGCGGCGAAGAACATGGCCGCTCCCATGGCCGTGGGCGGAGTCGTGGGCGGGATCCGAGGCAGCGCTCGAGCCGTTGCCGAATCCCGCACGGACGCCGCCCGCCAGGCTACGTCGCCAGCCACGGTCAAGGACGAACGCAACGAAGAGGTGGATCGCAAACGGGCGGGCAAGATGGACACGGCGCTGGCCGCCGCTTTGGCCAAAGCGGCGCCGGCGGACAAGATCAGCATCGAGGTCTGGTTGGCGGACGCCGAACCGGCCACCCTCGAAGCGCTGAAAAAGGCTGGCTTCGAGGATGACGGCAAGGCCCTGGTCGGCAAGATCCGGACCGGCATGATCCGTGCAGACAAATTGGCGGCGCTCGAAAAGCTGATCGGCGTCGTCCGCATCCGCCTTGTCGCCTGAACCTGCTTGAATCCGCTCTCCCCAAGCCCGTCCGGTCCCCAAGCCGGACGGGCTCTTTCCTGTGCCGCATCCCGAGCCGACCCGCTATGCTTCGTCCGAACCACCCGCTCCGTTCTCAGCACGGAATATCTCTTCGATCGGCTGTCCAAAAAGCGCGGCGACCTTGAACGCGAGCGAGAGGCTCGGATCATACCTGCCCGTCTCGATGGCGTTCACCGTCTGGCGCGAGACACCTAATTTCTCGGCCAGTTCGGCTTGCGACAGGTGGTGCCGCGCGCGAAGGACTCTCAGTTCGTTCTTCACTGATACCGCCGCGACACGAAATAGAGCCACCCTGCGCGCACCGGTTCCAGCAAGAGGAACAAGCCCGGATTCACTCGCCATCCGTAGACGTGGCTCAAGCCGGCAATCAGCATCGCGATGGCGAATCCGCTCAGATAGGTCCAGGTGATCGACTCCATGTGAATGCGTCGCTCCAGTTCGTCCATGGCCGCCAGATACTTGCGGAACTCCCACGCCATGTAACTGAATGCCACACCGGGCGCCAACGCCGAAATCGGATCCAGAATCCCCCTCGAAACCAAAGGACGGAGGAGATCGCTGCCAAACATCCACCAAATCACAAACGCCGCAAGAGCCAAGCCGCTGCGAAGACGATACCGGCGTCCCGCAGAACTCCTGGCGTCGAACTTTCCGTTCGCCAGTATTGCCGTCGGCCCGTGCGGGCTGTCGCTGCCGGATCGCTCTTCTGACGGGGTGTTTGCCATCGACTGAGACCTCCAGCCAAATGTAAAGCATACTTTCCATTTTGTCAATTTTCTTTGTCATCTCTCTGCAGAGGAAAAGGCGGAAACCGGATGACCGGGAGATGGCGGATTCTTCATCCGCCACACCAGTGCCTTGCTGAGATAGAATGCGGCTTCCCGCACACTGTGCTCCGGGATTGTGCGGAGACTGGCCAAGGAGTCTGTCGCCGTGAAAAACCTGTTCAATGGCCGTTTGCGCTGGCTGCTGATCTTCTGGATGTTCCTGATGAGCGCCATCGCCTATCTGGACCGCGTCAACGTCTCGATTGCGGGCCAGGCCATCCAGAAGGACTTCGGCCTGAGCAACGTCCAACTCGGCTATGTCTTCAGCGCCTTTGTCATCGGCTACGCGCTATTCCAGGCGCCGGGCGGGTATTTGGCAGACCGCTACGGGCCGCGCGCCATCATCGCCGGCGGCGTGGTGTGGTGGGGCATCTTCACGACGTTGACGGCCTGGACGCCGACCACCCTGGCGTTCTCGATCACCTTACTGATCGCCATGCGATTCCTGCTGGGCCTGGGCGAAGCTGTTGTCTACCCGTCGTCGAATCGTTTGGTCGCGGCCTGGATTCCGTCGCACGAACGCGGTCTGGCCAATGGACTGATCTTCGCCGGAGTGGGCGCGGGAGCCGGGATAACACCGCCGCTGATCACCTACGTCCTGCTGAACTATGGCTGGCGGTGGTCGTTCTATGTCTGCGCCCTCATCGGGCTCCTGGCCGGGGCCGTCTGGCTGTGGCTGGCGCGCGACACCCCACGCAAGCATCCCTGGATCTCTAACGGCGAACTCGAATCCATCGAGAAAGGCCTCCCGGCCGCCGCCAACGACTTCGAAAAGCCCAAAGCGCTGCCCTGGAGCGCCATCATAACTGACCGCAACATCGTCTTCCTGTCCATCAGCTACTTCACCTACGGCTACGCCGCGTATATCTTCTTCACCTGGTTCTTCATCTACTTGAGCAAGGTCCGCGGCCTGGATTTGAAATCCAGCGCGCTGTACTCGATGCTGCCGTTCATCGCCATGGCCACGGCATCGTCCGTGGGCGGATGGATCGCTGACCGTCTGACGAGGAGGTACGGCAAACGCACCGGACGCTGCGGACTGGCCATCTTCGGCCTGGCCATGGCTGGCGTCTTCATCGCCCTGGCCACGCAGGTGGAGAGCGCGCGTCTAGCCTCGGTGGTGCTGGCCGGCGGCGCCGGGGCGCTGTATCTTTCCCAAAGCGCATTCTGGACGGTGACGGCCGATGTCGCCGGCTCGTCGGCCGGTTCGGCGTCGGGCCTGATGAACATGTTCAACCAGATCGGCGGGGCCATCACGGCCTCTCTGACACCGCTGCTGGCCGCCCAGTATGGCTGGACCACATCGTTCATCACCGCCGGCGTTTTGTGCGTGATTGGAGCGCTGGCCTGGATTCCCATCAATCCCGACCGGCCGATCTCGCGCGGCAGTTCGGCAGTATAAAGGTCCTGAGAGGAGGACCGCATCGTGTCACTCAAAACCTCCCGCCGGGGATTCTTCGGATCGGCCGCCGCGCTGGCCGCCGGACAGGCCAGTGCCCAGACGGCCGCGCCAAAACTCGAATACCGGACGCTGGGCAAGACCGGCGTGAAGATCACATCGCTCGGCTTCGGCTGCATGCTGGCTTCGGACCCGGCGGTGATCGAGCGCGCCGCCGAAACTGGCATCAACTACTTCGACACGGCCCGTTCCTATCAGAACGGGCAAAACGAACGCATGGTCGGCACCGCGTTGAAGAACTGGCGCAAGAAGGTGCTCATCACCAGCAAGTCGCCAGGACAGACCAAAGAGGCCGCTCTGCGCGACCTCGACACCAGCCTGCGCGAGATCGGGACGGACTATCTGGATGTCTGGTTCCTGCACAGCAAGTCCACGGCAACCGACGTCAAAGATGAGTTGCTCGATGCCCAGCAGCAGGCCAAGAAGGCCGGCAAGATCCGTTTCGCCGGCGTCAGCTTCCACTTCAACATGCCCGAGATGCTTGACCATGTTGTGAAGCGCGGCATGACCGACGTCGCCCTCGCCTCCTACAACTTCACCATGGAGCCCAAGGTTGGCGAAGCGATCGGACGGGCGCGCAAGTCGGGGTTGGGCGTCGTCGCCATGAAGGTGATGGCCGGCGGCTACGCCCGTATCCAGCGCGGCGACCGGCTCTACGGCCAGAATCCAAACGAACTCACGGCGCGCCTGAAACGAGACGGCGCCATGCTTGCATCGCTCAAATGGACTCTGCGCAACAAGTCAGTCGATACGGCCATCATCGGCATGACCGATTTCGACGAACTTGACGAAAACCTTCGCGCCATGTCCGAGCCGTTCACCGGTAAGGATCAGGGGACGCTGGCCGCGCACATGAAGCGGATTTCGCCGATGTACTGCCGTATGTGCGGGTCATGCACAGGCGTCTGCGAGAAGGGCGTTCAGGTAGCCGATTCGCTGCGCTGCCTGACTTACGCCGACGGCTACGGGGAGTTCGCCATGGCCCGACAGCGATATCAGGAGTTGCCCGCGGAGATGCATTGCTCGGATTGCGCGGCGTGCACGGTGGATTGTCCGAACGGCGTAGACGTGCGGGGCCGGCTGCTCAGGGCCCACGAATTGTTCGCCTGACACGATGCCGAACGCCCGGACACCGTTTCCAGCGCCGGGCGTGAAGTGCGTTCAGGGGTGATGAAGGCTATGGCTCGACGGGTCCTTCAGGCTCTACCTCTTCCGGCTCGGCTTGGCCCATCTTCAAACGGCCCCGCTCCTTGAGAGTCGTGCGCAGAACGAACTCGATCTGGCCGTTGAGGCTGCGCAGGTCGTCGTCGGCCCATTTGCGCAGCGCGTCGAGCACTTTCCCGTCGATACGGAGAAGAAAGCTCTTGCGCTCGGCCATCGTCGTCCCACCTCCCTGCGTTCTATTGGTACAGCGTGCCCGTGTTCACCACGGGGTGGACCTGGTTTTCCGAACACAGGACCACCAGCAGGTTGGACACCATGGCAGCCTTGCGCTCGTCGTCGAACTCGACCACTTTCTTTTGCGCCAATTCGTTCAAAGCCATTTCGACCATTCCAACAGCGCCCTCGACAATCTTCTGCCGTGCCGCGATCACCGCCGATGCCTGCTGCCGCCGCAGCATCGCCGCCGCGATCTCCGGCGCGTAAGCCAGGTAGCTGATGCGCGCCTCAATCACGTCCACTCCAGCCACCGCCAGACGTTCCTGGATCTCTTTCTGAAGATGCTGCGCGACCACGGCCGTGTGGCCGCGGAGCGAGATTTCCTTCTCCTCATGAGAGTCATAGGGATAGGCGGTGGCCATGTTGCGCACAGCCGCCTCGCTCTGCACATGAACGTAGTTGTCGTAACTGTCAACGTGGAAGATCGCCTCGGCCGTGTCCACCACCTTCCAAACCACGACCGCGGCGATCTCGACCGGATTGCCGTCCTTGTCGTTCACCTTCATCTTGCTGGTTTCGAAGTTCCGCACGCGCAGCGAGACATGTTTCTTGGCATAGAACGGGTTGGCAAAACGCAGGCCCTGTTCGGTCACCGTCCCGACGTACTTGCCGAAAAGCGTCAGTACGACGCCCTGGTTCGGCTGAACCGTGAAGAACCCGGCCATGGCGACAATGTCCGCGACCCAGACCAGGGCCCAGAACACGATCGGCAGAACCGGTTTCGGCCCGCCGCCCTCGGCGGCCTTGGCCGTCATGATGATCATGGCAACCGGGATGATGAGCATGGCAATCACGAAGAGCAGCACGACGATGCCGTTCGGCGCCGAAATCAACTTCTCCTTCAACATGGTTTCCTCCGCGGGAATCTCGTCCGAGATCAATCCGCTACCATAATGATATCGTTTTGCTATAGACCTGTCAAATGAATTTCGCGCCGGCCGCGCAATCGTAGGGGCAGGATTGCCGCAGCACCGGCAGGCAGGCCCGAAGCCGTGCATGGTCATTGAACTGAGAAAAAAAGGGGCTTGAGGGAGGCAAAAGAAAGGGGCACATCAAACCTGGTGGCCAGTGTGCCCGTCTTCCGCGAACCAGTTCACGGGAGGGTCGAGAGCCAGAGGGTGGAGATCCTCTGGCGGCTACTCGTCGGTTTCGTCGGAATAGACGACCGGACCGTCAAGCGGGGTCATTTCCTCGACCGACTGCAAATGGCCCGGCTCCTGTTTCCGCTGTTGCTTTTTCGCCAGTTTTTCCTGCTGCTTCTCTTTGCGCTGCATTTCCTTCTGGCGTTTCTGAAATGATTGCGCGCCGCGTCCAGCCATGTGACGCCTCCTTCCTGTTCGGGCAACGCCCGGCGGCTACGCCGGGAGCCCGTGTTTGGGTCCATGGCGGCCAATGGGTTAAGGGACGAGCCAGTTGAGCCGGCCCGTCCCGGTCCAAGTCCGTTACCAGCGGTTTCCGCCGCCGCCGCCGCCGCGGCCGCCGCGGCCACCACCACCGCCGCCGCCTTCACGCCTGCCGCCACCGCCGCCGCCGAAGCCGCCGCGTCCGCCGCCAAAGCCGCCGCCGCCAGCCGGCTTCGGACGGGCTTCGTTCACGTTCAGCGCACGGCCGTTCAATTCGGCGCCGTTAAGATTGGTGATGGCCGCGTCGGCTTCCGACTTGTTCGGCATTTCCACGAAGGCAAAGCCGCGCGGCTGGCCCGTGTCACGATCGGTAACAATGCTCGCCTGGTCGACCGTGCCATAGGCCGCGAAAGCGGCGTAGAGGTCATCCTGCGTGGTCTGATAGCTGAGGTTGCCGACAAAGATTTTCATCGTTGTGGTGCTCCTTGTTCTGAATCTGAGATAGAGGCGTCTTTGTCGAGCGAAAGTTGCACACGTCCAGCGAAGAGCACTTGCGGGCCTGATGGCGCTCGATGTGAAACGAAGGCGGTCAAAGACATCTTCAGCGTAGCACCCTTTCCCTACCGGGCATTCAACGGTAGTAGATTGAGACAAATCCACCCGGAATGGAGCCCGCCATGAAGAAGGCAGAAAGCTCGCTGACTCGCCGCGCATTTTCGTCGCTGGCCGCGTCCGGCGCACTGGTTCGCACGGCGGCATCCGAACAGCCGAATATAGTATGGCTTACCTGCGAAGATACCGGTCCCGAGCTAGGCTGCTACGGGGACCGATACGCCGACACGCCTACGTTGGACCGTCTCGCCTCCCGCGGACTTCGCTATGACTGCGCCTGGTCCAATGCGCCAGTCTGCGCGCCGGCCCGGACGACAATCATCAGTGGAGTCTATCCAACGGCCACCGGTTCGGAGAATATGCGCAGCCTGTTGCCGATGCCGGCCGGCATGAAGATGTATCCGCAATACCTGCGCGAGGCCGGCTACTACGTCTCAAACAACTCCAAGGAAGACTACAATCTTGAAAAGCCGGGCGAGGTCTGGCACGACTCGTCGAGCAAGGCGCACTGGCGCAATCGAAAGGGATCGCAGCCTTTCTTTTCCGTCTTTAATTTCCTGATCACCCACGAAAGCCAGATCCGAACCCGCCCGCATTCCTGGGTCCACGACCCGGCCAAGGTCCGCATCCCGGCCTATCACCCGGATACGATCGAATCCCGCCAGGACTGGGCGCAGTATTACGACAACATCACCACGATGGACAGGCAGGCGGCCGATGTCCTCGCGCAACTCGCCGCCGATGGGCTGGCCGATGACACGATCGTTTTCTTCTATGGCGATCATGGCTCCGGGATGCCGCGCTCCAAACGCTGGCCGTACAATTCCGGGCTGCATGTCCCGCTCATCGTTCATTTCCCGGAGAAGTGGCGCAGCCTCGCCCCGAAGGAGTATAAGCCCGGCGGATCGACCCGCAGGCTTGTTTCGTTCGTCGATCTCGCCCCGACGCTGCTCAGCCTGGCCGGCATCCAACCGCCCGTGCACATGCAGGGCCACGCCTTCATGGGCCGCCACGAAGCGCCGCCACAGCCGTATCTCTATGGATTCCGGGGCCGCATGGACGAACGCTATGACCTGGTCCGTTCGGTCCGCGACGACCGCTTCGTCTACATGCGCCAGTACATGCCGCACCTGATCTACGGCCAGCACATCGCCTACATGTTCCAGACGCCGACGACGCAGGTCTGGCGGAATCTGTACGACAAGGGCAAACTCAACGCCGCCCAGCGCAAGTTCTGGGAGCCAAAGGAACCGGAGGAGTTGTTCGACCTCACGGCTGACCGCGACGAGATTAAGAACCTCGCCGCCGACCCGGCCCACAAAGCAACCCTCGAACGCTTTCGCAAGGCCGAGCGCGAGTGGGTGCTGAAGACCCGCGACGTTGGATTCCTGAGCGAGGACGAAGTCCATACCCGGTCCGCCGGATCGACGCCGTACGACATGGCGCGGATACCCGGCAAGTACGATCTGCCGAAGATCCTGGCGACGGCGTCAACGGCCTCGATGAAACGCGACACGGACACGCCTGCACTGGTCAAAGCGCTCGGCGACCCTGATAGCGCCGTCCGCCGCTGGGCGGTCCTTGGGCTGAGAATGCGCGGCTCGAAAACGGTGAAGGCGAACCTGCCCGTGCTGCGTAAAGCGATGTCGGACCCGGCCCCGGCAGTCAGAATCGCGGCGGCCGAAACTCTGGGATTGATGGGAGCACCGGCCGACCTGCAACCCGTCCTCGACACCCTGATCGCTCTTGGACGTCACAACCAAACGAACCCCTATGTCCAACTTGGCGCGCTGAATGCCATCGACTCACTGGGCAAGCGGGCCACGCCTCTGGCCGTAGAGATCGATAAACTCAAGACCACCGTCCAACCATTCAAGGGCGAGGAAGCCCGCGCCGCAGGCACCGAGTACATCCGCCGGGCGCTGGAAAACATCTCGCAGAATCTGGCCTAGATCGGATGCGGTTCGTTTGGACGTTTACCAGGAAGCGGGTACGAGAGAAGTTCGGCTATGCGCAATCGCCTCTTTTGGCTTCGGTCGCAGACCTAGTCCGTTGTCGATCCCTGTCCACGAGCCCCCTCAGGGTTCTGTTGATCGTGTCCAGTTGCCCACAAATCGTATGGGCTTGAGACTGCGAGGTGACCATGATCCGGGCATCGGAAACCATTAGCCTAAGGTCTCCGAATTCGGAGTCGACACGAATATCAGGATCTGAGCTGGGCACGAACTCCAGGAAATCGTTCAGGTCGCGTTCCAGCGACGGCCTGACGACGTTCGTGTAGTCAGCTACGATGAGGTCCTTCTCCTCACCCTTCCTGCACCGGGCTTCGAGTGACTCGATTGTCTCGATGTGTTGTTGAATCTTCAATAGAAGTTCACTCTTGCTGGTTGGCTCCATGGAGGAATGATATCATCGGCCCGATGAGGTGTTTCCACTTGCTAAAACCAAGATGAGACCGTTGGAATTCCACTATGGCTATGTGATCGGATCTGATCGGGTTTAGGAGAACGCCATGCTGAGGATCCTAGACTTCATTGCCCGAGTGCGTTTCGCCTTCTTGCGAACCAGGATGAACTCCGTGCTCCATCGAGTAGACGAACTGGGCCACAAGCAGTTCTCGTCTGTGGAAGCCATGAGGGATCGGTCGATAGAATCCGCGATCCGCAGAGGGCTCGACAAGTATTGGAGTCTTGTTAGCCGAGATCAGGAAATGTGGGGAATCCTGCAATACTACCAAGTCACACGAGACGAGGTCGAGGAACTTCGCGGGATCTTCCAGAACCGTGGAATCAGGCCGGCAGAAGGCATGAGTTTGCCATTTCCTCTTGAATACGCGACCTACCTAATGCGCACGGATTCCCAGGATGAGCACAAGCAGTACATGCTGACGCACTGTGTTCGCCACTGCGCACAGGGATATGCTGACGAAGAGCAGAGATGCCGCTATGCAGAAATTTTCGGAGAAGAGAATACCCGATCCTTCTGAAAGTAACCTGCACTACCGGGGCGGCTCGGGCAAGGCACCGGCCAACCGCCAACCGGATTCACGCACACAGCCCACTTGCGAGGACGAGTCGCGGTTATGGACACTCTTGGGCTTTCCGATTCGACCCGGCAACTCGCCGAGCCTGACCGGCGCGGCTTCTGGCCCTGGATCGCCGATGTCGCGGATGCCGCGTATTGGATCTACAACGGTTCGTGGGCGGTACTTTCGATGGCGTTGTTTTGTATCGTCGTCGACACGGTCAGAGGTAATCCGGCCAGCGCGGCGATCGAAGGAGCGTACTGCATTCTGGGCGCCGCCGGGATCGTGCGCCTCGACCGTTTCGCGGCGGCGGGCACTCTCGGTGCGATCTTCCTATTCTTCGTCGCGATGCACCGCCACAATCCCTATTCTTTCGTCGGCCTGATTCTTGCAACCCTGGCCATCATCCACGCCGTGCGCAGCGTCTGGTTCCTCAACCGTACCGGACTAAGCCTGCCTCCGCTGAACCGGAACCGTTTCCTCAACGCGCTGGCCGGTCCGCTCCCAAAGGCCCTCTGGGGCACCGGACGCTTCGTCTACTACGCCATGTCCGCGGCTGGCTTGCCCTGGCTCGTCTATCGCATCTTCGCGCCCATCGCGCCTGGAGCGAAGTGGCGGGGCGTGGTCGAGTTCCCCTGGATGTGATCCTGGTGGCATGATCGAAGGGGAACGGAATCGATCATGCAATACGTCAGACTCGGAACAACTGGATTGAAAGTCTCCAGGCTCTGCCTGGGGACGATGACATATGGGGCGAAGGGGTGGCGCGAATGGGTTCTGGAAGAGGCCGATGGGCGGCCGTTCATCCGGCGCGCGCTCGAACTCGGCATCAACTTCTTCGATACAGCAGACATGTACTCGGTCGGCGTCAGCGAGGAGATCCTGGGCCGGGCTTTGAAGGACTTCGCGCCGAACCGGGAGAATGTCATCATCGCCACCAAGGTTTTCAACGCGATGGGCGATGCGCCAAACGAACGCGGGTTGTCGCGCAAGCACATCATGCACGCCATCGACAACAGCCTCCGCCGGCTGGGCGTGGATTATGTCGATCTCTACCAGATCCACCGCTTCGACTACGAAACGCCGATCGAGGAGACGATCGAAGCGCTCGACGATGTCGTGAAAGCCGGTAAGGCGCTTTACATCGGCGCGTCGTCGATGCACTCCTGGCAGTTCGCCAAGATGCTCTACACGGCGGATGCCATGGGCATGACACGGTTTGTGTCAATGCAGAACCACTACAACCTGGTCTACCGCGAGGAAGAGCGGGAGATGATCCCACTGTGCCGCGAGGAAGGCATCGCGCTGATCCCGTGGAGTCCGCTGGCTCGCGGGTTCCTGGCCGGTAACCGGCGCGCGGGCGATTTCGGCGACACGGTCCGCGCGAAGACCGACGACTACGCCAAGGGCCTCTATTACCAGCCGTCGGACTTCACGGTGGTGGAGCGACTGAGCGAGATCGCCCAGCAGCGCGGGTTGCCAAACGCGCAGGTGGCGCTGGCGTGGATGCTTTCCAAGCCGGAAGTGACCGCGCCCATCGTCGGCGCAAGCAAGATGAAGCACCTCGAAGACGCCGTGGCGGCGCTGGACGTGAAACTGGACGCGGCCGAGATCGAGGCGCTGGAAGAGCCCTATCAGCCGCATCAGGTACTGGGACACTCCTAAACGCCGACTCCGGCGGCGAATCGAGGCAATCGGCGGCGTCGATCTTGATATCCCGCCGCGCGATCCGCCGCGTCCGTTGCCGGACTTCGAGTGATGGTCATCCTGGACACGAATGTTCTGTTGGAGTCCCTCCGGCCCTGCCCGTCGCCGAGTGTCGCCGCGTGGTTCCAGGCGACGCACAGGTCGTCGATCTACACAACATCGATCACGATGGCCGAGGTTCTTTGCGGCATTGCTGTGCTCCCTGACGGCGGGCGTAAACGGGCGCTGATGGAGGCGGCTGTGAAGATCTTCGAAGTGGATCTTGCGGACCGCGTTCTGGACTTCACCGGGGACGCCGCCCGCGCCTACGTCCGGATTATGGCAGCGAGGCGGGCAGCAGGTCGCCCGATGAGCAGCATGGACGCCATGATCGCGGCCATTGCCGTGTCACACAAAGCTACTCTGGCCACGCGCAACACTCGCGATTTCGAGGGCTGCGGAGTTCGACTGGTAAACCCCTTCGGCGGGTGAGCTATTGCCCACTGGGGAACCCGCTCTCGCTTCCGGCATGTCTCGGCACGAGTCCCGAGACGGCAGGCCGGGGGCCTGCGCCACGGAATCCTCTACCTCAACCGGTAGAATGCCACCCCGTGGCGTTCGAGTTCCGCGCCGACTTCGCCGGTGACAGGCGCCAGGTTCTTCTGCCGCCACAGGTCGCGGACCTGCTTCTTGCCGGTCAGTTTCAAGCCGGCGAACGAGGCCGAAACGCGGCGTGGTTGTTCACCCAGGTTGAACAGGCCGATGGCGACGGAGCCGTCCTCCAGGGGTTTCAGGAGGACGAGTTCGTCGTCGGTTTTGCGGATGACACGCGCCTGGCGCCCGAGCGGGTCCTGGTTGACGTCGATCACCTCGGCGTTGCAGAGGACGTTCAGCGTGAACTCATCGAGCTTCGACATGTCGCCCGAGAAGAACAGCGGCGACGCCATCAGCGACCACAGCGACATGTAGCTGTACTGCTCGCTGGCGGTCAGCGTCGTCTGTTTCGGGGCGTCGCTGATGCTGTGGGCGTTGCCGATGGTTCCGATTAGGATGTAATCGGGGTCGTTCCAGCGGCCGGGACCGGCGTAGTCCGACAGGATCATATTCTTGAAGGCGATGGAGTAGAAACCGGGCAGACGCGAGTCCTTTTCAAGCCCGAGATCGCCGGTGGTGCGCCAGGACTGGCCGCCCACTTCCCCGCCCCACTTCCAGACGTCGCCCATGCCGTACTGGCAAAGGTTGAACTGAATGTCGCGATTCTGCTTCTTCAGAAGCGATCCCATGAGCGCGTAAGGCTTGGTGAAATCCTCGCGCGTGACGGGTTTCACCAGTTTGCCGTATGAGCACCAGTCGTACTTGAGCAGGTCGTAGCCCCACTCGGCGAAAGTTCGGGCGTCGATCTCCTCATGCTGCCAGGCGGCGGTGTACTGAGCGCAGGTGAGCGGTCCGGGACCGGTATAGATGCCCGCCTTGAGACCCTTGGCATGGATGTAAGCGGTCAGCGCGGGCATGTCGGGGAAACGGAGATTGGGGCGGATACGGCCCGACGCATCGCGTGGCTCGCCATTGAGCGCCGGATCGGAGGAGCCGGGTTTCATCATCCAGCAATCGTCAATGGAGACGTAGGAATAGCCGAAGTCGGCCATGCCGGAGGCGACCATGGCGTCGGCGGCTTCGCGAAAGAGTTTGTCGGAAACGCGGTTGTAGTGCGTATACCAGTGATTCCAGCCCATGGGCGGGGTGAGGGCGATGGTGTCGCCCACGGTGAGGCGGAACTCGCGTGCAGCTTTACCGTGTTTATTCGAAGCGCGCAGCGTCACCTTGAGGGTCCCTGGAGCCTGGGGCGCCGTGCCGGAGAGGATGCCTGTTGCGGGGTCGAGCTTGACGGACGCGGGCAGCCCCACGGCCTCATATTTCATCGGGCGCGCGCCAGTGACGGGGATTCGGTAGAGAAACGGCTTACCGGGCCGGATGCCATAGACTCGGGGCCCGTTGATCCTGGGTTGAGGGCCGGATTTGGGCGTGAGGATGGGCATTTCCGCGGCGAGCAGCGGAAGTGCTGCAAGGGCAACGAGAGCGAGGCGCATCGGCGGTTCCTTTCAACTCCGGGCAAGGAGTTCCACATGAGTTTATCGTGATTCGCACGGACGGGCGAGGGAGGATCAGGCCGCGCCGACGGCGACGGTCCGGCCGCGGCGGACTTCAACGATGCGGCAGATGGAGGCGTATTCGCAATAATCGCAAACATCATCGATGGCGGGACGCGGCGCGACGTGGCCGGCGAGAATGCGGAAGGCTGCCGAGTCAGCGCGGTCAATGGCGATCTGGATCAGCTCATCCGCGTTCTCTTTGAACTTCCAGTTTTCCGCCGACCGCAATGGGACGTAGGCGGCGGCGACGGGGTTCAAACCCCGGTCGCGCAGAGCCGCCATGTAGAGACCGAGTTGCAGCAACGCGCCGGCGTCGTCAAGTTGCTTCAGCCGCTGGAGCTTTGAGGCGCGGGAGTATTTGAAATCGATGACGCGGCAGTGGTTCGCCTCGTCGAGGTCGTAACGGTCGATGCGGCCCTTGACGGTTTCGCCGGACGGCAGAACGAGTTGGACTTTCTCCTCAAAACGGGCCTGGAAGCCGGAGCCAAGCTGCGGGTCGCGGGCATAATGGCGCAGGGCGCGCAGGGCGCGGAGGCGTTCGAATTCGCTGTGGAAGCCTTCGGAGACGCGCAGGCGGGCCATGAGCCGCCGCCAGTGCGAATCGAAGACCGTGTCGATGGAGCCGCGGCCCAACTTGTGCCATTCGGCGATGACGGCGTGGACGAGCGAGCCGAGGGCGAGCATGTCAAGGCGCTCGGATGGGCGCGCCGGGGGATCATCAAGCGATAGCGTGTTGCGGGTGAAGAAGACGAACGGGCACTGGAGGAACGACTCCAGAGCGGTGCCGGAGTGGACAGCATGAATCCGGCGGAGCTGGGCGAGCGATTCCGCGGAAGTCAGCGCCGGCGGCACGGCGGCTGGCGCGGGCCGCGACGGCCGGAGGCGGACCGGCGCTGGGGCGACCAAAGTGGTCTGGAGGGATTCGAGCGCGAAACTGGGCAGAGTGGACTCACCCTTGGCGTCGAAGCGCGGGTAGGACAGCACGGTGAGACGAGTGGCGCGGGACAGCGCGAGCGAGAAGAGAAAGCGCTCTTCCTGGTCGCGGTCGTCGCGCGTGCGGAGGGCGATGCCGGACTGGTTGGCCCGGATGCGCAGATCGTTGGGCAAGATGGGTTCGATGCGCGCCCGGCGCGGGAACTCGCCTTCGAGCAATCCGGCGATGAAGACGACGGGCAATTCCCATTGGCGAGCTTCATAGGCGTCGATCAGGGCGACAGCGTCGCGGCGCGTGCTGACCAAACGAAGTCCCCCGGACTCGATGAACCGCCAGGCGTGACGCCAGAAAGCGTCGAAGCCGACTGGCTCGCCGCCAAGGAATTCCGCCGTCTGGTCGAGCGAATCGGAGAGAGTGGCAATGGCGGCGGCGCGGGCGCGGGCAAGGCGGACGGATTCGGGCGTCGAACCGTCGGGCGGAACGGTGAGCGCAAGCAGGGTCTTGATCGATGCTGCCCAGTCTGGCGGGGCAAGGGCCTGCTGGCTCCAACTTCCGGTCACGGCCAAGGCGGCGAGCGTATCCTGGATGGTCTCGGAATCAGGCAGTGCGGCGGCGACCGACTGGAGGCGGCCAAGGCCGGAAGCGGGCAGCGCGTCAATCACCTGGGCCGTGAATGCTTCGATCGAAGGCGACTGGCCGGAGCGGAACGACGGGTTGCGCAGCAGTCCGAGCGCCGCGCCGTGCTCCCATCCGTTCATGACAGCGCCGGCCAGCGCCGACAGCCACAAGGCAACCGGATGCGCGGAGAGCGGCGAAGGCAGGAACGACCGGACAGGGATGCCAAATTGAGCAAGCGTGGAGGCAAGCAGGCTGGAGAACGATCCGGCGGAACGGACGATGATCCCGATCTCACCAAACGAAGTGCCCTGTTGGTTGAGATCGAGGATGCGGCGGGCGATCTCGTCGGCTTCGCGATGGGTGTTGGCGGCGGGCGAGAGTTCCACGCGCGGCGCGGGGCGGACGGGATGGCAATGGATTTCGTCCGCACCGGTCTGGCGCAAACTAGTACAGGCGCCGGATGCGCCGGGCCACTCGGGCAGGGCGACGGTGAGATTCGTCCGGCGCGCGGCCGAGCGGATGAAGGCGAGTTCGACTGGCGAGAGAGTGAAGAAACCGTCGAAGAAGAGTTCTGCACAATCGCCGGGCGCCCCGGAGGCGACGGCCTGGGCGGCTTCGGCATACAACCGGGCGGGCAGGACAAGACCACGGCGGCCGAGTTCGGCGTCCACTTCAGCGTAGACGCGACCAAGGTCGGCCATCATTGGCGACGTCCAGACGCGCATCGAGCCGAGGGCGGACCAGGTGTCGGGCGCACATCCGGAACCGGCGAGTTCGCCGATGGCGGAAGCAATGGAGCTGGCGAGTCCGGGGGCGTCCTGGGCGGCGCTGAACGACCTGGGGGCGAGCCGGCCCAGGACCTGTTCGACGAGGCAGAGCAACACTGTCTGGGAGACGGGCTTGCGGTCAGGCAGGATATCGACGATGAACCGGGAGAGGGTAAGAATGGAAGCCGGGCGGACCAGCAAAGCCTCGCGGGCGAGCAGATTGCGCAAGTGGCTGGCCATGGTCGCGGTGGGGACGACGAGACGGAAACGGGCATCACCAGCGGCGAGACGGGCACGCACGGCGTCCAGGATCAGGGTGGTCTTGCCGGAGCCGGGCGGTCCGATGATCAGCTTCATGGCGCTAGGTTCTGAGGCGCGTAAGTAGATAAGCGCCGGACAGCGTGAAGACCACGTGCGGCGACCAGGCGGCCATCGCCGGCGGAAGCAAACCGACGTTACCGAGCTGTTCGAAAAGGAAGTTCAACGAGAAGTAGGCGATGGCGATGAAGAGGCTGACGCCGACGCCGGTCATGGCGCCGCGGCTGCCGGTGAGGAAGGCGAACGGGACGGAGATCAGGGCCATGACGAAGGCGAACAGGGGCAGCGAGAACTTGCGGTTGTACTGGACTTCGAGCGGCACGACGCTGAATCCGCTTTGGCGGAGCTCGGCGATGTAGCCGCGCAACTGCTCGAAGGTCATCTGCTTGTAGGTCTTCACTTCCTTGGCGAACCAGGAGGGCGGCTCGTCGATGGACGAGAAGGTGGCGGTTTCGCCAGTGAAACTGAGGAAACGGTCGTTGCCGGGCTGGAGGCCGCGAGCCCAGCCGTCCTGGAAGACCCACGTCTTCAGACGCGGTTCCCAGCGCGCCTGAGAAGCGCGGATATGGCGCTTCAAACGGAACGCCGCATCCTCAAATTCAAAGACGCTGACCTCGCCCAGCATCTCGTGTTCGGGGTCGAACAGCTTGTAATAGAAGATCCGCGAGCCGCGCCCGAAGATCCACTGGCGGCCAGGACTCAAGTAGGTCTGGACGGGCTTGTTTTTGATGCGATTCCGGAGGGCATCCTGCACGAGGTTGGCCTGCGTGACGACGTAATGGTCGAAAGCAAACAGCGCGGCGCTGATGAGCGCGCTGGCGATCAGAACGGGCGCGGCCAGGCGGTAGAGGCTGACGCCACAGGCTTTGAACGCGGTGATCTCATTGTTCTTCGCCATCACGCCGAAGGTAACCAGAACGGCGACAAGGATGCTGACCGGCGCTGCGTCGAAAATCAGCTTCGGCGCCAGAAACACCAGATAGCGGAGCAGTTCCGGCATCGGGATCTGCTGCTTGAAAACATCGCCAAGCAGTTCGAAGAAATTGAAGATCTCGGTGAGCAGGACGAAGCTGGCCAGCAGGACGGCGAAATAGAAGAGGAAGCTGGACAGGACCATTGAATCGATGACCGACGGCAGGGCAGAGGTGCGGCGATAGGATCCGGGCCGGGCAGTGGCCTGCTGGAGCGCGGAAGCGACACGTCCGGTGTGGAGAGCCGCCCAGGACTTGACCGTGCCGAACAGGTCGCGCCCGGCGGTCTTTTCCAGACGGACCAGCGCCACCACGGCCAGCACGGCGAAGAAGATGTTGGGCATCCAGACGGCCAGGGTGGGATTGAAGCGGCCCTCGCGGGCCAGGCCGACCAGGCTGACCAGCGCCATGTAGTAAAGGAAGGCGAACGCCACGGTGACCACGAACGCGGCGGACTTGCCGCCCTTGCGCGAGCTGACGCCCAGCGGCAGACCGGTCATGGACAGAAGCAGGCAGGCCAGAGGAAGCGCGAGACGCTGGTGGAATTCGATGGCGGCTTCGGCCGATTTCCCTCGCTCGGGCAAGAGTTCGAGGGTGGGAGTGGCGGAGAACAGTTTGGCTCTGACGGCGCTGCGCTCACGGGCTTCGAGGACCTGTTCACCCTTGGGATAGGTGACGCGGTAGTAGGTCTCGGGATTCGGGCCGGCTTCGTAAGTGCTGTTGTTCAGCATGGACATCTGAAGCCGGTTGCGGGCCGGGTCGGGCGTGACGATGGCCTCGCCGGCGAGGGTGACCCGCGGACCTTCGCCCTGTTCGCTCGATCCGATCGACTTGCGCTCGCTGGGCGGCGTCATATCGGCGATGAAGATGTTGCGCCAGCGCACGGGCTGGCCCGGAAGCACGTCGCCAACGTAGAGAATCGTGTTGGGGAAGCTTTCCTCGAAGACGCGCGGCTGGATTTCGGCGGTCACCTGGGCGGCGCCGAGATCGTTGAGCACGCGGATGGTTTCGTTGTTGCACCAGGGGGTGAGCCAGAGCGAGCAGATGCCCGTGAGCAGAACCGCCGCCAGGCCGAAGGCGGCCGTAGGCAACGCCAGGCGCCTCGCCGGAACGCCCGAGGCGCGCAAGGCGACAATCTCGCCGTCGCTGGACATGCGCGACAGCGCGATGAGCGTGCCGGAGAGAACGCCCAGCGGGATGGTCAATGGAAGCGTGGCCGGCAACAGCAGCAGGAACAGGTAGCCGACGTTGGCCGGGGTGGTGGTGGCGTTGACCAGAATGGAGAAGAGCTGTCCGGCTTTCTGCAAGAACAGAACGAACACGAACAGCACGGAACCCAGCATGGCGCTGGCGAAGATCTCGACAAAAAGCGTTCGCCCAATCAGTCCCATGGCATGACGGCTCAGGGAGCCGGCGGAGGAGGAACGACGGGCAGTTTCGGCGCGTCGTCGCTGGCCGGTTCGAGTTCAAGGTCCTCAAACAGAACGCCCGGGGCGGCCACCGAACAGCCGACGACATTGCTGCCGGCCCCGGACAGCGCCAGCGGCAGGCCGTTATCCACGAAGTTAAAGACGGCGGTTTCGCGCGAGGCGGCCAGGATGTCGCGGAAGGCGCGCGTCGCCAAGTTGCGGAAGCGGAGGCCACGGACCAGTTTCTCGCTGCCGTCGGGCAGGACCTGATAAACCAGCACCGGATTACTCACAGAACGGCCGCCGCCGGCGCCGGCAGTGCGCTGGCTCAGACGGCGCAGATCATCGATCGAGCCGTGCGAGGGGAAATCCATTTTCCGGATGAGGATGCCGTAGGGCTTGCCCTGCTGCTTGATCATTTCGATGAGCCTGGCCTTGAGCGCGGACAGCGGCTCGGACTGAGAGGCCTTCACCAGCAGATTCGAAATGCGGGGCTGGCGGACGCCGAAGGCGCCAGGCAGGCGGGCGCGTCCAGTGGATACCGTGACGCCGCGGACGGGCTGGCGGGTGGTGAGCAAGGTCTTGAGCATGCCCTTCTCGACGACGTTGAGCGGCTTCGGAGTGACGCCCTCGGCGTCCACTTTGAAGGTGCCAGCAAGCGGAACCCCGCCAAAGGTGGTGGCGGTAGGATCGTCGGTCAGATCGATCCACTCGGGCAGGACGCGCGCGCCGAGGCGGGTCTCGAAATCGCTGCCGCCGAACTGGACGGCGCGTCCGGCCTCGGCCACGGGGCGCCGGACCACTGAGAGGTGGGCGCCGATGATTTCGCCAAAGATCTGGGCAGCCGCCTGAGGCTCGAACAGGACCGGCCCGGCGTAGGTTTCCCCCGTAGGGGCTTCGGCCAGGCGGTCGAGATTGGTTGCGACCGAGCGAATCTGTTCAGTCAGAGCGGCTTCGGTGGGCAGCGCCGACGGCGACAAGGCGACGATGGTGGCCCCATCGTAAACAACAAGCCCGTCACTGGCTTGGCGGCTGCCGCGGGCTTGGACATACGCGATCTGGTCGCCGACGCGCACGGAACTGCCGTCACTGTTGACGTAGTAGGATGTGCCCTGGGCCGACTGGAATTCGACCACGCTGCCGGAAACCTGGGGCGAGGACTTAAACAGGGCCGACAAGGAGCGCACGCGGCGGGTCCAGAGATCCTTATCAACTGCGACCGGCTTAACGATGTCGAGGAGGACGGTGGGCGGGGCGGACGAAAAGTCGGGTAGGCGTTCCTGGATCGTGACGCCGCGCAGTGCGGCCGTCTTCCTGCCCAAGCCCTCGACGGCGGTCTTGTAGGCACGGTCCAGGGTCAGCCAGAGGGCGCCGCGCAGGTTAGTGAGATTGGCATCGAGCGGCAGGAGATCCGAGTCGTAGCGTGTCCCGCTGTAATAGTCGCTGTATACCGAACCAGTGTTGTCGAAGTCCGCACGGCCGACGCGCACAGCGGCGCGGACGGGCCTGAAGTGGTTTTCCCTGAAGTCGTAGGCTGCTCCAAACGAAGCCGAGACGCTGAATGTGCGGGCGTCCTCGACGCCGATTTCGACAAAGTAAGGCGGATCGTTCATCAGCCGCAGGTCGCGCGCACGGGTCAGTTCCTCGATTGAAGCGCGCAGGATGAGATCGGCGTTCATGGCAGCGGTCAGCTTCTGCATCTCCGCGCTGGGCTGTCCGGCACCGGTGCGCTGAGCAGCGCGAGCGGGCGGCTTCGCAGTCTGGGGCGTCTGGGCTGAAAGCGGCGCCAGCAGGATGGCGGCGGACGCGGCCAGACGGAGGCATCTCATGGCAGGTCTCCCGAAATCATGGGCCTGGAGAGAAGCGGCGGACGGTCCGTGGGCGTGGGTTTGCGTTGAACTTCGATCTCGGAAACCAGCACGGCCGGCGAGACCGCCGAAACCGGGACCTGGCCTGATTCGGCGCCGCAATACCCGTTGAAAACGCCATCGGTGTCGCTCGTGGCCATGATCTTTTCGAAGCTGGCGAGCGGTGTGCCGACGATGTCGACGCCGCGGACCAGTTCGGGCGGCCGGTCCGGGTAGATACGGTATACCACCAGCGGAACGACCGTGAAGGCCTGCAAACCGCGCCGCCGGGTGGTGGTGTAGCCGCCGGTCACACTTTCGAAATACAGGCCGTAAGGTTTCCCCTGCCGCACGACCTCTTCGATCAGCATCCGGCGCAGGTCGGCGTCGCTGACCCGCTTGGACGACTCGACGATGAGGTTCGATTGCCTGGCGATGGGCTCGAAGCCGGGTTGGCGGCGGCCATGGCCATTCGAGGACGGGAATCCGCTAATCGGCTCGCGGGAAACCAGGAAGTTCTTGAGTATCCCCTGCTCGACCACACGGACCGGTTGGGCCGGGCGGCCCTCGTTGTCGAAAGAGTACCACCCGTTCAAATCCGTGCCGGCGGCCGCATGCCGGGTGGGATCGAAGAGAACAGAAAGGAATGCCGGCAGGACCGGCTTGCCGAGGCTGTTGGTGAAAGTCTGTCCCTCCGTCTCGTCCTTCTGGCGGTGGCCTTCGACGCGGTGGCCGAAGATCTCGTGGAAGAAGACGCCGGCCGCCTTCCCGGACAGGATGGCGGGTCCGACGTACGGGTCGACAGGATTGGCCTTCATCAGGTCAGTGACCATGACGGCCGTTTGGCGTGCCGTCCCGGCCAGGACGTCGTCCTTGGGCAGGCCCGAGGGATCAGCGGCCTCAAAACTCTCAGATGTCGCCAGATCCTGACCGTCCTGGGCCTTTGCGCGGGCGACGACGCCCCAGCGGGCGAAGGTCCTGCCATGGCTGATCTGGGTTCCCTCGGAATCGACGAAGGTCCGCAACTCGCGGCGAAGATTGAGTGTGACGGTGCCCGTCAGGATGCCATAGACGACAGCCGCAGCCGACTGCTTCCGGATGCGGTTTTCCCAATCGGCGGCATTGAACTTGAGTTCCGGGACGGCAACGGCGCCTGCGGCGGGTTTTTCAGAGGAAAAGTCGGGCGTCTTGGCTTCCGCGTTGGCCAGACCGGCCGAACTTCGCGCCTTGACATAGCGCTGGACGGCGACCCGCCAGGCTCGATCAATCTCCCGCCAGACGATCCGCCGCAAGGCGGTTTCGTCATTTTCCAGCGGCAACTCGGCAGACGTGGACATGATTTGGCGGTCGCCGCCGGTAACACGGTAGTTATCGAAGGCGGGAGATCCGACACGGACTGAGCAATCCAGTCGGCGGCGCCGGAGACCGTTGGAGCTCACTAGGGCACCGAGATTCGCGGACATGTCGTGCGAGTCTATGTCATTGATTTCGAGAGAGATGTAGTAAGCGGCAGGCTCGGCCTTGGCCAACAGGTCCAGATTCCGCTTCAACTCTGACGAGAGAATTTGCGCCAGGGCGGGAGTCTCGACGGCAGCAGCCCGCTTCAACGCCTGGCCAGCCGGCTGCGCCTGGGCGAGAGTCAGGGCGGCAAGGACCAGAGCTCCCAGCGCGACGGGAGGAGTGCGCAACACGATAGTCAGAATACCATGCAGCGCCGTCGCGGCATTGGACGGGAGCCGCTCCCACCGGTCAGGCCGCGGTGATCGAGGTTGGATTGGAGTCGACGCACGGAAGGACACCATTGCGGCGGAACCCGTTCAACGCCAGGCCGTAGCGGCCATGGACGCCGGTCTTTTCAAAAATATGCTTGATATGAATCTTGACCGTTCCGGGGCGGATGCCCAGTTCAGTGGCGATGTCCTTGTTGCGCAAACCCTGTTCCACCAGTTCGAGTACCTGCCGTTCGCGCAAAGTCAGGTCTGTGCGCGGAGTGCGTTCGTCGCGCCCGGCCTCGCGGAATGCACAATCCTCCATCCAGGAGGCATGACCTGCGACGCTGCGCAGGCAGGCCAGGATGGTACTGACTTCTGAGGTCTTGCGCAGGATCCCGCGAGCACCGGCCTGGAGCAATTTTAGGGCTTCGGACTCGGTCATCGAGGTGCCCCAGACAACGACATAGGGCTTTCTGCCGGGCAACGAGTTGACGGCAGACAGGGCATCGAGGACAGCGTTCAGGCCGAGGGCCTTATCCACAAGGAGGATGTCGACCGGATCCTGCCGCTGCAATTGGATACCGAGCAACAGACTGCCGGCGCTCCACCGGCAGACAAAGCCGCCAGCGGGTCCGCCGGCGATGCTCCGCACGCCCTCCACTGTCGCCGGTTGCGTCTCCACGAGTCCAATAGTTCTCAGATTGGCTTGATTCGTCATAGAGTTAGTGGCTCCCGGTAGCCGCTTGAAAAACGGCCGCCGGACTCTTCCTCGAATTAGTTGTCCAAACGAACCAAAGCTCTCAAGTTTTCCATCTGGCTCGACGATAGACCAAGTGGGACAGCCTGGGGGAACCGGGCTCAGGTCCAACGCGAGGACAGGAGAAATCGTGGCGGCAGCGCCCAAGAAACTTGGACAGTGGAAGATACTGCTTATCGTGCCCGACGAGGAGATGAGGTCGGGCCTGAAAGCGCTGGCCACCCATCTTCTTCCTTACTCCCACGTCAACGAACTGAAGAGTTATCCGACCCGCGCCGTGCTGGAGGAGGCGCTGCTCGAATACGGGACCACGCTTTGCCTGGTCGATTCGACCACAAATCAGGACTGGGCGCAGGCGCTGCTGAGCGATCTGGCGATGCTGAACGCCAAACTGCCCGTAGTGGCCGTCCACGGCCAAAGCGATCCGGACTTCATCCTGCGGACCCTGCGCGCCGGGGCCACAGAGGTGCTCATTCAGCCGTTTGGCGAAGAGCAGTTCGTCTCGGTCATCGAGCGGTTGAATGCCACCCACGGTTCGGGCCACCGCAGCGGCAAGGTGATTGGGCTGGTCCCGGCCAAGGGAGCGTGCGGCGCCTCGACGCTGGCGTGCAACGTGGCCCACTACGCTCACCTGGCCAACATGCCGAAGGTGCTGCTGGCCGATCTGGACCCACTTACCGGCACCATCGCATTCCTGCTGAAGTTGAAGTCGAGCTACAGTTTCGTCGATGCGCTGACGCGCGCGCATTCAATGGACGAGGACATCTGGAAGGGCCTGATGGCGAACTGGCACGGCATCGACGTGCTGTTGTCGCCGGATCAGCCAGCACACGGCGTCGATCTGCAAAGCGACGCGACCGGGGTTCTTCAATTTGCCGGAATGATCTACGAACTGGTGGTCGTCGACACGAATGTGCCGTTCGGGCCATGGGCGCTATCGATCGCGCGGCAGTCAGACGAACTGCTGCTGGTGACCACCAACGAATTGTCGTGTCTTCAGGCGGCACAGAAGGCGCTGGCCTACTTCGACCGCAACCGGGTTGAACGATCGAAGGTTCGCGTAGTCGTGAACCGGTTCAGCAAGGATGTCGGCCTGAGCCAGGAAGTGATCGAGGCGGCGTTGCACACCGAGGTTTACCACACCATCCCGAGCGACTATGAGACGATTAGCCGTTCGCTGGTGGAAGGGCGGGCCGCGCCAAGCGCAACGCCAGTGGGCAAGAGCATTCAGCAGTTGGTGGAGAAGTTGACGGGCAAGGCGATCAGGTCAGAAAGCCCGAAGCCATCTTCGCTGACCAATCTATTTGGATTCCTTCGCAGATAGCGGCCGCGCGCCATCCACTGTCAGAGCAGGGGGCACATAGGCGAGTGCCGGACTCGGAGATCCGGCCAGTTCCAACTCGCGTGGGGTGGCCAAAGCGCGCCGCAGAGCCGGGCTGGAGTGAGGAGCAGGGCGGGTGGCAAGCCTCCGGCGAACCGAGTGGACCCGCAGTCGCCGGCGATTTCCGCCCGCCAGCCGGACCTGGCATTTTGCCTTGGGTTTCCACAAGCAGAGGTGCGTAGAGGAGCGGCGAATTCTCTGTCCGGGTGCGAGTTTGAGAAAACAGGTGGCGTGAGAGGCAGGGCAGGTCAGGACCGGGCAGCACGCTTGGCCAGGCGTTTGGATCGCTTGGTTTCACGTTTCAAATTGATGGTGCCACGGCAGTTAGGCGAGCCACAGGAGCATGGGACTTTTTCCACGTCATGATCGAAGCGGTAGTCGACGGTGAGTTCCTCGCCGGGCTGGATGTCGCATTTGGAGTAGTAGAAGATGCGCCCGCTTAGGATGCGTGCCTTGCAGTTGGGTTGGCAGCAGTGGTTAATGAATTCGGCGCCGCTGCCGCCGACTGAACCGTCCAAAGTCCAGTAATCGTCGATCGTAAACAAGTAGTTCAGATTTGAACTCAGGCGCGCGCGGCGGGCGGTTTCGACGCGGCTGATCCGCTCGCCAGTGTACTCAATCACCTTGTGCCCCTTGGGGATGAATTCGCCAGCGACCATGCCCCAACGGTGGATGGGCGACGGCTCGACGGTCAGTTTGAACGAGGCGTGGCGCGGGTCTATCGACGGAGGGCGGTCTGGAGGGGCAGGGTCGCTTGGATTGCTTGGGGACAGCATGGAAAAGGGAACGAGGTTTGGTTTTGCCGCGGCGGAAGCCGGGAGCTCCCGGGCACGTTTGAAAGCGTACCCGGAGGCATCAGCCGGTCAGAGGCCGTCCTGGTCAGGCGCCTGTCTTTTCCTTCAGCACGTCGATAAGCTCGCGAACGGCCGCGCCGCTCTTGTCGAGTTGCGCCTTCTCTGTGCTGTTGAGCGACAACTCATAGACCTTCTCAACGCCGCCCGCGCCCAATTTGACGGGCACGCCGACGAACAGCCCATTCAGGCCATATTCGCCTTCGACGCAGACGGCGCAAGGCAGCACCTTCTTCTTGTCCTTGAGGATCGACTCGACCATCTCGACGGTGGAGGCCGACGGAGCATAGTAGGCCGAGCCGGTCTTGAGGAATTTAACGATCTCGGCGCCGCCATTGCGGGTGCGGTCGACGATCGCATCAATCCGGTCCTGCGATAGTAATTCCGGCAGAGGGATGCCGCCGACCGTGGTCAGGCGGGGCAGCGGAACCATGGTGTCGCCGTGGCCGCCGAGCACAAGCGCGGAGATTGACTCCACCGAGACGCCCAGTTCCATGGCGATGAAGGTCCGGTAGCGGGCGGTGTCGAGCACGCCGGCCATGCCGATGACGCGGCTCTTGGGGAACTTGGAAACCTGCTTGGCAACCCAGCACATGGCGTCGAGCGGGTTGGTGACCAGGAGCAGGATGGAGTCGGGCGAATACTTGACGGCCTGTTCGGTGGCGTTTTTGACGATTTCGTAGTTGGCCATCAGCAGGTCGTCGCGGCTCATGCCGGGCTTGCGGGGGAAGCCAGCGGTGATGACGACGATATCGGAATTGGCCGTGGACTCGTAGTCGTTCGCGCCGGTGACCATGACGTCGTAGCCCTCTACGGGGCCGGATTCGAGCAGGTCCAGGCCTTTGCCTTGGGGAACGCCTTCCATAATGTCGACGAGCACGACATCGGCCAGTTCCTTGCCGGCGATCCTCAGAGCGCAATTGGCGCCGACATTGCCCGCGCCAACAACCGTTACTTTTTTCCTCATGGGTGATTCCTTCCAGAGATCTGACGGCCGCCGCCTCGGGGAATGTGCGAGGGCCTGACCGAATTATATCGAGTGCGCCGCCCACGGCGGTACAATTGCTATTTCGATGGTACCGCCAGAATCAGCACAGCAATTTCTCGACCGCCAGATTACGCGATTGCGCGCCCTGCCGCGGCGGCGGCGCATCGTTTTCGGAGAAGGCGGCGACACCAGGATAGTCGAAGCCGCGGTCAGGCTGAAGCGCGAAGGTCTGGTCGAGCCGCTGTTGATCGGTGGCAGCGGGGATACGGGCGGCGTGGAGACCATCGATCCGGCGGGCCACCCGCGTCTGCGTGAATACGCTCGTCTGTACCACGAGCGCCGCCGGGCCAAGGGTGTGACAGAAGCCGAAGCGCAACGGGCTGCCTTGAATCCGCTGGTCTTCGCCGGGTTGATGGTTGCCTCAGGAGACGCCGACGGCCTGGTCGGCGGGGCCGCTTCGACCACTGCCGAGACGTTCCGCGCCGCCATTTCGACGGTTGGCGTCAAGCAGGGCGTCAAGACTGTGTCGGGCGTGATGATCATCTGCGTACACGATCAGTCCTTTGGCGCAAGCGGCGTGCTGGCCATGGCCGACCCGGCGTTGATCGTGGATCCGACCGCGTCGCAGTTGGCCGACATGGCGATTGCCACGGCCGAGACGGTGAGAACGGTCATGGGGGTCGAGCCGGCGGTCGCACTGTTGTCGTTTTCGACCAAAGGAAGCGCCAAGCACCCCTTCGTCGAGAAGGTCCGCGAGGCGCGCCGCATCGTCGAGGCGCGCGAACCCGGATTGCATGTGGACGGCGAACTCCAGGCCGACGCGGCATTGGTTGAGGCCGTGGGGCGATCGAAGGCGCCTGGATCGACTGTCGCCGGACGGGCAAATACTCTGATCTTCCCGGACCTCGCCAGCGCCAACATCGGCGTCAAGCTGGTGGAACGCCTGGGAGGATCGGTCAACACGGGACCATTTTTCCAAGGCCTGGCCAAACCGGCCAACGACTTGCCGCGCGGCTGCCTGTCGGACGAAATCTACCGCGTGGCCATCGTGACAGCACTGCAAGCAGGATAGGCAAAGGTGCTTCCCTTCCCCGCTATCTACCACGACGGCTACGATATGAACTTTGGGAAGCACGTCTTTCCCACCAGGAAGTACCGCCTGATCAGGGACGCATTGGCGGATTCGTTTGGCGCGACAGTCGAGGAATTCATCCTGCCGCAGGCGGCCGAGCGCGCGGCCCTGCGCCTGGTCCACAGCGAGGATTGGATCAAGAAGCTGGAGACCGGCACGCTCTCCTATCTGGAAGTGCAGAAGTTGGAAGCGCCGTATTCGCGCCAGATGGTCCAGGCCTATTTCCTGGCCGCGGGCGGGACGGTGCTGGCGGCGCGCCAGGCCGTGGCGCGTGGCATGGCATTAAACATCGGCGGCGGCTTCCATCACGCCTTTGCCGGCCACGGCGAGGGGTTTTGCGCGATCAACGATGTCGCGGTGGCGGTCCGGGTATTGCAGCGCGAAGGTCTGATCAAAAAAGCGGCAGTGGTGGACTGCGACGTCCATCATGGCAACGGGACAGCGACTATCTTCAAGTCGGACGCCACGGTTTTCACCCTGTCCATCCACCAAAGGGACAATTACCCCTCGGAGAAACCACCGTCGTCGCTCGACATTCACCTGCCCGACGCCACGGGTGACCAGGAGTACCTGGCACGGCTTGGCGAGGCGGTCTCGACCATCGTCGCCGGATACCAGCCCGATCTGATCATGTATGTCGCCGGCGCGGACCCCTATCTCGACGACCAACTTGGCGGCCTGGCATTGACCAAAGAAGGCATGCTGACGCGCGACCGGCTGGTTTTCGAGACCGCATTCCGCCACCATGTTCCGGTCTGCACCGTTCTGGCCGGTGGCTATGCGCACCACCTGGCCGATACCGTGGAGTTGCACGCGCAAACCTACTCGGCCGCCGTCGGCGCGGCGCGCGAGTGCGGGTGGCCCGGAATCGGCGAGAGTTCAGTCTAGGGTCTTGACCGGTTCTGTCGGCGAGAGGCCCTCGGGGTCGTTCACGCGGGCACCTCTGGGTGCCCGGACCGGGCCAAGCAGCAACGGATCAGCGGTCTGTTTCATCCAGTCGTTCAGAATTCCACGCATCCGGTCGAGCGTGGCGCGATGGGCGCGTGAAGCGGCCAGGTTGCGGGATTCGGATGGATCGAAGTTCAGGTCGTAGAGCGTTTCGGCGTCGATGGGCTGATCGCGCCATCCGTGGCCGAGCCAATGCGACTTGCTCGGGCCGTCGTCGCAGTTGGGCAGGTTCGGGCCTGTGCGGCCGTCGTAACGGCGGACGTAATTGTAGCGATGCGTCCGGACCGAGCGGGCCGGTTCGTAGGCGGCATGATAGCTGACTTCGCCGAACAGATGGTCGCGAATCTCCTGCTTTTCGCCCCGGATCAAGGGCATGATCGAATGGCCCTGGAGATATCCGGGTGCGGGCAGGCCCGCCACGTCACAGATGGTCGGGAACAGATCGATGTGGGAGACCAGCGAGTCCAGAACCTTGCCACCGCCAAATCCGCCGGGCCCGCGCATCATGAGCATGACGCCCATGCCGTGCTGGTTCAGATTGCACTTCATGCGAGGAAAGGCGATGCCGTGGTCGGTGGTGACGATCACCAGGGTGTTCTCAGCCAGCCCGGCGCGGGACACGGCGTCCAGCACGCGGCCCATTGATTCATCTAGAATCCGCGCCGAAGCCTTGAAGGCTGCCATGTCGGCGCGGGTGGCCGGGGTGTCGGGCAGCGTTGCTGGAGGCAGGGTGTAACGGGCGTCCTCGGCCGGTCCGGGAACGGGGAATTGGCGATGGGTCTCGTGGAAGCCGCAAGAAAGGAAGAATGGACCTTGGGGCTGGGAGGCGAGATATCGGGCGGCGGCATCGGAGACTGCCGGGCCACGTCCGCCCGGCGTTTCCAGGACTCGCCGGTAGCCCAACTCGGGGATCCTGGCGGCGACGGTTTCGTGCTGGACGCCGCTCAGCACCGTGTCGTAGCCCTGTGATTTCAGGAAGTTGGCCAAGTGCTGGCGCGGGTCGTCGAGAACAAAGCCCCGGTGGGCCAAGCCCAACATTCCACAGGAGTGCGGGGCCATTCCGGTGAGCAGCGCGGCGCGCGAAGGCGAGCACGTCGGGGCGGCGTCGAAGGCTTGGCGGAACAGAATCGATTCGCCGGCGAACTTCTGCAGATTCGGCGTAGGCACGGCGTGGCCGTAAGGCTGGATGTACCGGCCCGTGTCGTGCGAGTGCAGGTAGACAACGTTGGGACGGGAAGGGTTGTTCGCTCCCCGCAGAAAGGCAGGCGACAGGGACGTGGCAAGCATCGAACGGCGATTCATGCTGTCTTTTGTACCATCAATTGAGCTGAGCCGAAGGAATCGAGGAGGGTGGAGTATTCGGCTGATGCGAAATAATTCCTGCCAGGGTAGAATCAAGGGCAAGGGATAGGACATCCTCTAACTGGGACCCGACCGCATGTCCACTCCAATGAGCAGAACGATCTTACACCGAATCAGCTTGGCCCTCGTCACGGGACTGTTTCTCGCCCTGGCGCAGGGCGTGGTCGAAACGGGGCAGACAAAGGCATCACAACCCCATCTGGTGATGGGCATTGCCGTCGGCCTGCTGGCGATGGTCTGGTCGGCGGCGGTACGCAAGACACGGCCCGAGGCATTTGCTCTGTCGATCCTCGTCTTGGGGGCCATTGCAGCGTCAGGGTGGAGCGGGATGGTCCTGACGCCCGCGGCCAAAGTAGCGCATGCCGTGTTCAGCCACCTGGCGTTCGGACTCGCGGCAGGAGGTGCGGCCATGACCTCGGAGTCCTGGGAAGCGAAGCTGGCCTTTGCAGATGGCGGATTCCCAACATTGCGGTCTCTGGCCTGGATCACACCCGCGGCGGTGACGATTCAAGTCGCTTTGGGCGCCGCCTACCGCCACCAGATGACCGGGTTGATCCCTCATGTGGCCTGGGCCTTTGTGGCGGCCATGGCGGTCATCATGACGGCAGCGTTCACCATGACGCAATGCGGCAAGCACCCGGCGCTGAGACGGTTGTCGATTGCGCTGATCTCCATTACCGCGGTGCAGTTGGTGTTGGGGGTGACGGCGCTGTTCGGGCGGATGGCCGAGAGCTCGGCCGGATCGGCGTGGAGGGTGATTGCGGCAGCCTCGCACGTGCTGGCCGGAGCGGTGGTGCTGGCGCTCACTCTCGCGCTGGCGGCGCAGACGTTGCGCCATGTGGAACCGGTCGAGGCGCGGGGCCTGGCCGCGACGGGGCAAAACGGATGAAACACTATCTCGCCCTCACCAAGCCGCGCATCACCTGGCTGATTCTGATGAGCACGGGTATTGGCTACTATTTCGGCCACGCCGGAGCACTTGACTGGGTTCTGCTGTTCCATGCGCTGCTGGGCACGGCGTTGATCGCCTCGGGCACGGCGACACTGAACCAATGGTATGAGCGCGATGCCGATGCGCGCATGAAGCGCACCGCCGGGCGGCCGATTCCGGCCGGCGCGGTCGCTCCGCGAAACGCGCTTCTTTTCGGCCTGGCACTGCTGCTGGTGGGCGAAATCGAGTTGGCACTGGGAGTGAATCCGCTGACGGCCTGGCTGGGGTTGGCCACAGTGGTGAGCTATCTGCTCTTCTATACGCCTTTGAAACAGCGGACGTGGTGGTCGACCACCGTAGGGGCGTTTCCCGGCGCAGCGCCGCCGCTGATCGGTTTTGCCGCCGCCCGGGGCGAGTTAACCGTCGAGGCTTGGATCCTGTTTGCCATCGTTTTCCTTTGGCAGTTCCCCCACTTCTATGCCATTGCCTGGATGTACCGCGATGATTATGCGCGCGCCGGAATCCGCATGTTGCCGGTGGTCGAGCCGGACGGCATATCAACTTCCCGCCAGATCCTGCTGACGGCAGCGATTCTGATTCCCGTCTCGCTGCTGCCGGCGTTCTTCTCGATGACTTCTCATTGGTACCTCGCCGCAGCGCTGATTCTGGGCGGGTTGTTCCTGAAGTCGGCGGCGATCTGCGCCCGGCAATGCACTGCAGTCAACGCCAGGGGTGTGCTGAAGGCGTCGGTGATGTACCTGCCGCTGATCTATCTCGCGCTGGTGCTCGACAGCCGCTGGCTGGGTCAGTGATGGGCGGGACAATCGTCGAAGCCTCGGGATTGCGCCACCTCTATGGGCAGCGGGCGGCGCTGGACGGGCTCTCATTCACCGTCTCAGAAGGAGACGTTTACGGCATCCTGGGACCAAACGGATGTGGCAAATCGACGCTGTTCCGTATCCTATGCACACTGGAACGGCCTCAACAGGGGACGGCTGCCATCGCCAGCGTGGACGCTGCCAAGGGCGGAATCCGGCTGCGGAAGCTGATCGGGGTCGTTTTCCAGAACGGCAGCCTGGACCGCCGCTTGACGGTCCGAGAGAACCTGATCGCCCAGGGGCACCTGCAATCGATCAGCGGACCAGGGCTGCAGACGCGGGTCGACGAACTGCTGGCCGAATTTGGCCTTGAGACGCGCGCCGGTGATGAAGCGCGGACGTTGTCGGGCGGGTTGAAGCGCAAAGTCGAGATCGCCAAGGCGATCATCCACAAGCCCAGGGTCCTGTTGCTCGACGAGGCATCGACGGGACTGGATCCGGCGGCACGGCGCGAGATGTGGGCGGCGCTGAACCGGCTGAGGACGGCCTCGCCGGTCACCATCCTGTTCACCACTCACCTGATGGACGAGGCCGATAACGCGACGCGGCTGCTGATGATGTCGCACGGCAAAGCCGTGGCCGAGGACACGCCGGAGCGGCTGAAGGCCCGGGTTGGCGGGGACGTGGTCGAGTTTGAATCGGAGTCGCCGGGCCTTGCGGACGACTTGAAAAAGCGGTTCCCCGTCGAAGTGAACGAAAGCGGCGGAAGGATCTCCGTGGAGACGCCGGCCGGCCACAGATTCATCGCCGAGGCGTTCGAAGCGTTTCCTGGGCGGATCACATCGGCGTCGCTGCACAGACCCACATTAGAGGACGTTTTCTTCAGAGTGGCCGGTGAGCTCCTGGAAGGCTCGGGAACGGAGGCCGCCGATGCTTAGGACGTTTCTCCTTGCCGTTCGGGCGGTGTTCGTGCGGGACATGCTGCACTTCTGGCGTGAGCGCAGCCGGGTGATTGGCTTCGTCGCATCGCCGCTGCTGTTCTGGCTACTGCTGGGAGCGGGTTTCGGCGACATGGGCAAATTCTTCAACGGGTCACTCCTGTTGAGCGTGATGTTCACGGCTGTGTTTTCCACGATGTCGGTGATCGACGACCGGCGCGAGGGATTCCTGCTGTCGGTGCTGTCGGCGCCGGCGCCAAGGTGCGCGCTGGTCTCGGGCAAGGTACTCGCCGGGGCGGTGATGTCCGGCGTGCAGGGGCTCTTCTTCCTGCCGCTGCTGATCGTGACCGGACGTCCGATGGGACTCGCCGATGTCCTGGCTGCGACCGGGGCGCTGGTGTTGTGCGGCGCGTCGTTCACGTCGCTGGGTTTCTGGATGGCCTGGAAGAGCAAGACGCCACAGGGTTTCCACGCCATGATGAATCTGATTCTGATGCCGTTGTGGATGATCTCGGGCGCGCTGTTCGACGCATCAACCGCTCTGCCGTGGATTCGTTCGGTCATGGCGCTGAACCCGATGACCTACTTCCTGGCGACGCTGCAGCGGACCATTCCGGCCGATCCGAATTGGGCCGGACCGGCGCTGGGAGCGGGCCTGCTTTGGACTTCGGTTTGTGGCATCTTATTTCTGACGGCGGCGATTATGAACGTGGAACGCCGGCCGCTCGGAAAAGACAGTCAATGAGACGCAGCATCGTCGCCGCGCTGCTACTGGTCGCGATGACCGGCTGCGGATGGCATTCCGGCTTACCCACTTACGGAACCGTGCCCGAGTTCAGCCTGACGGCCGATTCCGGCAAAGCGTTCGGTTCGGCCAACCTGGAGGGCCGGGTCTGGGTGGCCAACTTCTTTTTCACCACCTGTAACGGGCCCTGTCCGCGCATGTCGGCGCAATTCAACAAGCTCCAGGGGATGATCAATGGCTCACCCGAAGTTCGTTTGGTTTCCATTTCGATCGACCCCAAACGCGACACCCCCGAAGTCGTGGCCGCCTACGCCAAGCGCTGGAAGGCCGATCCGGTCCGCTGGCGGTTCCTGACCGGCGAGCCGGCCCAAATCCGGACGCTGAGCTGGGATACGTTCCACCTATCCGAGGTCGGCGGCGCGCTGCAACATTCGACCAAGTTCGCCCTGGTGGACAGGAAGCTTCAGATTCGCGGCTACTACGACTCGCTCGACGCCGGCGGACTCGCCGAACTTGCCGCCGACATAGCCAAGCTGGAGCAAGAGGTTTTCTGAGAGGACAGCCAATGCGGAACCTACCGACGCTGAATGCTTTTCTGAACGCCCTATCGGCGGGCCTGCTGATCCGTGGGTATTTTCTGATCCGTCAGGGGCGGCGTGATGAACACAAACAGTCGATGCTCATGGCCTTCACCGCGTCGGTGCTCTTTCTGATCAGCTATCTGGTCTACCATTACAGCGTTGGATCGGTGCGGTTCCAGGGCGAGGGTGCAATCCGGGTGGTTTATTTCACGATCCTGCTGTCGCACACGATCCTGGCCGCTGCCGTTGCTCCGATGGCGATCATCGTGTTGCGCCGGGCGCTGAAAGGCAACTTCAGCGGACACCGCAAACTTGCACGCATCACGCTGCCCATCTGGCTCTATGTCAGCATCACGGGCGTAGTCATCTACCTGATGCTGTACCATCTCTAGTTTGGACTCCTCAACGCAGCTCATCGAGCTTTTGGCCCCCCACCCCGGCGAACGCATACTGGATCTGGGCTGCGGGATCGGCGAACTCGCAGGACGGATCGCTGAGTCGGGCGCAGTCGTGGTCGGACTGGAGCGGCTCGGCGTATTGCTGGAGCAGGCGCGGTATAAGTTTCCCGCCGTGGACTTCGTCGAAGCCGATCTGTTCGACTACGCGCCGGAGGTTGCATTTGACGCCGTGTTTGCCCATGCGGCACTCGACTGGATCGTCCCTCCGGACAAAGCGGCCAAACGAATCCACGGATTGCTGAAGCCAGGAGGACGGTTGGCTGCGGCGCTCGGCGGTGCGAACGAAACGGCGCGGCAGTTGGAGGCGTACTATGCGCCGAAGCCGCAGGAATACTCCAAGGTGTTGAAAAAGGCCGGTTTCTCTATCGAGATTTGCGAGATGAGGGGCGCGGACCTGTTTGTGCTGGCCAGGAGGGTGCGCTAAGTCTCATGTTTCCAAAGTTAGTCTCGATTGGCGGCTTCTTCATTCCTATGTATGGGGTCCTGGTGGCCGCCGGATTTCTGGCCGGAATCTGGGTGACGACCCGGCTGGCCAAACGGTCCGGGCTCAACCCCGAGGTCGTCACCAACCTGGCCATTTACTGCGCCCTGACCGGCCTGGCCGGCGCCAAGTTGATGATGTTCCTGTTGAACATCGACTACTACAGGGCCAACCCTAGGACGATGTTCAGTTTCGACACGCTGCTGTCGGCGGGCGTCTTTCATGGCGGGTTCCTGGCCGCGCTGGGCTTCGCCTGGTTCTACATCCGCCGTCACGGCCTGCCCTGGTTGCGAACTCTCGATGTCCTTGCGCCCGGAGTGGCGCTCGGACACGCAATCGGGCGGCTGGGTTGTTTCGCCGCCGGGTGCTGTTGGGGCGACCGCTGCGACCGTCCCTGGGCAGTGACGTTCACCAGTCCGGTCGCGCACGAGATCACCGGCGTGCCGCTAGACATTCCCTTGCACCCGACGCAGATCTACGAGGCGCTGCTCACCGTCGCCGTGGCGTATGCGCTCTACCGGGGATTCTCGACCAAACGAACTCCGGGGTGGACATTTGGCCTTTATTTGGCGCTATATGGCCCGGTGCGGATCGTGACCGAGTACTTCCGCGAGCACGATCAGGCACCGCCGTTTGGCGGACCGCTGACGTGGACGCAGTGGATTGCCGGCGCGCTGACTCTGGTGGGCCTGTGGCTTGTTCTGCGCTCCCGCACGCAGGGCGACGAAACCGCAAAGAGATAGAGAAGTCTCCGCCCGGCGCGCGGTTGGGCGGGAAACACTGCCCCACATGCCGAAAATCACGCCGGCACCCGCTCTCTCCGTTCGCGGTTCCACTCAGGGGGCGGGCTTCAGGCTTCGGCGGGGCAGAAAGGCTGCCCCACGCTTGCACGAGACAGTCCCCTATTTGAAGGCGACCGCGCGGCCGGTCTTGATGCTGAGCTTGGCGGCGTCGAGGATCTGGACCACCTGGACATTGATGTCGAGCGCGACCATGCCGCCGGGTTCGGTCTTGGTGTCGATCGAGTGGATCATGTTGGGGATCGGTTCGGCTGCTTCGGGCTTCAGCGGGTCGATCTTGACTTCTTCCGCCGGGCCGCGGCCTTTGCGGAGTTCCACCTTGTCGCGCGTCATGTAGACGCTGCCCTGCCGGCCGAATACCTCCAGGTCCTGGAAGCTACGCGGCAAATCCCAGCTACCCTCGAGCACGGCGACGGCCTTGGGGTAGTGCAGGATGATGGTCGCGTTGTCTTCGACCTTGCCAAACTCCTGGGGCCGGAGCTGGTTCACCGTGGCATAGACGGTGGTGGGCTCGCCCAGATACCAGAGGCTCCAAAGGGCGTTGTAACAGCCGAAGTCAACCAGCGCGCCGCCGCCGTTCTTCACCGGATCGGTGAGCCATTCGAAGAACCACTTGTTCAGGCCGGTGGGTCCGCCCGGGCCTCCGTGACCGACAACTCCACGGATGCGGTAGACCTGGCCGAGATCGCCCCTGTCGGCAACGGCCTTGGCGACGTAGTTCGACGGCCACCAAGCCATCTGGTAGTTCGACATGACGTAGATGCCGTTCTTACGCGCCAGATCACGGATTGCGACGGCTTCCTTGCCTGTCGAGGCGAGCGGTTTCTCGAACATGACGTGGATCTTGCGTGGGGCGCAGTACTGGACGATTTCCATGTGGCGGTTGTTCTCGACGAACGCCCAAACAATCTCGGGCTTGGTCTCGTCGATCATCTTCTTCCAATCGGACTGGATCAGGTTGGCGGGAACGCCGCGCTTTTGGGCTTCGGCGACCAGTTCAGGGACGGTTTCGGCAACGCCGACCAGTTTGGCGGGTTGGCCCTTGACCATCTTGCCGAGATGGCCCCAGACGTGGGAGTGGACAAGGCCCACCACCGCGATGGTGTGCTCAACCGCGAGGACCGGGAATGCCAGCATGATGGTGGACAGTATGATTCTTTTCATGGATCGGTCTGCTTTCCTTATTCACAGCCAGCATACATCGACGCGATTCTGGGATCCACGACGTGGCCGGCGCACCTAATTTTAGTAACTTTGAAACCAGGCGACTTTCGTAACGAAATGTGGTACAGTCTGTACCCAACAGCAGGGCAGCACAGAATCATCCTGAACCAGGGAGGGGACGCATGAGGATAGACCGATTCGTGCAAATGACCGTGGTGACCGCATTGACAGCGGTAGCCCCGTCCGGCGCCGCGGGCCAGCAACTGGACTGGCAGGCGCACGTCACCCAGGCGGAACTTCGAGGCGAATCCGGCATGGTGCCCGGTGAGATCGAACGCGCGCTGGCCGGTGATCCCAAGAATTCCACATTACTGGGAGTGAGGGCGCAATGGCTCGACGCCCGACGGCATCCGGCAACGCCCAAGGCTTATGAAGACTACCTGACCGCGCCAGGTCTGTCGCGTGTGGAGCGAGACAGGGTGCTGCGGCGGATCGCGGCGCTGGAGTTGATCTCGGGCGACCGCGAGGCGGCAGCCAGACGCCTGGCCTCGCTGACCACGCCGGCCGGGTTGAGCGCGCCCGCGGCAACGCCGAAGGTCCCTTCAGGGGAGGTACTGATTCCAGGACCGATGTCGGGATTCGCCCGAATGGCGGCGCTGTCGCCCGAGTTGCCGCCCAACGAGGTCCTGGCCGCCCTGGCTCGGAACATCGTCACTGGTGGTTATCAGGCGATGGGCGGCAACCAGGGTCTGGAACAGACCGAGTATTTGAAGCTGATCCTACGCTACATCAGCCAGGCGCGCGAGATCGAGGCACTGGCCGGCGCGAGCCGGGTTCTGCGAATCGCGCAATGCGAATCGACGCAGACAGGCGAGTTGCTACGCATCCTGGGATTCCGCATGAGAGGCGGTTGCGGCAGCGAAGTAGTGCTTGAGACGGTGAATGCATCGCGGGCTTTTCTTACCATCGATTCAGGTTTCCCGCTGGCGGAGTTAGAGCAAGCGCTTAGGAGCAACCGGCTGTTTGAGATCGACTACAAGCCGACCCGCGTGACAGTCCTGTATGGGCCGGAGTACTGGTTGTCGTCGAAAGAGAAGGTCTCGGGCGAACTGATCGACGCGTTTCTGGCCGACCCTGCGTTATGCCGGCTCTATCTTGGCGTGGTGAAGCTGGATCCGGATACCGCCGAGAAGGTGCGGGCATCCGTGCCGGTGGCGCGCGTGAGAGCCTTTGCGCATGTATTCGATTTCTTCGGCGGCATGTTGCGGTTACGCGACGGCAAGGCCGTGGTGCCCGGCGGGCAGCGTTCGGCGGCGGCATGGAGCGATCTGGCGGGCGCCAACCCCGACAAAGGCGTTGAGTTCATCGAAAAGCTCATCATGAAGGACGATGGCTGGCTGGCCAGCTACTTCGATTCACTGTCGCGCATCGACGGCCCAGTCCAGGCCTACCTCACCGAACCGGCGCGCCTGAAGAGGTTCTACTCGGCTCTGCGCGGCCGCGTCACCAGCCCAGGTCCGGCCCGGCCTGTCTTCCGATCGAACACCGACCTGATGCTGCTGACCACGAGGTTGAGGATGGCGGCTCCAAACCAGCCTTACCTGCCTGGCGGCCTCGAAGTCTGGAAGAACCTCTTCACCAAGCATCCGCAGGGGAAGTACGACGGCAGGCTGACCAGGGCGGCGGCCAACTGGAGAGAGCCCGACGATCTATTGGAAGCCCTGTTCGGGCTGTCGCGCAAAGCCGTCGAAAACGAGCCGCTGAAGATCTTCCTGTCGGTCAGCGACATTGAGCGCAGACGCGCGGCGCCACTGTCCGCGGCGACGGTGGACCGCCTGGCGCGTTCGTACCGGAAATACGGGGCGCAGTACCCGCTGTTCAGCGAGGCGGCCGGGCTGCGGGATGAGACCATCCTCAAATTCCTTGAAGTGGCTGAGGTGATCAGCGAAATCGGCGACCCGGTGAACAAGGCCGATTCAGCCGGCATGATGCAGGCGCTCACGGGCCTTTGGCAAGTCCTGTGCCGGCAAAAACTGATCCCGGAGTCGCAGGCCGACGCATCGCTGAACGGGTTAATCGATCCGTTTCTGAAGTTTCGAGGCGGCGGCCCATTGTTTGACGCCGGCCGGAACGGCGTCGAGACGCTACTCAAGGCGTCCGGCACGGCGGCGGGGGCAAATGTCCAGGACCGCATGATAGACCTGTTGGCGGGCGCGCCGGCGGCCACCGATCAGCAGACGCTGGACATGGTCCGGGCCGACATGCTGCGCGTATTCGAAGCGCAGAAACTGCTTTCATTGAAAGTGATCTTCGATCTGGCGGACCACCTGGAGAGCCTGTCGCGCGGCGAACGACTCAACGCCGCCGTGTTGAACCGGCTGGCATCGAGAGTCTCGGATCTCAGCCTGCCGAAAGCGTCGCTGTCGACACAGGAGCGCAATGCACTGTCGTTCGGCTATTGGACTGAGCGGCACATCGACGCCCAGCGGAAGCTCAACTTCCGAGCAGTGATCGACAAGGCCGCCGGCGACGGCGAGAGGCTCAGGGAGGCCCGCGGATTGCTGGCTCCGCTGCTGCGCGACACCCTTGTCGGGCTGCTTTATGTGCACTACGCGCCGCCGGGCGCTCAGATCCTTTACACCAATCCGCTGTTTGCGCGCAGCCACGACTTCATTGGGATCCAAGGCACGCATCAGACCTGGAAGACGACTGAAGTGGTCGGCAATGGTTGGCCTTCCTCGGCCGGCGGACGGCTGGTCGGGTCGCTGGCGACCCTACCCTATGCACTGGCCGAGGCCGAACAGAACTTCCTGATTCCGACCAGGGAGCAAGCACTCATCTGGGGTGATCTGGTTCCCCAGATGCTGGTGAGCGCCAAATTGCCGCGATTCTGGAACGTCACGCCGGCGCAAATTCACTATCTCGCGCTGCATCTGCGGCTGGGAGAGGACCTACTGGCCGCGGCGGCCACTTCGCCGGACCTGCTTGCCAGGGCCGTCAATGTGCTGGACGCAACCGCGCAGCCGGTCCGTTTGCGCCGTATCGCGAACTCGTTGGCCGCTGGCGATATCGCCGCCGCCATCGAGGCTGTCACACCGACCGAACTCTATTCGCTTGGCCGCCAAGCCGTTGCCGGCGGTCTGGATCTGCCGGGCGGATTCGGGAAACTGATTGGAGACCTGGCGGCCGCCGATCCGGACCGGCTGAATCACCAGGCGCTGTCGGAGGCCTTCGGGACGCCAAAACCGACTCTGGCTAACACGATGCACCCGCAACTGCTCAATCTGCGGACATTCCCGACGCTGATGGGTTTCTCCAGCCGCATCATGGCCGAAAGCTGGGAGTCCAACAATCTCTTTTTTGCGGCCCTGGCCGACGAATTACAGCTTCGCCCGTCGGAACTGAATCTCCGTATTCCCGAGTGGACCCAAAAGACGGTGGAGCAGATCTTCGCCACTCACCTGGAAGACTGGCCGGCAGTGCTGCGCTCCATGCGCGTGATCGCCGACCAGGCGCGCGCCGAGGCGCGCCAGACAGGCGCGCAGCAGCAGAAGGCATCGCTCGAATAGACGCACGGAGGCAGACAAGATGACAAGGAAAGCCAAACTTTGGATGCTCGCGGCCTCCGTTGCCGTACTGGTGTTGCTGGCCAGTGGCCTGACGGCTCAACAACCGACGTTCCGCGTCAAGGTGGACATGGTCGTGCTGAGCTTCACCGTGACCGACGGGCGCGGCCGGTATATCAACGGTCTGAAGCCGAGTGACTTCAAGATCGTCGAGGATGGAATCCCGCAACGGCTGACGACCTTTTCCGAGGGCAGCAGGCCTCCACTTCGGGTGCTCGAATCCGGCCACACTGAGCAGATCGCGGCAACTGGCGGCGACCCGGAACGGGGAGGAATCGCGACCGACGCGCTGGTGGGAACCAACGTCTTCGTGCTTTTCGACACCAGCAACTACATGTACCGCGGCTTCGTGTACGCCTCGGACGCCATCGCTGATTTCATCCGCGGACTGGATCGCGCTGATTCGGTGGCCGTCTACACCTTCTCGCGAAACCTGAGCCGGGCCGCGCCGCTTTCGCGCGAACGCAATGAAGTCCTGCAAGGACTGAGAAAGGCGGTTGCCGGGGACGAAGCGGCACTCTACAACGGACTGCTGCTGGCGCTGCGCGACGCAGCCAAGGTACCTGGGCGCAAAGTGGTGATCGTGTTTTCGAACGGACCCGATTCGGCCTCGATGGTTGCGCCGGACGATGTCCGGGCAGTGGCCGAGGACGAGGGCATCCCGATCTATGTGATCTCGACCAGCGACGTCAACCGGGACCCGATCTCGACCGGAGTCTTCCGACGCATTGCCGGCCGCACGGGCGGAAAGGCCTTCTTCGCCAAGACCTGGCAGAAACAGGTGGAGGCCTTTGAATCCATCCGCGAAGACCTTGGCAACTCCTATACAGTCACGTACTATCCGCAGCCCAACCCAAACGAGGGGTTCCGCCGCATCACCGTGGAACTGGTGAATGATCCGGGCAAGAAACTCCGGGTGAGCGCCAGACCGGGCTACAGGCCTCGGGCCGGCGGCTGAGGATCTACGACCAAACGAACTCAGGATCCCTTCTGCCCACCCGGCGGGGAGGGATTCTCCGTCTCGATGCTATCGAAAGATTCCTGTTGACAATCGACAGGAACTGACGCATACTCCTGTTGACGATCGACAGGAGGCGTCATGGCAAGTCAGAAAGCCGATCTCCTCCAAGGGACACTGGACCTCCTCGTTCTAAAGACCCTCCACACACTCGGCCCAACCCACGGTTGGGGCATCGCCCGGCGCATCGAGCAGGTGTCCGAGGACCTGTTGTCGATGAACCAGGGCACGCTGTACCCTGCCCTGCTCCGGCTGGAGCAGCGCGGACTGATCCGCTCGGAATGGGGCGTCTCGGACAACAACCGCAAAGCACGATTCTATTCACTCACCCCGGCGGGAACGGCCCAACTCGAAACCGAGGTCGACAACTGGCGGCGCATCTCCGGAATCATCGCACGGGTTCTCGATGGTGCGTCTTGACTGCAAAGGAAGGCATCCCATGCCGATCGGATCAGCGATCAAGCGGCTGGCGGCCCCGTTCAGGAAGGACCGTCTCGACCGGAATCTCAACGAAGAGATCCAGTTTCACCTGGAGATGGAGACAGCGGAGAACATCCGGAAGGGGATGGCTCCTGAGGAGGCTCGATTCGCTGCCCTGCGCAGTTTCGGCGGTGTGGAGCAGGCCAAGGAACACTACCGGCGGCTGTCGGCGTTCGGCTGGCTGGAAGATCTGGTGCGCGACGTGCGCCACGCCGCCCGTAGCCTAGTGCGGAATCCTGGCTACACCCTTCTGGCCATCTTGTCACTCTCCCTGGGAATCGGCGCGAACACGGCGGTGTTTACCCTGATTCGTGCGCTGATCCTGCAACCACTGCCATACCCGGAGCCGGCGCGGCTCTTCCACCTCTACGAGTCGATGACCTGGCAGGGTCAGCAGACCTGGGGCGCAGCGGTGTCAGTACCGAACCTTGCCGACTGGCGCCGCGACAACTCGGTGTTTGACTCAATTGGTGCGTTCAACATGGCAGGCGTGAATCTGTCCACCGGCGATGGCGTTTCGATGGTAGCGGCAGCACAGGTAGACGGCGAAATCGGGAAGGTCCTGGGCGTGAAGCCTTTCAGGGGACGAATGATTGAACCGGGCGACTGCGTGCGCGGCCGTCCCCCGGCCGTGGTTCTAAGTCATGGGTTGTGGGCCGACCTGTTCGGGTCGGATCTTGAGACGGTCGGTAAGTCCGTCAGGCTGAACGGAACCTCCGCCACGGTGGTTGGCATCATGCCGGAGACGTTTGAATTCCCGCCAAGGACCCGGACTCGCGCATGGGTCCCACTGGTCTACCGCCAGGAACAATTGGAAGAGCGCGGCACACACTGGCTGCGGGTGATTGGCCGGCTCAAGCCAGGCATCTCCGCCCTCGATGCACAAGCCGACATGAACCGCGTCGCCCGGCGGTTGGAGGAGATTCATCCCGACAACGCCACGCGCGGGATTCGAATCTCCCCTGTGCGAATCGACTCCGTCAGGGAAACCGGACGGGCGATGACGGTGCTGACGGGCGCGGTTATGTTCATCCTCGTCCTTGCCTGCGTGAACGTCGCCATCCTGACGCTGGCGCGAGCCGCGGCGCGGCGGCGGGAACTGGCCGTTAGACTCTCGATGGGCGCGAGCTGGTTGGGGATCGCACGTCTCCTGGTTGGCGAGGCTCTCCTTCTGGCCGCCGGCGGAGGTCTGTTCGGGTTGCTCATCGCGGATTGGAGCCTGCGCGCGCTGGAGGCGGCGCCATATAACCCGTGGCGGTACGAAAGCGGCTTCATCCTCGATTCATCGACGTTGATCTACTGCCTAATCGCCTCCGCCGTCTCGGCTGGCTTCGCTGGGTTGTGGCCGGCGCTGCGCCTGAGCAGGCTGAATCTGCAGACTGCCTTGAAGGAGGGCGCGTCGACCAACCTGAATTCCGGACCGCCGCCGCGGAGCAAGCTGATGATTGCCGAAATCGCGCTGGCCTTGCTTCTCGTCCTGGGCGCGACACTTCTGATGAAGAGCCTTGGACGGCTGGCGACGGTCGACCTTGGATTCCAGACAGAGAACGTCGTCACGATGCGGATCGCGCTGCCCGAAGCGCGATACGAGCCGTCGGAGACGGCGGGCTTCTTCGGCCGGTTCCTCGAACAGGTGGAAAGGCTGCCGGGTATCAGCCGGGCAGGCGTGATCAACGTTCTGCCCATCACCCCGATCAACATGAACATGAGCTTGACCATTGAAGGACGCCCGTTGGACCGTCCCGGCCACGAACCCGCCGCCGAACACAGGACTGTGAGTCCGGGCTACTTCCACGCGATGGGCATCACGGCTCTACGCGGCCGGCATCTCACGGCCAACGACTGGAACAACCGAACGAACGCGGTTTTGATCAACCGCCAGATGGCGGAAAGGTACTTCCCCGGGCAGGACCCTGTCGGCAAGCGGATTGCTCGGGGAACCGAGCCGGCGCCAGACAGTTGGTTGACGATCGCCGGCGTCGTCAACGGCGTCCGTGACACGGGCCTCTACCGCCCGGTCCCGACAGCAATCTACGAGCCGATGACGCAATTCGACCGCAACCCGAGTGCGGTTTCGCTTGTCGTCAGAACCAACCTCACCCCTGAATCAGTGGAAGCTGCGGTCCGCGGTGAACTCCGTCAGATGGAGTCGGACGCTGTCGCTTACATGGTCAGGACCATGGACAAAGTGGTGGAGGAAGCCACATCCGGCACTCGCTTCCTGGCTTTGCTTCTGAGCCTGTTTGCCGGACTCGCCGTGCTTCTGGCAGTTGCCGGAGTCTACGGCGTGACATCCTTCCAAACCGCGCGGCGAAACCACGAGATCGGTGTCCGCGCGGCGCTCGGGGCCACGAGGGCTGGGATTCTGCGAATGATTCTCTCGAGGACGATGAGCCAGGCGTTGACGGGTATCGTGGTTGGATTAGCCTGTGCCCTATCGCTGAACAGGGTAATCCGCAACTACACGATCGGAGAAGGCGCGGTGGATGCCATAGCCTACCTGGAGGTCGCCGCGGTAGTGGGAGCCATCGCCATGGTTGCAGGTTTCGTGCCCGCCTGGCGAGCGTCTAGAATTCACCCCATCGACGCGCTTCGCGAGGAGTGATCTCCGGGAAGTTGACTCAAGCCTGCAGGGCGGCGGCCCTGACGTGCAGAATGTCGTTTTCGACGTGAATATGTTCGTGCAGGTCGGTTTCAAGCTCCTTCAACGCGTTGAAGACGGCGCGGAAGTTGGCGCAGGCGTAATCAGGAGCAATGTAGTCGCGGGCAATCCCACGCATCCGGATGAGCAGTTGAGCCAGGGCGGCATGCTCGTGTTCCATCATCCTGATGGGATTCCTGACGGGTCCGAAGGGAGTGGGGGGCGGAGGCTCCCCATTGGCGGCTGCGCGTTCCAGGCGGACGATGGCAGGGAAGAGGATGTCTTCTTCCTTGTGGAGATGCAGTTCGAGGTCCTGCTGGATCGCGACAAAGACCTCGCGGAGCCGGGGCAGGAGCGCATTGTCCCGGTCGGGATGGCGTGAGGCCATGCGATCCAGCCGCGCCCGCAGGCGGGGCAGTTCGAGCTTCAGGTACTCGTGATGGCGGGTATTGATGTGTTGGATGAGTTCGCGCAACGATAGCGCCGGGTCGAGTTCGGCCGGCACACGCGGACGCGAGACGCTTTCGATTTCAGCCGCCACGGCGGCAGGGTCCAGACCCTTTTCGCGGCAGACTTCGTCGAACGGGCGTTTGCCCTGATCGTGGAAGTCGATTCCGTATTGCTCGACGATGAGCAGCGCCCGGAAGCTGCGCGAGGCCCGGTCGTTCAGAGTGCCATGGATCGGGGCGGGTTTCATGCCTTCAGTTTGCCTGGATGAAGCCCGCCGTTCAGTGATCGAAGTCACACGATCGCGCGGCATCGCGTACGATGTCTCCATGCGCACGATCGCCGTCCTGCTTACAGCCGCAGCATCGCTTTTCGCCATCGACCCGTCGGTCATCGAATCCCGGTATGGCAGGATCGGAACGGACCGGCGCCAGTACCGCCCGCTCGACACGGTCCGGGTCACCGTCCAGGGCCGCGCGAAGGGCGACGCCTTGTGCCGTGTGAAGGTCGCCGACCCGTCGCAGCGGACGTATTTCGAGAGGGATGTCCCGTTGACGTCCAACCGCGGCTCCACTACGTTTCAGGTCAGCGGCGCGCTGGGCACTCACTACGTGTATCTCTGGTTTCCGGGCGAGAAACGCTATAGCCGTTATGTCAACATCCTGCTCGACGCCGAAACTTCCATCGAGACTGGTGACCGCGACTTCGATTCCCTGTACCCTTTCACGCGCGAGGCCATGCGGCTGGGCCGGCGCGACTACATGACTCCGCGGGGCCGGTTTGTCGGTTATATCTCCGGAGACACATGGCACTTCGACGGCATCTGGCTGCGTGATTGGATCTATTCTCTGCCGGGCTACAAGCATTGGGAACACGAGATGCAATGCGGGCTGGACCGCTTCCTGGAAGTCCAGCGCGAGGACGGCCAGACGCCCGACGGCATCGAGCGCGACGGCCGCACCTGGCGCGTCGGACTGGAGAGCGACGTTGAGTACATCCTCACGCTCGGCGTCTGGGACACGTGGCGAGCGACCGGCGACGACGAATGGATGCGCCGCGCGCTGCCAAAGCTCGAAAAGGCTCTCGCCTATATCCAGAGCGATCCCAAGCACTGGGATCCGGTCAACCGCCTCATCAAACGCCAGCACTCCTGTGACACATGGGACTACGACATCGACGGCGCCACCGACAAGGGTACGTCACGCCACGTGGTCGCCACTTGCGATCAAAGCGGCTACGCGCTGGCGTTCAGAGCGATGAGCCAGATGTACGCGCATCTGGGCGACAAGGCATCCGCCGCCCGCTGGGAGAAAGAGGCCGGGGAGTACCGCGCACGTGCCGTGAAGCTGCTCTGGGACGGGACAAAGTTTCTTCACCATGCGCACTTGGACCAAATCGAACACGGCGACTTCGACGAATCCAAGCAGTTGGCTATGAGCAACACCTGGGCCATGACGCGCGGCCTGGCGTCGATGGAACAGTCAATGAAGATCATCGACGAATACCGCCGCCGCCACAACGAAACCGGCGACAAATACCCCTGGTGGAGCCTGCAACCCGGTTATCCGGACCGGCTCGGCTATTGGAAAGATCCTTACCGGTTGCAGGGTGGCTATGCCAACGGCGGACTGATGCCGTGGGTTGGCGGCGAGTTGTGCCGCGCCGCGTTCCAGAACGGCCGCGAGGCCTACGGCGTTGAACTGCTGCGCCAATACGCCGGCCACCTGCGAGCAACCGGCGGCGCGCACGTCTGGTACTGGCCCGACGGCACACCGGGGTTCCGCACGACCAACGAGGTGAACTATACCGGCTGGGGCATGGCCCAATGGGTGGACGCACTCGTCGAAGGGCTGGCCGGCATCCGTGATGTGTCCGGCCAGATGCGGACAGTGGAGATCGAGCCCCGCTGGGCCGCGGCCGGGCTATCGTCGGCCAGGTCTGTCTCGCGCTATGCCGCTTCGGAAGCATACTTCGCTTACCTCTGGAAGTCGGCGCCCGGTTCGATTACGATCGAATACTCCGGGCAAGGCGGCGTTGCCCGCTTCCGCGTCCTGCTGCCGGGCGGCTCCCAACCGCGAGCGGTCACCTGCGGCGGATCTCCGATTGCATTCACCGTCGAGCGGGCAGGCGCCAGCGTCTATGCCGTGTTCACGGTCGTGGATCCGGCGCGTGGAGAGGTTGCCATCAGCTTGGCGCGGGTATAATGGACTTAGTTGTCTGAATAGAGTAGAGTCCAAACATGAGGCGAAAACTCTCAGTCAAGCTGATCGTCTCGCTGACCTTCATCGTGGTTCTGATCAAGTCCATCTTTGGCTTCATCTACCTCGACACACAGCAAAAGCACTTGCTCAACACGATGGTCCTGGGCGCTGACCAGCTCTCCAAAAGTATTACCAGCGCCACTTGGCAGGCGATGCTCGACGACCACCGCGAGGTGGCCTACGACATCATGAGCAAGATCGCGGAGAAGCAGGGTGTGGACCGCATCGGAATCTACAACGGGACCGGCGATCTCACGTTTTCGACGCGTGCAGAGGACACCGGCCGGGCCGTGTCATTCGACAATCAGCCTTGCGCCACCTGTCACGGCAAGGGGGCAGTGCGGGAGCAGTTGACTGTTCAGGCCAGAGCGCGCATCAACACGTCGCCGAACGGCACCCGAACGCTCAACATGATCACGCCCATCTACAACGAGGCGGCATGCAGCCAGGCTGCCTGCCACGCGCATCCGGCCAGCGTAAAGGTGCTCGGCGTTCTCGATGTCGCATTGCGCACGGATCCGATCAGCCAGGAAGAAGCCTCGGCCAAGTTCCAGACGGCCCTGTCCACCATCGTTCAAATCGTTCTCATCGCGCTCTGCATCGTCTTCTTCACGCGCCTGTTTGTCGTTCGCCCCATTGACGAACTCATCGCCGGCACCAAGGCCGTCAGCGCCATGGAACTGGACAAGCCGATTGAAATCCAGCACCGCAGCGAAGAGATGGACGAACTGGTATCGAGCTTCAATACGATGCGCGACCGCCTGGGCGATGCCATGGAAAAAGTGAACCAGTTCACGCAAAGCCTTGAGGACAAGGTCGAGGAACGGACGCAGCAGCTTAAGGCCGCACACCAGAAACTGCTCCATTCCGACCGGCTCGCCTCGCTCGGCCAACTGTCAGCCAGCGTCGCCCACGAGATCAACAACCCCATCTCGGGCGTGCTCAACCTCTCCATGCTATGCCAGCGTATTCTCAAGGACGATTCTCTGCCGCCTGAGCGCGTCCCTGAACTGAAGAAGTACCTGAACCAGATCAGCCACGAAACATCGCGCGTCGGCCGCATCGTGTCGGACCTACTGGCTTTTTCGCGGCGCTCGAAGCCCCAGCGTGCCGGCGCGGACTTGAACCGTTTGATCCAGTCGACAGTATCCCTGGTCGAACACAAGCTCAGGCTGTGCGAGGCCTCCATTCAGTTCGACCTCCAGCCCGACTTGCCGCTGATTCCCTGTGACGCTTCCCAGATCCAGCAGGTGATCCTCAACCTCGTCCTGAATGCCGCCGAAGCGATCCAGCCGTCCGGCGGCGGCAAGGTGACCATCTCCACCCGCCTGAACCAGGCGAAGGATGGGGTGCTCCTGGTTGTCGAGGACAACGGTGAAGGAATCCCAGAAGAGGACCTGGACAAGATTTTCACGCCATTCTTCACATCCAAGCCAGACGGCAAGGGCGTCGGTTTGGGTTTGGCCGTACTCTATGGCATAGTCGAGGCCCACGACGGCCATGTCGAAGTCAGGAGCGGCAAGGGTCTGGGCTCCACATTCACCGTTACGCTGCCGTTGAACGCAACGGGCCGGTCAGAGGAACCCGCCTGAGCGCGGCGAAGAGGGAAGCGTGAAGCTGGCCTGCATTGTGTCAGTCGGCTTCGTCGAAGAGGCGATCCTGAGTGAAGCGCAGATGGTGATTGAGCGGAGTTATGGATTCGAAGTCGAACTACTTCCGGCGCGGCCTTCGTCCGCGACAGCCTTTGATGCGTCGCGCGGCCAGTGGAGCGCGGTCGAACTCATGAAAGACCTGGTCCGGAACCGCCCTCCCATGGCGAAGCGCATCCTGGGGCTGACGTCCGACGATCTCTTCATCCCAATGCTGAGCTTTCTTTACGGGCAAGCGCAGTTGGGAGGCGCGGCCGCGCTGGTCTCCACGGCGCGCCTGCGCCAGGAGTTCTATGGGTTGCCGTCGAACACGGACCTGCTCACGAAGCGTGTCCGGAAGGAAATACTGCACGAAATGGGACACACCATGGGATTGGTGCATTGCCCGGACCACACATGCGCCATGTGCCTGTCCACCAACCTGGAACAGGTGGACATGAAGCGGGACATTTACTGCCGGCCATGTTCGCTGAGCGTGGATGCACGCCTGAATTCGTTGCTGAATGACGCCGAATGAGGTGAGTGGAATGAAATCGAGATGGCAAATTCTGATTGTCGACGACGAAGAGGTGATGGCCGAGTCTCTTGCGGCATGGCTGCGCGAGGACGGTTATAGCGTGGATACAGCCCCGTCGGGCCGCGCCGCCGTCGCCCGGACGCGCGAGACCGACTACGCCATTTACTTCGTGGACCTGAAAATGCCCGGCGGCATGGACGGCATCGAGACCATGATGGAAATCCGACGCCTGCGGCCGGACGCCTCGGTCATCATCATCACCGCTTACGCAACAGTCGACACCGCCATCACGGCAATGAAGGAGGGCGCGCAGGAATATATCGTCAAGCCCTGCAACCCGGAAGAGATCTCACTGCTGGTGGACAGGATCATCAAAGTCAAGAACCTCCAACTTGAAAACCAGATGCTGCGGAAGCGCCTCACGGGCCAGTACGAGTACCGCGACATTGTCACCAAGAATTCGAAGATGCGGGCCATACTCGAGCTCGTCCGGGACGTGGCCAGCTTGCGCTCCACCGTGTTGGTCCGCGGCGCCAGCGGCACGGGCAAGGAGTTGATCGCGCGGGCGATCCATTATTCCGGCGACCGAGCCGCAGCCCCTTTCATCGCCGTCTCCTGCGCCTCGTTGGCCGAAACGCTTCTCGAAAGCGAACTGTTCGGCTACGAGAAGGGCGCATTCACTGGCGCCGGCGCCCAGACCAAGGGCAAGTTCGAACTGGCCGACGGCGGCACCATCTTCCTCGACGAGATCGGCGACATCTCGGCGAAGCTCCAGGCCGACCTGCTGCGCGTCCTTCAGGAACGCCGCTTTTACCGCCTCGGGGGCACAACCGAAATCCAGGTGGATGCGCGCGTCATCGCCGCCACCAACAAGGACCTGGCCGAAGAGGTTCGCGAAGGCCGTTTCCGCGACGATCTCTACTACCGGCTGAACGTCATCGAAATCAATATCCCACCGCTGTGCCAGCGCCGCGACGACATCCCGCACCTGGCGCGCCACTTCGTCGCACGGCTGTCATCGGAGATTGGCAAGGAGGTTGACGGCATCGGCGAGGATGCGCTGAAGGTCCTGCTCGACTACGACTGGCCGGGCAATATCAGGGAACTCGAAAACGCCATTGAGCGCGCCATCGTCACTTCGCGCAGCCGCGTACTCTGTGCCGAGGATTTCAGTTTCCTGGACAGCATCATGCGCGCCCGCGCCAACACGGCGCTGCCGCCCATACCGCTTCAGGATCTCGAAAAGCTGGCCATCGAGGCCGCACTTGGGCGCACCCAGGGCAACATCAAGGAAGCCGCGACCGCGCTTGGAATCGACCGTTCGACGTTGTACGAGAAGATCAAACGCTACAACATCGAACGAAGTTAGGGCTCAAGGAACATTTCGCCGTAGACCTTATCCCAATCGGCGTCCGGCTGCGCCTTGGGCAGGTCTTCCATCAGAACGCCGCCATCGGCCAGGGACGGCTTCGCGCCTTCCGGGGTGGTTAGAATCTGAAGCCGCTCAAGCTGTGAACGTACCCAACCGCTCACCTCGGCGCCTCGCAAAAGGTGGGTCAGATTCGCCTGCGCCCCGGCGGGCTTGATTCTCAGGTAGAAATCCTGGTCCGGGCCGCCGGCTTCAAGCACTTCGCCGTCCACCGGCGACAGCAGGCGCACCCTGGCGCCGTTACGCATCATCGTCCAGCCCTGCCCGTTGGCGTGCAGAAGTTCGCCCGCCGCCGGCAATTCAACGCTGTCCGGACGGCCCATCAGCCGCTGCCCGAGATCGGTCAACCCCACAGTCAGCGTCCCATCGTCCTCGCGCTTCACCCAGGTCTGACCGCGATGATACAGCCGGTCAGAGGGATACGACAGCCCATAGGTGCTTACGTCGAACTCGCTCGTGGCGGCGGCGTTCGCCAGTTTCGGATGGGTCTCGCATTTGCGGCAATCGAATTCGTTGTGGCAGTGCCGGTGCTCGACACGGCCGGCGAGTTCGTGGCGGCATGAGAGTTCGTTCGCGGCAAGGTCATGGAAGTCGCTCTTCCAGCGGATCGCTTCGGACTGGCCTGACAGCGCCGCTCGCGCCGAGCGCCTCAGCGACACCATCAGCGTGATCCCGATCAGCGCCAGCACGCCGCCGAACACGCTCAGGAACAGAATGTGGCCAAAGCTCCAATGGAAGCCGTCAACGAACGGGAACATCAGCTACCTCCACGATGTCCGCAGCGATTTCCTTCTCCTGCGGGAATAGATTCAAGTATCTGTAGGACAGCGAGTACACGATCACCGCGTAGGCGATCACCATCCCGAACACCGCGCACTCGACCCAGTTCGGCATGTAGGTCAGAAATGGGTCGAACGACAGCGTCGGCAGCGCCAGTGTCTGGATCGTCATCACGAACCGGTTCAGCACTACGCCCGTGCAGGCCAGCAGTGCGCCGGCCGTCACTATGCCGGACCGCGTCCGCAGCCGCTTGGACAACAACAACAGCGCTGGGATCATGCCGAACACGACGATCTCGGCGAACAGAATCCAGCCGCCGAACGGCTTCCAACTGTAATACTCCCAGGGCGCGAATCCCGCGCTGGCAGAGGTCGAGTTCAGCCACACGAGCGTGTCCACGCTCTTCAGTGCGACATAGGCGGTCAGCAGCACGCCCGTGGTCCGCGCCAGTGTGTGATAGACGGCGGCCTTCACCAGCCGTTTACTAGTGATCCACTCGACCAGCTTCGTCGTCAGGATGACGAAGCTCGGCCCCACGGCAGCGGCCGACAACACGAACAGGAAGAATGTGCTCGGCCAGATGGCGAATCCCTCGCGGAAGGCGAAGGGGCGGCCGCGCATGACGCCGAACAAACCGCCGAGCGAGCCCTGGTGGAAGAACGACAGGAAGCAGCCGATGCCGGCGAGCACGGGGATCAGCTTGTGCAACTCCCATTCGAACACCAGACAAGACGGCACCTGCTTCAACCGGCGGTTCTTCAAAATGATCGGCGTGTACTCGACCGTCAGCACGACGAGGTAGCAGGTGATGCAGAAGGTCACCTCTGTCAGCATTGAGTGGACGTTCGGGTGCCAGAAGGTGAACCAGGAGCGCAGCGGTTGGCCCACGTCCACCGCCAGCACCGCCACCGCACCGCTGTAGCACAGGAAGCCCAACACCACGGCGCTGCTGATGATCGCCTTAATCTCTTTCCATTTCATGATGTAGAGCAGGAATCCGGAGAAGAACGCCCCTGCGCCCAAGGCAATCACGGCCAGATCGAGGAAGATCCAAAGGCCGAATCCGAACCGGTTGTCCAGGTTGGTCACGCCCAAGCCCTGGCTCAGGCAAAGGTACGTCGCATAGACTCCCGCGCCCAGCAGCGCCAGCCAGGGCGCCATCCAGGCGGCGAACACCGCCGGAGAACATCTCGACAGGCCGCGCCCAATCCACTGCCTCTCTCCGGCGCGAATCCGGATCCCCATCCCGGGATCCACTGCGTTGGTCGCCATTTCAGCCATTCCTCTTCTGGGCATGCTCGCCCGCGGCCCGGGCGGCCAGATGTCTCACCCACTCATGCCGGGACCTGTAATACACTTTCGGCCTCGTGCCCAGTTTCGCCAGGAACTGGAACGTCTCCGGCTTGCCAATCTCGCCTTGAATCGGGTCTTCCGGGTCGTTCAAATCGCCCAGGCGAATCGCCTGCACCGGGCAGGCTTCGGCACAGGCGGGCGTGTAGGCAATCTTGTCGAGTCCCTCCAGCGCCGCCTTGTCCTGTGCCTGGTGGAACCGGCCGTGGCAGAGGTTGCATTTCTCGACAACGCCGCGCATCTTCGGCGCGACGGCCGGATTCAGCGTCTGCTCCATCCCTTCGGGCCAGGACGGATCGAACCAATTGAAGTAGCGTGCGTGGTACGGGCACGCGGCCATGCAGTACCTGCAACCGAAGCAGCGCTGAACCATTTGCATGACGATGCCCGTACGCGCATCCAGTTCCACCGCCTGCTGCGGGCAGACGTGCTCGCACGGCGGATCGTCGCATTGCTGGCACATCATCGGCACGAAAGCGGTCTTTCGAGCCGGCATGGGCGCTGCGTCGTTGGTTTTGAACACGCGCATGGGCGTGATCGAAGTCCGCTCGTTCACCGTCTCTCGCGCCGGTGCAAGGTTGTTCTCGGCCGCGCAGGCCACCATGCACGCCCCGCATCCGGTGCAGGCGTCCAGATCGATCACCATCCCATAGCGGAACTTGCGGTTGGGTTTCTTGCTTGCCATCGTGCCGGCCGCCATCGTTACGCCCTCCTCACCCGCGCCCAGGCCAGGCGCCATGTTCCGTCGGCCCCAACTTCAAGGAGGTCCAGAGCAGAGTTACCCACCCCCGCTCCCATCGCCGCCTCCACCGAGCCCGGCAGCACAGCGTCGTCAACGTCGAGTGTCATCAGGCGTTCACCCTTGAGCGTCTCCAACTGCACTTGCTCGCCTCCTGCCAAACCAAGGCTCGCCGCCGTCGACGGGTGCAACGCCAACCTGCCCGCCGGCCGCCGCAGCAGGGATTCTTTGTCCAGTTTGCCGGCGAGTGGAGGCAGCACACCGCTGGCCTCCGCGATCCAGCCTGTCGCGATCAGCGCCAGGGGATAGTCAGGTGGCCGCGTGGCCGTTGCATGGCTGGTGACCGCCGCGATCAGGCGATCCATCTCGCCGGGCGTTGAACCGGGCAGCCGCGCCTTCAATATCTCGGCGGACACCTCCGTATCGGTCCACTCTGCCCCCTCGGCCAGTGCTTTCCAGAGGTCCTCGGCCGAAGCGTATTCCGTCGTCTTCTTGCCGGCAACTGTACCGCGTTTGGCGGAATGGATTGCGCCGGCCACACTCTTCAATTCGGAGCCCAGGTCGAATCCATCGCCAAGACTGGCGCCCAACCGCCCGGCCAGAAGGGCCAGGAACTCATCGGCCCGGACGGTACCTTCTGGCCGCTTCAGGATCGCAGGAGCCACAAGGTAGCCAGCGTGGCCGGCCGAGGCACTCTCGGTCCAGTCCTCCATCGGCGCTGGCGTCGCCACCACGGCACGCACCTTTGACGCCATATCCCGATTCCAGCTCGATAGAGCCACGACAACCGCGTCCTTCGCCAGTTTCCGGTCGATGAGGCTCCAGGGGATGGCGAATCCTGCGAGCGATCTGTCCGCGATCAGGACCGCAACGCTATGGTCCGGCACCTGGTCGAGAGGCGTCGAACCCGAGCGCGGGTCGGACCCGGCCGACGGCCGGATTCCGCCTTCAACACCCACACTGCCCAACAAAACGTTCACCGCCGCGATCAGGGTCTCGGTCTCGTGTTCGAATGGGCCCGAAACGTAGTCGCCGCCACCAACCGCCACAGCCGGCGCGCCCGCGGTGAGATCGGACGCCAATTGCCTGATGGTCTCCAGCTTCAGACCCGTCAAAGCTGCGGCTTTCTCCAGGGGCAACCGCGAAATAACGGAGCCGAACTCCACCCGTCCATCGATCTTGGCCGTCGACTTCTCCATCAGAACCGAAGCCAGCGCGATGGCGAATGCCCCCTCGCTTCCGGGTAGCAGTGGAAGGTACCGTTCGGCGAGTTGGGCCTGGCGCGAGTAACTTGAGCCGGCGTGCACCAAGCTCACCTTGCCCCTCGCTCTTCGCCCTGCCAACTGGGCCGCACCAGGGAATCCGTCGAGAAGCGGTGCGCCGATGCTGAGCACCGTCGCAGTCTTTGCCCAATCAAATCCGAGCCTCGATTTCGACCCGCAAACCGCACCGACAGCCTCCAGCGTCGCCCGCTCCTGCATCGGCGGCGTCAGGTACACACCGCCCTTCACGGCTCGCGCGAATCGTTGGTAGAGTGACGACATCGCCCGGCCGGGCCGTTCGTCGAGAATCGCGATCGAGTTCTCACCCGCCTTTCGGCACGCGTCTGCCACGGCAGCCGACACGGCTTCCGCCGTTGCCGGCTTGCCATCGAGAAGGCAACTCTTCAGCCGCGCTGGATGCCATGGCAACTGGTGGGATCCGAACGCCAGCGCACAGACGGAGCTCGCCGAATCTTGACCGTTCGGCTTCGGAGCGACGCCGATCGGCCACCCGCCGGCGCACCTCACCTGGATCGGGCACCCGCCACGGCACAGCGTGCAAACGCTGTTGCGGACCGTCATTTCCCCCGCCTTGGGCACAGGGATCCATGGCCAGTTTTGCGTCCAGATCGAAATGTCGTCCAGCAGCTTGTAGGGAATCGGGGTCAGTGGAAATGCGGCGATCGATCCGCCGCCGAGCATGAGAAGGTCCCTGCGCTTGATCATCTGGCTCGTTCCTCTCAACGGTGGCAGCCCAGGCAGCCAGCCTCGACACGCTGCTCCCGGTGGCATCCTATGCAGTCGTCCATCTTCATGCCCTGGTAGCTGGCGCGCCCCAGCCGCGAGATGGTCGGACCCCAGATATCCCGGCTGTATCCACTCACTACGTTGTATTGATAGGGCCGGAGCGTGGCGGTGGATCCGTGGTTGCCGTGGCAGCGTTCGCACTTCAGCTTCGCCTTCTTGACATGAATGGCGTGGGAGAACCGGGCGTTGATGGGCTGTTTGGCATACACCAGCCAGTCAATCTCCTTTTCCGGCTTCACGTAGGCTTCCACCAGCCGCTTCTCGGCCGCCGTCGATCCAACCGGTTCGGCATGGCAGCCGGCGCAGCTCTCGAGCTTCGGCAGCCCGGCAAACGACGCGTCCTCGCGGAAATCGTGGCACGCCGTACAGTCCATCTCGGCCTTCACCTTGTGGGCCTTGTGGCTGAACTGCAGCGGCTGCTGTTTCTGCTTGTACAGGACTTTGGGCAGGCCCACCCATCCGCCGGCCAGCATCACGGCCATACCAGTCACAAAGAAGATCGCTGCGCGCATCTGCAAGATACTCCGTTTACGCACTCTTCCATGACGCCTGCGGGCTGAAGAACTCGTTGAACAGCCGGGCCACTTCATCCGGCGGCAACTGCTTCAGCAGGCCTGCGTCCGGCATTCCGCCATCGGTGAGCACCACGCCCAACTCGCCGGCAGCGCTCGCCGCGCAGGTGTGAACGTATTCGTTGAGCCGGTCCATCTCCTGGGCCATCCATTCGGCGGCCTGGTCGCCCGTCATCAGCCCCTCACGGGAGGGTCTTCCGGGCGCTTCCCATCCCTCAAACAGCCAGCCAGATCCGTACGGATCGCCTGCCAGCCGCGACGGATCGCTGCGCAAATACAGGTTCGCACCGCTGATCAGAATCTCATTGGGAAACATCAGCGGCCAGGTCATGCCTTCAACCGTCAGCGTCACACTGGGCCGTTTCACTCCCCGCGTCGCCACGAAACTGATGCGCTCAAGGCTGCCCAGCAGACGAGCCAGGAATCCGTCCACGCCCACATGGCAACTGCCGTTCTCGCCGGCGTTCAGCCACATATGATTAGGCGCGTAGTATAGCTTCCCCGGCACTCTCACGCCGTCCACCACCGGGTCGCGCCCGTCGCCCGCCGTCTGGTGCGAATAGCCCGGCTGCGACAACGTCAGGTAAAGGCTGCAGTATTGGTAATTGTTTCCGCCGCACCGGCTAATGATCGACTCGCTGTATGGGATGTACTTCTTCACCGGCGCGACCGAACAGTACTGCACCAGTTGCTCATCCATGTACGGACAGGCACCCAAGCCGCCTTCTTCACCACGGCTCTGGAAGACACGGCAGCCACTGTGCGCTTCCGAGCCGCACACTCCGGCTAGACCGGAGTCCGCTGCCTCGACGATCAGTTTCCGGACCGGAGCCACGGCGCATCCACGCACGTGAGCTTCCTTGAGAAACGGGCAGTTCATCTTCTGATCCCCGTGGACGACCCTGCCTAGTTAACCTTTTTCTTATCAGGCGTAGGCTTCTCCAGCGGCTCGCCGCCGTCGGCCATCGTCCAGCCCAATTCGGGTACATGCATTGCGTGGGCGTCATTGGCCTGCGTCGCGCGGTTGCGCACCCAGATCTCGCTCACAATGTTGTAGACCACCGCGCCAACGCACACCAGCGTCACCAAGCCCAGCCCCATGTTGGTCAGGTTCAACCAGAGCGTCTGCGGATCGTTCCAATCGAGTCCGAACATCTTGAAATCCTCCTTCGCCTGCGAACCGTCCGGTTTCCCAACACGGACCACTCGCCACCTTCTTCTATGCAATTGCCGGGCCATTGCCCTAGCCAGCGAAAAACTCTTTTCAAATCAGATATTTTACTCCGTTTCGCCGTTATCACCACGCAGCGGAAGTGTGGGATTTTCAGGCGTAATCAGTCTGGATTTCCAACACGACCCGCAGCAAAGGCTTCCCAAACGGCAACCAAACGAACTCGTGCGGACAAATCGGAATCAGGGAACAAGCTTGCGTCGGAGGTGTCAAAAGGGATGAGCGCCAACACCCAATGCCGTCGGGCGAGGCGCGAAGGACGGCGGAAAGTGAGGAAGCCATGTTTGAACAGAGCTTCGTCCAGCCGAATTCGCGCGTACGAACGGGCTGGAGCCTGGTGACTTCGTTTGGCCTGCAGGCGTTGATGCTGACGGTCGCGCTGGCGATCCCGCTCGTCAACCCCGAGATCCTGCCCAGGGTCCTCGAATCAAGCATCCTGCTCGCGCCGCCCGCGCCTCCGCCAGGACCGCCGCCGGACATGCCGCGCGCGCTGGCCGATGCCAGCCGCGCCCCGGTAAGGGAAATCCCTCCAGGGTTCTATGAGCCAGCGGCGATACCCAGGATGCCGGCGATCCTCGTGGATGAACCGGTTGAAGCGGGCGTCGGCGATCCGGGCCCGTATGTGCCGGGCAGTGTTCCTGGTGCCGGCCCCGGCCACGGCTCGGAGTTCGTCCGGTCACTGCTGAACGCGGAGCGCAGCGCTGCGCCGCCGCCGGCGCAAACCGCCAAATCCGCTGAGCTGCCCAGAACTCCCGCCGCGCCGATCCACGTCAGCAAGGGCGTGCAGGAGGCGATGCTGATCGACAAGGTGATCCCTCTCTACCCGCCGCTTGCCGTCCGGGCACGCGTCCAGGGAGTCGTCCACCTGACCGCGCTGATCAGCCGCGACGGCCGGGTGACGCAACTGAAGGTGATCAGCGGCCATCCGATGCTGATCCCGCCGGCGATCGAAGCGGTGAAGCAGTGGCGGTACCGCCCGACGCTGCTCAGCGGCGTCCCGATGGAAGTTGTCACGCAGGTGGACGTCAAGTTCACCTTGGGCCAATAGGACTCGCGGCGGCCGGACCGGCAGCGGGGCTCGTCACGGCATCAATGCCTGATTTGATACCGTGGATCGAGCAACTTTCTGAAACCGGCCGCCATGTCCACAAACGTCGCCAATCCCGTCCCCAGTCTGCGACCGGGCCCGGCGGCGCGTGGCATCTGGAACCGGGCCGCCGTGCTGGGCAGCCTCTGGGCGGCTTTTGAGATTGTTGGCGGGAGTTTTCTGCATAATCTGCGCATCCCCTTCGCCGGTACAATTCTGGCTGTCATGGGCGTAGTGCTCGTCCTATCCGCCGTGCAGGTGTGGAACGAGCGGGGGCTGGTGTGGCGGGCAGCCTTGATTTGCGCGCTGATGAAGTCGATTTCGCCGAGCGCTGTCATCCTGGGCCCAATGATTGGCATAGCCTCGGAAGGGTTGATCATGCAGGCGGTGCTTGCGGTCCTTGGGCGCGGGTGGCTTTCGTGCATGGCCGCCGGCGCGCTGGCCGTCAGTTGGACGTTGGCGCAGAAGATCCTGAACCTGCTGATCACCTACGGCCCTGACTTCGTCGCACTCTATTCCGGAATGGTCAAGTTCGCCGCCAAGTCGACCGGATGGAGCGGACTTGACCCTGCCGGCCTGGTCTGGTCGCTGCTGGCCGTCCAGGCCTGCGCCGGCGCCGCCGCCGGTCTTGCGGGCTGGCGACTCGGTCAACGGATCTCGCTCTCGCCAACCCAACCGGATTCTTTGGTTCACCAGCGGTCCGCCGCTGCCACCAGTCCGGCGTTGAAGCGCCAGGAACATCCATTCTCCAGCCACTCGCTGACCGCGTTGGCGCTGCTGGCAGCCGCTCTCATTAGCGGCCTCTGGCTGATGCCAAAAGCTGGACTTGGCATCGCCGCATCCATCTCAGCCAGTGTCGTGGCCCTCGTGTTGCTGCGCTACCACAGAGGATTCGGGAAACTGCGCCGGCCTCGCTTCTGGCTGGAGCTCATGGGCGTATTCTTGTTGTCCGGCCTTCTTCTTGGTCAACTGAGCGGTGAATCCAACGCCTCCTGGGCCATTGGGTTGCGGGCCGGCGCGGAGATGGCGGTCAGGGCCATTTTTGTCGTGGTGATGTTCTCGGCCATCAGTATTGAAATGCGGAATCCGCGTATCGTCGCTTGGCTAAGCCGCGGCCGTTTCGCCGAAGCCAGCAGGGCGCTTGGTGCAGCTTTCGAAGCGCTGCCGGACTTCATCGCCGCGATGCCGGATTTTTCCACCGCCCTGCGCAATCCAGCCAAAGGCCTGGCCGCGCTGCTCCAGTTGGCCCACACCTGGGAGGATCGTTTCGCCACAAGCTCGCCCGGCATCATTCTGATCACCGGGGAACGTGGCTCTGGCAAGACCACTCTCTTAATGGAAACAGCCGGAATCCTTCGCCGTCAGGGCGTCGCGATCCGCGGTATTGTATCGCCAGGCACTTGGGCAAACGGTGCGCGTGAGAGCTTCGAGGTGATGGACGTCGCCAGCGGAGAAAGCCATCCGCTCGCGCGCCGGTCGGACCAGCCGGCTCCGGTCCGTCGCGGCCCGTATGCTTTTGATGAAGGTGGATTGGCTTTCGGCAGGCGATCCCTTGAACGGTGTGGCAATTGTGACCCTTGCGTCATGTTCATTGACGAAGTTGGACCCATCGAACTCGATGGCGGGGGTTGGGCAGACCAGCTCAACTTCATCCGCCAGCGCCGCAACACTGCATCGGTTTGGGTGGTCCGGCCGAACCTCGTCGAAGCAGTTTCCCGCCGCTGGAACCTCATCGGAGCGCGAGTGCTCGACGCTTCGAGAACCTCACCCGGCGATCTTGCCCGGATTCTAGAAGCACAAGCCGATGGACTCGCACCTGATGGGGCAAACGCATTGCACCCGTGATGCCGCCCGCCTGCGCTATACTGTTTGTTTGATGCTCGCCGCCGGCGCAGTTCACGCTCACCATCACCATCACGCGATGGGCGGGCGATCAGCGTCTTAGCGACGAGCAGGAAGACGAAGATCAATTGGCCCGCCGAGCGAAACCGGCGGGCCATTCTTGTTTTGAGGACAGCGACAGATGACATTGGACTTCAGCAAACTCGGCGGCCTCATCCCAGCCGTCATTCAGGACGCAAACTCGGGCCGCGTGCTAATGGTCGGATTCATGAACGAAGAGTCGCTCAATCTGACCGTTGAAACGGGGTTCGCGACGTTCTTCAGCCGCTCGCGCAACAAGCTCTGGCTCAAGGGCGAATCATCCGGCCACAAGCTGGTGGTGAAGTCGATTCAGACCGATTGCGACCGCGATTGCGTCCTGGTCCAGGTGGAGGCCCTCGGCCCGGGCGTCTGTCACGAAGGATATGAATCCTGCTTCTTCCGCACGCTCGACGCTGGCGAGTGGAAGGTGACCGAGGAGCAGACCTATGATCCGAAGAAGGTGTATTAGAAGATGAAACTGAAACTGGGCATCCCCAAGGGGTCACTCGAAAACGCGACCGTCGAACTGTTCCGCAAGGCGGGGTTCAACATCACGACATCGAGCCGCAGCTACTTTCCTTCGATAGACGACCCCGAAATCGAATGCATGTTGATCCGAGCCCAGGAGATGGCGCGCTACGTCGAGGACGGCGTGCTGGACGCCGGCCTGACCGGCTACGACTGGGTGGTTGAAAACGATGCCGACGTGGTCACAGTGGCCGATCTCGTCTATGCCAAGCAGAGCTTCGGCAAAGTCCGCTGGGTGCTGGCCGTGCCGGAGGCATCTTCGATTCAATCGGCCAAGGATCTCGAAGGAAAGATCATCGCAACCGAACTGGTTGGAGCAACGAAGCGTTATCTGGCCAAATACGGCGTCACTGCGAAGGTGGAGTTCAGCTGGGGTGCGACCGAAGTGAAACCGCCCGAACTGGCCGACGCCATCGTGGAGGTGACGGAGACTGGATCTTCGTTGCGCGCCAACAAACTGCGGATTGTCGAGACCGTGATGGAATCGAACACCCAGCTTGTCGCCAGCAAGAACGCCTGGGCCGACCCTTGGAAGCGGCAGAAGCTCGAGGACATGAGAATGCTGCTCGACGGAGCGATTGCAGCGCTGGGCAAGGTCGGGCTGATGCTGAACGTGAGGAGAGACGAGCTTGCCGCGGTGCTCGGCGTCCTTCCGGCGTTGAAGAATCCGACGGTGTCGCCGCTGAGCGACGGCGAATGGTTCGCCGTGAACACGATTCTGGACGAATCCACGGTGCGGACCATCATCCCGCGGCTAAAGCAGGCCGGCGCGCAGGGCATTGTTGAATACCCGTTGAACAAGATCGTAATGTGAGGCTGCCATGCTTCGAATACTTGAAAGCAAGGATGCCGGCAGGCTACTGAGCCGGCGTGCCGCGAGGATGAGCGAGGCCGAAAAGGCCGTCCGCCCCATTCTCGAAGACGTGCGGAAAAAAGGCGACAAGGCGCTGCTTGGCTATGCGCGGAAGTTCGACAAACTGACACGCAAGAGCGTTGCAGTGCCTGAGGCGGAATTGGCCGCGGCCGAGTCGCGGCTGACCTCCGAGTTCACGCACGCGGTGAAGGAATCGGCCAGGAACGTTCGGGAGTACGCCAAATTGCAACTGCCGCAGGCCAAGCGGACCGAGCCGTCGCCTGGGTTGAAGCTTTCGCAGATTGTCCGGCCGCTCGACACCGTCGCCGCCTATATCCCCGCTGGACGCTATCCACTGCCCTCAACGGTGATCATGACCGTTGTACCGGCGGTCGTCGCTGGGGTCGCCAGGATTATGGTCTGCGCGCCCAAGGCCGTTGACGGCATCTTCGGCACGGCACACATGCTCGGCGCAACTCACGTTTTCGAGATGGGCGGCGCGCACGCCATTGCCGCCTTCGCGTATGGCACCAAGACCGTGCCCCGCGCCGACCGCATCGTCGGACCCGGCAACATCTACGTTGCGGCGGCCAAGAGACTGCTCGCCGGCGAGGTTGGCATCGACTTTGTCGCTGGACCGACCGAGATCCTGATCATCGCCGCGGAAGGCAACCCGCGCTGGCTTGCCGCTGACATGCTGGCCCAGGCCGAACACGATACCGACGCCTCGGCCATACTGCTGACAACGTCAAGGAGCCTGGCGACGGCCGTCGCCGCCGAGGTGGAAACGCAACTGGCGGTTCTGCCGACTGCGCCGGTCGCCCGCAAAGCCATTGACCGCAACAGCGCGGTCATCCTCGTTGATTCGCTTGATGAGGCGGTCGAGCTGTCCAACCGTTTCGCTCCCGAGCATCTGAGCCTACACGACACCGGGCTGTTGGGTCAGATCCGACACGCTGGCAGCATTTTCCTAGGTCCGCTCAGCACCGAAGCCGCGGGCGACTATGCCTCGGGCCCAAACCATGTCCTACCGACATCGGGCGTTGCACGCCTGCGCGGGGGACTCTCCGCCGCCGACTACGTTAAGACTATCTCGGTGCAGCAATTGAGCAAACCCGCATTAAGGCGGCTGGAAGGCGCGGTCACAACACTGGCACGCGCCGAGGGCCTGGAAGCGCATGCCCGTTCGGTGGAGGTGCGTACCCGTGGCTGAGACTTTGAAGCCTCGATTGGCTATAGAGCGCATGGCCCCGTATTCCCCGCCCACGGGTGGCCGGGCGGGCAAACTGCGCCTCGATTTCAACGAAAACACCGTCGGCTGCTCGCCTGCCGTCATCAGGTTTCTGGTCGAGAAGCTCACCGGGGAGCAGTTGACGATCTATCCGGAGTACGAAGCCACGCGTGCCGCGCTGGCCCGGTACTTCGGCCAGCGTGAAGCGCGCTTCGCTATCACCAACGGGACCGACGAGGCGATCCAGGTTCTCATCAACACATATGTTGACGACGATGACGAAGTGCTGATCCTGCACCCGTCCTACGCCATGTACCGCTTCTATTCTGAAGTCGCCGGCGGGCAGGTCCGGGAATTGGCCTATCGCGACCCGGACCTGGCATTTCCCTTGGAAGCGCTCCTCGCCGCGGTCACCCCTAAGACCCGCGCGATCCTGATCTCGAATCCCAACAACCCCACGGGCACAGCGATTGGCCTGGATGCCGTGGAGGCGATCCTGAACGCCGCGCCACAGGCCGCCGTGCTGATCGACGAGGCCTACTTCGAATTCTACGGCGTCACCGCTTTGCCGCTCATCGACGAGCATCCCAACCTGTTTGTCAGCCGGACCTTTTCCAAGGCCTTCGGCATGGCGGCGATGCGCGTTGGGTGCCTCTTCTCACAGGAGCAGAACGTCGCCTTCATGCGTAAGGCGCAGTCGCCCTATAGCGTGAACATGCTGGCTGCGCTGGCTGTGCGGGCGGCGGTGGATGATGAAACATATGTTGCCGAATATGTTCGGAACGCCGTGGAGGCCCGGAATCTGATCTGTGAAGGGTTCCGCCAGCGTGGCGTCCGCTTCTACTCGAGCCAGGCCAACTTTGTCCTTTTCCATGCAGGCGAACAAGCCAAGGCGGTTCGCGACGGACTGCGCGGCCGCGGCGTGCTAATTCGCGATCGAAGCTACGAGATTCCTGGCACTTTGCGCGTAACTGCTGGAACTCCCGAACAGGCACGAAGCTTCTTCGAGGCGCTGGACGAGGTATGGAAATGAGTGAAAACGGAGCGGCCCGGCCAGTCCTGATCTTCGACATGGACGGCGTGCTGGCCGAGGTGAGCGAGAGCTACGACGAAAGCATCATCCAGACGGTTCGCCACTTCACCGGCGCGACGGTCGCGCGGGAAGCGATCTATGACTACAGGATCCGCGGCGGGTTTAACAACGACTGGCTGCTGTCGCAGCAACTCTGTCGCGACCAGGGCGTCGATCTGCCCTACACGATGGTGGTCGACTACTTCTGCAAGATCTTCTTCGGCGAGAACAACGACGGGCTGGTTTCGCGGGAACAATGGGTCCCGTCCGATGGGCTCCTCGACCGGCTGGCGAAGCGGTATCAATTGGCGATCTTCACCGGACGCAATCAGGCGGAAGTCGCGGTGACGCTCAACAAGTACGCGTCGACGCTTCGTTTCGATCCGCTGCTGACCACCGACGAGGTCGTCAAGGGTAAGCCCGCGCCCGACGGACTCAATATGATCCGCGAACAGACTGGCGCAAGCCGACTGTACTTCGTTGGCGACACGATGGATGACGCCCGTAGCGCCAGCGCCGCCGGTGTCGCGTTCATCGGAATCGCCGCCGCGTCGAACCCGCGCTGCGGCGCTCTTGTCGCGGCCATGCGCGCCGAGCACGCCATGGCCATCATCGAGAGCGTCAACCAACTGGAAGGAGTGCTGCCATGAGATCGGCCACGGTGGAGAGAGTCACGCGCGAGACCCAGATTCGCGGTTCGTTGAAGATCGAAGGCAAAGGCCGCTACACCATCTCGACCCAGGTCCGATTCCTGGACCACATGCTTGAGCTGTTCGCCAAGCATGGCGGTTTCGACCTGACCATTGACGCCAAGGGGGACATGGACGTCGATCAGCATCACACTGTCGAAGACATCGGCATCGTTATTGGCCAGCTTTTTTCGAAGGCTCTCGGCGACCGCAAAGGCATCAACCGCGCCGGATATTTCGTGTTGCCGATGGACGAGACGCTCGCCGTCGTGGCGATTGACCTGGGTGGCCGCCCCTACCTCGTCTATGAAGACAAAGTGAAGACGCGCCTTGTGGGCGACCTGCAATCGGAACTGCTCGAAGACTTCTTCCACGGCTTCACCACGCACGCCGGCGCAAACTTTCACGCCAAGATCATGCACGGCCGGTCGAACCATCACAAGGTCGAGGCAATCTTCAAATGCTGGGCGCGGGCGATGCGCTACGCCTGTTCGACCGACGCGCGGCTGAAAGACCAACTGCCGTCAACAAAGGGACTTCTGTGATTACGATCATCGACTACGGAGCGGGCAACCTGCGGTCCGTCGAGAACACCCTGGGCGCCATCGGCGCGCAGTATGAGTTGACGCGTTCGGCCGAAGGCGTCGAAAGAGCGAACAAACTGATCCTGCCCGGGGTCGGGCATTTCGGCCAGATGATGCGCGCGCTGGACGAGCTGAAATTGCGCCCGGCGATTATCGGCAAGATCCGCGGCGGGACGCCTTTCCTCGGCATCTGCCTTGGCATGCAGGCGCTGTTCGAATCGAGCGAGGAGGCGCCGGAAGAGATGGGATTCGGCTTGTATGCGGGGCAGGTGAAACGGTTCGCCGCCGATGCTCGCGTGCCGCATATGGGCTGGAACGAAATCGTCCCTTCCAAGCCGGGCAAGCTGCTCGCCGGCATTGGACCGAAGCCCTACGTCTACTTCGCGCACAGTTACTACTGCCCGGTGACGCCGCAGACCGCGGCCACGTGCAACTACACGCTCGATTACACGGCGGCGATCGAACAGGACAACGTGTTCGGCGTACAGTTTCATCCCGAGAAGTCCGGACCGCTCGGTCTGAAGATCGTGCGCAATTTCGTGGAGCTGTAAACATGCTGGCTAAACGAATCATCCCTTGCCTCGACGTCACCGGCGGCCGCGTGGTCAAAGGCATCAACTTTGTCGGACTGCGCGATGCCGGCGACCCCGTCGAACTCGCCGCCCGGTACAACGAACAAAGCGCCGACGAACTCGTCTTTCTCGACATCACAGCCTCCAGTGATGGCCGCGACACGATGGTGGACGTCGTCGACCGGACCGCGCGCGAGGTCTTCATCCCGCTGACCGTCGGCGGCGGTATCCGCGGCGTCGACGATGCGCGCCGGATCCTTCACGCCGGCGCGGACAAGGTGTCGGTGAATACCGCCGCCGTTCATCGGCCCGAGTTGATCACGGAACTAAGCCAGGAGTTCGGCGCGCAGGCGGTCGTTCTTGCCATCGACGCCAAACGAAACAGCCGCGGCGGCTGGAACGTGTTCACCAAGGGCGGCCGCGTGGACGAAGGTATCGATGCGGTGGAATGGGCGGCTCGCGGCGAGCAACTCGGCGCCGGCGAGATCCTGCTCACTTCGATGAACACTGACGGCGTGCAGGACGGCTTCGATTGCGCTCTGACGCGGGCCATCTCGCGCGCGACTCATATCCCCGTGATCGCTTCCGGTGGGGCAGGCACGCCCGAGCATTTCGTCCGCGTGCTCACCGAGGGCGAAGCGGACGCGGCCCTGGCCGCCTCGATCTTCCACTACGGGACATATACGGTGGACCAATTGAAGGACCATCTTGAGAAGGCCGGCATCCCGGTAAGGAGGACCCATTGATCGTTCCCTGCATCGACCTGATGGACGGCAAGGTCGTTCAATTGATCCAAGGCAAGGAGAAGGCGCTTGAAGGGGCCGCTCCCCTTGAGATGCTGACCCGTTTCGAGGGCTTCCCCGAGATCCAGGTCATCGACCTCGACGCCGCTCTGGGCCGTGGCGAGAACAACGCGATCATCGAACTGCTCGCCTCGCGCGCCCGCTGCCGGGTGGGCGGCGGCGTGAGAACGGCGGAACGCGCCAGGACGTTGGTGGACTGCGGCGCATATCGCGTCATCGTGGGCACGGCGGCATTCTCCAACAACGGCGTCAACGGCGAACTGCTGAGCGCCATCGCCGCCGAAGTGGGGCGTGAACGCGTGACCATCGCGCTCGATTCCAAAGGCGGGCGCATTGTCGTCAAGGGTTGGACCGAGTCGATCGATCTCACCGCCGAGCAGGTACTCGCCCAGCTTGAGCCATACTGCGGCAGCTTCCTTTGCACGTACGTCGACAAGGAAGGCATGCTGCAGGGCACCGATCTCGACTGGTTCCGGCGACTTCGTGCCGGGACCGCGTCGCCGATCACGGCCGCCGGCGGCGTCACCACCGTGGACGAGATCGTCGCGTTGAACGCCATGGGGATCGACGCCGCCCTTGGCATGGCCATTTACACCGGACGGCTCGATCTGGACGGGATGAGGGCGCTGAATTCGTCGTTCCTGCTCTCTGAATGAGGGTATAGAATGGCGGTCATCATGGAATCATCGACGATCGCCAGACGCAACTTCTTCAAAGGCGCGGCGGGTGCCGGGGCCGTTCTTGGGCAGGCGCCGGCGGTGCTGGGTCAACGCAATGTGAACGACAAGATCCGCGTGGCCATGGTCGGCGTTGGCACGCGCGGCATCTATCTTCTGGAACGCGTGCAGGAGTGCCCGAACACCGAGATCGCCCTGATTTGCGATCTGTACGACTCCAACATCCAGCGCGCGCAGAAAACGGCATTCAATAAGAAAGCCGAGACCACGAAGGACTGGGAGAAGGTCGTCTCGTCGAAGAACATCGACGCCGTCATGATCGCTACTCCCGACTTCTGGCATGCCACGATGGCCGTGCGCGCCGCCCAGATGAAGAAGCACGTCTATGTTGAGAAGGGCATGTGCCGGACACTCGATGAAGCCAAGGCGATCCGCAAGGCCGTCCGCGAAAACGGCGTCACACTTCAACTCGGCCATCATCAGAACAGCGAATCTCCCTTCCTGAAAGCGCGCGAGATCTGCCAGTCCGGCAAACTTGGCGAGGTGTGCCTCGCCCGCGCGTACATCGACCGGACGAACCCCTGGCCCGAATGGCAGTTCTATACGCGATACGACAATCAGGTGGTGCCTCCCGACGCCAATCCGCAGACCATCGACTGGGAGCGGTTCCAGGCTAATTCCAGCGTGAAGACGAAATTCGATCCCGAGCGGTTTTTCCGCTGGCGCTGCTGGTGGGAATACGGGACCGGCATCGCAGGCGACCTCATGAGCCACCAGTGGGATGGAGTCAACCTCGTTGTCGGCATGGGCATCCCGGAGACGGTGCAGACCATGGGCGGCCTTTACTTCTGGACCAAGGACCGCGATGTGCCCGACCAGTGGCATGTCATGTACGAGTACCCGAAGAAGAAGCTCAACGTCACCTTCGCCTGCACGTTCCACAACCGCCATCACGGGACAAATACTTACATCTTCGGCCGCAACGGGACCATTGAGGTCGCGTCGCAATGGTGCCGTCTCTATAGCCCCGAGTGGCGCGGCGACTACCGCGATAAAGTGGCCACCGCCCGCAAGAAGGCTGAATCGGCCGGCATCGATCCCACGCTGAGCGAGATGCTGGTCGATCCCGAATACTCCTGGAAGCGCGGCGAGTTGGAGGTTTCATCTCATCAACGCGATTGGATCGACTGCATCCGTTCCGGCCAGACGCCCCGTTGCGGCATGGACCGCGCATGGGAGGAAGCCGTGACAATTGTCATGAGCGTCGAGTCCTACTTCAAGGAGCGCAAAGTGAAGTGGGATCCGGTGAACGAGCAAATCGTCTGACGAGAACACTCAGAGCGGGGTCCCGACATCACGCCATTCATCCCTCGCACAAGCGCCACTTGCCGTCCGCGCCAGATGGCTGGAGCCTACGTGCCCTGAACGTTGAATCCGTGCTGTGTCCGGTGATACGCGCTGTCATACTGCTTGCTCGTCTTGAACAACTCATACCGCCCATCGCCGCGTGGTTCGCGAAGCCGCGTGATCAGCCCCTGGTGCTCTTCCTGCGTCAGTGGCTCAAACGATCGCCCAATGCGCAGTGCCGTTTCCAGCATCTCCATCGACGTCAACCCCACCACCTGCGTGCTCACAGGCTGTGACAGGCAATAGCGGTAGCATTCTTCCACCGTCGCCAGGCCCGCCGCGATCAGTTTCCCGTCGCCGCAGCACCCCTTCATCCCGATGATGCCGATGTTCTTCTCCAGGCAAACCGGCATTGTCTCGTGCCGGAAGCTGAGGAACCCTGCATCCATCACGTTGTTCGGCATCTGGCAGGCGTCCCACTTGACGCCAAGCGCCAGCATCCGGTTGTGGATGGCAGGCGACTTGTGGCCTGTGAATCCGATGAACCGGACTTTGCCCTGCTGCCGGGCGTCAAGCAGCGCCTTCAGAGCGCCACGCTCGACGAGCCAGTCCGGGTCATTGTGGTAGTTGCACTCGTGGAACTGGATCAGATCGATCCTGTCCGTGTTCAACCGGCGCAGGCTCTCCTCCAACTGCTCCGTGATGCCTTTGGCCTCCCGACTGCAAACCTTGGTCATGAGGAACGCCTTATCCCGGTAGCTGGGCGCCAGGAACGCCTTGCCCATCACCTCTTCGCTGCGGCCCTTGTTGTACTCCCAAGCGTTGTCCATGAAAGTGATCCCTTGGTCGATCGCGGCATGAATCATCCGCACCGCCTCCGCCTCAGGCTGAACACGGCCGACATGCGCGCCCCCAAGACCCAGAAGAGAGACGCGAACTCCCGTTCGTCCAAGCGGGCGGGTCGGGATTCCGGATGCTGATGCCTGCGTTTGCGCAACCACCGCGGATGCCAGAGCCGCTGCCGCGCCGCTCAGCATGAACCCGCGGCGTGTGGTGCCCGTCGTTTTCATGGAATATCCTCCGTCCAGGCAATTCTAACCCTGCGCGGCCGGGTTCGCCCACCGAAATCGTGCTGGCCGCGTCGCTGGTCCGCCCCGAATTCCCGCGCCACCGGCAGGTCCGTTAGCATCTAGAATGTGTCCAAAGAGGTTCCTGCATGAAGGTCGAATACAAGACGAACAGGGAGGTGACCTCCTATGCCTCCAAGGAGGCAACAGGCCGGACGCTGGAAAACTGGTTTGACGCACTTGACGCTCGAGGCGGACCCTCGCTGGGGCGCCGCGCCCTGACCGAGTGGCTCTTCGAGGAACTCGATGTCGATTCCTGGTGGGCCACCACCCTGGTCGTCGAATACGAACGCGCAAGGGGAGTGCTGGAAGACGACGGCCTGCCGAAGGGGTACAACATCTGTGTCCCCAAGACGGTATCGGCGGACACCGAACTGGTCTACGCGCAACTCACCGACACGTCCTGGTGGCTGGGTAAGCGAGTCAATGTCACAGAGGGAGCCCCGTTCAACGACGGTCAAGGCCACACCGGGGTATTCAAGAAATTGTCAGAAGGCGAACTCCTGCGCTTCACGTGGAACGGCGCGAATCATCACGCCGGTGAGACTGTCGAAATCAAGCTCACCGCCGCTGGGCCAAACACCTCCATCGCGCTCCATCACGACCGCCTCCAGACACGTGCTTCCGCCGACGGTATGCGCGAGGCTTGGGCTCACGTTCTGAGCACATTGAAGGAGCGCCTCGCTTGACCATATGATCCGGATCTGGTCCGTCCCAGATGGAAAGCTCTTGCGAACCCTGTCCGGCCACACCGAGCTGGTCTATGGCCTGGACTACTCGCCAGACGGCTTGCGGATCGTATCCTGTTCAAACGACATGACCGTCCGCTTTTGGACGGACGACTCCTCGGATCCGCTGCTTTCGATTCCCTTCCCTGTTCAGGTCTATGGCGTCAAGTTTTCGCTCAACGGCCGGACACTGGCCACGCTTCCCATGGATGGATCCATCCGGCTCCCGAGCGCTACCCGCTGACGCCTTGGGCCTTGTGACCCGCTCTACATCAGCCAGCCTCTCAGATTCCTCTTAGAAATGGCTTGATGCTCCGGCCTTCATTCGTCAGGATAGGGATAGTCAAGGACGGTGACTCGATGTTCGAAGCGGTTCTCTTGTCGGCAGATCCAGTGCGGCGGCGGATCATGCAGGAAGCTCTCAGGGAGACGGGCCAAGTCTCGGTGAACCGATTGCTCGACTCTGTTCCCACGACGTACGAATTCGCCCGGCTCCTGAACATCGCGCAGCCGGACCTGTTTGTCGTTGATTACGACAATGCCACCTCGATCGCTGCCGTTGTGAGCAACGTCCTCGAACGATCGCCGTCCACTGCGGTTCTGGCCTTCGGCAGCGGCCTCGGTGACGCCCAGGAGACGGCGCACAAACTCGGCGTCGAGGCCGTTGTCCCGTATCCGGCGGATGTCCCTACGCTGGTCGCCGCCATCGACCGCGCCATCCACGAGAAGAAGGGTGAGTCGATCGACAATCTATACGCGTTCCTGCCCGCCAAGGCCGGCTGTGGCACATCGACGCTGGTGTTGAACACGGCCGCCCGGCTGGCCGGCAGCCTTGGCAAGCGTACCCTGGTCCTGGAGGCGGACCTGCGTTCAGGCGCGCTTGATATCATGATCGGCGCCTCTCCCACCGGCGGTAGCCAGCAGGTCCTTGAATTGGCGGGCCAGATCGATACCTTCCAGTGGGAAAACAACATCACGCGCGCCCACGAAGTGGATTTCCTGCTCACCCGCCGCGAAGCTGGCGGGATCATCCCAGACTGGCACCACTACCACCAGGTCCTTGATTTCGCCCGGCCCAAGTACGACATCATCCTGGTGGACCTGCCCGAACTTGTGAACCCAGCCACTGTGGAAATCGTGCGGCGGGCCGCTTCTACGTTCGTGATTTGCACAGCCGAGATAGCGCCGCTCAAGCTGGCCAAATTGCGCTGCGAAGAGATCGCGCTGTGGGGCGCGCCCAAGAGCCGCATCAACATCCTGCTCAACCGCTCGCAGCCGGGAGACATGGGAGTTGAGGAACTGAAAGCATACACGGGCCAGGATGTCGCTGCTGTCTTCCCCAACGACTACAAGAACCTCCGCGAGGCGATGAATCACGGCTCCGTCCTGACAGTGAACTCCGCCTTGGGTCAGGCGGTCCTGGCATTCGCCGGCCAGCTCGCAGGCACACCTATCGTCCAGCCGAAGCCGGCGGGCCTCCTCCGCAGACTATTCCGCTAGCCTGCCGGCCGCTCTCAGAATGTTCGCGTGCTGATCTTGTCCGGACCGGGGAAATCGGCCGGCGCCTTCTGCTTAACCTTGCCCGTGGCCGCCCATTCGGCGCCGCGCTGCAGCGTCACGATAAACCCAACGCACTGCATCGCCGGAACGTCGTGCCCCAGCGTAGTGTGGAAGATCCGGCCCTTGCCGTACTGGATGGTGAACAGAATCGGCTCGCTCTCGCCTGTGCCCCTGTTCTCCGGCGCGGAAAACGCCGTGGCCAGCAGGTCCAGGTTCTCAGCCGGACCCCGCAGCCGGTCGTACAGTTCATCCACCGCATGCATCCACTTCTCGGGCAGGCCTTTGGAAATCGGGTGAGAGAGGTTGCGCATGTCGATCCGAAACGCATGCCGCGGTCCGTGGCTGCCGCCGATGCCCGGCATCGTGTCTCTCACCACCTTGCCGTCCCGCCAGCGAATGTAGGGCCCGTCTTTCTCGTTGCGCCCGCTCCAGCCGCCCAGCCCGATCACCTTGTTGAACTCCACCCACTTCGGAAACGCGTTGTCGGCCGCATGGTAGCTCACCACGCCGCCACCACGCTTGACGTAATCGAGAAACGCCAACTGCGTTGCTTCCGGCCAGTCGCCGGCGTTCTTCGGACCAAAGTCGTTGTAGTTCAAAACCACCACGGCATAGCCCTTAAAGCTCGGGTTGAAGCTCTTCAATCCCTCGTTGTCGGCCGGCGCCGTGACGACATCCACTTTAAACAGGCCCTTCTCTTCTAGGATCTGTTTCAACACCGGCGTGGTCGCCCGCCAATCGTGGTTGTTGCGGCCGTCGATGATGAGGGCTTTCTTGGGCCCGGCGAAGGCGAAGAGCGAGAAAAGGCAGATGAGGACGAGGCTGCGGCGGGTCATGGATGAGTCTCCCGATCCAAGTCTATCCGATCGGACCGCCGCTGGACGGCTCCCGTTTACTGCCGCTCGCGAGCTCCCGCACCGTGGCCTCGAGTTCCGCCACTCGCCGGGCCAGTTCTTCGACAGCCTGGCCTTGCGGATCGGGCAGCTTACCGTGATCGAGCGGTTCCTCCTCTTCCTCGGCGCGGCTGCGGACCACCTTGCCGGGGATGCCAACAACGGTCGAATGGTCTGGAACGGGTTTCAACACAACGCTGCCCGCCCCGATCCGCACGTGATCGCCTACCTTGATGCTACCCAGGACTTTCGCCCCCGTCCCGATCACCACATGATTGCCCAGCGTCGGATGGCGCTTGCCGCGCTCCTTGCCCGTGCCGCCGAGCGTGACACCCTGGTACAGCAAGCAGTCGTCGCCGATCTCGGCCGTCTCGCCAATCACCACGCCCATGCCATGGTCGATGAAAAACCGCCGCCCGATGGTCGCCCCAGGATGAATCTCGATGCCGGTGAGGAATCGCGACGTTTGGCTGATCGCCCGCGGCAGGATCGGCACGCCCATCCTGTAGAGCTTGTGCGCCAACCGGTGCAGCAGGATGGCGTGAAAACCCGGGTAACAGAGGAAGATCTCGAGTATGCTCTTGGCGGCCGGATCTTCCCGGAAGATCGTGTCAATCTGTTCGCGAATGGTTCTGAACATCGCAGTCATTCCATGGTAAGCCCGGCGACGGCCTTCGCCCAATGCGCCAAACCGCGCTCGCCGCCGGATTGGGCTTCCAACTCCACCCGGCTTCCGCCTTTCCCGCGCTTCGCCGGCTCGAAAACCAGCCCCATCCGCGATGTGCTAGGATGGCCTCGGCCTGTTCTCTTTCGATGACAGTGAGGACCAGAGTCCTGATTCCATCGTCCGGCCGCTGCCGCGCGATGGAATTCGAAGCGCTCCCAAATCGGTCCAATTTGTCTGAAATCCATCCCCTAAACCATTCCACTTGCAGCCCGAGCCGCCCCGATGCGGCGACGGCTGGCGACCATACCATGTCTATCCCATCTACCTTGCCGGGCCCGAGTTGGGCCTGGCGGCTCAAACGGCTCACAAAGAAGAAATGCAAAGTCTGCGGCGGTGAATGCACCGATTGCCCGCACGCGGCAAAGAGTTCCGCCTCCGCTGCCTCACCACCCGGCGACGCGGGTCGAACCGCGCGCCTCGATCAGCCGCTGCGGCGTAATATCGCTCCAGCCGCCGCTCGTGGCCGGCCCCCCGCGGCCAGCCGGTCCACGTCACAGCGAGGTCGGGGGAAACCGCCGGCCGCGTGAACATTCGTTTAGAAGTCGTTGTTGTTGTTGCTCGCCCGGCAGTTCTCTGACAGAATACGTGCGAGCAGAATCGGCCCCGCGGCGCGAACCCGATGTCCGGTTGCACCGCCTCGACCCGGCCGCTCAAATCCTTTCGAGGTATGCATGAGTATCAGAACTTTCCTGACTTTGGCGCTTTCCATCGCCGCTGCCCTGCCTGCCGCCGCCCAGATCGGCATGTTCTCCAATGAGCAGCGCATCGCGATGACGGCTGAATGGACTGGGGAGCGCTTCCCTGACGGCAGGCCCAAAGTCGCCGACGCCGTGCTCGACAAGTTAAGGGAAACCACCGCCGAAGAGGCCTGGGGCACACTGCGCCGGTTCGGCTTCACCTCGCAGTTCGTCGGCGGCTTCAAGACGGTCAATGTCCACGATCCGATCGGCGATCGCCTCGTCGGCCGTGTCGTCACCGGCGTCTTCATGCCCAAACGGCCCGACCTCGATAAATACGTCACCGAGATGGCCAAGAAGGAAAACCGCTTCGGCCGCGGCGGCCAGAACGCCTGGGTCATCGACACCCTCGTTAAGCGTGACGTAATGGTGATCGATCTGTTCGGCAAAATAGATGGCGGCACCATCATCGGCGATAACCTCGGCACTTCGATCATGACCAAGACCGGCACCGGCATCGTCGTCGACGGCTCGGTTCGCGACGTCTCCGGCATCTCCGAGATCAAGGGATTCAAAGTCTTCGCCCGTGACTTCCACCCGAGCGGCATCGCGGGCGTCACCCTGACGGGTATCAACGTCCCCATCCGCATCGGAGAAGTCACCATCCTGCCCGGCGACGTGGTGCTGAGCGATCCCGAAGGCCTCACCTTCATCCCCGCCCACTTGGCCGAGCGTGTCGCCACCGAAAGCGAACTCACCCGCCTTCGCGACCAGTGGGGCCACCAGATGCTGCGCGAAGGCAAATACAAGCCCGGCCAGGTCGACTCCGCTTGGACACTCGAGATGATCGAAGAGTTCAACAAGTGGGCGGCGGCCAAGGGTTCCACGGTTAAGATGACGCCCCGTGCGCCTCAGGAATAGCGAATGGAGACCAAGCGAATGAACGCGACAGCCAAGTGGTACAGCAACCGATTGAGGTCGAGCCGCCGGGGCTTCCTTGGCAAGGCGATCGGCGCCGCCGCGCTGGGAGGCTTCTGGGCCGAGGACACCATCCAGGCCTACCAGAACAACGTCCGGACGGCATCCAAACCATCTGACCTCAAGATCACCGACCTCCGCGTCGCTCACGTCGTTGGCGCGCCGATGCGCTGCCCAATCATCCGCATCGAAACCAACCAGGGCTTGACCGGCTACGGCGAAGTCCGCGATGGCGCTTCGCCCAACTATGCCCTGATGCTGAAGTCGCGCATCCTCGGCCAGAACCCTTGCGATGTCGACAAGCTCTTCCGCCGCATCAAGCAGTTCGGTTTCCACGCCCGCCAGGCTGGCGGCGTCTGCGGCATCGAAATGGCTCTTTGGGATCTGGCCGGCAAGGCATATGGAGTGCCCTGCTACCAGTTGCTCGGCGGCAAGTTCCGCGACAAGATCCGCCTCTACTGCGACACCGACATGTCGCGCGACCCGAAGGTCTACGGCGAGCGCATGAAGGCCCGCTTCGAGCACGGCTACACCTGGCTCAAAATGGACCTCGGCATCAATCTTGTCGAGGACATCCCTGGCTGCGTCACCCGCCCGCTCGGGGTTACCCAGCGTTCGTCCGGCCAGACCCAGCACATGTTCACCGGCATGGAACTCACCGACAAGGGTGTCGAACTGATGGCCGACTATGTCGGCAAGGTCCGTGAGGTCGTCGGCATGGATATCCCGCTGGCCGCCGACCACTTCGGCCACATCGGCGTGAACTCCTGCATCAAGCTCGGCAAGGCGCTCCAGAAGTACAACCTCGCCTGGCTCGAGGATATGATCCCCTGGATGCGCACCGATCTCTGGAAACAGATCACAGACGCCGTCGACATCCCGACCCTCACCGGCGAGGACATCTTCCTCAAGGAGCCCTTCATCGAGCTCTGCAAGAACCACGCCGTCGATATCATCCATCCCGACCTGGCCAGCTCCGGCGGCCTACTCGAGACCAAGAAGATCGGCGACGCTGCCATGGAGTATGGCCACGCCATGGCCATGCATTTCGCCGGTTCGCCCGTCTGCTTCATGGCCAACCTCCATTGCGCCGCCGCCACCGAGAATTTCCTAGTGTTGGAGTTCCACTCCGAGGATGTGCCGTGGTGGGAGGACATGGTCACCGGCATCAAGAAGCCAATCGTCGACAAAGGCTTTGCCACTGTCCCCGATACGCCGGGCCTCGGCATCGAGATCAACCCTGATGTCATCAAGCAGCATCTTGCGCCGGGCTCGGAGTACTTCGCACCAACGACACAATGGGACAAAGAAACGTCCCACGACAGGATCTATAGCTAATCCGCTAACCTGAAGTCGTGAAGACGACTCTTTGGGCCGGCCTGCTGCTCATCCTGATCGGTACGCCGGCCATTCTCCTTTTCCTCTCCGCTCCCGTCGCCGTCGACGTGCAGCCCGTTCCGGCCGTTGTCGGCCCGTCCAGCCAGTTCTCCGTCAAGGTGAGCGGCCCGCATGGCGCCCGTGTCATTCAGGCAGTGCTTGATCAGGGATCTGCGCGCACCCAGGCGGGACTTCAACGCGAGTCCAATTTCTGGATGTTCTGGCGCACGAAAATGGCGCCGGCGGCCTACACGTTCCGGCTCGGCGCAGACCCCAAGCTAGGCTTCAAAGGCGGCCCGGCACGCCTTACCGTCCAGGCCACCTCTAACGACCTGCGTGGCCAGACCACGACCCGCGTCTTCGTCGTGAACATCAACCTCGACCCGCCTCAAATCTCGGCCCACGATGAGCGGCTCTACATCACCCAGGGCGGCGCCGCCCTGGTCGTCTTCAATGTCTCCGGCTATTGGACCGAGGCCGGCGTTAAGGTCGGCAATTATCGCTTCCACAGTTACCCCGTGCCTGGCTCGAAATCGCCAAACGAGCGGTTCTGCCTGTTCGCTTGGCCCTGGGACGTGCCGGCCACCGAGCAGGCCGTGGTCTTTGCCTCGAATCCCGCCGGCGTAATGGCCACGGCCGGCTTCCCGCATGAGGTTAAGCCACGCCAGTGGCGTCAACGCAAGATCGCGCTCGACGACAGGTTCGTCTCCAAGGCGCTCGGGGAACTCGACCCGCAGGGCTCGGGCGACCCGGTCGAGCGATTCCTTCGCATCAACCGGCAGATGCGCGCCGACAACAATCGCACTCTGGCCGGCCTTCGCCTCCAGACCGCGGAGCAGTTCCTCTGGTCGCCTCCCTTCAAGCAGATGGCCAACACCCAGGTCGAAGCGCTGTTCGCGGATATTCGTAGTTATACCTACGGCGGCAAATCGATCGACCAGCAGACCCATCTCGGCTTCGACCTCTCGCGCGTAGCTCACGCCCCCGTCGAGGCCGCCAACTCCGGCAAAGTCGTCTTCGCCGGATTCCTGGGCATCTATGGCAATTGCGTCGTCGTCGATCACGGCTACGGTCTGCAAACGATCTACGCCCACATGAGCGAAATCTCGGTCAAGCCCGGCGATCCCGTCAAACTCGACCAGACGCTCGGACGCACAGGCGCCACGGGCCTGGCCGCCGGCGACCATCTGCACTTCTCAATGCAGATCGACGGCGTTCAGGTGAACCCCCTTGAATGGTGGGATGCCCGGTGGATAGCGAACCGGATCACGGCCCAATTGCCTGGCGCTATGGTTCCAGCAGCGGCTTCCGCGGGTCGATAGCCAGCCAGGCCAGCGCCGCGGCGATGTAGAGCCCGGCCACCACCAGCAGCGGCGGGCGTGATCTTGCCCGAGGGATGGGCCCGCTTTCGTTTTCCCTTCCATTTTGCGGACAATAGCTCCGAATGCAGCTCTCTCCGGAACAGTCGCGCGCCGTCACCCGGTCGGGCCAAGACTCCTGTTGCGTCGCCGGACCCGGCTCCGGCAAAACGCGCGTCCTGGTCGAGCGCTTTGCCTGGCTTGTCGGAAGCGGAATCGACCCCGAATCCATCCTCGCTATCACGTTCACCGAAAAAGCCGCCCGCGAGCTGAAATCCCGGCTCGCCGCCCGTTTCCAGTCCGATCCCACCACACGCCAGCGCATCGAACGCGCTCCGGTGTCCACCATCCACGGCCTCTGCCAGGCGATCCTTCGCGAACACGCCATCGCGGCCGGGCTCGATCCCGAATTCGCCGTGCTTGATCAGTGGCAGGCCGACGTCGAACTTGATCTCTCCGTCCGCGCCATCCTCGATCGCATCGCCGTCGATTCGCCCACCGAGTTCCGTGGACTCATGGACGCCTGGGCCACCGAACGCCCGGCCCAGGACCTGGCCGCCATCCATACTACTCTGCGCATGTTCGGCGGCGCCGCCCGCGCCCTGGCCTCGCCGCCGGATCTGGCGCCGCTGCTCGGCGAACACTCCGGCCGCTGCCTCGATCTGCTGCGCCAGTCCGCAGCGGCATTGCTGCCTTCCACTGATGCCCAACGCCGCCGGCTCAACCTCGTCCAGGAGTTGATCGCACTCAACCAGTCGCAACCGCCCGGCGTGTGGCTCGATAATCTCGCTGCGGTGAAGCTCTCAGGCGGGAAGAAGATGGACGGCCAGGATGAGCTTAGAAGTGCCCGCGACCTCGCCGTCGAGACTCTGCCCATCGCCGTCTGGACACGCCACGCCGATCACCGCGCCGTCCTCTCCCGCCTGCTCGGCGATCTCGAAGCCGAATTCCGCCGGCGCCTTCGGCTGATCCCGGCGCTCGACTTTGCCGGCCTCGAGGAACACGCTCTCGCCCTGCTCGAATCGCAGCCCGCCGTCCGCGACTCTCTCCAGCAGCGCTTTAGGGCCATTCTCATGGATGAGGTTCAGGACACCAACCCCATGCAGTGGAAGATCGTCGGACTGCTGCGCACGCCCAAGTCATTCTTCGCCGTCGGCGACTCGAACCAGGCCATCTACGGTTTCCGCGACGCAGATCCCCGCCTGTTCACCGCCTACCAGCAGTCCGTCCAGGACTCTGGTGGCGAGATCGACCGCCTCGAACGCAACTACCGCAGCCGGCCCGAGATCCTCGCCGCCGTCGAGCGCCTTTCGAACTCGGGCGAAGCGCCTGGCATTTCCGTCCACCGCCTTGCTGCCACCGAAAGGCCATTCGCGCCGAAATCGGTACCGTCCATCGAGATCCAGCGCATTGACGCCGAGGGTGAGTTGGACGAGTCCGAGGCGATGTGGCTCGCCGCGCGCCTGGTCGAGTTGAAGCGGACCCTGCAGGTCGACGATCCGCCGCGTCCGCTCCGCTGGTCCGATTGCGCCGTGCTGGCCCGCACCACCGCGCCGTTCGACCTCATCGAGGCCGCCTTCGAACGATTCGGGATCCCCTGCGTCCTCACCAGGGGCCGCAACTTCTATGAGGAGCCGGAGATCCTCGACCTCGCCAACTGGCTCCGAGTCATGGAAAGCGCCGCCAACCAGCCAGCTCTCTTCGGGCTGCTCCGATCGCCGTTTTTCGGCTACTCCGACGAGCAGATCTTTCTTTCCAAGCAACAGGGCCAGTTTCCGCCCGCTGGCGCCCACGAGCGCATCGATGCAATGCGCGCGTCGCGAGCCGAACTGCCAGCGGAGTTGATCTTGTCGCGTTTCGCCAACGAAACCGGATACTTCGCCCGTCTCTCGCCACGCGGCCAGGCCAACTTCGAGAAATTCCTCGACCTGCTGCGCGCGCTCGAATCGGCTGAACCCGGTGACTACGCGGAGTGGATCGAGGTCATTGCCACACTCGCCGTCAACAAGGAGCCGGGTGCGCCTCAGACCGAATCCGCCGACGCCGTGCAGATCCTCACTATTCATAAGGCCAAAGGGCTCGAGTTCCCTCTGGTCGCCGTCACCAGTCTGGATCGCGGCCAAACCACCAGCCGCGGTGGACTCAACTATTCGCCCGAACTCGGACTCGGCACTGCCTGGCGGGATGAGACTGGGCTGGACGCTGAACCCGATTTCGCATTCAAAGCCACGCCTGCGCGCCGCGAGGCCGCCGAATTCGAAGAAGGCGCGCGCCTGCTCTATGTCGCCATGACCCGTGCCAAGTCCCACCTCTTGCTCACCTGGCGCGAACGCGCCGGCCGTTCACCGTGGCCGCGCCAGATTGAGGGTGCCTGGGAGTTGGCGTGGCCGGAATCAACCGGAACGCCTGCCGAGTCCGGCGGCATCCGCGTCATCCGGCTATCAGGCCTGCCCGGCGTCGAGTCTCAGGACACCCTCCAGCCGCGGGCCACCATCGACGTGCGTGATCCGCTTCCGGACTCGTTCCATGCGCAGCCCGTGGTATCAGCCACTGATCTCGCTCGTTTCCATCTCTGCCCTCACCGTCATTTCCTGGCTAGCATCGCGAACTGGCCCGCCCGGCCAAACGAATTGATCCCCCGGCCCAGCGATGACGATGACTTCCCCGTAACGGGCCCGTCCGGCGCCGAACTCGGACGTCAGGTACACGCTTTGCTCGCCGGCCAGCCCGCCGGTCAACCCTCGCCCGATGCCATTCGTTTGGCCGCGGCCTTCCGCCAGAGTGATCTCGGGCAGCTTGCCGCTGAATCCCCCCGCGCGGAGCGCGAATTCGACTTTCTCTGCGACCTTGACGGCACACTCATCCGTGGCGTGATCGATCTGTGGTTCGAGGCGCCCTCCGGCATCATCCTGGTCGACTACAAGACCGGCCACCCCGGATCCGATCAACTCGCCGAATATCGCCTCCAACTCCAGATCTATTCCCTTGCCCTGCGCCGGCTCAACCACCAGCCCGACCCGTCGGCGTACCTGTTCCTGCTTGAGCAGGGCCGCTCGATTCCCGTGGAAACCGGCCCCTTTGCTGAGCAGGCCGTTGCTTTGGCGCTGGCGCACTTCAATGACGCCTGCGAAACGGGCGACTTCCCTGCCCGCCCTGGCAGGCAGTGCGAATACTGTCAGTTCTGGAAATCCGCCTGTCCCGGACGGGAGGCGGTCGAGTGAGGCGGGTTGCTACGCCTGGCCCTTGATCTTCTTCCGGAGAGCGCCGATCAGCCGGTCATGCACGCATTCGGGCAGCGGCTCAGGATCCATCCCCTTGTAGACCTGGATGGTCTTCCTCGTCGTATCCAGAACCACCCAACAGTTCGGGCACTCGTTGATGTGCTTGTTGAGCTCCTCTTTCACCTGAGGCTCGACAGCCTCGTCCAGGTAGTCGCTCAGTTCTCTGAGGAAGTCCTTACACGTAACCAAGGATCTGGTCTCCCTTTCGCTTGAAGACGCGGGTGAGTTTCTCGCGGAGTTGCAGCCGAGCCCGCAGCAAGCGGCTCTTTACCGCCGCCACCGACAGCCCCAACGCTTCCGCTGTCTCCTCTGTGGACAATTCCTCCACGTCCCTGAGGATGAAGACCGTGCGAAAGATGGGCTTCAGGCTGCTGATGGCCGAGTCCAGAATCTCTTTCATCTCGCCTTGGCTGTACCGCAATTCGGGAGTGTCGTCCCAAACCGCGATCTCCCGCACAATCGGCTCCTCATCCGTTTCGATGTTTTCATCCAGCGAAACGGTGCGGCTAGTTTTGCGTTTCCTGAGCTTCATCAGGCTCTCGTTGACGGCAATCCGCACCAGCCAGGTATAGAACTTCGATTGGCCCTGGAAAGAATCCAGATGTTGGAAAGCCTTCAGCATGGCGTCCTGGAGCACATCCTCGGCATCTTCGTCGTTGTCGACTATGTGCCGCGCCGTCCGGTAGACGCGCGATTCGTAGCGCCTGACCAGTTCGCCAAACGCCTCCAGATCGCCTCCCCGCGCCCGATCGACAAGCTCGGCGTCGGCGTCCACGGTTCGGATATTGTCCTGTTCGCCTTCCATTCGGTTAGGAATCCAATCTCAGCATACCAACCGCGGCCCCAGTCCGGCCTCCAGAGGCGCATGATATCTTGGGATTTACCCACTTTCATGAGTAGCACATCGTTTGTCACACTGCCCGACGGCAGCCGCCGCGAGATTCCTTCCGGCGCCTCCGCCCTCGACCTGGCACGATCCATCGGATCCCGGCTGGCCGACGACGCCATCGTCGCCCGCGTCAACGGCGAACTCCGCGACCTCGTCCAGCCCCTGCCCGAAGGCGCTCAAGTCGAGATCCTCACCTCCCGCAATCCCGAATCGATCGAAGTCTACCGCCACTCCACGGCCCACCTGCTTGCCGCCGCCGTTCTCGAGCTTTATCCCGAAACCAAGCTCGGCATCGGCCCGCCCATCAAAGACGGTTTCTACTACGACTTCCAGCGCCCCGAACCCTTTACGGCCGAGGACCTGGCCCGCATCGAAGCCAAAATGGTCGAGATCCGCGACCGGAACCTGTCCTACGATCGCAAAGTGGTCGAGAAGCAGGCCGGCCTCGCCAAGTACCGCGAACTCGGCGAACCCATGAAATGCGAGCTCATCGAGGAGCGCGCCGGAGAGCGGTTCACCGAATATACCCTCGGGCCCGGCTTCATCGACTTCTGCCGCGGCCCGCACGTGCCCTCGACCAAACGGATTAAGGCATTCAAGCTCCTTTCCATCGCCGGCGCTTACTGGAAGGGCGACGAAAAACGCCACCAGATGCAGCGCATCTATGGAACGTCCTGGTTCTCGCAGAAGGAACTCGACGAGCACTTGCAAAAGCTCGAAGAGGCCAAAAAGCGCGACCACCGCGTCCTGGGCAAGCAACTCGGCTTGTTCGCCGTCGACGACAAGGTCGGCCAGGGCCTGATCCTCTGGAAACCCAAGGGTTCGGTCATCCGCCAGGAACTCCAGACCTTCATCAGCGAACACCTCCGCCGCCAGGGTTACCACCAGGTCTTTACGCCCCACATCGGCAAGCTCGAACTCTACAAGACCAGCGGCCATTTCCCCTATTACGCCGACAGCCAGTTCCCGCCTCTGGTCGACCGCGAGCAGATCGCCCATCTGGCCAGCGAGGGGTGCACCTGCGCCCATTTGGCCAACTTGCTCGAAAAGGGCGAGATCGAAGGATTTCTGCTGAAGCCGATGAACTGTCCCCACCACATCAGCATCTACGGCAGCGAGCCGCACAGCTACCGCGATCTGCCTATCCGTCTGTCGGAATTCGGCACCGTCTACCGGTTCGAACAGAGCGGCGAGCTCGGCGGCATGACGCGGGTCCGTGGCTTCACACAGGACGACGCCCACATCTTCTGCACCGAAGATCAGGTTCCGCAGGAAGTCGCCGGCTGTCTGGATCTGGTCAAAATCATCTTTAACACGATCGGCATGAAGGACTACCGCGTCCGCGTCGGCCTCCGCGACCCCGATAGCGCCAAGTACGTCGGTCTGCCCGAACAGTGGGATGCCGCTGAGAAGGCCTGCAAGGACGCCGCCGAATCCCTCGGCGTGCCCTTCACCTTGGAACCAGGCGAAGCCGCCTTTTATGGCCCCAAGATCGACTTCGTGGTCCAGGACGTCATCGGCCGTGAATGGCAACTCGGTACGGTCCAGGTCGACTACCAACTGCCTCAGCGCTTCGATCTTAACTACACGGGCGCTGACAATCGGCCCCACCGGCCGGTGATGATCCACCGCGCGCCGTTTGGCAGCATGGAGCGCTTCGTCGGTGTGCTCATCGAGCATTTTGCCGGTGCCTTCCCCGTCTGGCTTGCGCCCGTGCAGGCCGTCGTTCTGCCCATCTCCGACCGCCACTTGGAAGCCGCCACCGGCGTCCTCGGCCAGCTTCGCGCCGCCGGACTTCGCGCCGAAATCGATTCGCGCAGCGAAAAGGTCAACTACAAGATCCGCGAGGCACAACTGCAGAAGGTGCCTTACATGCTTGTCATCGGCGACCGGGAAGCCGAGCAGGGTGCAGTCTCGGTCCGCAACCGCAAACACGGCGACCGCGGCGCGGTCCCGGTCGGCCAGTTCCTGGAGACAGTCAAGGCGCTCATCGATACACGCAGCCAGGACGAGTAGTCCGGACCCCGGTCCATGCCCTCCATACCCACGATTCTGTTGGCTCTGGTGCTCACTGGATCGTGGGTCTTCTGCATTCTGACGATTGTTGCCGCCCGTTCCTACCGCCGCCAGTGCGTGCCGCCGCAAACCGGGCCGTGGCCACCCCTCTCGGTCCTTAAACCGCTCCACGGCTTGGATGAAGGCCTGGAAGCGAACCTTCGCTCTTTCTTCGAGCAGGACTACCCGGATTTCGAACTCATTTTTGCCGCCCGAACCGAAGACGACCCCGGCCTGTTGCTCGCCCGCCGCCTTGCCGAGGCGAATCCCAATCGCCCGGCACGCTTCATTCTCACCGGCCAGCCGCCAATTCCGAACGCCAAGGGCTTCAGCCTTGAATTGATGACCGCGGCGGCCGCCCACGACATCCTCGTAATGGCCGATTCCGACATCCGTGCGCCCCTCGACCTCCTACGGACTCTCGCCGCCGAGTTCCAGGATCCCCTCCTGGGCGTAGCTACCTGCCCCTACCGTGCCATCGCCGGCCAGTCCTTCTGGTCCCGTCTGGAGGCTCTCGGCATGAATACCGAGTTCTGGGGCGGCGTCTTCACGGCAAGGCTTGTCGAGCGCGGCGTCCATTTCGCCGTCGGCCCCACGGCCGCCGCTCGCAAACAGGCCATTTCTGATTGCGGCGGCTGGAATCGCCTCAGCCAGTACCTCGCCGAGGATTTCGTCCTCGGACATTTCGCTTCACAGGCTGGCTGGCGCGTCATCCTCTCCCGAGCCATCGTTGAACACCGCATTGGTAGCCAAGCCATGCGAGCCAACTTCGCCCACCGTCTCCGGTGGAACCGGTCCACTCGCCGCTCACGCCCAGCGGGCTACGCCGGACTCCTTTTCACCTATCCCCTGCCCACCGCCCTCCTCCTCGCCACCGCCTCGCCACCCTTCGCCTGGCTGCTGCTGCCAACTCTCGCCCTCCGGGCCTGGTCTGCCGCGGAAATCGCTCAATCTTCCCTTCGCCAGCCCCTCGGCCTCCTCGGCTGGAGCCTGCTCCCTGTTCAGGACCTATGCAGTTGCCTCTTCTGGCTGGCCGGCTTCTTCGGCCGGACGATCGATTGGCGCGGAGGCAACTATCAAATTGACTCCGATGGGAAGATTCACCTGCCGCAGTGAAATTGAAACGTTTTCGCAAATATTTCATATATAGGTAATCTGATGCTATGCGCTGGCGTCATTTCTAGTAACCGCGAACATGCTCGGAACGCCCCATCGCCGACGAGATTCCCTCCCGGTGGAGTCCAGTGACGACCGGCAGTCTGAGTTCACGGGCAGCATTTTTTCATATAGCCAAAAGATAGCATCTTATGATAAAATAGCGCCTATTGTGCCACCTTCCCCCCGACGTGGCTCACCAACCGCGCTGCCTCCCTCCATCGTCGATTTCTTCCTGTTGCAGCCGAAGGGCCGCATCCTGGCCGCCGCCTTCCTGCTCTTCGTTTTCATCGCTCTCTGCGACGGTCTAGTGCCCTCCAGGCCGCCCCTTCGTGCGTTCTACCTGCTACCGCTCTCCGTTGCAGCCGCTGCCTTCAATCGCCGCCAGACCCTCGTGGCTGCGATTGCGCTCTCGGTCCTGGGTGAACATCTCAGCCGGATCGCCTGGTGGCCGGAGTGGGTTGCGCGTGTGGCTGCCTACGCGATCGTCTTTGGCGCAGCCGGCCTTCTGCTGCACGTGCTGTTCGAAGCCCGTCGCGCCGCTCTGCGCTATTCCGCCGAACTGGCCCAGGAGACAGGCCGCCGCCAGGAATCTGAACTCCGCATGACGTCGCTGATCGAGTCATTGCCGGCGGCGATCGTGGTGGTGGATAACCAGGGCTTCGTCCGGTTGGCCAACCGTGCCGCCGAATCGCTTCTGGCGGTACCCCACGGACGGTTGACAAACCAGTCCATCCAGCCATATCTGCCGAATCTGGCCGAGATCGCCGGCCGCGACTCGAGCCCCGATACCCATCGGACGGCTGCGAACCTCCAGGCCCGCCGCTTGTCAGGCGAAGAGTTCATGGCCAGCGCCTGGTTCTCCACCTATGCGGCAGCCGGCGGCTCCCACCTGGTCGCCATCCTGGCTGACGCCTCCGGCGACTTGCGGGACTTCCAGGAGGCCAGTTTCCAGACGCTTCTGAAGAGCACCCGTGTCCTGGTTGGCTCAGTCTCGCACGAAATCCGCAACATCTGCGCCGCCATCTCCATCTCGCAGGCCAATCTCGAACGTCTGCCGGGTGCTACCGGCAGTGAGGACTTCCAGGCGTTGCGCTCGCTCGTCCAGAGTCTGGCGCGGCTGGCTGCCGCCGAATTGCCCGACCCGGGCGATTCCGGCCTTCGTGCCGTTGACGTCCCGGCCCTGCTCGACGAGTTTCGCATCGTCATGGCCCCCGCCCTGCACGATCAATCGATCGCTCTTTCCATCGATGCCCTCGACGCTCTCCCGCCTGCCGCAGCCGACCACCACAGCCTTCTGCAGGTGCTCATCAACTTGAGCCGCAACAGCGCCCGCGCCATGCAGAGGAGCAAGTTGAAATCCATCGCCATCTCTGTCCGGTACGAGCGGGACCGCCTTTGCATCCGCATCACCGATAGCGGCCCCGGCGTGAAGGACCCCGGGCAACTTTTCCGCGCATTTCAGCCCGGCGCCGAATCCTCCGGACTTGGCCTGTTCATTTCGCGTGCGCTTGTCCGTTCCTGCGGCGGAGATCTGTCGCACGAACCCGGCGGACGCGGCTGTACCATGAAAATCCGCCTCAAACCCTGGACGGCCGGTCCCCTGCCAGCCGCCATCCGAAACTTGGAGATCAACGCATGACCAGAATCCTGCTTGTCGACGACCATGCCCTGTTCCGGGAGAGCCTCGCACGCTGGTTCGAGAGTCAGCCCGATTTTCTGGTGGTCGGTCAGTGCTCCACCGTCGACGAGGCCAACCAGGCTCTGGCTGCCGGCGGTTTCGACATTGTGCTGCTCGACTTCGAACTCGGCGACCACCGCGGCAGCGAGGTAGTCCTGGCTTCACGCGCCAAACCGTTCAACGGTAAGATCCTTTTCGTTACCGTCGGCATGACCCGCGCCGAAATGCGCCAGGCTCTCAACCACGGCGCCAGCGGCGTCTTCCTGAAGAACAACGGTCCCGAACTGCTGGTCGAAGCCATTCGGGAAGTGATGGCCGGAGGCACCTGGATCGATCCCAAGTACGTCAGCCCCGATACCGACAACCCTCACGCCGAGACCAACCGCCGCGTCAAGTTCACCGAGCGCGACCGCATCGTCCTGCGCGGCGTCTTCGACGGCTTGGCCAATAAGGAAATCGCCGAACAACTCCGCGTCTCGGAAAGCGCCATCAAGGCGTCCCTGCAGCAACTGTTTTCGAAGACCGGCGTCCGCACCCGTTCCCAGTTGGTCCGCGCCGCTCTGGAAAATTTCCGCCGCGAACTCGTCTAACTCGCGGCCTCAGGCTCCATTGCGTCCCCTTCGCCGGGCGCCAGAAACAGGTTTTGTTCCAGTCCGTGCTGCTTGGTATACAACTCGTGATACCGGCCGCGGAGCCTGAACAGTTCCTCGTGTGCTCCGCGTTCAACGATTTCGCCGCCTTCCATCACCAGGATTTGGCTGGCGCGGCGGATGGTCGATAGCCTGTGGGCGATCACAAAAGTAGTGCGCCCGCGCATCAGGTGGGCCAAGCCCTGCTGGATCATCTCTTCGGTCTCGCTGTCCAGGCTCGATGTGGCCTCGTCCAGAATGAGAATCCGCGGATCGGCCAGAATCGCACGGGCGATGGATACTCGCTGTTTCTGCCCGCCCGACAGTTTCACGCCGCGCTCGCCCACCACCGTTTCATAGCCCTGCTCGAAGCGTTCGGCGAACTCGTTCACCCGCGCCAACCGGCACGCCTCCAGTGTCTGTTCCTCGTTTGCGCCCGGCCGCCCGAATTCGACGTTCTCCCTGATCGAGCCGTCGAACAGAAACGTCTCCTGAAACACCACCCCAAGTTGGCTGCGGTAGCTGCCCAGTTTCACGCTCGCCAGGTCCACGCCGTCCACCGTGACCTTTCCTTTTGTCGGGCGGTAGAACGCCGCCACCAGTCCGATCGTGGTCGATTTTCCCGATCCCGATGAGCCCACCAGCGCTGTCACCGATCCCGCCTCCGCCTCGAAGCTGATGCCCTTCAGCACCTGCTTGCCCTTCTCGTATTCGAAGTGGACATCCTCGAACCGAACCCGGCCCTGCACCGCCGGCATCGCCGCCACCCGGCCCTCGCCCGCATCCTCCTGCTGCTCGTTCAGGACCTCACGCGTCCGCTCGAGCCCGGCCACCGCCTCGGTCAACTGCGTCCCGATGCCCACCACCTGGAACACCGGCGCTACCAGAAACGCCATGAATGCCATGAACGTCACGAAACCGCCCAGCGTCAGCGTCCCGGCCAGTATCTGCCGCCCGCCCATGTACATCACCACTCCGCCGACGACGCCCATCAGCGTCGTCGCCGACAGGCTCAGCAGGCTCACGCCGGTGATCGATTTCAGGACGTTGGCCAGAATCCGGTTGGCGCCGGCCGTGAAGACATCGTCTTCCCGTTGCTCCGCATGGTAGCCCTTCACGACCCGGATGCCACCGATCGATTCGGTCAGCCGTCCCGTCACCTCGGCCGTGATCTTGCCTCGCTCGCGGAAAATCGGCCTGAGCGTTGTGAACGCGTACCGCAGGACGAGCGAAAACGCCCCCACCACGGCCAGCGCCATCAAAGTCATCGACGGGCTGATCCGGATCAGCACCACGAAGGACATCGCCGCCGTCAGAACCCCGCCCACGAATTCGACCAATCCGGTCCCGACCAGATTCCGCACCCCCTCGACGTCGTTCATGATGCGCGACACAAGTTGGCCGCTCTTGTTCGCGTCGAAATAGTTCACCGGCAACCGGTTCACGTGCGCCTGCACCTTGCAGCGCAATTCGGCGATCAGCCGCTGCGCCGACTTTGACAACAGTTGCGTCAACCAGAACGACGTGCTGGCCTGAACCAACGTGGCGCCGAGCACAGCCAGGATGATCAGGTCCAGCAGATCTGTCCGGCGGTTCACCAGTACGTCATCCACAAGGTACTTAGTCGAGGCCGGCAGCACCAGTCCGGCCAGCCGGCTGATGACGATCAGCCCCAGCCCCAGCGCCAACTGGCCCCGCCTTGGACGGATCAGCTCCTTGATGTCAGGCCAGACGGCCTTCCAGTTTGCCGGACCTTTTGACGCGCCATCCTTGCCGGTTCGGCCCGACGGCGCGCGCTCTGCTCGGTTTGTGACGCGGGGTACCATGGAGAGATGAAGTTCCTTCTATTGTCGCTGTTGGCCGCCGCCGCGTGGGCACAGCCAGCCCCAACGCCCGCCAAGCCAGCGGCGGCCGCCAGACCCACCGCGGTGAAACCCGCCGCCGCCAAGACCGCCGTGAAACCTGCCAAACCGGCCGCGTCCGCTTCGCCCGTCGTGCTGAGCGTTGGCAATGAGTCAATGACGCAGGCCGAATTCGAAAGCCTGATCGCCTCCCTGCCGGCCAACGTCCGCCAGGATGTCGATGCCCAGGGCGGCAAACGCCGTTTGGCCGAACGCATCGTCGAAATCCGCGCCTTAGCCCAGGAAGCCAAACGCCGCGGCATTCCCAGCCGCCCTGCCGTTCAGCAGCAGTTGCGCCTGAGTCAGGACAACCTGCTGGCCAGCGTGCTCTATCAGGAGTTGCTGACCGAGTCCAAACCCACGGAAGCGTCCTTGGCCAAGTATTACGAAGAGCACAAGAAGGAATATGACCAGGCTTCGGCCCGCCACATCCTCATCCGGTTCAAGGGTTCGCGTGTGCCGCTGAAAAAGGACCAGAAGGATCTCACCGAGGAGGAAGCGCAGGCGAAGACCGCCGAACTGCGCAAGCGCATCGTAGCCGGCGAGGACTTCGCCGCCATCGCCAAGGCCGAGTCCGACGACACCGGATCCGGCGCCCAGGGCGGCGACCTTGGTTCGTTTGGTCGCGGCCAAATGGTTCAGGTGTTTGAAGATGCGGTCTTCACCCAACCCGTCGGCGAAGTTAGCCAGCCAGTCAAATCGCAGTTCGGCTACCACCTGATCCAGGTCCAGAAGCGATCCGCCAAGACCCTGGACGATGTCAGGCCTGAGATTGAAAAGGCTCTGTCGCCGGAAGGCGCGCAACAGAAGCTGGACGCCATCAAGTCGGCCGCGAAGTCGTCGCTCACCGGCTCCTACTTCGGGCCGCCACCAGCCCCGCCCGCCGCCGCCCCAGCAGCCGCCCCAGCGCAAAAGTAGCCTGGACACGACACGACTGGCTCAGGTTGAGTCCTGCTGGTATACAGTGGATTAATTTGCCGACAGGTGTTTATCTGAGAGCGATCTCAGGTGTTTTGCCAATAGCACAGGTCCTCCCTTGCCTTGACAATTGGGACGGATGGCGATGCCGACGGGGGACACGCCTGAACGCAGGCGACGGAATCGGAATCAGCGGGTTTCCCCGGCTGAGGTGAAGTTCCGGCCTCTCGACGGCAGTTCGACCGGGTGGCTGTCCGCGGTGCTGGTGGACACGGCCGACGCTGGCCTCGGCGCCCAAAGCCGGGTACCCTTGACGGTCGGCACTCAGGTCTTCATCGAGCCCAGTCAGGAGATGATCGATGCGGTCGGGTCGACGCCTTCCAGGGGTCGCGTCGCCTGGTGCCGCCGGACCAACAGTGGGTTGTTTCGATTCGGCATCTGCTATAGCGTGAAGGAAGCGCCCCAACAGCCCCAGGCGGAGAGCGCGGCGGCTGCGACGCCCGAACAGGCTCCTGACTACTACGAACTGCTCCAGGTTCACCCCAAAGCGACCGCCGACATGGTGAACCGCGCCTACCGGCTGATTGCCGCAATCTACCACCCGGACAATACCGCGACTGGGGATGGGGAGAAGTTCAGGCAACTGACGGCCGCCTACAAAACTCTCAGCGACGAATCGGCGCGCGCCGCCTATGACCTCGCACGAAATGCCGGCATCCAGACCATCTGGAGCGTGTTCAAGGGCTCCGCGCCGACTACCGGCATGGCTGCGGAACGGCGCAAACGGCAAGGGATCCTGGCGGCGCTGTTTCAGAAACGGGCGGCCGACCCGCATACGCCGTCAATGTCGATCTTCGATCTCGAGGACGTGCTCAGCGTGAATCGCGAGCAGATTGAATTCACGCTCTGGTATCTGCGCGAACGGTCCTACGTCGTCCGCTCGGACAACAACCGCTTTCAGATCACCGCCGAAGGCGTCGACGGGTTGGAAGCGATGGAGAAAGAAGCCGCGCCCGACGCCCGGTACTTCCATGACCGGGACCTGATGATGCTGCCTGCGCCCGGTCCCAGTAAGTCCTAGCGCGACTGGCTCTGGACCACCGGCACCGCCTTCATCCCGTCCGCCCATTCCGGCTCGGCGCCCGAGACCACCAGTTCGCCAGGCTTCAGTCCGCTCACTACCTGGACCGAGGTCAGGTTTGAGATGCCGGTCCGGATCGCCCGCCATTTCAGGGCCCCGTCTTCGGCAACGAGGACCCCAATTTGAGCGTCCTTGCGGCGCAGGCACTCCTTGGGAATGATCAACGCATCGTCGATCCGTTCGGCTTCCATCTCGACGTTCAGATTCGCGCCGGACGGAATCTTGCCGTCCGGGTTGGGCATCATGGCGAGGACTTCGCCCACCATGCGAGTTCCCAGAGCGGTCACTTGTGCCGGGACCTGGACCACGGTCGCGGCCCAGGCCCGCTCCGGGATGGCGTCCCAACTGACCTTGATCTTCATGCCGGCCATGACCCGGCCCAGGTCCGGTTCGTCGACAAAGACCTTCAACAGCATCGTCTCGACGGCGCCCACCTTGGCCACTACCGTGCCCGGCTCCACCCAATCGCCGGGTTTCACCAGCACATCATAGACGACGCCCGGGACCGGGACAGCCAGGGCCAGCCTGCGCTGCCGCGCCAGAGCTTCATCCAGCGATTTGCGCGCCTGCTCGACGCGGCTTTCCGCCAGCGCCTTGGCGCCGGTCTCCACGAGCGCGGCCCGGCGTGCCGAATATGACTTCAACTCCTGGTCCATCTGGGCGATGCGGTCGGCAATGGCATCCAGCTCGGCCTTGGTGGCGGCGTTCTTGGCCACCAACCGGCCGACGGATGCGTAATCCCGGCGGGCTGCGTTGAGTTCCACCACGAGTTTGGACTGGAGCGCGTCGAGTTCAGCCCTCTCCCGCGAAGGGCCTCCCGCGCCCGCCAACGCCAGGGCCGATTCGGCCTCTTTCAGGGTGTAGCGGGCCGCTGCGATCTCGCTTTCAATGCCGGGCTGCTCGAGAACGGCCACGGTCTGCCCCGCGGCCCCGCGAGCGCCTGCCTTCACCGGCACCTGGACGATGCGGCCGGCCTCGACGGCGGTCACCGCGCGCCACTGCCCCGGTTCAGCCGTGGCATTGGTGGAGATCAGGCTGAGAAGAGGACCGCGCGTGGCGGCGACGACGGGCACCTGCTTCGGCGCCGACTTCCGGGTCCAGGCGAAGACCATGACGGCGGCAACAGCCAGCACCAAACCGATGATCCAACGTTTCACACCTTTATCCTCTCACGCACCAGGCGAACAGGAGGCGCCATTCGGCATCCTGGATCTGCCGGGCGAGGATTTCACCGGATTCGCCGGACCTGCCAGCCTGGCTTTCGCAGTATTCGACGAAGGCGAACGGGTCCCATTCGTCTGTCACATTGAGGCCAGCTTCGGAGTGCACGGCGGCGAGGCGGCGAGCTTCCTCGGCAAGTAGCTTGAAGACGGGGTGGTGACAGACGCGGCGGAACCAGTAGCCCGCGTTCCAGCCGTCGGGCTCCTGGCGGTGAATGATGGCATGCCAGTAACTGCTCTCGGCCGGCCGCAGGTCCTGGACGATGGCGTGCGCCCGATCCCATTCGGCGAACCGGAGCCACAATCCGGCCATCGCTGCCTCCGGGTGGCGGCTCCCAGGGAACCACTCCGCAAGCCGGGCCGAGGCAAGTTCAGCCCTGGCCCAGGCCGGAGGATTGCGCGAACAGACCAGGGCCATCGGCGGATGGTCGCGCGCGAGCAACCGGCGGACGGGCTCGGAATAGGCGGTCGGGTCCATCATTGACATCTTACTGCCGGGCCGCGAAAGTCACGACCAAACGAACTCTTTGTTCATTTAACTTATTTTTTATCAGCAATTTCCAATCAACTCCGATCAAGGCCGCGCTTAGCGGCGGAACAGCCGGGTTTGGGCCCGATGGCCCGCACACAGCTTTTCGTCGCAGGTATAGAGCACTGAGTTGGTGGCCTCGGCCAAGGCGATGTAGACAGCATCGTAGGCGGTGAAGTTGTGCCGCAACTCCCAGACCCGGCCCAAAAGCGGGGGGTGGGGGAATCTCTCCGCCGGCAACGCAGCGAGTCCATCCAGCATCTGGTCGCTGTCGTACGAGTCAATCCGGCGGCCGGCGGTCAGACCGCGCAGCGCGCTCACCACCTCAACGTCGAGCAGATGCGGAACGATGAAGGAGTCGTCGCGATTGGCCAAATCACTCCTGATCGAGCCGGCCAGCGGGCCGTTGATGAGCAGTTCGACGACCACAGAGGCGTCCAGAACGATCACCGGGAATCTCGCAACTCCCGGACCACCTCGGCCGCGCTGCGATCAGATTCGATCGGCTTCACCCGTCGTGTCTGGTCAAGCCATTCACGCATGGTGGGACGTTCGACGATGCGGTCCAATTCCGACTTGAGGAAGTCCGACAGGCTCATTCCCTCCCGTGCCGCGCGCGCCTTCAGAGTGCGGTGCATCTGCTCGGGAACGTCGCGGATCTGTATCATCTTGGACATGCTTACAGCATACCTACATGTGAAACACATGTCCAGCAAGACCATGGCCCCGCACCGCCGGGAGCCCGAGATGAAGAGATCCCGGTCCGGAGGACGCTGGTGCAGGGCCAAAACAGCACAAAGCAGTATAGTATTCTTTTGGGTACCGGTCGGGCGACCTGGGGATGAGTTTGGGGCTCCATGTCC
>CAZSBK010000004.1:0-102085 GCA_964604945.1 uncultured Candidatus Solibacter sp.
CTTCGATCCTCCAGCTCAGGAAGATCGAGCTTCTCGGGTAGCTTTGCACGAACCGAACTCCGGGACAGCCCGTCGCACCCGTAATTTCTGCCAGTTTTCCTGCACTGCGTATCAATCCACCACATCATACAGCGGTTTCCCAGGCGAATGTCACAGGATATCGGCTGAGGCAGCGGCCTGCTCAGCCCATTCAAGAGCGCGGCCAGGGGCCACGCGCGGGCGAGGGCGCCCGCCCTCCAGAAGTTCGCGGCTTCATCAATCTGGGTGGCCGCGAGCAAGGCCATCCGGATTCTCTCCGTTCGCGGACTCCGAATATTAAAGGCCATTGGCGTGCTGAAGCCCTTCGCAGACTGAAGTCCGCCCCACAACCACACTCTCTCGGGCCGGGCTTGCTATCCGTCCGCCAACGCGATACCTTATTGATATTCGTCCCTCAACAAAAAACCGTGTCCAGCGCGACTTCCGCATCCATGGAATGGACTGTGCCGAAGAGGTCTCGCTGCTCCGGCGTGAGCTGAGCAAGGTGACCGGCGTCTACGAACTCCGTTTTGACGTCATTCAGGCGCGCATGTCGGTGGAGTTCGACCCCGCGCGAACCAGTATCGAGGCGATTCAATCCGCCGTCACTGCAGCCGGGTTGGGCGCCGAACCGTGGACCACGGGCGGCCCGATGGACCGGCCCCTTCCCTGGCAGGCTCTCCGCCGTGGACTGGTTTGGGCGAGCCTGGCGTTTCTCGCCGCCGGTGTGGTCCTGCAATCCATCCTGAACGGCGGAGGCGTGCTTGAACTAATGGCGCACCAGAGCCATGGCCACGCGCCCCACCCGGCCGTGGTCGGTCTCTTCGGGTTGGCCATTGTGACCTGCTTCGCGCCGTTTGCGCGGAAGGCCTGGGTCTCGCTGCGTTCCGTTCGTCCGGACATGAACCTGCTGGTGGGGATTTCGATCACCGGCGCCTGCATCCTGGGCGAGTGGATTGAGGGCGCGTCGCTGGCGTTCCTGTTCGCCCTGGCGGCGCGGATCGAAGGCTGGAGCGCGTCCAGGGCACGGCAAGCGGTCTCAGGATTGTTCAGTTCGGCGCCTTCAGAAGCGGTCGTGATCCACGGCGACCATCAGCACCGCGTGCCGGCCGATCGCGTCAAGGTGGGCGACCGCGTGGCGGTGCGTCCGGGTGAGCGAATTCCATGCGACGGCGAAGTGGTGACCGGCGAATCCTACGTCGATCAATCGCTGATCACGGGCGAGTCGGTGCCGGTGCCGAAGCAGGCCGGCAGCGCGGTCTATGCGGGCACGTTGAATGCAAGCGGCTACCTCGAAGTCAAGGCGACCCGGGAAGGTACGGACACCACGGTGTCGCGGATGCTGCGCATGGTGACCGAATCGACGCAGCGCCGGACACAGGCTGAGTTGTTTATCGAACGGTTTGTCCGCTGGTACACGCCGTCGGTGTTCGCCGTGGCGTTTCTGGTCATCGGCATCCCGCCGCTGCTGCTGGGTGGCGAGTGGAGCCACTGGTTCTATCAGGGCATGGTGGTGCTGCTGATTTCGTGTCCCTGCGCGCTGGTGATTTCGACGCCGGTGACGATGGTGTCCGCACTGGCTTCGGCGGCACGCCGGGGGGTGCTGGTAAAGGGCGGCGGATTCCTGGAAGAGACGGCCAGGCTGAAGGCGATCGTCTTCGACAAAACCGGCGTACTGACCACGGGCGAACCGCGCGTGGAAGGACTTTTCGCCCTGGGCGAAGCCGATCCGGACCGGGCGCTGGCGCGTTTGGCCTCGCTTGAATCGCGCAGTGAACATCCACTGGGCCGGGCCATCCTCAAGTATGCCGGACAGCGCGGCGTCAGCTACGACGCGCCCACCGAATTCGAAGCGATGGCCGGCCAGGGCGTTCAGGCGGCCGTGGGCGAGGCGGTTCTCTGGGCCGGTGGGCCGAGCATGATCGAGAGCCATGGCGCGAGCCTGGCCGGTCACAAGGCGGCGTTCGCGGAATTGGAGCAGCGAGGTTGCACAGTAGTGGTGTGTGGCCGTGAGTCGGAAGCGCTCGCCGCCGTCGCCCTGTCGGATCAGGCCCGACCGGAAGCCGCCCAGGCGCTGAGGTCGCTGCGTCAGGCGGGGATTGGGCGCACCGTCGTGCTGACAGGCGACAGCGAAGCGGCGGCCCGCGCGATGGTCAGGGACCTTCCTGTCGACGAACTGCGCGCCGGCCTGCTGCCTGGGCAGAAGGCGGAAGCGGTCGCTGAATTCCGCCGGAGGTATGGCTCGGTGGCGATGGTCGGCGACGGGTACAACGATGCGCAGGCGATGACGGAAGCCAGCGTGGCCATTGCCCTGGGGCCTCATGCGACGGACCTGGCCGTCGAGTCGGCCGATATCGTGTTGATGACGGCGGATTTGAACCGCCTGCCGTTTCTGGTTCATCACGCCCGGCGCGCCTCTCGGGTGATCAAGCAGAATGTTGCCGCGGCGCTTGGATTGAAGCTGATCTTCCTGGCGGCAGCGGCCACCGGGTCAGCCACGCTGTGGATGGCGGTGATGGCCGACATGGGCGCGACATTGTTGGTGACGCTGAACGGGTTGCGGCTGCTGCGGGCGAAAGAAGACTAGTTGTTTTTGCGTCCGCTGCTGCATTCCGGGCAAGATCCATAAAGCACGAGTTCGTGGCGTTCGACCGCATAGCCGGCCGCGGCCAAGCGGTTCCAGCCCGGAAGACAGCCGTGGATCTCGAAGACACGGCCGCACTTTTCGCATTGGAAATGATGATGATGCGCTTTGCCCGAAATCTCATAACGAGCGGTCTCGCCGGGCAACTCAACCGTGGACAGCCAGCCTTCATCCACCAGCGATTTCACGTTCCGGTACACCGTAGCGATGCCGAGGCCGCCGACTTTGGATTGAGCGAGATCCAGGACTTCACTCGTCGAAAGGGGCCGGCCCGCCTGTTCGAAGGCGTCACGGATGGCTGCTTTCTGGCGTGTGTTGCGCGTCAACATCTTTCTCCATGATAGTGAGTTCCCGGTTTCGTGTGGGGATGCAATCCCGGGCCGGAGGCAGGTAGTCTGAAAGTAGATGAACTTTTCTGATTCCTGGGTTGAACGCAGAGCCGGGCTCACGGCGACTGATCTCGACAGGGTCCTGGGGGAAGCGCTTTCCAAGGGTGGCGACTACGCCGACCTGTACTTCGAATCCACCGAGACCACAGCCGTGGCGCTGGATGAGGGCATTGTCAAATCGGCGTCGCAAGGATTCTCTTCAGGCTGCGGGGTGCGCGTCCTCGCGGGCGAGCGGACCGGCTACGGATACACGGCTGACTTGTCCATCGACAAGCTTTTGAAGGCGGCTTCAACGGCAGCCTGCATCGCCGCAAGTCTGTCGCAGGTTTCGCGTGCGACCTTTGATACGGTGCAGGTCCATCGTTTGTACGGCACCGGGGAACCGGAGGCGTCACTCAAGCAGAGAGTGGACCTGATCCGCCGGGCGGACGAAGCGGCGCGCTCTGCGGACAAGCGCGTGATCCAGGTGATGGCCAGCTACTCGGACTCCGTGAAGCAGGTCCTTATCGCCACCAGCGACGGCCGCGTCGCCTGGGACACGCAGCCCATGGCCCGGTTGAACGTGCAGGTGATCGCCCGCCAGGACGACGGGCAGCCGCAGCAGGGTTATGCCGGCGGCGGCGGGCGGGTGGACTTCAGCTACTTCCTGACCGAACGAACTCCCGAAGGCTTCGCCAAGGAAGCTGTCCGGCAGGCCATCGTTCAGTTGGACGCCGACGAAGCGCCGGCCGGCGAGATGACCGTTGTGCTGGGGCCGGGCTGGCCGGGCATCCTGCTACACGAGGCTGTCGGGCACGGGCTGGAAGCGGATTTCAACCGCAAGGGCGTTTCAGCGTTCTCGGGCCGTGTCGGGCAGAAGGTGGCGTCGGAGCTGTGCACAGTAGTGGACGACGGAACCATGGCGAAGAGGCGCGGATCGCTGAACGTCGACGACGAAGGCGTGGCCACGTCGCGGACCATCCTGATCGAGAGCGGGATTCTGCGAGGGTACTTGCAGGACAAGCTGTCGAGCCGCCTACTGAAGGCCACGCCCACCGGCAACGGACGCCGCGAGAGCTACCATTACACGCCGATGCCGCGCATGACAAACACGTTCATGCTGGCTGGAGAGAGCGCCCCAGAGGAGATCATCCGGTCGGTGAAATCGGGCATCTACTGCGCCAACTTCGGCGGCGGGCAGGTGGACATCACGTCGGGCAATTTCGTCTTCTCGGCGACCGAATCCTACCTGATCGAGGATGGCAAGCTGACCCGCCCATTGCGCGGAGCGTCGCTGATCGGCAACGGCCCGGAGGCATTGAAGTATGTCTCGATGGTGGGCAACGATTTGAAACTGGATGAGGGCGTGGGCATTTGCGGCAAGGAGGGTCAAAGCGTGCCGGTGGGCGTAGGGATTCCGACGGTGAAGATCGACCGGATGACGGTGGGGGGCGGCCAGTGAGCGCGCCGGCGAACAGAGCTGAAGAGATCGCCGCACGGCTGATCAAACTCGCCCTGGAGGCGGGCGCGACGGAGGCCGAGGCGGGCGTGGCCGAGGGCGACGAGTTCGAGTGCACGGTCCGCCTAGGCGAACTGGAGACACTCAAAGAGGCCGGTTCCTCGGCGGCCGGGGTGAGGGTGTTTCGAGGCAAACGCACGGGAACATCGTCGACGTCGGACCTGTCGGAAGATGGGTTGCGTCGCACGGTGGCCTCGGCGATGGCGCTGGCTGAGGTGTCAATGGAAGACCCGTTCGCCGGATTGCCGTTACCCGAGGAGTTGGGCGCGGTTGAAGGCGACATGGCGTTGTTACATCCTGGCGTGGAGGCGCTGGACCCGGCCGAGCGAATCGCCATGGCTCGGCGCGCGGAAAAGGCTGCACTGGACTTCGATCCCCGGATCACGAACAGCGAGGGCGGCTCCTATGGATCGTCGATCTCGACAACGGCGTTTGCCAACTCGCTGGGGTTCATTGGGTCCTACAAATTGTCTTCATGTTCGCTGAGCGTAGTGGCGGTGGCGGGCAACGGGGAAGGGAAGATGGAGCGCGACTACTGGTATGACATGTCGCGCAGTCCCGAGCGACTGGAGAGCGCCGAGTCGATCGGGCGGAAGGCGGCCGAGTGGACATTGCGGCGGTTAGATGCGCGCAAGGCGGCGACGCAGAGGGTCCCGGTCGTTTTCGATCCCCGTGTGGCACGCTCGCTGGTTGGCCACATGTTCTCGGCCGTCACCGGCGAGGCGGTGTACCACAAGTCGTCCTACCTGGCCGAGAAACTAGGCGAACTGGTGGCATCGAGTTCGGTGACCATCATTGACGACGCCCTGATGCCAGGTGGATTCGGGTCGTCGCCGTTCGATGACGAGGGGGTGCCGTCGCGGCGTACGACCGTTGTCAGCGAGGGCAGGCTGGAGACTTTCTTGCTCAATACATATATGGCGCGCAAGCTCGGGATGCGCACCACGGGCAACGCCAGCCGTGGTCTGGCGGGCAATCCGGGCACGGGCCACGGCAATCTGTACATCGAAGCCGGGGCACGGACGCCGGAGGAACTGATTTCGTCGGTGGAAAATGGTTTCTATGTGACCGAATTACTCGGCAGCGGTGTCAATATTGTCAATGGAGACTATTCGCGGGGTGCGTCCGGCGTGTGGATCGAGAAGGGCCGGCTCACGTGGCCGGTTCACGAGGTGACGGTGTCGGGCAACCTGGCGGAGATTTGGACCAAGATCGAGGCCGTTGGCAGCAACCTTGTGTTTCGCGGCTCGGTGGCTTCGCCGACTTTGTTGATAGGGGAGATGAGGGTCAGTGGTACCTAGCGCACGTCGATTGAAGGAAACGAACCGGTCGCGGTTCCTCATTCTGTTGGCCGCCTCAGCCGCGCTGCTGGCGGCGGGCGCCGCAGTCTGGTTTTATTTTGTGAGGGAGCCGTCGAAGCAACCCGAACCGCCGGGCCTGTCGGCCGAGGCCAAGGCGTATACCAGGTACCTGGGACTGTCCGACTTCGAGATGAAGGCCAGCGACAACTTCATGCAGTCGACGCTGGTGGAGTTGCTGGGCAAGATCACTAACAAGGGCGACCGCAAGTTGAAGGTGGTTGAGATTTATTGCATCTTCTATGACCCGTCGCAGCAAACTGCCGTGCACCGCGAGCTAGTGGCGATCGTCAGGGTCAAGGATGGGCCGCTGCTTCCGGGCCAGGCGCGCAGCTTCCGGCTGCCGTTTGACGCCGTTCCGAACACCTGGAATCAGGCGACGCCGCAGATGGTCATCGCCCACATCGAGTTTGCTGAGTAGCAGCGGATGGCCCGGATCCTGGTGGTGGACGACGACGAGGAGCAGCTTCGGCTCCGGCGCATGATCCTCGAACGGAATGGTCATGAGGTGGCGGTGGCGGGAACCGCGGACGAAGCGCTTCGATTGTGCGAGGAGTACAAGCCGCGCTGCGTGCTGATGGACCTGCGAATGCCTAAGGCCGAGGACGGGCTGACGCTCATTCGTGAGATCAGACAATGCCAGCCCGAGAGCAGGATGCTGGTGCTGACCGGGTGGGCGGATGACATTGAAGGGAAACCTGAGAGAACCATGGTGGATGAAGTGTTCGTGAAACCGGCGAAGATCGAGCGGATCCTGTCGGCGCTGGGCCGGATGGCGCTGGCGCTTGCTTTCATGCTGGCCGGCGCGGTGTGGGCGCAGACGCCAGCGAGCTTCCGCGTGGCGGACGCACAGAACGAGATCACTGCCTCCATCGCCATGACGGCGAAGGGCGCGGACTGGGAGCGCAAGGGCAGTGAAGGCGTATTGGCCAGAATACTCGTGGATGGGAAGGCGCGCGGCCACGCCTGGGTGTTTGGCGAGGCGGCGAGCGAGCCGGTACGGGTCTTTCTGGGGCAATTGCCGGCGGGCAAGCATGCGTTGAGCGTGGAGGTAGTGAAGGCGGAATCAGCGGCGCTGCCATTGGCAGTCGGGAAGGTCGAGTTCGAAGAAATCGCGCCCGGCGATGCCCGTTACCATGCGGTGGCGAATGCGCCCATTATCATCGCCCGGGCCGACACCGCAGGGCGATTTTCCGACGTCCCGATGACCGCCTATTTTGAGCGCGGCCGGGACATCTACCGTTACACGGTGATCTTCTCGAACGAGGACGGCGGGACGTCGACGCGCGACTTGATGGCGCGCTGGGGCCGAACGACGGATATTGAGTTCGTCTATGAAGTGAATCCGGCAACCGGGGCCACGCTGATCCAGGCCAAGGGTCACAAGGAGATCCCCTACGCCGGCAGCTACGAGGGCCGGCACCCGTCGCTTGAGGTGGTGACGACCAACAACATGGTGGCGCCTGGCGATGCCGCGGGAAAACTCGATTTTCGATTGCTGCCGGAACCGATCGAACTCAACGGTTCGCGCGAGGTCTTCATGGATAAGCACGCCTGGACGTACGCCGTGTCATCCAAGGAACTGGTCCGCGAAGGGAAGCTGCGGAAGTTCGGCGAAATTCGGGAGGAGACGATTTCTGACCCACGTTCATATCTGGTGGCGGAACTGAACTCGACGCCGGAGAACTCCGGGATTCAAGTGGTGGCGAAACTGCGCAGCGGCGGCGTCCGGTACGGGTCCGCGCGAGGCATTCCCGAGAACTACATCACTCGTTCGGGCTGGCTGCGCATCGCCGTCGAGCTGCCGCCGGGCACGGGCATGAACGACGTCGCGGAACTGATGCTCGATTGCGTCGTCACGCCCGATTTGAAGGAGCGGAAGGGCGTTCGAGACGGCAGTTGCGGCCTGGCGGCTCCGGGCCGGGTGATGTGGCTCGGCGAAGACTACAAACCAAACGAATGGCGCACGATCGTCGCGCCCGGCAGGTGGCGGGCCGGGACGATGGTCCCGGTGGAGATCCGTCCTTGACCGTGGATGAACTCATTGGGGAATTCAAGAGAGAAGGGCGCGTCTCGCTGACGCTGCGGGTGACGCCGAGATCGGCCAAGACGGCCTGGGGGGGGCGGCTCGACGACGGCAGTTGGAAGGTCCGTTTGGCGGCCGTAGCCGAAGACGGCAAGGCGAACGCGGAACTGATCCGGTTCCTGGCAGCCGAGTTTGGCGTTGGCCGCGACAAGGTGACAATCGTTTCAGGCGCCGCGGCCCGCATGAAACTGGTCAGGATCGTCGCGTAGTCCGGAACCGTAGATCGCGCCGGCTTTGATAGTCTCGTTGGTGGACTTCCAACCATGAGACTCGCCACTTGTCTTGCCGCCTCCCTTCTGCTGGCACCGATTGTTTGGGCCGCGAATGTCGACACGATCGCCGATCTGAAAGCGCGATTCGCCAAGCCCGGCTCCGAATACAGCACGGCGCCGCTGATGGTCTGGAACGGCGAAGTGACCGAAGCCGCCATCGACAAACAGTTGACCGACTATAAGGCGCAGGGCGTGGAGGCCTTTTTCATCCACCCGCGGCCGGGCCTGATCACCGAATACTTGTCGGACCGCTGGATCGAACTCGTCCGCTACACGGTGGAGAAGGGCCGCTCGCTCGGCATGAAGGTCTGGTTCTATGACGAGAACTCCTATCCGAGCGGATTTGCCGGCGGGCATGTGAACGACCAGATGCCGGAGTCTTACAACCAGGGCGCCGGGCTGCGTCCGAAACCGTTGACGCAGGCGCCGGAGACAGGCCAGTGCAAAGTGCTGTTGAGGAAGTCCGGCGGCGCACATCAGGACGTCACCGGCAAGGTGGCCGCGGGCACGGCGGGTGATTTCACCTGCTACGAAGTCGCCCATTTCGAGCACCAGGCATGGCACGGCGGGTTCAGTTATGTCGATATCATCAAGCCCGGCGTGACCGAGAAGTTCATCGAGATCACCATGGGTGCGTATGAAAAGGCCGCCCGCAAGGACTTCGGCGGCGTGGCGCCAGGAATGTTCACCGACGAGCCGAACATTCAGCCGCCGGGCGGCGCGAACGCCATGCGCTGGACCCCGGATCTCTTCGAGCAGTTCCAGAAGCGCTGGGGCTACGATTTGAGGCCGCAGTTGCCGTCGCTGTACGAAGACACGGGCGACTTCCGCCGTGTCCGCCATAACTATCGTGCGCTGCTTCTCGAACTGTTCATTGAGCGCTGGTCGAAGCCGTGGGCGGCGTACGCGAAGAGCCACAACCTGCCCTGGACCGGCCACTACTGGGAGCACGGCTGGCCGAATCCTGTCCATGGACCCGACAACATGGCGATGTACGCCTGGCACGACATCCCCGGCATCGACATGCTGTTCAACCAGTTCGACGAAGGCGTCAACGCACAGTTCGGCAACGTCCGAGCGGTGAAGGAGCTGTCGAGCGTTGCCAATCAGATGGGCCGCCGCCGGACGCTGTCCGAGACCTATGGCGGAGCGGGTTGGGAGCTGCGCTTCGAGGACATGAAGCGTCTGGGCGACTGGCAGGCCGTGCTCGGTGTCAACTTCCAGGACCAGCATCTGTCGCATCAGACGCTGCTCGGCTCGCGCAAGCACGACTATCCGCAGTCGTTCACCTATCACACACCCTGGTGGCCACAATATGGCGTCATGGCGCGCTATTTCTCGCGCCTGTCACTGGCCCTGGCCTCGGGCGAGCAGGTGAACCGGGTGCTCGTGATCGAGCCGACCACTTCGGCCTGGATGCACGCTTCAATGCCCAAGGCCGGCCAGCGGCTGACGGAGATAGGCAAGTCATTCCAGGCGTTTGTCACGGCGCTCGCATACGCCCAGGTGGAGTTCGACCTGGGCAGCGAGAACATCATGCGTGACCACGGTGAGGCCGTGAAGGGTGGGCTGCGCGTGGGCAAGCGGGTGTATGACATGGTGGTTCTGCCTCCTGGAACCGAAGGCTTGGACAGCGCCACCACGAAACTGCTCGCAGGCTACATCAGGAACGGCGGCAAGGTGATCTCGCTGGTCGAACCGCCGGCGTGGATTGACGGCGCGGCGAGCGGTGAGATGGCCGCGCTGGCTTCGGCGAATCCGGCGCAGTGGCTGCGTCCGGCGAGCTTCGATGCCGTGCTGAAGCTGATGCCGGCGGGCGGCGTGAATGTCACCGCGGGCAAGCTCTTCCATCAGCGTCGCAAACTGGCCGAGGGGGAGATCCTCTTCTTCGCCAACAACGATTTGACACAGGGCGCGAAAGCGGTGGCGCAGGTGTCTGGTCCTGCGGTAACACGTCTCGACGCCATGGAAGGCAAGCTGGTGAGGTATGCTTCGCGGCGCGCCGGCGGCAAGACCGAGTTCGACATCAATCTTGCTCCCGGCGGGAGTTTGCTGGTCTTCGCCGGACCTGCGGTGAGCGAGGCAGTGGCGCCCACGCCCGCTCCCGCGGCACTGAATCCGGTTCGGGCCACTGCGCCCATGAGCGTCTCACGTCTCGCGCCGAATGCCCTGCGGATCGACTACTGCGATCTGGAAGCGGGCGGACAGACGATGAAGGGGATTTACTACTACATCGCCCAGGAAGCCGCCTATAAGGCGCACGGGTTCACGACCAATCCGTGGAACACGGCTGTGCAGTTCAAGCGCCGTACTCTTGAAAAAGACAAATTCGCGGCTGGAACCGGTTTCACCGCAACGTTCAGGTTCGCCATGTCGCCGGGCGTATCGAAGAAGGGACTCAGGGCGGTGGTCGAGCGGCCGTCGCTTTACAAAGTCAGTGTCAACGGCAAGCCCATTGAACCGGTGAAAGGCGAATGGTGGCTGGACGTCGATTTCGGCGTCTTCGAGATTGGCCCGTACGTGAAGGACGGCGAGAACGCCATCACTCTAGCGATCTCGCCGATGTCGATCTTCGCTGAGTTGGAGCCGGTTCATCTGACTGGCGATTTTGGTGTCGAGCCTGTTGAAAGCGGCTGGCGGATCGTGCCAGCAGCGCCGCTGGCGGCGGGCGAATGGGTATCGCAGAAGCTGCCGTTCTATTCAGACCGCGTGGCCTATGCTGCTACCTACAAACTCGACGCTGGCTCGCGCCACTTCGTCCGGCTGCCGCGCTGGCACGGGACGGTGGCCGAGGTGAAGGTGAATGGCAAGCAGGCAGGCGTGATCGGGTGGCAGCCGTATGAGGTCGAGATCACACACCTGGTGACGGCTGGAACCAATCGCGTCGAAGTGATCGTGACGGGCTCGCTTAAGAATCTGCTGGGGCCACATCATGGCAAGTTGAACCGCGGCCTTACGGGGCCGGGCAGTTTCCGGCGCGCGCCGGAGAGCCAGCCGGCGGGGTCGCAGTACGATCTGGAACGCTATGGCCTGACGACCGGCTTTGAGGTGCTGACGGCGGCAAAGTAGCAGGCTCGACGCGACGATGCCTCTTCACCGGGCGAGTAGTCGCGCGATACGCGCGGCGAGTTCGTTCGGATGGAACGGCTTGGGGAGAAAGTCGATTCGTCCGCCGGCGTCCGCGTCCGGTTCATTTTCCGACTCAGCATAGCCGGACATGAACAGCACAGGCAGATCCGGGTGAACCTGGCGGGCGCGCCGCGCCACTTCCCGTCCGCTGATGCCGGGCATCACCAGGTCTGTCACCAGCAAATCGATGCCGGGTTCCATCGCGATGAATTCCAAGGCCGATTCCGGGCTGGCGAACTCATCCGCCGCGCAGCCGAACGATTCGATCATTGCTTTGACGACAGTGCGCACGGCAGGCTGATCCTCGACGACGACGATGCGGGCGCCTGATGGGCCCGGCCCGGCGGCCTCGCCCGAAACTTTTTCTGAGCCACCGGAATCGAGCGGAAGGACAGCGCGGAAGGTGGTTCCGCGGTTCGGGGCGCTGTCGAAGGTGATGGCGCCACCGTGCTGATGGAGGACGCTGAAGACGGTTGGCAATCCGAGCCCGGAGTGCTTAACGGATTCCTTTGTGGTGAAGAACGGCTCAAAAACGCGAGACCCGACCGACTGGTCGATGCCCACGCCCGTGTCGGCGACGGTGAATTCCGCCCATCCGCCAGTATGCTTGCTTGAGATCTGCAAGTCTGCCGGCGGGCCGCCATCCAGTCTGCGGCTGCGGATCGTCAGCCGGCCACCGCCCGGCATCGCCTCCCGGGCGTTGACGGCCAGGTTGAGCAGCACTTGGTGGAGTTGTCCCGGATCGGCTCGGACTGGGAGCGGAGAGGGGTCGAGGCCGATGTCGAGCACCACATCCTCACCGATCAGCCGTTCGATGACGCGACTTCCTTCCTCGATGGTCTGGTTCAGGTCCAGGAACTGGTACTCGGCCTGTTGTCTGCGGCCGAGAGTGAGCAACTGGCGCGTCAGAGAGGCTGCGCGCTGGCCGGCTTCTTGGATGGCTTGCAGTGAGTCACGCTCGGCGCTGGACGGACCGAGACGCATGAGCAGCAGTTCAGCGTGCCCGTTGATGATTGTGAGCAGGTTGTTGAAGTCGTGCGCCACGCCCCCGGCCAGTCGGCCCACAGTCTCGAGTTTCTGTGCCTGCAGGAATTGTTCCTGCAATTGCGTGTAGCTGGTCACGTCCTGCACAACGCCAAACAATTTGCCGACTTTGCCCGATTCGTCCTTGACCGGCTCCGCCGAAATCCGGCAATGTCTCAACTCGCCATCGGGCCGGATCAAACGGTGTTCGACCGTGTAGTACTCGCCGGTGCGCTGCGCACGATCCACGGCGTTCACGAGCGAAGGCAGGTCCTCGGGATGAACCAAGGCGCGGAATGACTGCCGCGTGGGGCGGAAGGTCTCCGGATCGGTGCCATGGATGCGGTGCGTCTCGGGCGACCAGGTCAGTGAGTCATCTCTGAAATCCAGCACCCAACTGCCCATCGAGGCCAGCCGCGTGGCGTGTGTGAGGTGTGCGCGGCTCCGCTCCAGGTTTCGGACCGATTCGTTCAGCGCTGTGACGTCCTCATAGACGGCGACGGCGGCGACGACCTTGCCTTCGGAGTTGCGCACCGGCGCCGCCGACAATCGGACTTCAATCGTGCGGCCATCTTTGGTTTGGCGCCGAAGGGGTAACGAGGAGACCGTTCCTCCCGCGAGCACCGTATCCCGGTTCTTCTGGAATATTGGCGCATCCCCAGCCGGTACGATCGGCAGCATTCGATCGGCAACCTCTTCCGCCGAATAACCGAACATGCGTTCGGCCGCCGGGTTCCAGTTCAGCACTTTGGCGTCCGTATCCATCACGAGGATTGCGCTGGGGCAGGCATCGAACACCGACTTGATGAGCGCTTCGTTACCTTTGAGGGGCTCCTGGAAGATGAGAGTGACCAGGGTGCATCCGCTCCTCCTCAGCTTTGTGTAGTTGAGGAGCCTGTTCGTGTCGGCCTTTACGTCTTCGAGATTCTCAAGAGGATAGCCCAGGCGGTTGGCATCTCCACGCGCCACGGCGCTGGCGGCGATCAGCCGGCCAGCCTTGTCATAAAGCGCCATGGGTTGCGGTGCAAGCTCGACGAGTTCGACCAGATCCGGACTCGGGATGTTGGACGGAATCGATTTCCCAGACAACGAAACTTCCTTAATAAATCATAACCCTGCCGTCGAGCCCCCGCCCGGCGTGAAGTCCCGACGGATTGGACGCGCCGGTCATCAGAACAACTCGACCTGGACGGCGGAGGCAGCCTTCGAGATCGCTCGTACCAGCCTCCGGTAAGGCGGCTGGCCGGATTCAAACGCAAGCCAGGCGGCGTCGCGGTAGGACGAGTAATACCATCGGGCCAGCAGCGCGGTGTGCTCGGCCCGGTCGCGGACGGTGACGGCGGGGCGGTTGAGCGCAGCATGAAGTTCGCGCAGGCGGCGGTCCATGGGCGCCATGGACCCTCCAGCGGCCGCGGCGATCGGAAATCCGACAGGGTCCAGCCAGACGCCGTCCAGCATGAAGAACAGATCAACCTGCCCTGGCTCGTTTGACGGGTAGACGGCAACTCCGGACAGCTTCGATGCATCCATGGCCAATCCGCCGCCGAGCTTCAACGCCTGCTCGATCCTCTGAAGCCGCTCGTGTTGATGCTGTGCCTGCTCGAAGTCGAGTTCGGCGCTGAATCGGTCGCGGGCCACGCGGACGGGCTCAATCAGGCTGGCGCCTGATGTGGAAAGAAAGTGCTCCATCCGCTGGGCTTCGCCACGGTACTCTCCGGGCGAGACGGCGTCCTGGCAAGGCCGCAGGCAGCGCATCATCTCGCCGTATATGCAGCCGGGATGGTCTGGCGACGGAGCGAGATCCTCGGCGCAGCGACGGACTTGGAACTGGTCGAGCAGTTCGCCCTCGAAGCTCTCGGCCGCGGCGCGCGACGGAAACGGCCCGTAGTGCAGCGCGCCAGAGCCGCTCATTCGCACGCTCACTTTGGTCCGCGGATAGGTGTTCGCGAGAAGCAGTTTCACATACGCCGGAAACCGCAGCTTGACCATCTGCGGATATTCATCCGGAAAGAGCGTGCGCGCCAGCTTGTAGTAGAGCAGCGATGCCGGCAGCCGGCCCTTCACCGGATAGCACTCCACCGACGACGCCAAGTGGCCCAGGTTCAGCCGTCTCGCGCCTGGCGCGGCTTCGCCCAGCAGCCGCGAGAGCCGCCGCCGCAACGCCGAAGTCCGGCCCAGATACGGCCGCGCGCCGCCGAGGCGGACCACAAAGACCGCAGCCAGATCAGGCAACGCGCTCAACTCAAACGGCGGCTCGATTCGATACGCCGGAGAGGCTGAGCGTGGGGCCGCTTCCATGGAAAGCTCCAGTTCGATTGGTTCAGACGACGATCGTGAAGGCCGTCTCGTCGCGTTCGACGCGATTGTACTGCGTGTCCCGCTCCACCGGCTCGCGGCCTGCCTCGCGGATCAGCCGCAGCAACTCGCCGCGCCGCAGCCCCTGCGATGTCTCGGCTCCGGCATCGTGATAGATCCGTTCCTCGACCACGGTTCCATCAATATCGTCGGCGCCGAATCGTTGGGCGATCTGGGCGATCTTGGGCGTCATCATCACCCAGTACGCTTTGATGTGCGGGATGTTGTCGAGCATCAGCCGGGCCACGGCGACGCTCTTCAGATCCATGAACCCCGTCGTCTTAGGGACGTGGTCCAGCGGCGTGTTGTCGGGGTGGAAGGCGAGTGGAATGTAGGTGACGAATCCGCCGGTTTCGTCTTGCAGCTCCCGCAACCGGATGAGGTGATCGATTCGGTCCTCGGCGGTTTCGAGATGGCCGTACAGCATCGTGCAGTTGGACTTGATGCCCATCTTGTGCGCTACCCTGGCCACGCCGAGCCATTCCGAACCGTCGATCTTGTGATCGCAGATCATGCGCCGGACGCGCTCGTTGAAAATCTCGGCTCCGCCACCAGGCATCGAGTCCATGCCGGCTTCCTTGAACCGCCGCAGGACCTCTTCGATGGGCGTCTTGAACCGCTTCGCCAGGTAAGCGATCTCGACCATTGTGAACGCCTTCAAATGCACTTTTGGGAAGCGCTGCTTCAGCCCCCTGAGCATCTCGCAGAACCAGTCGACGGTCAGCTCCGGGTGCAGGCCGCCGACGATGTGGATCTCGGTGACGGCGTCTGTGTAGCCCTCACCGGCGCGGAAGTAGACTTCTTCGAGCGACATCGTATAGGCCTTTGGATCGCGCGCCTTCTTGCCGAAGGCGCAGAGCTTGCAGCTTGCCACGCAGACGTCGGTCGGGTTGATATGGCGGTTGACGTTGAAGTAGGTCACGTTGCCGTGCAGGCGCTCCCGCATCTGGTTGGCCAGCCAGCCCACGGTGAGCAGGTCCGGCGTCGTGTCGAGTAGGACCCCGTCGTCGAACGTCAGCCGCTCGCCCGCTCTCACCTTATCCGCGATCGCCTCAAGCCTGCGGTCGTCAATGACCGGTTCAAATCGCATCTAGTTCCTTCCCTGGCCGGTCATGACGTCCGCCGCCCAGAACACGAAAAACAGTAGGCTGATCCAGCCGTTCATGGTGAAGAACGCCGCGTTCACGCGCGACATGTCGCTCGTCTTTACCAGCCGATGTTCCCATGCCAGCAAAATAGCCGTGACGGCGATGCCGCTCCACGCCCACACTCCCAAATCCAGCGACACCGCCAGCGCCGCCAGACACGCGATCATGGCAACATGCAGCAGCCTGGCAGCAATCAGCGCGCCGCCGATGCCCAGCCGCGCCGGGATGCTGTGGAGGCCCGATGCGCGGTCGAAGTCGAAATCCTGGCAACTATAGATGATGTCGAACCCGGCCGCCCACAATGTCACCGCGGCGGTCAGCCAAAGTATCGGCAGTTCCAGCCGCCCAGTGACCGCGATCCAGGCCGCGGCCGGGGCAATGCCGAGCGAAAAGCCAAGGACGATGTGGCTGAACGCGGTGAACCGTTTGGTCCAGGAGTAGAAGAACACCACTGCCAGAGCTATCGGCGACAGCATGAGACACAGCGGATTCAGCATCGCCGCGGCCAACACGAAAACCGCCGAAGCAGCGGCAATAAAGCCCCAAGCGAATTGGACGCTCAGTTGCCCAGCCGGAATGTGACGGCCGCTGGTCCGGGGATTGCGCGCATCGATTTTCGCGTCCAGCACGCGGTTGAAGGCCATCGCGGCCGATCGGGCGCCGACCATCGCCACGACGATCCAAAGCAGCTTCCAGCCTATGCCGTCAAGCGGGAATCCAGCGCTGCGCCACGCCAGGGCCGCGCCTGTCAGAGCAAATGGCAGGGCGAAGACCGAGTGCTCGAACTTGATCATTTCGAGCGTCATGACGAATCGCCGCCACACGCCATCCCCAAAAGCTTGCTGCACCGTTGACATAATTCCCGCTACCATTTTATTCGATGCCTGTTTCAAGCCGCCGGTTCAGTCTTGTTCTCCCGGTTCTGCTCGCCCTGGCCGGATGCGGCCAGCATGAGGCGGATAGCATCAAGGATCTCAACACGCGCGCCGTTACGCTGCCCGACGGCACGAAGATCCGCGCCGAGCTGGTCACCACCCAGTCCGACCTGATGCGCGGCCTGAAATACCGCGACTCGCTCGATCAGGACGCCGGCATGTTGTTTGCCTACGGCAAACCCGGCTTCTACCGCTATTGGATGCATGAGGTGAAGTTCCCCATCGACATGATGTGGCTCGACCGCGACCACCGCATTGTCCAATTGATTCACAAGGTGCCTCCCTGTGCCGGGCCGGCAGAAACTTGCCCCGTCTATGGTGGCGACTTCGAGGCTCTGTTCGTGCTTGAACTCAACGCCGGTGCGGCCATGAAGTACAACCTGAAGCCCGGCATGGTGATTCAATTCTAGGCCGGAGGCGCCAACTGCCCATGGATCGCGATCAACTTCAAAGCCTTCTCGAGGACGTCCGCAGCGGCGCCGCCTCGATCGACGACGCCATCGAGCGCCTCAAGCACATGCCCTTCGAGCGTCTGCCCTACGCCACGCTCGACCATCACCGCGCCATCCGCACCGGCATGCCCGAAGTGATCTTCGGCATGGGCAAAACGCCCGAGCAGATCGCCGGCATCGCCGAGCGCCTGCTAGAGCGTTCGGCCAACCTGCTTGCCACTCGCGTCAGCGCCGCCGCCTTCGAACAGATTGGACCCAGGATCCCCGGCGCCGAATACTTCCCGATGTCGGGCGCCATGCGCGTCTGGCGGGACCGCACGCCGCACGGCAAAGGGACCCTGGCTGTGGTCAGCGCCGGGACCACGGACCTGCCCGTGGCTGAGGAGGCCGTCGTCACGGCCGAAATCATGGGCAACGAGGTCGTCCAGGTCCACGATGTCGGCGTCGCCGGAATTCACCGCCTGTTCGGCAGCTTCGACGTCATCAAGGAGGCTCGCGTCATCGTCGTCTGCGCCGGCATGGAAGGTGCGCTGCCATCAGCTGTCGGCGGACTGGTGGCCTGCCCGGTCATCGCCGTACCCACCAGCGTCGGCTACGGCGCCAGTTTCCATGGAGTGGCTGCGCTGCTGGGCATGTTGAACTCCTGCGCCTCGAACGTCAGCGTGGTCAACATCGACAACGGTTTCGGCGGCGGCTATGTCGCCAGCCTGATTAACCGTCTGTAGGCGCGTTAATCTATAAGCATGAAGTCCTGGTTGATTCTGTCTCTTTCCGCGTGCCTGGCCGTCTCCGCATTCGGCCAGCCCGCTCCCGCCAAGTCCGCCCCGGCCAAGGCCATCGCGGCGAAGCCGGCTCCACTTCCGCCGCCTGAACCCAAGGAAGACGGACTTTACGCCAACATCCGCACGTCCATGGGTGATATGACCGTCAAGTTCTTCGAGAAGGAATCGCCCATCACCGTCAAGAACTTCGTCGACCTGGCCTCGGGCCGCAAGGCCTGGACCAATCCCAAGACCGGCCTGCGCGCCGCCAAGCCGCTTTACAATGGCCTAATCTTCCACCGCGTCCTGCCCGGCTTCATGGCCCAGGGTGGCGACCCGACCGGTACCGGCATGGGCGGTACCGACAAGATCAAGGACGAATTCGATCCCACCCTTAAATTCGACATCCCCGGCCGTCTGGCCATGGCCAACGCCGGACCCAACACTGGGTCCTGCCAGTTCTTCATCACCGAAGTCCCGACACCGCACTTGAATGGCAAGCACACCATCTTCGGCCAGGTGGTCGCCAACCAGCCACTGGTGGCCAAGATCACCGGCGTGCCGGCCAACGGACAGGGACGTCCCAACACGCCGGTCCGCATCGTCAAGATCGACTTCGAACGCTGGGGCGCCGGCAAGTTGCTGCCCCTCAGACCACCCGCCGTGAAGCCGGCGGTTGCGAAGAAGGCCGCGCCCGCGGCGAAAAAGGCCGCCGCACCCGTCAAGAAGTAGTTCGGTGTAGATCGCCGACGGCCCCTTGCTGAAACTGATATCTTGGGCAGCATCATGAGACTCGCTCTCCTGTTGCTGCCCATCCTTGTTTCCGCACAAACCCTGCCGCCGCCCTCTAACAACGGCGGGATGCCCCTCATGAACGCTCTGAAGGCCCGTTCCAGCAGCCGCGACTTCGCCGGCAAGCCGCTGCCGCAACAGGTCCTGTCCAACCTGCTTTGGGCCGCCTATGGCGTCAACCGGCCCGCGTCGAACGGCCGCACGGCACCCTCGGCCCACAACTGGCAGGCGGTCGATTTGTACGTTGCTCTCCCTGATGGACTGTTCCTGTACAACGCCAAGGCCCACGCCCTGGAGTTGGTGTCGAAGTCCGATGCCCGCGTCCTCGCCGGCACGCAGGACTTCGTCGGTACGGCGCCGCTGAATATCGTCATGGTTGCCCGCATCAGCAAGATGAAGGCGTCATCGGAGGATTCGCAGGCCGACCTGGTGAACTGGGCCGCCGTTGAAGCCGGCGCAGTGTCCCAGAACATCTACCTGTTCTGCGCCTCGGAAGGGCTGGCCACGGTGGTCCGAGCCGGGGTGCAGCGGCCCGCCTTCGCCAAAGTGGCCAAACTGGCGTCCACCGATGTCATCCTGATCGGCCAGACCATCGGCTACCCGCGCTAACCGCCAGGAAACGCCGGCGAAACCGCTAAAGCAGGCGGCCGGGGCGGGCGATTGCGAGCCGTGCGGCAAGCCGCTGTTCACGCTTGAGTAGTCCGGGCGAGTCTTCGATGGCGCGGGCGGCACGGGTCATCTCCAGAGCCATGGCGGGGTTCTTCTCCTTGCGCTCGTAGTGGATCGCCAGGCGCTCATAGGCGCGTGCGCGGAACGGATTGGGCGCGGTGGACAACTCGGTCCAGCGGGCCAGGGCGGCCGAGTCGCGGCCGAGTTTGCGCGACAGATCGGCGGCGTGCCAGAGGGTTTCCCAGGCCAGCGTGTCCGGCAGTGCTTTGTCGAGGGCCGCATCCATCAGCGCCAGGGATTCTTCGAGCTTCGCTTCCGACTTCAACCACCGCGCCAGGCCCACCATCTCGGCGGCGTTGGTCAGGCGAGACGGGTCGCGGAACGCCTCCGGTACGATGGCTGTCAGGCAGGCGAGCGACAGGATGTCGATGGCATTGTGCGTGAAGACAGGCCAGAGAGGGCCAAAGTTGCGCGTGTAGAGGAAGTCGAAGTAGAGCTGCGGGATGGCGGCCCCGCCGGGATCGCCGTGGCGCTCGACGCCGAGGATGCGCGATTCGAGATCCTGCAGGCGGCAACGTTCGAGCGCGAGCCGCCAGATGCGGCGCGAGGAGTGCAGCAGGTCGATATGGCGCAGCCTGCCGAAGCAGGGTTTGCGGCGGTTCATGCGGAACCGGGTTTCGAGCAGCGGTACGTCGAAACCTTTGCCGTTATAGGTGATAACGACGTCGAAGCCCGCCAGCCACTCTTCCAGGGCGTGGAGCAGCGATGCCTCTTCGCCGTGGTCGCGCATGAAGAACTGCCGCAACTCGAAACCGCGGCTGGTGATGGCTCCGCAGCCGACCAGAAAGGCGACCGTGCCTGAGCCGCCGGCGAGACCAGTGGTTTCAGTGTCGAGAAACGCCCATTTCTCCACCGGCGATTCCCAGAGCCCGGCCTGGTCGAGGACGGTGAGCAGGTCGGCGGGCATCTCCGAAAGAGCGCCTACATCGGCCGTGCCATGGCGGAAATGGGCCGGCCAGAGCCGTTCGAACTCCCAGTGGCGGCCCGCCGGGGTTTCGACCTCCTTGCCCTCGGGCAGAGGGGCTTGCGCGCCGGTCCCGGCCTGACCGGCGTAGTGGGCGTCGATCCTGGCGATGCGGCGGCGGAGCAGGTCGAGCTGATGCTTCAGTGGTTCCATTGGCCAAGTAGGACAGGCATACTTGCCTGTCCAGGAATACACAAGCGCAGACAGGCCAGGATGCCTGTCCCGCTGGCGTCATTTGGCGTCACGCCAGTTTTCTCCCGTGCCGGTATCAGCAAGCAGCGGCACGTTCAGCCTAGCCACTCCCTCCATGCGCTGCTTCACCAGCCGTCTCACTTCGACCAGTTCCTCCGGTGGGCATTCGAGCACCAGTTCGTCATGCACTTGAAGCAACATCCGCGAACGCAGATTCCGCTCGCGCAGGTCGCGGTCCACTTCGATCATGGCCAGCTTGATCAGGTCGGCGGCCGTGCCCTGCAGCGGCGTGTTGACAGCCGTGCGCTCGGCGAACGAGCGGACGTTCTGGTTGCTTGCTTCAATGTCCGGAATCGGGCGGCGGCGACCGTGCAGTGTTACCGTGTGGCCCGACTTGCGGACCTCGGCGACGGTCGCGTCAATCCACTTCTTGACGCCCGCGTAGCGTTCGAAATAGCCCCGGATGTAGCTTTCGGCCTCCTCGCGCGGAATGCCGAGCTGGCCGGCGAGGCCAAAGGCCGTCTGGCCGTAGACGATGCCAAAGTTCACTGCCTTGGCGTTGCGCCGCATCTCGGGCGTGACCATCAGCGGCGGCACGCCAAATACTTCGGATGCCGTGCGGGTGTGAATGTCCTCGTTGTTGCGGAAGGCATCGGTCAGCCCCGGATCGCGCGAAAAATGCGCCAGCAGCCGGAGTTCGATCTGCGAGTAGTCGGCCACCAGCATCGTCCAGCCGGGCTCGGGCACGAACGCCGCGCGGATGGCACGGCCCTGTTCTGAGCGGACCGGGATGTTCTGCAAGTTCGGATTGGACGACGACAACCTGCCGGTGGCAGCGCCGGCGGGATTGAACGTCGTATGAAGTCGTCCATCGGTGGGCGAAATCAGCGCGGGCAGGGCATCGACGTACGTGCCCTTGAGCTTGGTCAGCTGGCGGTAGTCGAGCACCAGTTGGGCGACGGGGTGATCGGGGGCCAGCGCTTCGAGCACGTCGGCGGCAGTCGAAAAGTTTTTGGTCTTGCCTGTGCGCCCCTGCGACGGGATGCCCATCTCGTCAAACAAGACCTGGCCGAGTTGGGCAGGCGAATTGATATTGAACTCGTGGCCGGCGAGGACGTAAATCTCAGAGGTCAGGCGCTGGATCTCGGTCTCCATTGCGGCGGAGATTGACGCAAGCCGGGCTGGGTCGATGCGGATGCCGGTCAACTCCATGCGCGCCAGAACGGGCGCCAGCGGCAGGTCGAGCGTCTCATAGACCTGCCGCAATGGGCCATCGAGCAGCGGGCGGAGCGCGCCGGCCAGCTTGGGCAGGGCGTGTTCCACTTCCATGGGCCGGTCCAGATAACGGGCCATGAGCGAGGGCAGGGCACAGGCACTCGGGTCAGCCAGAATGAGGAAGCCCATCAGGAGAACGTCTTCAACCGGCTCGGGCGGGGGCGAGTCAATCCAGCCGGGATTGCGTACCAGTTCGCTTTTCCAGTCGTAGACAATCCTGGCGCCAAACTGTGGCGGGTCCGGTGGCGTTTCCCAGGGCGGCGCATCTCCGGGCGCGCTTTCCGGCTCGGATCGAGGCTCAATCTCCTTGAGGAAACTGATGAACTCCAACTCACGGAACATGCCGGCCAATTGCTCCCGGTCCGGCTCGGCGACGTTCAAATCGGCGGGTCTGACCGTCAGCGGGACGTCGCGCCGGACCGTAGCCAGACGTTTGCTCAGTTCAATCTGCGCGCGGTTGTTCGCCAGGCCTTCGCGGTAAGCCTTGCGCGACACCTCGGACGACCGCTCCATGGCCGCTTCGACGGTTCCGAACTGCTCGAGCAGCGCCGCCGCGCCCTTGTCGCCGATGCCGGGAGCGCCGGGGATGTTGTCCGATGTGTCGCCAACCAGCGCCAGTAGATCGGGAATCTGGCCGGGCAGCACGCCCTTGGCCTCCTTGACCTTTTCGGGGTCATAGAGCAGGTCCTTCTTCATTGGATCGAGCATCGAGATCGGCCCGCCGACCAGTTGCAGCAGGTCCTTGTCGCTGGAGATGATCCAGATGTCATAGCCCTCGGCGGCGGCCTTCTCGGCCATGGTGGCGATGACGTCGTCGGCTTCGAAGCCGGGTTCGGAGAGCACCGGCACGCGGAGCGCGCCCAACAGACGCTCAATAACGGGGATCTGCTCGATCAACTCCGGCGGCGTCTCGGTTCGATTGGCTTTGTAGGCGGGAAACTCCAGGTCGCGGAACGTGGGTCCGGGGGATTCGAATGCAGCTGCCAGGGCGTCCGGCCTGTATTGTTTTAGTAGCCGCCGCAACATCGAGTAGAAGATGTAGACCGCCTCGGTCGAAGTGCCGCGAGAGGTTCGCATCGGCGGTACGTTCAGCCGCTGGCGGGCGTGATAGGCCCGGAAGATCAGGTTGAAACTGTCCAGAAGCAGGAGCCGGGGTCGGGCCATGCCCTATGTTATACCCCAAACTCTGGCCAAACGAACTCAAATGGGGCAAATATAAGGCGAATATGTGGCAGGGTGGACACAGACTCCGCTGTGTTATGTGGCTGGTTTGACACATATGAAAAATAGTAAGCCAAATGAATGTAATCACTTAAGGGCGTTGACGCGTCTGGTAGGATGAGTGTATCAGCTTGGATCAGAGGAATCGGAGCCTGAAGCGTGCCATATGAAACGACGATCGAACGGGCTGTAGAAACGGCCGGGGTTGGATTGCATAGCGGGGTTCCGGTCAAGATGCGCTGGATGCCCGCCCCGGCGGGCACAGGCGTTGTTTTCCGGCGCACGGATCTGGGTGGATTCGAGATTCCGGCAAGTTGGCGGCACGTGCAAAGGGTGAGCTATGCCACCAGCCTGATGAGACAGGGCGTTCTGATCTCGACGACCGAACATCTGCTGAGCGTTTTCTACAGCATGGGGATCGACAATGTCTATGTCGATATCGACAACCTTGAGGTGCCCATCCTGGACGGGAGCGGTTTGCCGTTCGTGTGCATGATCGAGGAAGCCGGGATCCGAAAGACGCGCCGGCGGCGGCGCTATGTCCGGATCCTGCGCGCAGTCGAAGTGGAAGCGCCGGGCAAGCGGATCTCGATCGAGCCGTCGGACCATTTCCACATCAGCTGTGACGTTTTCTTCAGCCACCCGATGGTGGGCCGGCAGCGGCGCAGGACGTCGTTGACGGCCGGCGAATACGCGGCCGAAATCGCTCCGGCGCGGACGTTCGGTTTCGCTGCTGAACTTGAGCAGATGCGCAACATGGGCCTGATTCGCGGCGCGTCGCTTGAGAGCGCGGTCTGCTTCGAACCCGATAGCGTATTGAATCCGGGTGGTCTGCGGTTCCCCGACGAACCCTGCCGGCACAAGATCCTGGACCTCATCGGCGACCTGGCGCTGATCGGCAAACCGATTCTGGGCCGGGTGAAGGCGGAGAGGGCCGGCCATGCGATGCACTATGCGCTGGTGGCCAAGATCATGTCGGACCCGTCGCTGTACGAGGTGGTTGCCCCGGACCGGCTGGAAGTATCGGTCCCGAGTATGGTCTATTCGGATAGATGAATCCCTGGCTGTTGCCGCCCAATCTGCTCTCGCTCGCCCGTATTCTGATGACGCCGGTGATTGCGTGGCGGCTTGGCGCGGGCGATCCGGCGGGGGCGTTTCCCTGGATCGTGGCCGCGTCGTTGACCGACCTTGCCGACGGCCAATTGGCCCGCCGCTTCAACTGGACCAGCGACCTGGGCCGGAAACTGGATCCCGCGGCCGACAAACTGATGCTAGCGGCCGTTTACGCAGCCATGGCCGCAGGCGGACTGATTCCGGTCTGGATTGCGGGACTGGTTATCGGGAGGGATCTAGTGATCCTATCTTTCGCTGCGTGGGCTGCGGGAGCGATCTCACTCAAGGACTTCAAGCCGTCGGCCTGGGGCAAACTGAGCACCCTGCTTCAGATGCTCTACGTGGCCGTGGTGTCGGGCTTGCGGATCTGGCCGGATTCAGGCGTAGCGCCCTTCGTCACGCCTCTGCTATGGGCCACGGCCGCTGCCACCCTGGCCAGTGGAATAGGCTACGCCCGCGAGGGTTGGGCGCTTGCGCGCCGGCAGGGCGATTGACGCGCCTCTGCCGGGGGGGTACGCTGGAGGTGTGGCGGCGCCGATGAGACGATTCGCTCCATCCCGGCTGTATCTGACAGCCGCAGCGGTTTCGCTCGGCCTCACCGCATTCTCTGTCTGGTGCACATTGCGCTGGTGGCCCGTCTCGATCGCAGCCATCCTGTTCGCCGCCACCTCCGCGCTGATCGTCTGGCTGGTGACCCGCCCGGTGATCGAACTCCACCGTGATAGGCTGTGCGTGGGAAAGCGCGCGATCACTTGGCGGCAGATCCGCCGTGTCGACCAGACCGGATGGGCGGCGCCTCTGGTGCTGTTTCTGACTTTGGAAGGCGGTGAGCGGATCAGGCTGCTCTATCCAGGCGACGCCGAGACTTCGAATGAACTCCTTAGCCATATTCAGCAGCATTCTGTTGGCGCGCTGATCAATGGAATTGCGTGGGCGCGGATCTTCGGCGATCCTCAAGAAGAGCAGGTTACGCAGGCGTCGGACCCGCCGGTCCGTGTGAGGATTCTCACGGATGACGACGAAGCCGAGGTCGAACGCCTCTACCAGCAATTGCGCACGGCCGGCCGGTTTAACGACCAAGAAAAATGATGTTCTGGCGGCGCATTCCAAGTGCACGCCCATCCAGGCGCGGGGGGGCGCTGCTCCCTGTTCTCGTCGTCATTTTGGCTTTGATCCTGCTCTGGCTGTTCCATGAGCCGGTGTTGTCCAGTGTGGGGACGGTGTTGGACAACGGCGAGGCGCCTCACAAGGCGGACGCCATTGTTGTGCTGGCCGGCGGGTGGCGGGGTGAGCGGATTCTGGCGGCGGCGGACCTGAAAGAGCGGGGCTATTCGCCGGTGGTGATCATCAGCGGCGCCTCGACGCTATACGGACAGAATGAGTGCCAACTGGCGATGAGCATGGTCGGCAGCATGGGCCGGTCCACCGACGGGTACATGTGCGCCGGATCCCTGGCCGAATCGACCCTGGACGAAGCCGGTGAGGTCGTCCTCATACTCCGGGCGCGTGGTATGAAGCGCGTGCTCGTGGTCAGTTGCGATACGCACATGCGCCGGGCCTCCCGGCTCTGGCGCAAGGCAGCGCCCGATCTGGATCTGACGTTCGTCTCGGCGCCCAGCCCTAACTTCGAGCTGAAACGCTGGTACGCGAAGCGGGAGGGCCGTAAGGCGGTCTCGCTCGAATGGATGAAGATGGTAACCTCCTACTTCGGGATCTGATCCACACTTGCGCGAAGCAATGATCACAGCCTGGCCCTACCTGCGGCGCTACAAGCGCGGCCTGGCTCTCGGTTTCGGCGCGCTGGTCTTGAAGGACGCCCTTGGCGTTTCGATCCCGCTCATGATCAAACTGGCGATCGATTCGGTGACCGCCGGCGAAGCCCTCTGGCGCCTGTTCGCCTTCTGCGCCGCCATGCTGGCCCTGTCGGCCGCGAAGGGCTTCTTCATGTATCAGATGCGGGTGATCATAGTGGGCATCTCGCGTGATGTCGAGTACGACATGCGCAACGAGCTTTTCTGGAAGCTGACCACGCTCGACACGCCCTTCTTCCACAAGTTTCGGACCGGCGACCTGATGGCGCGCGCCACGAGCGACCTGAACGCCGTGCGCATGATGCTCGGCCCGGCGATGATGTACTGGGTCGAAAACGTGCTGACGTTCGTGCTGGCTGTCTCCGTAATGCTCTGGGTGGACTGGCGGCTGACGCTCTGGGCGCTGTCGCCGGCGCCGCTGATCTCCATCGCCGTGGCCGTCTTCGGGCAGCGCATCCATTTGCGGTCCCAAAAGATTCAGAGCCTGGTTTCCGACATCTCCAGCCGCGTGCAAGAGAATTTCAGCGGCGTGCGGGTGGTGCGCGCCTATGTGCAGGAAGAGGCGGAACTGGCCCTGTTCGAGGATCTCAACAGGAAGTTCATCGCCGAGAACATCCGCATGGCGCGCCTCTCGTCGCTCTTCATGCCGATCCTGCAGGCGATGGTAGGGGTGACGTTCCTGGTTGTTCTCTGGGTAGGCGGAATACGGCTGCTGGCCGGGCAGATCACCGTCGGCAGCTTCGTCATGTTCAACACGTTCATGGGGCTGCTGGTGTGGCCGCTGATTGCCTTTGGCTGGGTGGTGAACCTGACTCAGAGAGGCCGGGTCTCGCTCTCCCGCCTGAAGGAGATCCTGGACACGGCGCCTGGCATTGCGGCGCCTCCGCGGCCAGCTCCGGCCCCTTCGCCGGTGGGCCGCATCGAATTCGATTCGGTGCGCGTTGCCTTCGACGCGCGCGAGGCGCTGGCGGGTATCGATCTGGAAATCGCCGAAGGCGAGACGGTCGCCGTCGTCGGCCGGACCGGTTGCGGCAAATCGACGCTGGTCCAACTGATTGCCCGGCTGATCGACCCGACCTCCGGTGCAGTGCGGACCGGCGGGACGAATCTGCGCGAATTCGATCCAATGGAACTGCGGCGGCTGATCGGATTTGTGCCGCAGGAGACGTTCCTGTTCAGCGGAACTCTCGCGGAGAATATTTCATTCGGCAAGCCGGACGCCTCGCGGGAAGAGATCCAGCGGGCGGCGGAACTGGCAGGGCTTGACGCCGACCTTGCCGCGTTTCCGAATGGTCTCGACACGGTGGTCGGCGAGCGGGGGCTGACACTATCAGGCGGGCAGAAGCAGCGCACGGCGATCGCCCGTGCGGTGTTGCGGGAACCGCAGATCCTGATTCTCGACGACGCGCTTTCGGCGGTGGACACGGTCACCGAAGAGCGCATCCTCTCGCGGCTGCGGACGTTCATGGCGGGCCGGACGACGATTCTGATTTCGCATCGTGTCTCGACGGTGCGCCAGGCCAACCGGATCGTGGTTCTGGATCGGGGCCGGATCGTTGAATTGGGAACGCACTCACAACTGGTCGAACAGAACGGCTATTACGCCGAACTGGACCTCCGCCAGTCACTCGAAGAAGAACTGGAAACGCTGTAGAGCTTTCAGCTGTCAGCCGTCAGCTTTCAGCTTCACCCACGATGCCCGTGGCTGTTTGCTGATTGCTGATAGCTGATGGCTGTTTGCTGACCGCTGATAGCTCTTAGCTACAGCAGTTTCGTCACGCCCGGCGTGAAGACCGGGTAAGTGCCATCGGGGCCGGGCTTGACGGGCGCTTCCATGCCTTCGCGCATCTCTTCGGGGCGCGGAGAGTATGCGAAGCCGGAGGCGGCGAACTGCTCCCAGGTCACTTCCTTGCCGGTGTAACAGGAGAACTGTCCCATCAGCGTGATTGAAACGGAACGGACCATGTAGTCACCGTTGTTCAGAGGCTGGGCCTTGCGGATGGAGTCGAACAGGGCGACATGTTCGAGGTCGTAGGCGTTGTTCTTCCCCGGCGTACCGGCAGACTGCCAGTTGGTCTCGCCCTCGATGCGCAGCTTCAACAGATCGCAGCGGCCTTTGGTCCCCATGATGAAGCTGGAGTTCTCGTTGTAGCAGTTATCGATGGTGCGGCAGTAGGCATAGACGCGGATGGCACCGGGGAAGTCATAGACGACAGCGTGGTGATCAAAGACGTTGCCGTAGATCCCGCCATGAAGAGTTGAGCGCCCGCCCATGCCCCAGGCCTTGATGGGCGCGGCGTTGCCGAGGGCCCAACTGGAGCGGTCGAGGTTGTGGATCAGTGTTTGCGGGACGTCGTCGCCCGACAGCCAGTTAAAGTGGTACTGGTTGCTCCCCTGGTACGTAATCTCGTCCATGCCGGGGCGGCGCGGATAGAGCACATAGGGCGGGCGCAGCCAAGTTTCCTGGATGGCGACGATTTTGCCGATGGCCCCGTCATGCACACGCGCCATGGTTTCGCGGTAGCCGGGATGGTAGCGGCTTTGGAGGCCCGAGACCACGCTCAGTCCCTTCTGCCTCGCTAGGTCGCAGGCGGCGCGCAGCATCTTGACGCCGGCCGGGTCGATCGCGTGCGGTTTTTCAAGGAAGACGTGCTTGCCGGCGCTGATGGCGGCCATCAGATGGAATGGATGAAATTTGGCGGCGTTGGCGACGATGACCACGTCACTCGCCTCGATCACCTGTTTATACGCATCCCAGCCGCCGAAACAGCGGGAATCGGGCACGTCCATCTGTTTCGGGCATTTTAGTTTCAGGGCAGTCCGCTTCTCCATGACGCGGTCCGGGAGCAGGTCGCCCATGGCGACGATGCGGATGTCGGGCCCGGCGTTCATCGCATTCATTGCCGCTGCCTCGCCGCGGCCGCCGCAACCGATGACTCCCACGCGGATGGCTGCCGCCGATTGCGCAAAGACGCCCGCGGCCGGCGTCATCAACATCGCCCGTCTGGAAATTGTGTCCATGATAGAGACTCCCTGGTCTATTTGATCCGGCCCGCCGCCCACTGGACGGCGTTCGACATGAGCTTCTGAAAGCCCGGATGATTGAAAGTATGGGCAGAGTGGCCCACCTGGATGTGCAGCGCCTTGAATGCCGGATTCGGACCCGCATAAACCACTGGTGCATCGTTAGCTGGATGGCTGGTCGTCATCAGCACATCGATTTTGTCCGAGTGCCACATGCCCTTGTAAAGCTCATCGTTCACATAGAGCGGACCGACGCCTGTCAGCACGGGATGGCGTTTGCCCTGGACGGGCGCGACCAGGAAGTCGAGGTCTTCCTTGTAAGAGCTCGCGGCGTGTTCGGGTGTGGCTTTGGTGAAGTACTTGCCGCCGATCACTTCCCTGTACCACCAGGGCCAGTCCGTGTAATCGACGATGGCGTGGTGCAGCGAAATGACGCCCTTGCCGGCCTCGACAAAGGCCTTCAGCCGGGTCCGGGCGATCTCGGCCGTGGTCTCGCGCATGTCGTGCAGGATGACCACATCGAAGCGGTCTTCCAGCGGCCGTGAGAACGCATCCTGCTCGGTCGCGGCGTGAATCCAGGAGACGCCTTTGAGGCTGTTCAACATCTGGTAGAACTCGGCCGGATAGCCGTGACCGCCGGTGACGGCCAGCACGCGGACAGGATCCGCGCCACGATCCGCCCTGTGCCAGTCGATGGCCGGGATAGTGACGCGGCCTGTCGATGCCCACTCGATTCCGCGCGCGATCAGGTCCCTCATGCCGGGCTGGTAAAACGCCATGGCGTCGTGGCCCAACGTTGTGTAGAAGACGCGGCCTTTGCCATAGGGCTTTACCCAGGCCAGCGGTTCGCGCCGGCTCGTGCCGCCGATTTCGGGCGGGCTGAAGGCGTCGGCGACGACATGGGAGTCAGGCATCAGGTCGAACTTGTGATAGAGCTCGTCGTTGGCCATCCACTGTTTGGCGAGCCCTTGCGCGATGGGGTGCGCCGGGTCTTTCCATTCGGCCAGAAACGTCCAGCGCCGGGCGTGGCCGATCATTTCCGGCGCCCAGTTCATGCCGATCATTTTGGGATACTCGGGCCAGCCGGGAGTCGGGCCGGATTGCCACTTGCCGTCCTTGAACTCCATGCCGAACCATTCGCCATAGCTGCAAAGGTGAAAGGCGAACAGGCCGCCGCCGTTACGGACGAACTGCTCGATGGCGTGTTCAGCTTGAACGCCCAGTCGGGGGCCGTTGTAGTTGATGGCAATGGCGTCATAGCCCTGCAGGGCGGCGGCTGCGAGCCCGCGCGGGGCTTCGACGACGCGCGTTTCGAATCGTCCCGTCCGGGCGAGGATCTCCTGGATGGCGCCAGTTGTGGCGCGCCAGTCGTGGTACTGCCCGTCGGAATCGCCGGTAACAACAAGCAGCTTGATCGGCGTGGACTGTGCGAATGCGGCGGCGGCCAAGGCGGCGGCCAGCAGCGTCAGTCGAGCTTGCTTCTGACCCATGCCAGGCTCCTTTCAATCATCGGACCGCCCTGGCCTTCACACTCGATGCTGTAGACGCCATCAAAGCCGCCATCGAGAAGGATTCTCAGGCATTCAATAATATTGGCGGCGTTCACGCCGTCGCCGATGGCGCACTGTGAAACGGCGATACCGGTCAATTCGCCGCGCGCGGCCGCGGCCAGGCTCGAGCTGACGTCCTTGACATGGACGTGGCTGATGCGGCGGCGGAACTCCCGGGTGAAGGCGACAGGGTCCTGGCCGGCGATGAACGTGTTGCCGGTATCCATGTTCATTTTGAGGTATTCGGATTCGCAGAAGCCGAGCATCTCGGCCATGAATTCAGGCTTGGTGGTGTAGTAGCCGTGCGGCTCGATGTTGATGGTGATGCGGTAGAGTTCCGCCGCCCTGACGATCTGGGTGTAGATGCGGCGCATCTGCGCCATAGCCTCGATGTCGGTGATGCCGGCGGGCCGGAAACGGTCGTCGGTGGTGTCGACGGATGGGCAGCCGACGAGCTTGGCCCAGCGCAAGGTATGCAGGACGTATTCGACGCCGAGCGTCGCGCCCTCCGGTATGGATAAGGGGAAGGCTGCGTCGATCTGAGAGAACTGAATATCCATCGAGTCCATCTTGTGGCGCAGGACGAGCGGGTCCTCCCATAGCGCGACGTGGGGCTGATAGCCGAGGCCGTGAATCCAGCTCACGCCGTCGATTGCGCCGCATTCGATGTAATTCAGTCCATGGTCGCGCGCCCATTCCAGGCATTGCTGAAAACTCCAATAGCTTGAGTTAAAGGCGTCTGTATGAAATCCGATCCTTGACATGCCGACTGACAGCATATGTTGTCGAGAAGCATAAAGCAAAGGCGGGAAATGCGACCGGCGGCGCGCCTTGCGAGGCAACGCCGCCGGAGCGGATTCGGTTGACGGGTAACTAGGCGGTCTGCGCTGTGGGCGCGCGCTGTTCCATCGGGATGAAGTGGCGCTCGTCGTATCCAATGTAAACCTGGCGAGGACGGGCGATCTTCTGTTCGGGATCGGTAATCATCTCTTCCCATTGCGCCAGCCAGCCGACGGCGCGCGGGATGGCAAACAGGACAGTGAACAGGTCGGGGCGGAAACCCATGGCCTGGTAGATGATGCCGGAATAGAAATCCACATTCGGATAGAGCTTGCGTCCGACGAAGTATTCATCCTGCAGAGCAATCCGCTCGAGCTCGAGGGCAATCTCGATGCGCGGGTTGATGCCGGTGATCTTGAAGACCTCGTCGGCGGCCCACTTGATGATGCGGGCGCGCGGATCGTAGTTCTTGTAGACGCGGTGGCCGAAGCCCATCAGCTTCACCTCGCCCTTCTTCACCTTCTCGATGTACGCCGGCACGTTGGCCTTGGTCCCGATCTCGTCGAGCATGATGAGCACGGCCTCATTGGCGCCGCCGTGGAGCGCGCCGGAAAGAGCCGCGGCGGCAGCGGCGACGGAAAGATACGGATCGGCATGCGAACTGCCCACCTGCCGCATGGTGGCCGTCGAGCAGTTCTGCTCATGATCGGCGTGGAGGATGAAGAGGATGTCCAGGACGCGGGCGATGGTCGGATCGTCCATGAACTTCGGCTCGACCATCGACCACAGCATGTGCATGAAGTTCGAAGTGAACGACTTGGTCTTGTCAGGGTAGATGTAGGGCAGGCCGAAGGCGTGACGGTAGGAATAGGCAGCGATGGTGGGCACTTTGGCGAGCAGGCGTACTGCCTGGCGCTCCCGGTTCGCGGGATCGTGGATGTTCTTCGCCTCCGGATAGACGTTCGACAGCGCCGCAACGGTTGAGATGAGCATCGTCATCGGGTGGGCGTCGTAACGGAAACTTTCGAGGAAGTGCTTGCTGGTTTCGTGAATCATGCAATGGCGCATGACGCGCTGCTCCCAGCAGACCAGTTCATCCTTGGCGGGGAACTCGCCGTGCATCAGCAGCCAGGCCACCTCGAGGAATGTGCATTTTTCGGCCAGTTCTTCGATCGGGTAGCCGCGATAGCGCAGAATGCCCTTGTCGCCATCGATGAACGTGATGGCGCTGCGGCACCAGGCGGTGTTCAGGTACGCCGGATCGTAAGTCATCATGCCGAATTCGCCGGGTGTGACCTTGATCTTGCGGAGATCGGTTGCGCGGATGTTGCCGTCGACGATGGGCACCTCGTATTGGGCCCCGGTGCGGTGATCGGTAATTGTAAGCCGGTTATCGGACATGAGACCTCCAAACGCGATCTATACCAAACGCTACTATTAGAACCTGTTTGTCTGATGAGAGCAAAGCCTTTGTCGTGACACACGTTTTTCGATCAGGCTACGGGCGAATGCGGCTCACGTGGGCGCCCGCCATCTCACCGATTAGCTATATCTTACGAAAAAGTCAACGATCCGTAGGCGACCCCGCCGCGGCGACGTTGTCGATGAGCCTTGTCGAACCCAGCCAGGCCGCGCAAGCCACCCGGACCGGGCCGTCAATCCGTTCCACCAGTTGAATCCGGTCCGGATCGACGACTTCGAGGTATTCGACGCGGAATTCCGGGGTCGCGGCCATCGCAGCCAGCGCTCGCCGCTTCACCTCGGCTGCGTCCCGTACACCGTTTTCGACCATCTCCCGTGCCGATTGGAGCGCCTGGTAGAGCGCCGGCGCCGCCTCCCGCTCAGCGGCGGTCAGGTGGCGGTTGCGCGAACTCATTGCCAGACCGTCCAGTTCGCGCACGGTTGCGACGGGACAAATCTCGACAGGCACGTTCAGATCCGCCACCATCCGGCGGATCATGGCAAGCTGCTGGAAGTCCTTTTCGCCAAAGTAGGCCCTGGCGGGTTGGACGATGTTGAACAGTTTTAATACCACCGTCGCCACGCCCCGGAAGTGGCCTGGGCGGTAGCGGCCGCAGAGTTCGCCGGCCACCGGCCCGGGCTCGACTGCCGTCTCGCACCCGTCGCCGTACATCTCCCGGGCGGAGGGGGCGAAAACGAAATCGACGCCTGCCTTGCGGCAGGTCTCCAGGTCCGCTTCCATCGGACGCGGATAGAGGTCGAAATCGTCCTGCCTGTCAAACTGAAGCGGATTGACGAAGATGCTGGCCACCACGGCGCCGCATTCGGACCGCGCAATTTCGAGCAACCGGGCGTGGCCGGCGTGCAGCGCGCCCATGGTGGGGACGAGGCCGATCACATCGCCTCGCAGCCGGCCTTCAGCCAACGCGCGTCTCAATTCGCCGATGCGGCCGATCGTCCGCGTCATCACTTGTGATCTTCCTCCGAGCCGGGGAAGCGTCCGCTTCTGACATCGGCGGCAAACTGCTTCGCCGCCGCGGCGACGGCGGATCCGGCGTCGAAATAGACCTTCGAAAAGGGAGGAGGGGTTTCCGAGAGTCCCAGGATGTCGTTGATTACCAGGACCTGGCCGTCGCAACCGGGGCCGGCGCCGATACCGATGGCCGGGACAGCGAGCAGGCCGGTCACTTTGCGGGCCAAGGCGTCCGGGATGCTTTCCAGCACGATGGCAAATGCTCCGGCCTCCTCCAGCGCCAATGCGTCCTGAAGGAGTTGTTCGCCGGCAGCCGCGCTGGTGGCCTGCTTCCTGAAACCGCCGAGTTGGTGGACCGCCTGTGGCAACAGCCCCAGGTGGCCCATCACCGGGATGCCGGCCGCGGTCATCCGCCTCACCACCTCGAACACGGCACGGCCGCCTTCCAGTTTCACCGCCGCCGCGCCGCCCTTTTGCAGGAGGGCGCCGGCGTTTTTGACCGCTTCGTCCAGACCCGCCTGATAGGTCATGAAGGGCATATCCGCCACCACCAGCGCCCGCCGGGCCGTGCGCGAGACGGCCCTGGTGTGGTGGATCATCGCATCGAGGGTCACCTCCAGCGTCGTTTCACAACCCATCACCACCATGCCGAGCGAGTCGCCCACCAGCAGCACATCGACGCCAGCGGCATCCAGTAGCCGGGCCATTGCCGCGTCGTAGGCGGTGAGCATCACGATCTTCTCGCCGCGCTTTTTCTTCTCTCTCAGGTGCGTGCAGCGAATGCGTCTGGGGCCTTCACTCATTCCGAAATGCCTCCTCCATCAGTTTCACCTTTTCCTCGTCCAATCCCGCCCGCCGCGCCAGCTCGGCCTGCCACACGCCGATTGCCCGGTAGAGATCCCCAATCGCCGGACTTTGGGTTGAGATCGCCTGCAAATGCAGCCGCAGAGTGGCCGGGTCGCCGCGCCGGACCGGTCCGGTGAGCGCGGCTTCCGGACCGAGTTCAAATGTGTTGTCCAGGCTGGCGCGCACAAGCGGTTCCAGGAGTTTCAGCGCTTCCGCCTTGCTGGTTCCGGCCGATGCGGCCAGCATCGTGGACGCCGCGTCCAATAGCCCGGGAATCGAATTGCAGGCCAGCGCGGCGGCAGCATGGTACAGGGCGCGGGCGGATTCAGGGATGTCGTACATCCGGCCCTGAAGCGATTCCAGAATTTCGGTTGCCCATGCTCGGGCCCGTTCGCCGCCGGTGAAACCGTAACTGGCGCCTGTGAGAATTCGCAGCCCGGCTGTGGGCGACGGAACTGTCGCCATCGGGTGCAGCGCCCCGCAATGGACGCCCACTTCGGTCAATGGCTCTAAAACGCTTGCGCCATGGACTCCGCAGGTGTGCAAGGCGATCGTGCCGGGCTTTGCGCCGCGGGCAAGCAAGGCCGCCACCCGGGCGAGCGTATCGTCGGCGACGGCGATCAACAGCCGTTCCGACTGCCCGGCGATTGCGTCGACGCCGGCAACGCGGCAGCCGCCGATGAACCGCGCCGCTTCAGCGGTCCGTGCCGGGTCGCGCCCAGCCACCACCACCTCCGCACCCCGTTCCCGCAACAGCCGTCCCATGGCTTGGGCGATCCTGCCCGAGCCAACGATCCCGACGCTCATCCTGTTCTCCAGACTCACTTCCCGGCACTTTCCTCCATCCCGAACAGGACACCCTGTCCGAGCAGCCAGGCGGGGTCGAGACGGCGTTTGACGGCGCGCATGGCATCGATCTGGCCGGCGGTGAATTCAAGTTCGAGTAGGTGCGCCTTGCTGCGCCCAAGGCCGTGCTCGGCGCTGACTGTGCCGCCAAGCGAGACCGCCTTGCGGGCGAAGTCGAGCATCATCGACCTTCCACGGGCGGCGTCGGATTCAGTTTCGGGCAGGATGTTCACATGGACATGGGCGTCGCCGATGTGCCCAAAGACGACGTAGCGGCCCGGAAGCTCGGCTTCGAGCCGCTGGACGTAGTAGCCCATCATTTCGCTGTTCGCTTCCACAGGCACGGCGAAGTCCGAGTTTAGCTTGCGAAAGCCATTGCGCCGGACGCGTTCGTTGACCAACTCCGGCAGAGCGTGGCGGAAAGCGCGGAAGCGCTCACGGTCCTGGGCCGTTTCACCGAACCAGGATTGCTCGCCCAGGGCACCGGCCTGGTCGATGCGGTCGATCCAGGCGTCGATCGGATCGCCGGGCAAATTGTCGAGTTGCTGTTCGACGAGCAGAGCGGCGCCGGCCTGGGGCGGGACATCGGGATAGGCGGGCGAGAGCACGCGCAGGGAGGCGGCGTCGAGGTATTCGAGCATCCGGAGTTGGGCGATGGCGCGCCAGGCTTCGACGGCAGCCAGAGCGGCGGCCTGGGAAGGGAAGAAGACAACGCCGGAGAGCAGGTGGGCGGGTTGGGGCAGCAGAGTCAGTTCAGCTTCGACGATGGCGGCCAGGGTGCCTTCGGATCCGCAGAGCAGGTCGATCCAATCCATGCCCTCGCGCAGGCGGTAACCGGCGGTGGTTTTGCGGACGCGGGAGTCGGGCAGCGGGGTGAACGGGAAGTCGAGTGGGTCGCCACGGCGAAAAGTCCGGTGGGTGCCGGGGGCCAGGACGGCTTCGACCAAACGAATCCACTTCCGGGTTGAACCGTAATAGAATGAACGAGATCCGGACGCATTGGTGGCTATTGCGCCGCCGATGGAGGCGGTCAGTTCGGTGGGGTCGGGGGGGAAGAACTGGCCGCTGGCCTGGGCGGCGGCGTGGATATCCCCAAGTGATACCCCTGCGCCGACGATGGCATATCCGGGATGGATTTCGAGGCGGCTGAAGTGTTCGAGGCTGACGACCGAACCGCCCTGGGCGACACGGCCGCCGGTGACGCCGGTACCGGCGCCGGAGAGGGTGATGGGAATACTACGCTTGTAGCAGTCGGAGAAGACCGAGACGAGCTCGGCGATCGAGGCCGGGGCGGCGAATTCGGAGGCATGGCCCTGCAGGCCGGAGGCGTCGTCGAGATAGCTTTGCGGGACCTCGGCCACGGCTGGCGCTACACCTCGAGGATGACGGGCAGGATGAGCGGGCGGCGCGAGGTTTCCTTGCTCAGGAAACGTTTGAGGTCGGCGCGGATCTTCTCCTGCATGACGCCCCAGTCGGTCCTTTCCTCGTTGGAGGAGTTCTCAAGGGTTTTCGAGACAATCGACCGGGCCTGTGCGAGCAGATCCGAGCCCTCGTCGAAGGAGACGAAGCCGCGCGAGACGATCTCGGGAAGGCCCTCGCAGCGCCCGGAGTGCTTGCCGATCGTGATGATCGGGATGACGAAGCCGTCCTCGGAGAGATGGCGCCGGTCGCGGATAATGATGTCCTCGACGACGTCATCAATTGATCCAGAGTCGATGCAGACGCGGCCGACCGTCACTTTTGCTCCGAGCCGGGCGCCGCGGTGGTCGATTTCGAGGCTCTGTCCGGTTTCGAGGATATGGATCTGTTCGAGTCCGAGGCCGTGCAGGTGGGAGGCGAGCGCGGCGTGCTTTGACATCTGCCAGAACTCGCCATGGATCGGCATGAAGAAACGGGGGCGGACGAGGTTGAGGATGAGCTTGAGTTCTTCCTGCGACGCGTGTCCGGAGACGTGGACGGGCGGATTCATCGATCCGGCGACGACTTCCGCGCCGCGGCGTGCGATGTGATTCATCATGCGGCCAATGGACTTTTCGTTGCCGGGGATGATGCGGGCGGAGTGGATGAAGAGGTCGCCCTTTTCAAGTTTCAGGTGCTTGTGATTGTCGACGGCGATGCGGCTCATGGCCGACATAGGTTCGCCCTGAGTGCCTGAAACCACGGCGACGACCTTGGAAGGATGCGCCGACATCAGGTCCTGCGGGCGGAGCAGGAGGTTGTCGCGGATCTTGAGCAGACCGAGCGAGTGCGCGATTTCGGTGGCCGACAGCATCGAGCGGCCAATGAGACCGACCTTGCGTCCGGCTTCGGCGGCGGTATCCAGAATCTGCTGCAAACGGTGGATTGAGGATGAGAAGCACGAGACGACGATGCGGCGCTCGGCGCGGTTAAACAGTTCTTCGAGACGCGGCTGGACGGCGCGTTCGCTGGGCGTGTAGCCGGCCCGGTCGACGTTGGTTGAATCGGACAGCAGCAGGAGGACGCCCCGTTTACCATAATCGGCGAGGGTATGGAGGTCGAAGGGTTCGTTGTCTGTGGGCGTCGGGTCGACTTTGAAGTCGCCGGTGTGGATGATGACGCCGAGCGGGGTGGTGATGGCCAGGGCGAAGCAGGAGACGATGGAATGCGTGACGTGGATGAACTCGATCTTGAACGGCCCGATCTCGACGATGTCCTTTGGCCGGACGGGATTGAGACGGGCAGTACGCAGCAGGTCGTGCTCTTCGAGGCGGCGTTCGACCAGGGCCAGGGTGAACCTTGTGCCATAGACCGGGATGTTCAACTGCGACAGCAGGAAGGGCACGCCGCCGATGTGGTCTTCATGGCCGTGGCTGAGGATGAGGGCGCGGACATGCTCCCGGTTTTCCTCGAGGTAAGTGAAGTCGGGGGTAACGATGTCGACGCCGAGGAGCTCGGCTTCCGGGAACATCATGCCGCAGTCGAGCACGATGATATCGTCCCCGTAACGGATGGCCATGCAGTTCATGCCGAACTCGCCCAAGCCACCGAGAGGGATTACTTGCAACTTCTTGTCTGACATTGGCAGTGAAACAACAGGCTACCACAAGAGAAAAGGCCCGCCGAAGCAGGCCTTTCCACTTCGCCCGGAGCGCCCGGGCTCATGTTTGAGGGAGAAACAGATCAACGGCCTAAGGCGACCGAAAACCTGTCTGTTGATTCGAGGGTAAGCGGTGAGGCAGGGCAAGTCAAGAAAAAATGCCCAGTGATCAAACTTGCCTCTATGCTATTGAAAATAATGACGTTAAAAGTTCTTGACAGAGCGAAGACTCTTTGGTCCACAGGCTGTTCCAAGCAGTCGCAGGACGATGTTTCGGCTCTAAGAGACAGGTGACAGGGAATTTATCCGAGACGCCTCCGCTAGGAAAGCTTGAGGATCGTGATTGTGCCCTCGCCGCGGCCGGAGGAGCGATCGCGGGCGCGTGAGAGGGAGCAGATACCAGCGACGAGGATGCCGCCGCCCACGCATATCACTAATAACAAACCGGTTAGCTCGAAGATCGCGATTAGCATCCCGGCCACGTCAGGCATGGGCGGCGCCTTGGTGGCCTGATTCCACATGAAGTTGACATCCCACTTGACGTTGTTGAGGACCGAGGCAGCGGCCTTCGCGTCAACTTGTTGAGGAATAACGGCGATGAGTGTGCCGGAGCGTTTCACGGCCCAGCCCTGCCGGCCTTCAAAAGCGGCCATCCGCTGGCGTGCGATCTGAGGCGTTGGGTAATCGAGAATCGTGAGCGAAACCTCGCCAGCCGGGCTCATGAAGGCAGCAGTGACGGCCTCGGCCCCATCCTCAAACCCGACCAACATTGGGGGGATTCGAGGTTCAAAGCGGCCAAGCGACTCGATGCCCGTGATGTATCGCTCCGAGTTGCGGACGAGGTTCTTCTCGGGCAGGTAGCCGGGCAGGTTAGGCAATCCGCCGCCGGAGCGGATGCCGGGCAATGCCTTTTCGAGGGCGGCGATTTCGCGGTCGAGCGGCCGCCACCCTTCAAACAGCAGGACGTAGTTCTTCAGCGCCATGGCGGCCAAGCCGGGCGTGGTGCAGGCTGATCGGGCGTTGCGGACGGGCGTACAGTTGGCCGGGCGGGTGAAATAGTACCAGGCCAGGGCGGAGGTGGAATCTCGCAAGCGCCAGGCGGTGGCATGGAAGGCGCCAATGGGACTTTTGAAGGAGGCCCGCTCGGCGGCTTCGCCTTCATATTCGGCCCAGAGGCCGGTTTCCGTAATGGCCACGGGTTCGGACTTCGAGCGGGTGTGCTCGCCCCATTTCTCGGGCCAGACAGCGGCACGGGCGGCCGGCGAACCGGCGGCCAAGGCCAAAAGCAGAACGGCGGCGGTCAGGAACCGGCGCCGCAGCATTTCTTGTACTTCTTGCCGCTTCCGCAAGGACATGGATCGTTCCTGCCTGTTTTGACACCTTTGACGACAGTTTGTTTCGGCGCCGCCGAGGAATCGCCGCCAGTGAACTGGAGGGCCTCCATTTCGCGGTCCTTCTTGCGTTGGATATTGCGGGTGAGGTCGACGAAGCTCTCCTTGGCTTCTTCGCGCTCGGCTTCGACCGGCGGCGCGCCAGGCAACTCCTGTCCCCAATCCGAGTCGCCGTCGCCGTCAAACAGGGACCGTCCGGCGGAGGCTGGCTGGAGGAAGAACAGGAACCTGGCGGTTTCGTCCTCGATGCGGTCCATCATGTCCTGGAAGAGCGTGAAAGATTCCTTCTTATATTCGACAAGGGGGTCCTTCTGGCCATAGGCGCGCATGCCGATGCCCTCTTTGAGGTGGTCCATCGATAGCAGATGGTCTTTCCACTGGCCGTCGATGACGCTGAGCATGATCCAGCGTTCGGTATCGCGCATGATCTCCTCGCCGACGAGGGATTCCTTCTCCTCGTAGCGGCGCTTGAGACGGCTGTAGATGTGCTCCTCGATTTCGACCTTGGACAGGTCGGCGAGTTCCTTTGGATCGATGCGCAGGCCGAACTGGGAGTTGATGTCGGTCTGAAGGCCGATCAGGTCCCAGGAGGAGTAATGCGAGCCATCAGGACAACGGAGGTCGAGGGAGGTGGCGAGGATGCCATCGACGATTTCGAAGATCCGCTCCTTCATGTTCTCGCCCTGGAGGAGTTGCTGGCGCAAGCCATAGACGGCCTTGCGCTGTTTGTTCATGACGTCGTCGTATTCGAGGAGGTGCTTACGGGAGGCGAAGTGCTGGGCCTCGACTGCTTTTTGGGCGGCCTCGATGCGCTTGGAGATCATGCGCGATTCAATGGGCACATCTTCTTCCATGCCGAGCCTGAGCATGAGGTTCTGGATGCGGTCGCCGCCGAAGATGCGCAGGAGGTCGTCCTGGAGGGAGAGGAAGAAGTGAGATCCGCCGGGATCGCCCTGGCGTCCGGCGCGGCCGCGCAACTGGTTGTCGATGCGGCGCGACTCGTGACGTTCAGTGCCGATGATAAGCAAGCCGCCCGCCTCTACCACTTCGGCGTGTTCGGCCACGCAGGTGGCTTTGTGCTGGTCGTAGATTTCGTTCCACTTATCGATGGGAACGCGATAGTGGAGTTCGCCGCGCTGGAACCAGAAATAGTGGGTGTCGGCGACGAGTGAGGCCTGATCCTCGGGGACGGTTTCGACGATTTTGAGCTTGAGAACGTCTTCCTGGGTGAGGAATTCGGGATTGCCGCCGAGCAGAATATCGGTGCCGCGTCCAGCCATGTTGGTGGAGACCGTGACGGCGCCCTTGCGTCCGGCCTGGGCGACGATGAAGGCTTCACGTTCGTGATTCTTGGCGTTCAGCACTTCGTGCCGGACGCCCATTTTCTTCAGAATGCCGCCCAGTTTTTCGGACTTCGCGACCGAGATGGTGCCGACCAGGACGGGCTGGCCCGTGGCGTGGCGCTCAGCGATCTCCTTGGCGGCATTCCGCCACTTTTCATCTTCGGTGCGATAGACGATATCGTTCTGGTCGGTGCGGCCGCAGGGCTGGTTGGTGGGGATGACGACGACTTCGAGGTTGTAGGTCTTCGAGAACTCTGGCGCTTCAGTATCAGCCGTACCGGTCATGCCGGCCAGCTTCTTGTACATGCGGAAGTAGTTTTGGAAGGTGACCGTGGCGAGAGTCTGATTCTCCCTCTCGATCTTCACCCCTTCCTTGGCTTCGACGGCCTGGTGGAGTCCGTCGGACCAGCGGCGTCCGGGCATGATGCGCCCGGTGAACTCATCGACGATGATGACTTCTCCGTCCTTGACGAGGTAGTCGCGGTCCCGCTCATAGAGGACGTGGGCGCGCAGGCCCTGCTGGACGTGGTGGTTGAGTTCGATGTACTCGGGGTCGTAGAGGTTGGGCACGCCGAGGAGCTTTTCGACCTTTGCGACGCCCTCTTCGGTGAGAGCGGCCGAGCGGCTTTTCTCGTCGACGGTGTAGTCGCCGGTGGTGTACTTTTCGCCCGGCTCCTTGCCCTCGATCACCTCGCCGCGAATGAGACGGGGGATGATGACGTTCACCTTGTAGTATTTGTCGGTGGACTCCTCGGACGGGCCGGAGATGATGAGCGGGGTACGGGCCTCGTCGATGAGGATGGAGTCGACTTCGTCGACGATGGCGTAGCTGAAGGGCCGCTGTGTGCAATCTTCCAAGCGGAACTTCATATTGTCGCGGAGGTAGTCGAAACCGAATTCGTTATTGGTTCCGTAAGTGACGTCGCAGGCGTAGGCATGGCGGCGTTCGTCGTCATCCATACCATGGACGATGAGGCCGACCGAGAGGCCGAGGAACTTGTAGATGCGCCCCATCCACTCCGAGTCGCGGCGGGCCAGGTAATCGTTGACGGTGACGACGTGGACGCCCTTGCCTTCGAGGGCATTGAGGTAGACGGGCAGGGTGGCGACGAGCGTTTTTCCTTCGCCGGTCTTCATTTCGGCGATCTTGCCCTGGTGGAGAACGGCGCCGCCGATCAACTGGACGTCGAAGTGGCGCATGTGGACGGTACGGCGGGCGGCCTCGCGGCAGACGGCGAAGGCTTCGAGCATCAGATCGTCGAGCGTTTCGCCTTGGGCCAGGCGCTGCCGGAACTCGACGGTTTTGTTGGCCAGTTCGGCGTCGGAGAGGTTTTCGACCGACGGTTCGAGGCTGTTGATCTGGGCCACGAGCGGACGTAATTTCTTGAGTTCGCGATCGTGTTTGGTGCCGAAGATCTTCGCAAGGAGGGTTTCGAACATAAGAGTGCTAAATACCAGTCTATCAGCCTGGGATGGAAGCCTCGGGGATCGGGTGCGTTACTTCACGGCCAGCCAGGCGAGGAACAGGCCGTCGGGTTCGACGTCTTCCCAATAACTGATGGGGCGCGCTTCGACCTGGCGGCAGTGGCGGCGGAGCAGACGGGTGAGCTCGTCCTTGCGGAACCACTTCTCCCAGTGTGGGGTTTCCAGGCGGCCCCACTGGTCGGCGTTCTTGTCGATGACGACGAGGCGGCCGCCGGGTTTCAGGACACGGCAGAGTTCGGAGACGGCGCGCGGGATATCGACGGCGTGTTCGAGGGACTCTGTGGCGTAGACGCCGTCGAAGGATTCACCGGCGAAGGGCAATTCGAGCAGGGAGCCGGCGGTTCGGGCGAGGTTGGGGTCGGCATAGCCAAGCATGGAGACGGCGAGGTCCATGGCGGCGATGGTGGCGTCCGGGTTGTGCTGTTTGACGATGCGGGCGTAGCGGCCCTTGCCGCAGCCGGCGTCGAGAGCGCGGCCGTGACCGAGTGGGCCAAGGTGAGGGAGGACGAGTTTGACGTGGTAGATGCGGGGATCAATGGTGGAGGGGAAATGCTCCTCGTCGGACGCGGCCGATTCAAACGAACGCCGGATCTCGGCGAGGAGATCCGGCGTCAATTTGGATGACTCGGGACGCGAGCCTGCGAAGATGCGCTTCAACCAACCCATCAGGCGCGGGTGAGGAAGATGGGCAGGCCCCTCTTGCCACCATAGTTGGGACGGAAGCGTTCGGTGTTGTACATCGACACGAGGTCGACCTTGCGCGGTCCAAGCTTGGGATCGGGGATTTCGACCATGTCGTAGCAACCGTTGACGATGCCCGTCATGAGTCCGCTCCCGCCCTCGCTGATGGCGTCCATGGCCATGTTGCCGAAGGTGCAGGCGACAAGTTTGTCGGTGAAGTCGGGATCGCCGGAGCGAAGGTCGTAGGTCAGGTCGCTGACGATGGTCTCTTCCTTGACGCGGGCCTTGATTTCGGCGGCGAGGTCGTCGCCGACGTTGGCCTTCTTCTGGTGGCCGTAGGCGTCGGCTTCGCCGTAGTGGCGGACTTCGTAGCCCTGCCATTCGGCGCCTTCGGAGAGGATGACGAGCGAGTAGTTAGACGGATTTGACTTCTTGTCGTCCACCAGTACCTTAATCACCTTTTCGAGGTCCGGCTTGTACTCGGGGATGATGCAGCGGATGTTGGTGACGTAGGCGGTGTAGAGGGCGGTGTAGCCGGCGTCGCGGCCGAAGATGCGGAACACGCCGATGCGCTCGTGGGAGCCGACGGTGGTGCGCTGGCGCTGGATAGCGCTTTCGGCGCGGGTGATGGCGGTGGAAAAGCCGATGCAGTATTCGGTATTGCGGACATCGTTATCCATCGTCTTCGGGATGGCGATGACCTTGACGCCTTCGTCATGCAGACGGCGGGCGTAGCTCAGCGTATCGTCGCCGCCGATGGCGACAACGTAGTCCACTTCCAGCTTTTCGAGGTTCTTGAGAACCGACGTGGTTACGTCGTAGATTGTCGAAGTCTTGCCGTCCTTGGTGATTTCACGCGACGGGAAAGTCTGGCCTTCCAAGTGCGGCGGGACGGATTTCATCTTGGCCGGGTTGGTGCGGCTGGAGTGCAGGAAGGTGCCGCCGGACCGGTCGATGGTGCGGGTGTTGAGACGGTTCAGGGGCAGGACGTAGCGGGCTTTGCTGTCCGGATCGTCGAGGTTCAGGTGGGTCAGGCCCTCCCAACCGCGGCGGACGCCGAGGACTTCGAAGTCCATGCCGAGGCCGCGATAGGTCACCTGCTTGATGACCGCGTTCAGGCCGGGGACGTCGCCTCCGCCTGTCAGGATGACGATTTTCTTAGGCATTCTCTCTCCTGGGAACTGGTGTAGCGATAGATAAGGGCCAAGTCGAGTATATCCGGTCCGGATGGCTTCCGCTTCCGCCAATGGGCTGGACTGCGGGGCGCAAAACACGAGGCCGACACGGCCTCAGGCCCAACCGAACTCATTCCAAGATATCACTTTCACCACCACCGGACCGCCCCGCGGATCCGGCTCAATCGGGAATGATCGGTACCCACTCCCGTGTCCGGGCGGCATCGAAAACAGCGTCCATGGCGAGGGCGTTGCCGAGCGAATCCTCCAGAGTGACGGCCTGGGGTTCGAGACCTCGGATGGCACGGGCGAACCGTTCGCCCTGGACCGCGTACTGGTCACAGACCGGGAACGATTCCTCGACCATCGACCCGCCCTGGAGCTGGCTGCCGTCATCGACCCAGAGCCGGCAGGGAGTGTCCTTCGGAGCGTTAAACGGCACTTCAATCTCCAGCCGGGCCTTTGTGCCGAAGGCGATGACTCGCTGGTAGGGAACGAGTTGTATGGAGACGTGGAAGTGGGCATGGCCGGAGGGGAATTCGAGCAGGCCGGTTGCGAGGCGGTCGATTTGGCAGGCGGGGTCGAGGTCGAACAGGGCCGAGGCGCGCAAGGGTTCCTCGCCGAACAACAGGCGCGAGGCATAGACGGCGTAGCAGCCGATGTCATACATGCCGCCGCCGCCGAACGCGGCGACGTTTCGGACGTTCGAGGGGTCGAGGTTCGAATACGAGAAGCAGGTGGTGACCATGCGGAGTGGGCCAAGAGCGCCGGAGCGGACGATCTCGACAGCTCGCTCCCATTGAGGGTGGGTTCGGATCATAAAGGCCTCGGCGCAGAGCTTTCCGCTGGCGCCGCGTGCCTCAATGAGCGTGCGGATTTCGGCGGCGTTGAGTCCGGCCGGTTTCTCGCAGAGGACGTGTTTGCCAACCTGGAGAGCATGGATGGCGTAAGGGGTATGGAGATGGTTGGGCAGGGGGATGTAGATGGCTTCGATGGACGCGTCGGCCAGCAGGTCTTCATAGCCTCCGTAGGCCCTGGGGATGGCGAGCACGGATGCGGCTTCGCAGGCGCGGCCGAAGTCGCGCGAGGCAATGGCGGCGAGTTCCACGCCCTTGGCCAGCCGCATCGCCGGCAGGAGCTTGTTCATGGCGAAGGCCGAGACGCCAAGGACACCGAAACGGACCGGGGGCGTGGCGGGCGGGTGGAGATCGACACTCATGACGAAGAGGGTAACGCAATGCGCTGAGCACCCGGTGGCGAGGAGCGCCTGCCGTTCACGATGGCGCTGTCGCGGGTTGGCGGGACATTGAGGTCGCGCGCCAGGCTATGACGCAACTGGTATTACGTCAAGCAAAGCGCATGGCGCCGAGGTACAGACGCTTACGGTTTCGCCAGCGGCTTGGCGGCAGGTGCGGGTTTCACGGTCTCTTCCTTCATCGACTCTGAGGAGAGTTCGTCGGGGACGTCGAAGGTGATTGTGGCCTCGGCGCCGAACTTGCGGTAGTTGCGGAACTCGACGTTGTTCCGGACCAGGAACTTGCCCTCCCTCATGCGCATTTCGGCGCGCAGGGGCAGCAGAAACTCATTGCCGCTGATGTCGGTGTACTCATAGTCGAGTTGCGACCTGGCCTCCTGGATGGGGAACGAGGGGGGCAGGGTTTCGGCGTCGAGCGTGACGCGGAAGATCACCGGCACATCCTTGTCGATATAGATCAGGCCCTTGTATCCGGGGACATCCTCCAACTCGTTTTGCCAGGTGACGTGCCATTTGGAGCGCGACTTCTTGACGCGGTAGCCGAACACGTGAACGACGCGGCCGCGTAGTTTTGCCCAGCGTTCCCACCAGAACTCGGTTTCAGTTGAGGGTTCGAAGATCTCGCGCAGCATGGAGCCGAATTCGCCCGATGAAGTCGCGCCGCCGAGCTTGTCAATATCGGTGTCGGTGAGGCGGCCATTGACCGAGACGGTCTTGTAGTTTTCCTTCTGCTCGAAGTAGGAGAGGCGGGCGGCGATGGTGTCGGCCAAATGGAACATCTCAAGGCCGGAGGGGTCGATGTAGCGCCGGGTGACCTGGAGGCAGATGAAGTCGGGCAGCTTCCTGGTGTAGCTGAGGGCGATTTCCCTGGCGTCGGCGATGATGCGCTTCTGCTCGGCTTCAGGCGGGCCGGGGATTGTTGGTTGCTCCGCCTGGCGCAGGACCGGATCGCGGGTGGGGTTCGGCAGGGTGGCGGTGGAGGGGATGAGTGAGCGCAAGGCTTCGAGGGTGCGGGGGCCAACGCCCTCGCCGGAGAGTTCCTCGACGTCCCGCTCGGTGAGCCGTTCCGTGAGTTGAATCTTCTTCACGTAGTCGGCCACTTTCTTGTCGTCGTGGCTCAACTGGACCGACGAACGCAGGAAGGCCCGGAGTTGGCCCAGATTGAGCTTTAGCGCCTGGCCAGGGAGCAGCAGGCAGAGGGCGAAGGCAAGCGACAGCAATCGCATGGTCATTAGAATAGACGGCGGCTCTTCTTCTGAGGTTGTGGGGGGCCGAGAGCTTTTTCGATGGCAGTGAGAGCCAGCGGGGCCATGATGCGGTAGCCGGCAGGATTGGGATGGAGGCCGTCGTCGGCATAATCGGCCTTCAATTGGCCGGCCTGGTCTGCGAGGCTGGTGAAGTAGTCCAGGTAGACGTAGTTGCGGCGCGCGCAGAATGCTTTAAGCCAGTCGTTCATGGCATTGATGGCGGCCGGCGGCCGCTGGGTGGAGCGTTCAAAGCTCGGGTTGACGCCCTTGTGGTAGTCCGAAATGGGCAGGATGGAGGCGAAGACCGGCTTGATCTTGTAGTGGTCGGCGAGGTCGGCGATGGCGGTGAGGCTCGATTGGATGGTGGCGGGAGGCGTGCCGCGCGCGATGTCGTTGGTGCCCGCGAGGATGAGGACGGCATCGGGCTTGTGAGCAGCGACATCGGGCAGAAAGCGGGCGAGCATCTGTGAAGTGATCTGGCCGGAGATGCCGCGGTTGACGAAGTCGCGGTTGGGGAAGTATTCATTGAGCCGCCAGAAATCGGTGATCGAATCGCCATAGAAGACGACGCGGGACTGGCCTGGGCGGCGGGCGGGCACAGTCGTGTTTGCTTCGGCGTAACGGTGGAAGTTGTCGCGGTCCGGATCTCGCAGGGAGCGTTGGAGGCTCTCGATTTGCGATTGGAAATAGACCTCGAAGGTGGCCATGTTGTCGCGCAGTTCGGCCAGTTGGCGGCGCGAGGCCTCGGGGAAGGGAACCGGCTTGGGCACAGCGTCGGAGACCATGAGGAAGGCGCGGAGGTTGGCGATCATGCGGTAGTGGAGTTGGGCGGAGCGGTAGCCGAGGAAGTCGAGGCTCTCCATGGTCTGGCGCATGTTTTCGACCAGGGGGGCGCCGGCGCGGGCCAGTTCGGGCATGGCGAAGCCGGCCGATTCCATCAACTCGAGGGTGCGGCGGTATTGCGCCTTGGCCTGGTCGTTGGTCAAGACGGAGGCGTTCTGGAAAGCGGGAAGAGGAAGGGCCGTCAGCGCGGCGAGGCAGAGGACCGCGGATCGGAGGGAGGCGGGGATGGTCATGATTATTCGGAGCGCACCTTTTCCAATTGAAGCGTGACTGTACCTATATAGAAGGGCAGCTGGATCCGGATCTGCACAGGCAGGCGTTTCTCGTCGTCGGTCAGCCAAACGAATAGACGGCCCTTGCGGCGATAGAGTTGCCCGTTAAATAGAAAGGCCTCGTACTTGATTGTGTTGAACTGGCCTGCTGGGGTGCCGACCCGCTCGCGGGCGAGCGCGTCGATGCGGGCCGAAATGAGTTGTTTACCATCAGAGACGGGCAACTCAATGGTCGCTCCGGGTTCGGGTTTCAGTTTCCGGAGCTTGAGCAGGGCGCTGGTGACTTCGTGGACGCAAGAGGGGATCTCCATCTGCTTGTAGGCGATTGTGCGGCCCGTTTTCACGTCGCGTTCGACGTAGGAGACCCGTTTGGCGGAGCGGTCGTAATCAACTTTGGTCTCACGCTGCTTGCGGCCCTCGCGGCTCTCGAGCGAGAGCGAGGTGGAGCAGAAACCGTCGCCGTAAGCAGACGTGTAAATGTCATCGACCGGGATCAGGGTGGAGACCAAGCCGACGGTTTTGAGAGTGAGGCGGTTTTGGCCGGGCGAAAAGGTGAGCCCGACCTCGCCGGAGCGCAGGAATCGCCATTCGGCGCCATAGGAGAGCGATTCGGTCTGAGCCCTGGCCACAGGCGGGACGCAAAGCGCGGCGCACAGCAACGAAAGTGCGGCTAGGCCGGATCGATTCACATCCTTAGTCTGGCAAATGCGGCGCACGGGGGGCAAACGGCTCAGGCGCGGTAAGATCGGAGAGACTGGGTTGAGAATCGATGCGATTCACGCGGACTATTGCGATTTGCGTTGCGCTCGCGGCAGGAGGGGCGGCCAGCCCTGGGCAGGAACCGGCTGCGCCGGCGCCAACGGCGGCGGGGCGGTTCGAGGCTGGAATTGCGGCCCAGCAAAAGGGTGACCATACGGCGGCGCGCGCGGCGCTGGAAGAGGCGAAAACCTTGTCCGAGGCGGGGCCGGCGGAATCGCGGATCCGCTACGAGGTGCTGAAGGCGCTCTCCACGGTGCAATCGTCGATGGGCGATTACGAGCAGGCGGAGCAGAGCCTGGAGCGGGCGATGAACTGGCGCGAGCGGTATGAACGGGCGGCACTGGTGGATCTGGCGGGCGACAGGCTGGAGATGGCGGCGGTCCTCGAGTGGCGGAAGGAATATGCCAGGGCGGCGGCGGTTCTGTCGTCGATCGAGCAGGAGTATCTTCGGGAGTCGCACAATGTCGTCGATCCGCGGCTGGGCGACGTGCTCAGCCGCCAGGCGCAAGTGTTTTCGGCCATGGGCGAGAAGTCGGCGGCGGCTTATATCTCGGAGCGCACGGTGCGGGTGAGGAGCGCGCAACTGGGAGAATGGCACCCCTGGCTGACGACGGAACTGGAGCGGCTTGGCATGTATTCGTTGCAGGCGCGCGAATACGCCAAGGCCGAGGAGGCCTACAGACGGGCGCTCTTGATCAGAGAGCGGACGCAGGGCCGGGACCATATCGACCTGGTGTCGGCACTCGACGGACTGGCCTATGCGCTGTTCGGCCAGAAGAAACACGCCGAGGCGGAGCAGGTCTACAGCAGGTTGTTGAACTCGTGGGTGCAGGCGACCGGGGTCGAGCACCCGATGGCGATCCTGACGCTGGACAAGATGGCGTCGCTTTACCGCGACTGGGGCCGGGAGCCGGATGCCGTGGCGGCCGAGTCCAAAGCGATCGCGCTGCGGGCGCTTTTTCATGCCAACGGGCTGGCGAAGCAGGCGGGCGAACTGGTCAGGCAGAAACGTGTGAGTGACGCCCTGGCGATTTACAAAAGGGCGCTGGCGTTGCTGGATGAGTCCCGGACAGAACACGCCGAGTTGAGGAAGAAACTGAGCGGGTTGACCGCGGAGTTGACACCGCACAAAGCGCCACAACGAGCGAAGGCAGCATCCCCGGCAAAGCGGGGAGTGTCGAAGCCGGCCGGGAAATCGTAGGCTGGGCGGAGCCGGCATTGGCATGGACGCCGGCCGTGCCTGTTAGGATGAAGGTGTGAGCACATTCACGGCAAGAGCATGGCAATACGGCCTCCCGGCCATGCTTGTCTTCGCCGTTTCGTCGCTGAGCCCGCAGGTGTGCGACGTTGAGTCTACGGCCCTGCTGACCAGCCGGCTTCCGGCGCGGCACAGTGCTGGCGCATCGCCGGCGCAGTATGGCCCAGACGCGCAGGTACTTCTCGACGGCGTTCAGAGCAAGGGAGCGACGCCTCGCGCCGATTCTCCCGCCACCGACTTGGTGCTGGCCGGCATTACGCCGCTGCTCCATGGCAGCGCGAACACGGCATTTGGCCGGGCCGCCTGTCCTCAACCGGCATCGTGGCCGGCTCACTCCGGCCGCGCTCCCCCTCGCACTCCCTTCCTGTAAGCACTCCCGCGGACGCGGACATCCCGCGTTGCCGCAATCGGAAATCGATCGCCCACACGAAACGCCCAACCAGCACGGCCACGCCCAATCGGGGATGTGGTTTGCTGCCCGCGTCCAGACTGAGAGGCGTTTCAAATTCCCGTTCAGGTTTAGTCCGAAAAGGAAGGAATCCAAATGCCCTCAAATCTCCGTTGGAAATGGTTGCTGATTCTGGCCATCGTGGCGCTGAGCATCGCCGGCATCACGGGCCTGCCCACGTCGAAACAGGACCTGCTCAAGAACTGGTCCAACAACATCCGTCTCGGCCTCGATCTCAAGGGCGGCAGTTACATGGTGCTGCAAGTCCAGGTGCAGGACGCGTTCAAGGCGGAAGCCGACCAGGCGATGGAGCGGATCAGGAATGCGATGGCGGCCAAGCAAATCACCTATGAGGCGATCGACCGTAACGAGCCGTCCTCGTACGACACCGCCGGCACGATCGCGATCCAGATCCGCGGCATCGGCGTCCAGCAGATGGGCGCCGCGTTGGACGAGATCAGGGAAGCCGCCGGCGAGCGCTGGCACGCCGCTCAGTCGGGCGCCGGGGCGTTCCGGATCACGATCAAGAAGGAAGCCGAGATCGCCCTGCGTCAGGATACGCTGACGCAAACGATCGAGACACTGAACCGGAAGGTGAACGGACTCGGGGTGGCCGAGGCGAGCGTGCAGCAACGCGGCGGGTCGGAAGGCGAGGCTGAAGTGCTGGTGCAATTGCCGGGCGTTGACGATCCGGCACGCGTGAAAGCGATCCTGCAGACCTCGGCGATGCTGGAACTGTGCGCGGTGAAGGGCGGACCGTACACGTCGCAGCAGGACGCCATGGCGGCTCACGGCGGCGTGCTGCCAGTCGGCACGCGGCTGGTGCAGGGCGCGCAGCGTTCGTCGGAAGGCTCCGTCTGGTGGCTGCTGGGCCGGTCGCCGGTGGTGACCGGGCGGGACTTGCGTGACGCCCGTCCGCAGCAGAATGAAAACGGTGCGGGCTGGGACACGGGTTTCGTGCTGACACAGGAAGCGGCCGGACGGTTTGAGCGTTTCACCGAAGCCAATATTCGCAACCGGCTGGCGATTGTCCTCGACAACCAGGTGCTTAGCGCGCCGGTGATCGAAAGCAAGATCTCCGATCAGGGTCGGATCACGGGCGGCGGGAGTCAGGAAGAAGCGTCGGATCTGGCGCTGAACCTGCGCGCGGGCGCCCTGCCGGCAGGCATCAAAGTGATCGAGGATCGAGTCGTCGGACCGTCTCTGGGGGCCGATTCGATTCGCCGCGGGCTCACAGCCGGTCTTGTCGGACTGGCCCTGGTGATCGCGTCCATGATCGTCTATTACCGCGGTGCGGGCTGGAATGCGGTCTTCGCATTGCTTTTGAACACGATCCTGACAGTGTCGGTGTTGAGCTACATCGACGCCACCTGGACGCTGCCTGGAATCGCTGGCCTTGTGCTCTCCATCGGCATGGCGGTGGATTCGAACGTGCTCATCTTTGAGCGTATCAAGGAGGAATTGCGCGCCGGCAGGGCGGTACCCCAGGCAATCGCCTCAGGTTTCCAAAGGGCCTTCGTCACAATCATCGATACGCACGTGACCACGGTGGTCGCCAGCGCGTTTCTCTTCATGTTCGGCACTGGACCTGTCCGCGGCTTCGCCGTCACACTGGTGATCGGCCTTGTGGCGAACCTGTTCACGGCGGTCTTCGTGTCGCGCGTCATTTTCGACTGGCAGATCTGGCGCAAGCGGCAGATCAAGTCGCTCAGCATCTGGCCGCGCAGTGGTGGCCGGGAGCTTTTCGAGACGCCGAACATCGCATTCCTGAGCAAGCGTCACCTGACGCTGGGGTTGTCTGCTCTGATGCTGCTCATCAGCGTCGGGAGTTTGTGGTCTCACGGTGGGATCGAGTATGGACTGGACTTCCGCGGCGGAACGCTGACGGAGGTGAGGTTCTTACCGAAGCCGCCCATCGACGAAGTGCGGTCCGTTGTGTCGTCGAAGATCGCGGGAGAGGTTTCCGTGCAGGAGACGCAGGGCACGGGCGAGTTCATCATCGGGACGCAACTGGCCGACGAGCAGACGCTCGATCGGGCCCGCGCGCAGATCCGGGCCACGCTGACGGAGAGGTACGGCAACACAGATGGCAAGCTCGATTTCAATAACGCCCCGGTGGCGGCGGTGGCCGAGGCGCTCGGGCAGACCGACAGTTCGCCGGAGAGTCTCGCGGCGCGTATCCTGTCATTCCGTGACCGCGAACGCGGCGGGATCATCCGGAACTGGAATGAACTGAAGCAGGTCTCCGGCGTCACGGACCAGACGATCGAGATCCTGAAAGGGAAAGCGGCGCTGGGCTCGTTCCAGATTCGTTCGGTCGAGATGGTGGGCCCACGAGCCGGCGAGCAACTCCGCAAGCAGGCGCTGATGGCCACGCTGGGCGCGCTCGCCGGGATGCTGGTCTACATTGCTTTCCGGTTCCGGCTGGTGGGCGGAGTGACCGCCGTGCTGGCAACCCTCCATGACGTCGTGATCACGCTCGGGTTGCTGTCGTTGACCGGGCGCGAGCTGAACCTGAATATCCTGGCCGCGCTGTTGACGCTGATCGGCTATTCGATGAACGACAAAATCGTCGTTTTCGACCGCGTCCGCGAGAACGAAAACACGGCAAGGCGAAAGGGCTCGTTCCTCGATCTCGTGAACCAATCAATCAACCAGACGCTGAGCCGGACGCTGCTGACAGCGGGGCCGACGCTGCTGGCTTGCCTGGCGCTGTACTACCTGGGCGGCGACGTGTTGAACGGGATCGCCTTCACGCTTCTGGTGGGCATCATCGTCGGAACATATTCGTCGATCTTTGTTGCCAGCGCGCTGATGGTCGAGTGGCGGAAGCGCAGCGACCTGCAGGGCCGCAAGCCGTCTGCCCGCACGGCCTAGGCGGCCGTTCAATCTGGCCAGGCAACAAACAGAAGCCCCGCCGGCTTCATGCTGGCGGGGTCTTCTTGTTGTGTCCTCGTAACCAGACGACTGCTTACCGGGCTGTGCCGGATCCTTTGCCAGGATCCCAGATGGTGGCGCCGATATAGCGGTCGGAGTCTTTAGAATCGTTGTAGTAGTAAATGGTGACGATCTTGCCGTCCGGGCGCTGGACCGAACGCGGGTAGCCGAGATCCCAGTTCCCGGCATCCTTGCGAAGGATGATTTCGTCGCTCCATGTCGCGCCGGAGTCGTTGCTGAGCCGGGCGCGGATTCCGTAGGGTTCGGCGCGGTAACCGTAGATCAGCGCGAGCCGGCCGTCCTTGAGTTTGATCATCGAGGGTGGGTTGCCTCGGCCAGTGTTGGGCGCGGGTTTGGCAAGCAACGACCATGTCTTGCCGTCGTCTGTCGAACGGTACAAGTCGATGAATGTGCGGTGACGGATCGCTGTGAGGATGGTGGTCTTCGACAGGCGGACCGACGAGGGCATGATGGCGAAATCGTTGCCTTCGGGTTCTGGCCCGACCATTCCCTCCAGCGTCCATGTCTTGCCGCCGTCGCGGGTCCGGACGGCGATGACGCGGCCTTCCCGCTTATTGGACTTGGCGGCGGTGAGGAACATGGTCAGATCGTGTTTGCCGTTGACCAGGTAATCGGTACGGGCGGCGATGCCGGGCTGGCCGAAGTCGGGCAGGCTGAAGGGGCCGTTCCATGTCTTGCCCTTGTCCAGCGAATAGTAGAAACGGGACGGGCCGACGTTGATGTTGGCCATGCGGGCGGTGAGGGCGAAGCCCTTGGCGGTAAAATCGATTCCGCCAGGGCAACCGGTGACGGCTTTGCCTTGCTCTGTGGGGACATCGGCCTGGCTCACGCCGGGCGGCGGTTTCAGGCCCTCGGGCTTCTCGATTGCCCAGGTCCGGCCGCCGTCGAGACTGCGGGCGAGAAAGTGCTCGGCGGGTTTCGCACGATCGATGGCGTGGCCCTGCTCGTTGGCCTTGAAGTAGCCGGCCTCGAATCCGACTACAATTTCGTTGCCCCACGACCAGATGCCGTGATTGGCCGGCCAGCCGCCGTAGCGGCCAGGCTGTTTGTAAACGTGGACGTTGGTCACCTCGGCGGCGGTTTGCGCCGAGGCTGGAATCCCAGCTATCAAGGCTGCTGCGACGGCAAGGGAACTGATCAATCTCATCGGTAAGGGAACTCCTGTGGTAAGACTCTTCAACCTAGAATGACACGTACAACCCGTGCGGTTACGACTCTGAAAGCGGTTTCGGCTTTTCGTCCGGCAGATCAATGAGCTGCGGCAGGCCCAAGCCGGCCGTGCGGAAGGCTTCAAGCAGCGCGCCGGCTGCCGGGCCGTGGTCGGGCGGGCCGACCCGGTTCAAGGTGTTGGATTCGGTCAGCGTCCTGAAACGTTCCAGAACAACTCCGATCTTGAAAACGCCGCCGACCCAGGCGATGCGGGCCGGCTCACTATCGTCGAACAACATCCTGCGGCAGGCGGCCGAAGACGCGGCCAGTTGCTGGGCGGCGACCGCCAGCAAGTCGGCGGCGACGATGTCGCCCTCGTTGGCGGCGCGCTCGATGATCGGAGTGAGCGCGGCGACCTTGTCGCGTGGAAAATCGGGCGTATAGAACTTGTGCAGAAGTTCGTTGGCGTTGCGGGTCTGGCCGGCTTCGAGCAGCAGCGGGTGCAGGGCGGTTTGGGGTCCCCAGCCTTCTTCCATACGCAAGGCGGCGCGCAGGGCCTGGCGGACCAGATCGAAGCCACCGCCCTCGTCACCGAAAATGAACCCCCAGCCGCCGACTCGTCCCATGCGCCCCTGCGCGTTACGGCCGAAACTGATTGATCCGGTGCCGCCGATCGTGATGACGCCCGGCGCGCCGGCGGTGGCGCCTGTGAGCGCGATCAGTCCGTCGTTGGTGACGAAACGGTGTTTGATCTGCAGGATCTCAGCGATGATCGAGTCTTTGTCGGCCGGGCCGCCGGAGAAGCCGAGGCAGGCGCCTTCGAACGGCGAATCGGGTTCGAGTCCGGCGGCGCGGCGGGCTTCGCCGACGCACTGGGCGATGACGCGGATGAACTTGGAGCGCGCCTCGGCCGCAGCGACGTGGTTGCAAGGGCCGGAGCGGCCCATACCGAGGACGCGGCCCGATGCGTCCGCGATCAGGGCCGTGGTGGAGGATTGGCCTCCGTCGACGCCGAGGAAGAGTTGGGACATGCTTGTTCCAGTCTATAGAGCCTCATGCCGCTTTCGGAACCGGCCTCGGAGATGCCCCAGAGATTGGCCTTGTCGAGAAAGTCTTTGGAGTACGGGTGGCTCTCAGGCACGGCCAAGTGGGTAACCCTCGCGCGGAGCAGTTCTCGAGTCGCCATGCAGCGAAGCCCGAGCGGCGGCGCCAGGCCGGTGGCGGCAGGCTCGCCACCGAGCGGTTTCCAGCCGGATTCGGTGAGCGCCTCCAGGCGGAACTTCACGCCGTAATGGTCAGACGAAGTGTCCACGGCGACGGCCGTGAGTTGCTCCGGTTGCAGTATTTCGACGGAGAGCCACATGCCGGACACGATCCAGCGCCAGGCTCGCCAGCGCGTGACCGGGTTGCCGTCGAAAGCGGACGGCAGATCCCATGGCGCGGCCGATCCGCGCAGCTTCCAGGATGGCGTTGCCGGGAGTTCCTGATTGCCGTCGAACAGCCGCAGTTCCGTTATGGCCCAAATGTCCCGCGGGCCATCGGGCTCGGTCTGGACCAAACGAACCGCGGAGAGACTCTGGCGCGGGAAGTTGAATTGAAGACGGCGCACGGGCTGGAAGTTGGGATCGATGGCGACAAAGAGCCGGTCAGCGAGGCGTTCGCCCTCAGCGCTCTGATAGTTCACCCAGATGGGTCGCGTGGTGTAGGCTTCCGCGATTTGCGTCAGGGAAAAGACGACGGCATTGCTTGGGGTCGCGCGTTCGATCATGTTCGCGATGCGCCATTCGGGTGCGACGCGCGTCATGTAGGTTTCAGCCGATTCAATGCGAAGGGCGGCGCGCCAGGGCAGGTTGGGGATGTGCCACGCCAGGGCCGAGGGCGACCGCGCAATGACCGGTGGCAGCGACAGCACGCCGTGAATAGCGGCCAGGGCCGGCAGGGCGTAACCGGCGATGCGCGAGGGAATCGCCATACCAAGAGCCAGGGCGATGAAGGGCAGGGCAGGAACGAGGAAACGTGTGCCGGTGTTCATCGGGTAGGGGAGTAAAAAGAACAGCGCGGCGAACAGGATGCGGCGGCCGAGTGACGAACGCAGAGCCAGAAGTGCTAGCGGGGCCAGCAAGAAGACAGGACCCAGGTGGCCGCCAACCGGGCCGCCCTTCACCGTCACCAGCCAAGGGAGATCGGAATAGCTCTCAACGCCCTGATACATGCGCATCAAGCGCGAGTAGTCCTGCTCGAAGCTGATGTTGATGAATGAATTCGGGAACCAGGCATTGAACAACGGCGCCACGGGGTTCGAGTACCAAACCCAGTCGCGGATCATCCACGGCAGGACAAAGACGGCCGCGGCTGCGGTCATCAGGGCAAGGGGCTTCAACACCGGCAGACGGGCGCGGCGGAGGGCGAACAGCAGCAGAATGGCGGCCAGCGGGAAGGCCACGAAGGCCGTGTACTTGGCCGCGTACGCGCCGCCGCAGAGAATGCCCAGGACGATTGCGGCATGATCGGTCGGCCGCTCACGCTGGGATTCGGCGACATAAAAGATGGCGAACAGGATGAAAGCGACGGCGACGTCGTTGTAGGCCGAAGCGCCGTCGATGGCCACGACAGGCGCGGCGAAGACCAGCAGCGCCGCGGCGACCGACGGCCCGGGGATATTGAATCTGCGGCCGAAGGCGACCATCATCAGCGGCAGAGTGAGCAGGAAGATGCAATGCGTGAGGGCGGCGGCCGAGTGGCGCCCGATGCTGAAGGCATAGAGGAACAGCAGATCGATCCCTTGCGAGAGCATCCCGTACATGTGCGTGGGCATCGGAACCATGGCGTGCGCGCGATAGAAACGGCTCATCACGCCGAGGTGGTAGGTTGCACCGTCGGGGCTGAACTCTGGCGCCAGCGCCCAGATAACGGCGTAAATGGCGAACGGGATGTAGACGCAGAGAAAGAGAATCTTCCAACGCGGCTCCAGGCGGGGAAGCGGTTCCGCATTGGTGCGCAGCGCTCCAGTACGCCAGGCGATGAACAGCGTGACGGCGCCAAGGATGTAGAACGTGGCGTCGTAATACGCGTGAGCGATGCCCAGGACGAACATGACGAGTCCGAGCAGGACCGAACCGGCAGCCAAGGCGATGAGGTGCTCTTCCTCGCGGTGGAGCTTCAGCTTCAGCCGCGTGAGCAGCAGCCGGCCCAGCGCCCAAGCCGTGGCACAGGTCCAAAGCGCGCCGAACAGGATGGAGATGACCTTGAACATGACGGCTTTCTACTGGACAAATCCGGCCGAAGAGAGGATGAAGCCGCGGCCGGCGCCGCCTTCAGGCGGAATCCCCTCCTTGTCGGCGGTCAGCGTGACATGCGCGAGGCCACTGACGGGCAGGACGGCAGCGGGCACTTCGAATTCGATCGTACGGTTGTCTGGCTTGTCAAAATCGATGACACCGATGTTGTGACCCTCCACCTCGACACCAATGTGGACCGGCCCGGTTTGCGCAAAGGTGGATTCGCCCACGGCGATTTCGGTCCTGAACTTGAGTCCGCCCATTCGAGGCACGGCGAACTGGAGTTGAGTTTGTTTGAGGCACCAGCGCCAGCCCCCACCGCCATCCAACAGGACACCCGAGACGACGTACCGTGCGGCATCGGGCGCGCTCATCGCGACGAAGTGGCCGGGGCCGGTGGAACTGGCGGCGGCTGGGCGAATGGCAGGCGGCGAGTAATAGCCGGGTTGACGGGAGCAGGCCGAAAGCACAACGGCGGCGGTGATCAGGAGCGCGGGTCGCATGGTCAGAAGGGCGTCTTGTCGGATGCGGAGCAGAGGTGTTCGATGGGGCAGTCGAAGCACCTGGGCTGGCGCGCCTTGCACAAGTCGCGTCCGAACAGAATGATTTCGTGCGAGAAGCGGATCCAGCGGTCCCGGGGCAGGATCTTAATCAGGTCGCGTTCGATCTTGACCGGGTTGGCTTCCTTCGTCAGATCCAGCCGCGCGCTGATGCGGGCGACATGAGTATCGACGACGACGCCCGAGGCGATGCCGAATGCCGTGCCAAGAACAACATTCGCGGTCTTACGTGCGCAGCCGGGCACGGTGAGCAAATCTTCGATATCGTGCGGGATCTTGCCGCCGAAGCGGTCAAGAATCGCCTGGGCGGCGCCGATGATACTCTTGGCCTTGTTGTTGAAGAAACCTGTGGAGTGGATATCCTTGGCGAGTTCTTCCTGGCTGGCGGCGGCGAAATCGGCAATCGACGGGTATTTACGGAACAGCCCCGGCGTGACCTTGTTGACGCGTTCATCGGTGCATTGCGCCGAGAGAATCGTGGAGACGAGCAACTGCCAGGCGTCACGGTGGTGCAGGGCGCAGGTGGCATCGGGGTATCGCTTCTCGAGCGCGTCCAGAATGGCTGTCAGCCGCGCCTGCTTCTCAGAGGTTGTGCGCGGACGTTTGGGCTTGTTCATGGCGTCGGGGTCCGGCGGCAGGGCAGTGGCCACCGCACATACGAAGCCATGGTAACATCCGTTCCCAAGCCGGTCTGGCTCGCCGCCGTTGCGCTTGTTTACACGCCGCTGCTCACCGCGCCGTTGTATGAATGGGCGATTCCCGGCGGCTGGGCCGCACCGCCGCCCATGCTCCATCATGCCGCCGCGATCGTGCTCCATCTGGCCTGCATCTGGCTGGCGTGGGGCATTCTGGAGCGGCTCCTGCCGTCCCGGCCGGCAATGATTGCCGTGCTGATTTTTGCCCTGCATCCGGCGCAGGTGGAGCCGGTGACAGCACCCGAGGGGCTGGCCCCCCTGGCAGCGTCCCTGACAGCCTTGGCTGCGTGGCGTTTGTGGCTCGACGGACGGCTCTGGTGGGCCTGCGCGGTTGGGTCATTGGCAGGGCTGGTTCACCCCTGCGCGGCAGGGTTGGCGATGGTGTTGGCGGCATATGAACGGGGCACGGGCCGCCGGCGCGAGTCCGCTTCGCCGCTGGGCGTCATGTTCGCGCTTCCGGCGATTTCGTTGGCGTTCAGCGCCCAATTCGCCTTCGACTACTTCGCTTACCAGGGCGTGGCACTGCTCAGAGCGCTGTGGGTGTTCATGGTCCCGATCGGGCTCGCCCCGGTGCCCGATGTCCGCACCGGACCTCTGGCCGCGTCGATGGCCTGGGGCGTGATCGCTGTGATTGCGCTTCTGTCGCTGCGGGGTGCTAAGCGGGTCCAGGAAGGATTCTGGCTCCTGTCGGCGCTGCTGTTCGTGCTGCCGGAGGCCTCGTTCATCGCCGGACAGGATTTGGCCTCGGGGCGCAGGTTCTACTTGCCGATGCTGGCATGTGCGGCCCTGGCTGGGCTCATGTTGCGCAACTCGCACCGCGTCGCGTTGGCGCTGACTGGTGTGCTGATGCTCGCCATCACCGTATCGCAGGTGTCGCTGTGGCGTGATGAGACGGCGCTGTGGATGGAGTCGGCACGCCTCTCGCCAAACGAACTCCGGCCCCGCCTGGAGGTAGCCCGGCGGTTGGCACCGGCCCAGTCCGTGGAGCTGCTCGAAGACACGGCGCGGCTGTGGCCGGGCCGGGCGCGCATCCACGCGGATCTGGCGTTGGCGTACAACCGCGCGGGCCGCCGAGGCGAGGCGGTGAGGACCGTCGAGTATGCCCTGAAACAAGCGCCCTGCGAGGCTCAGGTGCGCGATGCGGCCAAGATACTTGGCATCGAGCCGCCGGCGTGCGAGGCTACTGGGCCGGCGCGGTGAGGTCGAAGGTTGCCTTCAGGAACTGCCAGTCGGGCAGTTCGTAGACGCGCTTGCCGGTCTTGATCTCAAGTTCGAGATCCTTTGATGAATACGGAGCGAGGTCGCCGGCCTTGGCATCGAAGACCGCCAGCGGCGGATCGGTCGGGGCGGCGGCGGTCGTGGTCAGGGAGACGCGCAGCCCGACGCCGGGCAGATCGGCGGCTGAGTGGTTCACCACGGCAAACCGCAGCATCGTCTTGTTGTCCTTTTCGATCAGGCGCAGCGCGGCAAGCTCAATATGCTTGCGAAAGGGGTGGCCGGCAATGGCCGCTTCCGAGGATAGCTGCGCCGTGGGCAGGGTTGTTGTCCCGGTTGTACCGTTGCGATTGCCGACGTATCTATACAGCGCAAAGAAGCCTCCGCCGAGAATCGCGATTGCCAGAACGGCGCCCAGCCAAGGCGGCATCCGTTTCTTCGGCCCCCCGTTGTTGTCGAGGTAGTAAACCTCCTGCTGCTGGGACGGCGGATATGCCTGCGCTGGCGGGGCCCAGTTGGCAGGGGTTTCCATCAACGGGGTTGGCGGCGGCGCTTGAGGCGCCGGGGGCTGAGGCTGGACCTGCGGTGTAGCGGCCTGAGGCACAGGCGGTTGTTGCGGCACGTGGGCGGGCCGAGGCGGCTGAGCGGCCGGGGCATAGACTGGCGGGGGCGCTTGCTGCGCGGCCTGCTGCGGCGGCGTGGGCGGAGCCGCAGCCTTGACTCTTTTCTCGGCGCATCTCGGGCATTCCGGGTAACTTGGAAGGACTTCGCCTCCGCACTGCGGGCAGATCCAGGTGAACATGGTAGGTTCTGTTTCTACTGTAACGATGTCTGCGGAGGCGTGTTCGTTACGCGATCCTGAACTTCTCGATCTCCACGGGCAGTAACTCGATCCCGAAGCCCGGCGCGGTGCGCGGTTCAATGTAGCCGCCCACCGGTTTCATCGGCTCGGCAAGCACGCTGTCGAACATCTTCACGCCAGATTCCGGGATGAAGTATTCGATGAACACGCAGTTCGGTATCGAAGCGCAAAGCTGCGTATGAAAATCCCAGTTGTAGTGCGGCGCCACCGGAATATCAACCGCCGCGGCGTGGTGCGCAATTTTGAGCCATTCCGAGACGCCGCCGCAGACCGTGGCGTCGGGCTGCACAATATCGGCCGCGACGGTCTCTATCAACTCGGCGAAGGCCCACCGCGTCGCTTCCAGTTCGCCCGTCGCCACCGGCGTATCGAGCGCCCCGGCGATGCGCCGCATGGCCGAGAGATTGTCGGCTCGCACGGGCTCCTCGATCCAGTACGGCTGAAACTCCTCCAACCGGCGCATGGCCGCCACCGCCTCGGCCGACGACTTCCATCCGCCGTTAGCGTCCAGTAAAATATCCACCGAATCGCCGTACGCCCGGCGCACGGCCCCGACTCGCCCCGCATCCTCGGCGGCGCTCAGCTTGCCCACCTTGAGTTTGATCGCCGTGAATCCCTTGTCAAAGACTTGGCCGGCCTCGCGCACCAGATCGTCCACGGTCTGGCCCTCGCGGTAGTAGCCGCCGGTGGCGTAGCAGCGCAGCCTCTGCGAATGGATCCCGAGCAGGTTCATCACCGGCATGTTCGCCGCCTTGCCCTTCAGGTCCCACAGTGCGATGTCGATGGCCGAAATCGCCCGCAACGCCGCGCCGCGCCGCCCGGCCTGGATTGACTGGCGGTACATCTCCGCCCACAATCGCTCGGTGTCGAAGACACTCGCGCCGGCCAGGATCGGCATGTAGATGCGCTCGATCAGTTCGAGCATGGCGGTGGAGCCGTCGTAGCCGAGCGTGAAGCCGGTACCAGTAAGGCCGGTGTCGGAGGTGATGGTGACGATCAGGTGGTCGCGGTGCGTGATCAATCGGACCGCGTCGGCCACCGGCGTGGGCAGCGGGATCGAAATGGCGATGGCGTCGACGGAACGGATCTTCATACCGTTTACGATGATGTCATGGAATTCGTCCTGCGGCGCAGACCGGCGCGGACGCACCTGGCCCTCTTCCCAGGCGCGTTCAATCCGCCCACGCGCGCTCATGAGGCGATGGCGCTGGCCGCGCTTGCGCACGCCGAAGAGGTCGTGCTGACCCTCGCCGCCCGCATGCCCCACAAGGAGATCGTGGAGGACGAAATCGCGCGGCGGCTGGAATGGATGCGGCTGCTGGCCGAGGTGGACGAACGGATTTCAGTGGCGCTCACGGGCAGCGGGCTGTTTGTCGAGATGGCGCGCGCGGCGAGGGCGGCGGTGCAGGTTGAACAGGTCAGCATCGTCTGTGGCCGCGACGCCGCCGAACGCGCGATCGGCTGGGACTACGGCAGCGCGCCCGGATTCGCCGAGCAGTTGAATGAGTTCACGATGCTGGTGGCGCCGCGGGTGGGGCGGATGGTTGTGGACGACGCATTGAGATCGTGCGTCGTCGAACTGCATCTTGAAGAGGCATTTCAACTACTCTCGTCCACTGAGGCGCGCCAGCGCATCGAGGCGGGGGCTCGGTGGGAAGATCTGGTGCCGAAGCGGATCGCTGAACGCCTTCGGAATCTCAACGAGCCGCTGGCGTGAGCCAGCGGAACCAATTCGCAAACCGCCCCTGCACGGGAGCGCCCTGCCAGGCGAAGAGTACGGCGGCCGCCCTCGTCCGCGCGCGGCCTCTGGCCGCGCCACGGTCGCTATCCGATCTTGTCGTAAAGCGCGACGATGGCTTCGCCTTCTACCAGTTCAGGCGTCACGGCCGCCAGCGCCTTCAAGTAAGGCGTGGCCAGGTGCTCGTCGAGCGCCTGTTTCGACGTCCATTTTTCGAAGAACAGGAAGCTGCCGGGGTTGCCCTGTTCTTCATGCAGGTCGTACTGGACGCAGCCGGCTTCGGCGCGGGTGGGTGCGATGAGGCCCATTAAGGCCGCGCGCAGGGCGTCTTCCTTGCCGGGTTTGGCTACGAACCTGGCGGCCACAATCAGCGTTTTTTCTTCCATGACGGATAGCTTATCAGGCGGCTATCGCAGCTCGCGGATGCGGATGTCTTTGTAGCGGATCTTCAACTGGTCCTTCGCGTGGAGCTGGAGCGCGATGTGGCCGTTCATGCCGGCGCGGCGCTTCTGGTGCGCTTCGTCGCCGAGGACTGAACTGAGGTCGGCATCAGTGATGATGAAGCCGTTCACGACGGTCTTGATGTGGCCACCCTTGCAGGTGATCGCGATGTCGTTCCACCCTTCGGCGTTCCACTTCCATTGCACGGGGCCTTGCTCAGGGGCGATGTTCCAGTCCTTCAGCGAGGGGAAGATCCAGCGGCGCGTTTCGCGCGTCTCGTCGTAGATCAGGCCTGTGCGCCAGGGCGCGGGCGGGTGGACATCCACCTGCGGGCCGTTGAGCCATTCCATTTCGGCGTCCCACCGGCTGCGGACCTGCACGCCCGAGTTGCCGGGCGACTCCTTGAAGCCCATCACCTTCAGTTGGAGTTCGAAGTCGCCGAACTCCCGTTCGTGGATCAGCCAGACGTAGTCGTGGTCTGGGCGGCCCAGCGAGTCGCAGGCGATGGCGCCGTCGGCCGCCCTCCAGAAGCCCTTTGCCTTATCCACAGCCTTGGCCTCCACCTGCCAGCCGGTGAGCGTCTTGCCGTCGAAAAGGCTCTGCCACGGCTGGGCGAGCGCTGAGATCGCGAAAAGGAGAAACAGACCGGCGACTCGTTTCATGCGAGCATCATATCCCGGCTGATGTATCTTTGATGGAATCATGCAACGCCGGGCTATCTTTCCACTTCTCGCGGGCGCGCCAGCCATTCTCCGCGGAGCCGCACCGCCGCCGCTTCGCTTGGCCGTCATCGGTCTGGTCCATGGACACGCCGGCGGGTTTCTGCACCGGATTGCCGGACGTGAAGACCTCAAGCTGGTGGGGATCGCCGAGCCGCGTTCCGAGGTCCGTCTGCGCTATGCGGGGCGGTACTCGCTCGGCGACACCGTTTTCTACGCCGATACCGAACGGATGCTGGATGTCGCCAAGCCGGATGCCGTGGCCATCTTCACTGATACGGTTTCGCACCTGGCGGCTGTCGAAGCCTGCGCCGCCCGCAAGATGCCATGCATGATGGAGAAGCCGCTGGCCGTGTCGGTGGATCACGCCCGACGCATCCAGTCCGCGGCGGCGAAAGCGGGCATCCCGGTCTTCGTGAACTACGAGACGACGTGGTACCGGTCGCACCAGGCGCTCTGGAAGCTGGCGAAGGAAGAGAAGCAGCTGGGCGCGTTGCGCAAGTTCGTCGTCCATGACGGCCATCAGGGGCCAAAGGCGATCAACGTCCAGCCCGAGTTCTTCGAGTGGCTGAACGACCCGGAGCGCAACGGCGCCGGCGCGATGTACGATTTTGGCTGCTATGGCGCGAACCTGTGCACCTGGTTGCTCGACAACCGCCGCCCCAAGGCGGTGACTTGCGTCGCACAGCGCATCCAGCCGTCGGTCTATACGAAGGTCGAGGACGAGGCCACAATCGTGGCCGACTATGGCGATGCCCAGGCGATCTTCCAGGCGTCCTGGAACTGGCCGTTCAACCGCAAGGACATCGAAGTCTATGGCGAGACCGGCTATGCCATCGCACTCGATCCAACGCGTCTGCGGACCCGGCTGGTCAAGCAATCCGAACAGACCGTCGAGGCGCCGCCGATCGCCGCGCCGGACGATGACGTCGTCCACTATCTCGCGACCATCGCGCGCGGCCAGACGAAGCCGTCGGGGCTGTCGTCGGTCGAGAACAACCTGATCGTAACGGAAATCCTAGAAGCGGCGCGCCGCTCGGCCCGCGAGGGGAGGACAATCAGGCTCTAGGAGAGGATACGACAGCATGGACTCGGGAACCCGCCATCTTCGTTCGCGGTCGCAGGCATGGGCGGACCTCTCCGACTCACCGATTGAATACAGCGCCGGACCCGGTTAACATGGTCCGCATGACTCGCACACAGTTCATGGCGCTGGCGGCGATGCTGCCGGCCGCTGCTGAAGCTCAGGTGAAAGGCCGGGTTTTCGAACTTAGAACGTACTACACCCTGCCTGGCCGCTTGCCGAATCTGCTGGCGCGGTTCCGCGACCACACGACGGCGCTGTTCGAAAAGCACGGCATGACCAATGTCGGCTATTGGACGCCGCTGGAAGGGCAGGAAGGCGCGGGCAACACGCTGATTTACATGCTGGCCCACCAGTCGGCGGAAGCGGCTAAGAAATCGTGGGACGGCTTCCGGAACGATCCGGCGTGGGCTGAAGCGCGGACCGAATCCGAAAAGGACGGCAAGATCGTGGACAAGGTCGTTTCGGTGATGATGCAACCGACCGACTTCTCAAAGATGAAATGAGCCTTCACCGCCGAGATCTGCTGGCTGCCGGCGCGGCGCTGGCTCTGCCGGCATGCCGCAGCGTCAAACTGCCCGCGAGTCTGGTGCCGGACCTGCCATGCCCGACGCCGAGCTACTGGACGACGCTGGGCGTGGAGCGGTTTGGCGCGTCCAACGCGGCACAGTGGATGGCGGCGGCCAGCCAGGCGGGGGCGGCAGCGGACCGGCTGGGCGAGGCGAACCTGTTCGGGCCGCAGGGCTGGGCGCATGCATTCAAGGCGGTTCATGCGGACCTGTTCCTGGTGGCCGATTTGGGCTGGGACCTGGACCCGGGTCAGTGGACCGAACGGGCGACCGGAACGCTCACCGTGTCCGAGGCCAAGTTCCCGTCCTGCACGGGCGCGCCGGCCGAGCGGCTGGCGAAGCTCGCGGAGAAGGTGAAGCTGCTGGGCTGGCGGGGCCTGGGCGTGAGGGTGGCGACGCAGGCGCACTGGAGCGGGACCGGGAGCGCGTACGGAGTTCCGGAGCAATTCTTCCGTTCGCAACTGCGGTTGGCGCACCAGTTGGGTGTCAGGTACTGGAAAGTGGAATCGCCTTTGGGCACCGATATCGGGCTGCGCCGGATGTTGTCGGTGAATGCCGCCGGCGAAGCGCCCGACCTGGCCATCGAGAACTCGTCCGGGTGGGGTCCGTTGAACAGCCCTGGTACTGGCCCGGACCGGGTTTCCGTGGGCGAGCCAGGACGGTTCAGGACTTGGGATCAGGGCCGGAAACTGGATGCGGCGCTAGAGATGATCGCATTCAGCCGCGTCTTCCGGGCCGGCGAAACGACTGCGCACCTTTCCATTCCGACCACGCTCGACCGGGTGGCCAATCTGCTGCTGCGGGCGGGCGGCGACCGCGGCAACGACTGCCTGCTGAACTGCGGCGACGAGGTCTACATGGCCGCGGCGCTGGGCTGCACCATGGGTGTCGAGCGGCATCCCGGCTGGACCGATCCGGCGCTGAAGGGGTATGACCCAAGGCTGCTTAGGTACAGGATGACCGAAGTGATCAGGGCGATCCGCTGGCAGAGAATCGCTCCGCCGTGGCCGGTGGGCTATACCAAGACGGAACTGGCTGCGGAACGGTTGGCCGACGACTGGCCCGTGAACGGCGACGGAGTGGCTGTGGCGCAGGGCGCGCCGGCGCGCGTGGCGCGCAACGGGCCGATGCCGAAGGTGACGGCGACCGGCTCGGTTCCCTATGTCGTCGCGGCGGTGCATCCGAATGGCGCGGCGGCAGTGGCGGCCCTGCCGCGGATGTTCGCAGGACGAGGCCACGTCTTCCCAGAGGCCAATGTGACGCTGGAAGTGGACGATCCGATGCGCCCGATCGGGGTCTTCGGCCGCTTTCAGAGCCTGACGCTCGACCTGGTGGCGCCACCGGCAGAGGTGAGGGTGCTGGCGCAGGACCTGGCTGCGGACGAGGCGGTGGACGTGACAGAGAGAGTGAGTCTCGCGGGCAGCACGATGGTGATTCCGGGGGATTTGATCAACCGGATCGGGCAAAGCGTGGCGACGAGGAACGACCAGTCGGATCCGGGGCTGGTGCTGCAGATCTTCCGGGGATGAGGGTGATCCCAAGGGGTGGCAGACCTCGATTGTTGGCTGCTGATCAACCAGTGCGGATGCCCGGCCACTTCTCGAAAATGCGGCCCCATCTGAGCGTGCCTATCTTCGGACGGAACGCCTCCCTGACATCAACCGGCAGATGTGGCAGTCCAGCCGACCATGATCCTTGCCGGTACCCGGCGATCAGATGTTCCTCATGGTGCTTCAGATCGTGCTCATGGCAGATGAGTAGCCACCAATCCTTGACTGCCGCGGATGCCAGTATCCAGGCTGCCTCGAGATTCCTCGCTAGCTGATCGCGCGCCAGATCCCAAGTCGTCCCGGATGACAGCCAGTCATTCCGCTTGCCCTCGATCCAGACCAGAGCGGATTCGGTTTCGATCAGACAGTCGGCATGTGTCCGGCCCTCGAGAATCAATTTGGCCGGGATGCCATGGGTAATTCCGGCATCCAACTTCTGTAGCGTCTCGTCCCGACGCGGGTTGAGAATGACGCTGTCCAGGTATCGCCGCCACTTGCGCCCATCGAGCGGGGCGAGTTTGTGGGCGTTTCGGATCATCCACGCCAGTCGCGCCGCGCTTGCCGGGACCTCCCGCTCTTCACCGACTTCCAACGAAACCAAACGCCCGGTCTTGGCCGGCGCGCTGATCCCGTCGGCCAGATTGAGAAGCTCGGCCACCCACTGGGCGCCCCCATGATCGCGAAGCCAGCGGAATGTTGGGGTAACTCGACTGCGACCGCTATGCTGGTCCTCGGTCTTGGAGGTGGGCATGTATGGCTATCGGCAATCGAAGTGCAAAACTGGCGGGGCAAACGGGAAGACAAACGACTGGACCGATTCCAGCCAGCCAGGAGGACGAGTCCTGCAACTCAGTCGAAGTCGGGGTCTTCGATGACGGTAAGGAACTCGGCGACGGTGATGTAGCGGTCTTCCTCGCTGAGCTGCCAGCGTGCGAATTCAGGGTTATCGGGCTGCATCTCGATGCCTTCATGGGACCAGCCCTCTTCGGTGACACGCTTGCGGCTGTCGTAGCGCTTGATGGTGAGTTCGCCGCCTTCGTCGAGGGTGCCAATGCGCTGGACCAGGAAAATTCCGCCCTTGCGGGATCCGCCTCTGTAAAGGCGGAAGAGGCAGACCGAGCCGTCAGGGATGTCCGGCTCCATCGAGCGGCCCTCGATGCGGACCAGGAACAGGTCGTCGGAGAGCGATTTGCGGCCAGTGGGATCGACCTCGACCCATTGCTCAGCGTGGTTCGCCATATCCGTGCCGAAGCCGCCAGCGGCGGCGCGGATCGACATGAGCGGCAGGTGGGTGCGGAACTGCTGGACCTCGGAAGGGACGAATTTCCGGTAAAGCAGGTTCAACGTGCGTTCGATTTGGCCGACAAGGGCAGTTTTCGGTTCGGAAACGCGGAAGGAGTTGGATAGCGAGGAATCGATCCACTTGAAGAAATCGGCGGGCCCCATCTCCTCAAGATCGATTTCGAGCTGTTGGGCAAGTCCGGCGAGTAGAGTGGCTTGCTCGCCGGCGAACCGGTCCCAATCGCGGCGGAAACGGACGGCGCACTGGCCGGTCTCCTCCACCCACAGAGCCACGCCGCAGGGTTCGCCGAGGGCCTCAAAGACCCTGACCTGGCCCCGGGTGGTGGATTGCGGCGCGCCCATCTACTTTGAATCTTCCCACGGCCCGCGCGGGGGCCGGGTGGAATTATTGTACCGGGAAGGGATAGTACCCTTCGCGGGCCCGCACCTTCACATAGGGAATGTTGACGCGGACTTCGATCCTGCGGAAGGCCCTGGCCCGGTCGGTGTCGCTGGGGGTGTAGCGCAGGATGTACTGCGTAGTGATTTCACCGGCGGTGGCGCCGATAGCTCTCACAATGCCGGACATGATCTGCGCGGCATATCCGCCGGTGCCGACTTTGAGGGCATAGTTGCCTTCGTCGGAAGGCGTCGACAGGTAGCCGGCGACATCGGAATAGACGTCGTTGAGAGGGTAGACAACGCGGCCGCCAGTGGCGTCGGCCAAGCGTTTCAGATTGGACTCCCCGACGGCGTTAGAGCCGAACGCTACGGTTGAGACTCCATAGATGGTGACCAGATTGCGCTGGGCGAGTTCGACGATTTCGTTGAGGCCCTTCTTGCTGGAGTTGTCATGGCCGTCGCCGACAACGACGATGACGCGGCGGGGTTCGATGGGTTCGCCTTTGATCAGGGTGCGGCTGGTGCAAGCCATGTAAAGCGCGTCGAACAGGGCGGCGCCGCCGCCGGGCTTCACTTTGCCGATGCGGCTGATGAGCTTTTCGGGGTCGTTGGTGGTATTCACCATCAGCTCCGCGTCGGTGGAATAGCCCACGAGGTAACCGGAGAACTGGTCGCGCAGGGTACCCTTCCCGTCAGGATCCATAGTGGCGGAGATCAGTTCGATGAGGGCTTCCTTGAACTTGTCCCAATGAAGTTTGTTTGTGTTGCTCAGATCGATCAGATAGCCGATGACGACGGGCTGGTTACGCTCGCGGGTGAAGAAAGAGATCGTCTGTTCGATGCCTTCGTCGTAGAGCTTGAAGTTTTTCGGGTCCAGGTTGGAAATGAACTTGCCCTTTTCGTCAGTTACGGTGACCGGGACGATGACCTCGGTGACCGCGGACTTGAAGGCCTCCTGGCTGGTAGCGGCGGCCGGAGCCGGCGCTTGGGTTTGAGACCAGGCCGCGACGGTGAGAGACGAGAGCAGAATCAGACGGATGAACATATGGCGAGCCTTGCTTCAATTATAGATGGATCACCGGGACGCCTCGTTTCACGAGGCTGCGAGCAATTCGAGGGCGCCAGGGCCGGGTTGGGCCACGAAGAGGTGATTGGCCGGGTCGAAGCCGGGCCGCGAGGAGTAGAAACGGCCGATGATGCCCTCACGAACGGCATCAACGCGGTCCTGGGGGGTGAAGACGACGGCGCAGCCGCCGAAGCCGGCGCCGGTGAGGCGGGCGGCGGGAGCGCCGGAATCCAGGGCGCATTGGACTAGACGATCCACTTCGGGGTGGCTGATCTGGAGCTGGTCGCGGGCCGAGGCGTGGGCCTGGTTGAGGCGCAGGGCGAAACGGGCAGTATCGGCCTGCCTAAGTGCGCCGGCGGCGTCCAGGACGCGCAGGGATTCGCCGGCGACATGGAGAAACGCGCCGCGGACAAGTCCTTCGGGCAATTTGGCGGCCAGGGAATCGATGGAATCGAGGCCGCAGCTCTTCAAGACTTCAGCAAAGTTGGCGAAACCGAGTGTGGCCAGGGCTTCGGCGCCGGCGCGGCGGCGGCTGTTGTACTGTTCGCGGACGGCCGAGGACTTTTCGGCGTGAACAAGGCTGTGGGCGACCAGGAAGCTCCAGCCCGGCGGAACCGGGACGGTTTCGATGGCCGGGGGGGTGAAGGAGATGAGCGAGGCGCACCCGGAGCGCGAGCCGAGGCTGGCGGCGTGATCCATACCGCCGCCGCGAGTGCCGACAAACTGCTCACCGTCGGGCAGGACGTCCATCAGGTCCTCGAATCCGGCCTCGATGGAGTTGGCCCGGAGCAGGGCGAGGGTGAAAGCGATCAGCAGCGCCGAGGAGGACGACAATCCGGCGGCGGGGGGCAGGTCCGAGACGACGGCGGCGTCGATACCACGGCCCACTCCCCAGCGGAGCGAGACGGTTTCGGCGGCGGCGCGGATGTAGTTTTCCCAGTCGCCCGAGGCAGCTTGGGCGAGGCCGGGCTGCCACTGGAACTCGCGCGGCGACTGGCCGGAACTGACGGCGCGGATGATGGAATCTGTGCGGGGCCGCCAAGCGAGCGTGATGCGGCGGGTGAGCGCCATGGGCAGGACAGCCTGAAGATGGTAGTCGATATGCTCGCCGATCAGGTTGACGCGCCCGGGGGCGGCGACGAAACGCGGCTTAGCGCCCGGGCCGAAAGAGGATTCCAGGCGGGCCGCGGCGTGGGAGTTCGCGCTTATCTCCACAGCCGGCGCACCACGCCGATGAGAACCGCCGCGCTGACGAGGAAGGTGAAGCCCAGCCCGAGGGCATACCCCATGCGGCCGTAGAGGACGTTGCCAACGGTGAACAGCGCCGACCAGATCATGGTCGAGCCGCTGACCCAGCCGATCAGGGCCATCGGGATGTTCTCCGCGGTCTCTTCCGGCGGGCCGCCGGCGGCGTCGAGTTCGACCCGGAACGAAGCCCAACCAGGACCGGCCGGGCGAACCTTGCGATAGAAGTTGTCGAGGGCTTCCTTGTTGGTCTGGGGGCCGATGTAGGCCGTGATCACCCAGCAGATGGTGGTGATGAGGATGGTGAGCATCAGTTCCTTGTGCGTGCCGATCATGATGCCGGACTTGCGCATGAAGAGGAATCCGATGGAGACCAGGAAGCTGCTGATCATGGCGACGATTTCGCACCAGGCCGTGATGCGCCACCAGAACCAGCGGAGCAGGTAGAGCAAGCCCGTGCCCGCGCCGACCTGGAGCATGATGTTGAAGTTGTCCTGGGCGGATTCGAGGACGAAGACCAGAGCCGAGGAGCAGAAGAACAGAAGTAGCGTGGCAAGGCGGCCGGCGAGGACGTAGTGCTTTTCAGGGGCGTCGGAGCGGATGAAGCGGCGGTAGAAGTCATGGACCAAGTAGGATGCGCCCCAGTTCAGGTGCGTGAGGATGGTTGAAGAATTGGCGGCGACCAGGCCGCCGACCATCAGGCCGATCCAGCCGACGGGCAGGAAGCGGAGCATGGCCGGGTAGGCGATGTCATGGCCGAGCAGGCTGGGATCGAGGTCAGGGAAGGCTTTTTGGATGTCGGAGAGTTGGGGGTAGACGATGATCGAGGCGAGGCCGACCAAGATCCAGGGCCAGGGGCGAAGGACGTAGTGGGCGACGTTGAAGAAGAGTGTGCCGCCGAGGGAGTCCTTTTCCGATTTCGAGGCCAGCATGCGCTGGGCGATATAGCTGCCTCCGCCGGGCTCGGCGCCGGGATACCAAACAGCCCACCACTGGACTGCGATGGGCATGACGAAGACGGCGACGGCGAGTTCCCAGTTGTTGGTGAAGTCAGGCAACATGCTGAGGTAGTTAACGCCGCCGGGTCCGGGCAGATTCGACAGCTTGTCGACCAGGCCGGACATGCCGCCGACTTGCGGGAGTTTGATGGCGAAGTACGCGGCGGCGATGACGGCCGACATCTTAATGAAGAACTGAATCATGTCGATGACCAGCACGCCCCAGAGCCCGGAATGGGCGGCGAAAACGACGTTCAGCAGGCCGATGGCCGCGAGGGTCTCAAAGCGTGTCATTCCGAAAAGGATACCGGCGATCTTGCAGGCAGCCAAGTTGACCGACGCCATGATGATGCAGTTGAAGAAGAAGCCGAGGTAGACGGCGCGGAAGCCACGGACGGCCATGGCCGCCTTGCCCGAATAGCGGAGTTCATAGAATTCGAGGTCGGTCAGGACGCCCGAGCGGCGCCACAGCCGGGCATAGAAAAAGACTGTGGCCACGCCGGTGAGGGTGAATGCCCACCACTGCCAGTTGCCGGCGACGCCCTGGGTTCGGACGAAGTTGGTGACCAGGTTGGGCGTATCGCTGGAAAACGTCGTGGCGACCATCGAGAGTCCGGCCAGCCACCAGGGGACCGACCGGCCCGAGGCGAAAAACTCGGTTGTACTCTTGCCCGAGCGCTTGCCGAAGAAAAGAGCCGGAATGAAACAAATGGCGACCGAGAAGATCGCGATGGCCCAATCGAGAGTTGTAAGGTGCATAACGTCCTGAAGGTTGAAGATATCGCAGTCGAGGGGGATGTTGCGAACCAGTTACGATCCTTGACCAGCGCGGTGCAATGCTATGCTCACAGTCAAAACCATGGCGGACTCGACATTATCCGGGAATGGAACGGCGCTGAGACGCCGCGACTTGCTTGGCCTGGCCCTGGCGGGCGCGCTCCCGGCGCTAGCCGGTGCCCGGCGGCGGAAGCCGAATATCGTCATGCTTTTCGCTGATGACATGGGCTATTCGGATCTGTCATGCTACGGCAACCCGGTGATCCGGACACCCAATCTGGATCGCATGGCGGCCGGTGGCGTCCGCATGACGTCTTTTTATGCGGCGGCGAGCGTATGCACGCCGTCGAGAGCGGGGCTGCTGACCGGGCGGTATCCGATGCGTGCCGGGCAACCGAACAATCTCGGGCCGGATTCCAAGGGTGGACTCCCGCTGCGGGAGAAGCTGATTCCGGAACTGCTGAAGCCACTCGGCTACCGGACGATGATGATCGGCAAGTGGCACTTGGGGCACGACCCGGTGACGCATCTGCCGACAAACCGAGGGTTCGATTCCTACTTTGGGTTGCTCTATTCAAACGACATGATCCGGCCCTTTGTGCAGACAGATCGCCCGCTGGAGTTGTATCGCGACACCGAGCCGGTGGAGCGTGTGGGCGATCAATCGGACCTGACGCAGCGGTACACGGAAGAGGCGCTGAAGTTTATCAAAGCATCAGCGAAGGACCCGTTCTTCCTGTACTTGCCCTACTCGCAGCCGCATCTGCCGGTGAGCGCGCGTGCGCCATTCGCAGGACGGTCGCGTGCGTGCGTTTACGGCGACACGATCGAGACGATTGATTGGTCGGCGGGGCAGATTCTTGGGGAGTTGAAGAAGCAGGGTCTGGATGGTGACACGATGGTCGTATTCGCGTCCGATAACGGGCCGTGGCACGATCTGCCGCAGCGGATGTACGCCAATGGGGTCGAGGCCTGGCATACGGGGACCAAGGGCATGCTGCGTGGGGCAAAAGCGTCGACGTGGGAGGGCGGATTCCGGATACCTGGCATCGTCAGGTGGCCGGGCGTGGTCCCCGAGGGGCAAGTGACGGCGGACATGGCATCGACGCTCGACCTCCTGCCGACATTCGCCGCCGCCGCCGGAGTGCAGTTGCCCAAAGACCGGAAGTACGACGGATCTGACCTGTTGCCGTGGATGAAGGGCTTGGCCCCACCGCCGCGCAAGGAGTTCTTCTACTACTCTGGCGACGAGATGCATGCGGTTCGCGAAGGATCCTGGAAACTGCGCGCGCACGAAGGCGAGACGCCTGGCCTTTATCATCTCGACCGGGACCCGGCCGAGATGTACGAGATACACGACCGTCATCCGGAAGTCGTGGCCCGGCTTTCGGCCCGGATGAGAGAGATGGCGGCGGAACTGGCGGCGCCGGGCGGTTGAGCCGGGACAGGCAAGGATGCCTGTCCTACTCAGAACTGGAAGTTGGTGGCGCGGTTGACGGTGCGACCGTAGTTTTCCATCCAGGTCATCAGTCCGGGGACGCCACGGATGACATCGGCGTAGAGCGGGCCGAAGATGGGCAGGCGTTCGACCACCAGCGCGGCGAGTTCGGCCACTGCTGTGCGGGACTTTCCGTCCGGGCTGTAGTTGATCTTGTTGGCGAGCGTCAAGAAGCCATGGACGCTGCCGGCGTAGCCGCACCATTTCCCGAGCAGCCCTCCCAGCATGTCGCCGGTCTTGTCCGCGCCGCCGAGTACGGCCCAGACCTTTGGAGTGGCCTTCTCAAGAACCTGTCCGGAGTAATCGAGTTCCGTGGCGAGGCGGTCCCACTGGCCGGCATCCTTGATGCGTTTGAGGTCGGCCTGGTATTTGCGCCAGTCTCCATAGGAGCGGATCTGGCCAACCTGTGACGAGACCTCGCGGCCGCGCTTGTCGATTTCGGCATAGAACGCAAAGACACCCTGCGGGATGTTGCAGTAGCCCTTCCAGCCGTTCCATTCGTCGTGCTTCCAGTAGCCCTTGTTCTTCACCAGGTCCTGGAACACGAATTTCAAGTCGGAGCCGAACCAAAAATCGGCTGCCGAGCGGATGTCGGCTTGGATCTTCGACTGCAGATCGCTGACCGCCCGGATTGCTTCCGGGCTCCTGCCGGAGCCGGAAATGCTTCTGGCGCCCTGCTGGGCGTTGTAGTAGAACTTGAATGCGCCGTTCATGACCAGCGCGGTCTGCTCCTTGTTGCGCTGCATCGAGGGCGCCTGAATCCGGTCGGCCGTGATCCAGGCGCATTTCGATCCGTAAAAGAAATCTTCCCAGGTTGGCATATCGCACCCTCCAATTCAGATATGCGTAGTCTGTGGACAGATTACCTCATCGGCAGCAATTCGCCGGCGCGATTTCGCGGACGCCATGGGAGAGAGCCCGCGGAGGTGTGAGAGACGGGGGACGAAATGAGCGATCTCAAACAGCCATCGAAGAGCGGCGTGGACGCCACGCTCGTCGCCTGGATGCTGTCGAAAACGCCAGCCGGGCGGTTGGCCACGCTGGAAGAGTACATCGAGGACATCGAGATCCTCCGAAATGCAAGGAAGATTCCGAGCGAATATCGAGGTCCTGGCGCAGCATGATGTGAACTACAGCGTGGTGGGGGGCGTGGGCGCCGTCATTCAGGGCTGCCCGATCACGACCTTCGATCTGGAGATTGTGCACCTGCGCAGCGACGAGAACGTCCGCCGCTTGCTTGGAGCACTGGATGAACTTGGCGCCGTTTACGGGTTTCAACCAGAGCGGCGTTTGCGTCCCACCGTCGAAGCTTTGGCCGGCACTGGACACCATCTGCTTCAGACGGTGCATGGACCGCTAGACGTGTTGGGCGAGATCGGCTCCGGGCACGGCTATGACGAACTCATCGGCCAAAGCGAGTCGTTCCTTGCCGGCGAATCCTTGACGGTGAACGTGCTCAACCTCGACTGGCTCATTCGCACGAAAGAGGAGGCCGGGGCGCCCAAGGATATCGCCGTGCTGGAGTTGCTGCGGGAAGTTCGCCGCCAGCGTGGCTCGGGCTAAGCGGCCTCAAGCCAAACGAATCCGCAGCGCGCCGGGCAACACCACCAGATCCACCGCCAAGATGCCGTCCATCAACTCGCCGTCGAGCATCAAGAGCGACGGCGTCTCGACGCGGATCGACGCGCGGCGGAACTGGACGTGGCGCGCCGGACGCCACAGACCCAGTCCAGCGACTTCCGACAGGTTGTGTGCGGTTTGCGACATGTAGCCGGCGTTAAGTTCCAGGACATCGACGAGCCCGTCGTCGATTTGCGCTTCACGGATGGCGGTGAATCCGCCCACGTGGCGTGTATTGTTGACCAGGATGCCCATGAGCGCCTTGCGCTCGGGCGGAGCGCCATCGTACGCAATTTCGATCATCCTCATCCGCGGAACCGTGACAAGCCCCGCGGCGGCATAGCTGAGCCTGCCGAGCGGGCGGAGCTTCTCGGCCTTATGGGTGAGGTCGGAAGGATAGCCGAAGGCAGCCGAAGACGCACAACGGCGGATGATCGGTGCGCCTTTGGCGGGATGGATCGCCGCTTCGATCAGATCGATGGCGACGAAGCTGCCCCGGTCCTGGCGCCGGGCGAGATCGCGCCCCAGGGCGTTGCCACGTCCGCCAGGCTTGAGAAGGATGGACTGGCCGCGGTGGTCCCGTGAATTAATGGCTTGGAAGAGTCGGCCGTCACCGCCCACGATCCGTAGAATTTCATCGTCCATCGGCATAGAAAACGGGAAGGACCCAAGTTGGACCCTCCCCGTGGATTGTAGTGAATTTGGGGGCTACTTGTCGCTGAGCGCGGCCACGCCCGGCAGCACCAGACCCGACAGGTACTCAAGCGATGCGCCGCCGCCGGTGGAAATGTGGCTGATCTTGTCCGACAGGCCCGTGTTCTTCAGCGCCTTCTCCGAATCGCCGCCACCGACGACGGACAAGGCTTCGGAACCGGCGACAGCCTGCGCCACGGCCACCGTGCCGGCGTCGAACGGCTTCTTCTCGAACACGCCCATCGGGCCGTTCCAGATGATCGTCTTCGCCGCGCCCAGCACTTTGGCGAAAGCTTCGCGGCTGGCCGGACCGATGTCCATGCCCATCTGGCCTTCGGGGATGGTGGTGACGACTTCGTTTGGCGCGTTCTCGGCGAACTCCGCGGCGACGACATGATCGCAAGGCAGCAACAGCTTGTCACCGGCCTTGGAGAGCAACTCCTTCGCCAGTTCGACTTTGTCCTCTTCCACCAGGCTCTTGCCGGTTGGCTCGCCCTTGGCCTTCATGAAAGTGTAGGCCATGGCGCCGCCGATGAGCAGTTTGTCGACGAACTTGAGCAGGTTCTCGATCACTTCGATCTTGTCCGACACTTTCGCGCCGCCCAGGATGCCGACGCAGGGGTGTTCGGGCGCGGCGGTGCACTTCTCGAGGTACTGGAGTTCCTTCTCCATCAGCAGGCCGGCGGCGGCGGGTTTCAGGTAGGCAATGATGCCTTCCGTCGAAGCGTGCGCGCGGTGAGCGGTGCCGAAGGCATCGTTCACATAGACGTCGCCGAGCCTGGCGAGCTGCTGGCAGAAAGCCGGATCGTTTTTCTCCTCCTCGGCGTGATAGCGCAGGTTTTCAAGCAACAGCACTTCGCCGGGGGCGGGCAACATTGCTTCCACTACCGGGCCGACGCAATCGGGAGCGAAGGCCACCGGTTTGCCCAGGAGTTCGGAAAGCCGCACGGCGGCGGGCTTCAACGACATCTCGGGATTCGGCTTGCCCTTGGGGCGGCCGAGATGGGAGGCCAGGACGAGGCCGGCGCCCTGTTCCAGGGCGTATTTGATCGTCGGCAGGGCGGCCTTGATGCGCTTGTCGGAGGTGATTTCCTGGCCACCGGGAGCCAGGGGCACGTTGAAGTCGACGCGCATGAAAACGCGCTTGCCTTTGAGGTCGAGATCGCGGATGGATAGTTTAGCCATGGTGAGGATGAGTCCTTGTGCTATATAAGATCGTAACATCCGATGCGGGGAAATCCGCCCTGGAGGGTCAACCGTTCGTGGACGGGACTCGTCAGAATGAGTGTGGAGAAACAGCTGTGAATCCGATCCCTGCTCTTGCGTCGGTCGCGGCGCTCATGATGGCCTCTGCCTGTTTCGGGCAACCGCCGGGAGGCTATGGTGGCCGCGGGATGCGCGGCGGCTATAGCTCCGGGGGCTATGGTATTGCCACGCAGGCGGCCGATGCCGCCGAGAAGAGGATCCTCGACGTGGCTGCCGGGACTGAGCGCGTGATGAGTGTGCCGGAGGAGGATGGGCGGCTGATCCGGTTGCTGACCGAATCGATCGGCGCCAAGACGGCGGTCGAGATTGGGTCTTCCACGGGTTATTCGGGGTTGTGGTTTGCGTTGGGTCTGCGAAAGACCGGCGGGAAACTGACGACATTCGAGTACGACAAAGGCCGTGCAGCGACTGCGCGCGAAAACTACCGTAAAGCCGGCGTCGATTCGATCATTACTCTTGTCGAGGGCGACGCGCATGTCAACGTGAAGCAGTTGAAGGGGCCGATCGACATCGTCTTCATCGACGCCGACAAGGAGGGCTACGCCGACTATCTGGCGAAGATTCTGCCGTTGGTCAGGCCGGGCGGATTGATCCTGGCGCACAACATATCAAGCCGGGAGCAGAATCCGGAGTATATGAACGCCGTGGCGGCAAACGCGAACCTGGAGACGATCAAGGTGAACAGCGAAATGTCGGTGACGCTGAAGAAACGATAGCCTTGCGCCGCGGGCGGACCCATCAGGGCGCGGGCGAGGCCAGCTTGTATGTGAAAGGCGACCGCGTCAACTTGCCATCCTTCATCTTTTCGAGCGTGATGGTCAGAGAGTCTCCGTCGCGGTTGAAGTCGAGCCGGGAGCCTTCCTTTGCGAGATAGAAGATGGCATGGTTGGGCCCGGTCTTCTCAATTGTCCAAACCAGGGGCGCGTCCTTCTCCTCGCGGGCGATCAGGCCCGTGCCGAAATGGCGCATGAGGAGCACCGGACCGGATTCGCGCTGCTCGATCGCCATGAACTCGGTGAGGCGGGTCTGGCCGCTTGAAGAGAGCCGGAACATGCCCATCATGGCGTCGCCGCCGGGTTTCGTCCACACCTCCTCGATGGACGCGCCGCCCATGGCGCCTTTCCAATGACCCGCGATGAAGGCGAAGTCGGCCAACTGCGGCGGCACAGCCAGCATGAGCGTGAGACCCAGAATCAACCCAGTCATAGGGACAAGGGTAGCGGAACTTCTGAGTGGGCGCACTCCGGACCGCTTGAATCGGATGTTTTCATCTGATAATGTTCCGTCATGCCGACCACTCCGTTCACCCGCCGCGATTTCGGACTCCTGTTTGGCGCATCGTCGCTGAGGCTGAGCGCCGCCTCGGGCACCGGGCCATGGGATGGTCCGGCTGTCGTGCACAAGGTCTATCTGGCCACGCCGAACGTAACATGGCCCTATCCCGCGCTGGACTTGAAGAAGGAGATCGCCGGCATCGACGCCCGGCTGGCCGACCTCGAAGCCAAGCATCCAAGCCTCGTCCGTTTCACTGGCGGCCAGATGCTGATGACGGGCGAGAACCACGAACCGTGGATCAAATCCACGGCCGGCGCCGACGCGATCCTTGTACTGGATCTCACATCGAGTACATCGCCTTTGTTCGACACGCTGGACAAGGTCGAGACACCGATGGTGCTGTTCCAACGCCCATTGACCGGATGGTCCTACCTCAACTTTGCCAGTTACATCCAGAACGGCAAGCGGGCCGACATGATCAATTCGAGCGAGTACGCCGACCTGATTCCGCATCTGTACATGTTCCGCGGCATGCATCACATGCGGAACAGCAAGGTTCTTGTGGTGAGGCCGGGCACTCCCAATCCGTCCTCCTATCAGCCGTGGACCGAGCATTTCGGCACGGCCGTGGAACTGCCGCCGTATCAGGAGTTCAAGGATGCCTTCGAGCGGATCAACGTCCAGCAGGCCACCGAGGCCGCCAACGAGTTCCAGAAGGGCGCGCTGCGCGTGATCGAACCCAAGCCGTCCGACATCCTCGCTTCGACGCGCTTCTACCTCGCATCGCTGGAAGTGCTCCGCGCCCGCAAGGCGAATGCTCTGACCATTGACTGCCTGGGCGGATTTAAGCGCGGCGACCTGCCGGCCTACCCGTGTGTCGCCTTCTCGAAGCTGAACGACGCGGGACTTTACGGCGTCTGCGAGGCCGATTTCCCGTCCACAATGACCCAACTGCTGGTGACGTCCTACTCCGGCAAGCCGGGCTTCGTCTCCGACCCGACGTTCGACACCAGCCGCAACGAAGTGATTCATGCCCACTGTGTCAGTGCGACCAAACTGCGTGGCCTAGGCGGAGAGGCGTCGCCTTACATCCTCAGGACTCACATGGAAGACGAGAAGGGCGTTTCGGTTCAGGTCGAGATGCCGGTTCGTGAAACCATCACTTGCGGCAAGTTCTCAAATCCGAAGACCTTTCTGGTTTCTACAGGCGAAGTCACGGCGAACCTGGACGACCGCCGCGGTTGCCGCACCAAGATCGTCACCAAAGTCGCCGACGCGCGCAAGATGGCCGAAGGCTACACGGGCGGTTTGCACCGAGTCATCTTCTATGGCGACCACTCGAAGGCCATCGAACGCATGGGCCGGCTGATGGGCTTCAAGACCGTGCGGGAGTGCTGACAGGCGATTAGATGCCATCGAACCGCTCATCGTCAGCGAGCGGTGCCCGGGTGAATGCCCAAACGAATTCGAAAGCCCGACTACCGCCCCCTGACGGAGGCGGCTCGCTGATGCGGTTTTGTGGCCTCACTCCTTCATTCGCTCCCTCTGGAAGAAGAGCAATCGTCCGTCTTCGCGCGAGACGACGATGTTGTGGCCTTTGCCCGGACCCATAGGTCCCGTCGAGGCGCCGATCTCGTGGTGGCCGAGGTGGATAGTTGCACCGTCGTGCTTCAGACCCACCGGGAAGCGGAACTTGGGCGCGTCGTTGGTCCCGGTATTCTTCAGGAACAGGATCATCGTGCCCGGCATGCCCAGGGCGCGCGGCAGGCCCGTTTCGGGATTCGGGATCGAGTGGTGCTTGGGCGTGCCGACGAGAAGGTCCAACACGCCGTCTCCATCCCAATCGGTGAGTTCGATCTTCGACCGGCCGGTGCCGCCGGCGAAGATAAAATTCGAGTGGATTGCCGAGCCGTCCTCCATGTGGAGTTTGCCGCCATCGGTGACGTTGAAGTCGTCCATGCGCCAGTAGAGGTGAAACTCGTCCTGGTCGTCGAGGGTGATATAGGCGACGCGGTTGCCCCACTTGGCTATGCCGGGGCGGACGCGCCACGTCCCGTGCAGGTCGAGCCCGTCGAGATAGATCGTTTGGTCGTGTGCGAGTTTCGGGGCGCGGCGCGTGCCGGTGTTGAGGTAGACATAATGGCGTGCGGTTGAGTCGCTGGCCAGGATGTCGGGCAACCCGTCGCCGTTCCAGTCGAAGACGTTGGGCGAGACGTAACCCCAGCGGGCCTCGCCAGGACCCTGGATGTCGCCTTTGTAGCCTGGCTGGATGTGGATCTCGCGGCCGCCCGCAGTGAGCGCGACACCGGGCGCCAGGGCGGGTTGGCGGCTGGCGCCGAGGTTGCGGAAGAACAGGATGCGCCCTTCCGAGTTGCCCGCGACGATGTCCAGCACGCCGTCGCCATCCCAATCGACGATGGTTGGCACCGCGAGACTCCCGGCGAATAACTCGGCCTCGGATTGCAGAACGGGCACCGGTCTCTGGTAGACGGGCCGGCCCTGCTTGTCGAAACGTCCGGCGAATTTGTAATGATAAAGCGCGCCCTCGCCGCCGGCGATGATGTCGTCACCCGCGCCGGAGACGGCTGGGTAGGCAATCGGATAGCAGCCGGCGAGCGGATGGCGGAGGGCGACGCCAGCGGTATCGACGGCGTGGCGGCGGCCCTCCAGGGCGAGGCCAGTCGCGGAGCTGTTCGCATAGTAGTAGATGTCGCCGAACCAGGAGCCGCTGATCAACCCGCTGGGCTTCGCCGCGCCGGAGCGCGCCGCGGAGAGCGTTCCAGCGTTCCACAGGATCTCCTCGCCGGGGCGGGAGAGCATTTGGGGCGCATTGCCCGGCGTGTACGACCAGAGTGAAAAGCGCGCCGCACCGCCGCGCCAGATGCCCGCGCCGTCGTAGGGGACGTAATCCGGGTGGCGGCTACCTGCGCCGGGCGGGGGAAAGGACTTGCCGTCCGGGACGCTGAGGACGAAGGTCCAGCCGCCATCGGGTTGAGGCACCGCGGCGATGGCCGCCGGGGGGCGGGGCAGGCCGGTCAATTCGATGCGGCGCGTTTCGACGAACGCACGCCGGTTCATGTCGAGCCGGGCCTCGATGACGGCCGCTCCATCAAGGAAAAACCCCCACACGGCCTGGCGCGCCTCGACCACAGTGCAGATTGGCGTCGCCGTTGCTTTGAGTGGAATGGCGATTTCGATGCGCTGTCCGAAAACGGGCACGCCGGCAGCAGTCGTGGACTTGTAGGGGTAAAGGAAGAGGCCCGTGGGGAAACTCAGGCGTCCGGCGACAGCGAACAGATCCGGGCGGTGCGAAAGGGTGACATTGGCCCAGCCGACCGGAAAGCTCGTCAGGCCGATGCCGAGGGGGCCGAGACGGTCAGGCGTGCCGACTGGGATGGGCTTACCGCTCTCCCAAGCTGGGGGCGCGGCAAGGAGGGCGGACGCAAGGATGAGGGCAGGGGAGAAGCGCATGGCTATAGGCCATTGGAACATAGAGATGGGGGTACGAAGGGCACGGCACAACGACGATCAGGCCTCTGCGTTCGCTGCTTGTGATCAGATCCGAGAGGGGCAGGAGGTTCTATTGCAGTTCGGCTGGAGACTGAAGTTCCGGCGGTCTCAGATCGGGATGCAGTACGTAGAGAGGGTTTAGCACACCCAGCAGAATTTCGCCCATGATCCGACCTACGGCAACGCGGTAGGAGGCGAATTCCTCAGCTTGGCAACGCCCCTGAATGCTTTCGATGGAATGGTCCAATCGGGCACCGATCTCCAGCATAAGTTCGCTTATCTCTCTCGCCGTCATCTCGTCTCGAATCATCTGGGTGATTATACGGAAGTCAACGATTTGATGTGTTGGGAAGCGTGCTCAGAACCCCGCCGGACGGATCCGGTACACGGCTGTCCACGACTGCCCGGCGGCGACCACCGGCAGGCCCTTGTACCAGCCTGCGGCGGCGGCGTTGAATGCGTTGGTGATCGCCGTCATTGGTTCGACGCAGAGGAAATCGCGGCCCTTGGGGGCATAGACGACGGCGACTTCGTAGCCCGGTCCATACTCGATCGCCAGCGATTGTGAGCCTGCGCGCACAGTGATGCGGGCGAAGCCATCGGCATCGCGTTTCAAGCCGCCAAAGACGTCGTCCAGCAGTGTCTCTTTGAGCGCGATGCTGGCCGGGTACGGATTCTTCTCGGTCACGCCGCTCGGGATCAACCGTTCGGTCAGTTGATAGCGTGTCGAGGCGGGCAGGTCGACGATCCACTGCTCGCGTGGCGTATCGCCCATCTTGAAGTACGGATGGTAGCCGAGACTGACAGGCATGGCCGAAGCCGATTTGTTGTCGATTCGGGTTTCGATTTCGAGCGCGCCGCCGGTCAATCGGTAAGTGATCGAGAAGACGTGGGCGAAGGGGAATTGCGCCGCGAGTTCGGGGTAGGTGTGATAGTCGATCGAAGCGGTGACCGAAGCGGATTTCGCATCGGCTACGGGTGCGGCCACCTTCCAGCGCTTCTCGCGGACCAGCAACCCGTGGATCGGCGTATTGTTCGGTCCGGGCCGCGCGTTGCCCAGATCCGGATTGAGATTGTACTTGCGACCCTCGAAAGTGTAGGACATGCCGTCGATGCGGTTGGCCCAGGGCCAGAGAAGCGGATTGCCGTACATGGACGCGCCTTCCACCTTGGCGGGCGAGGTGAACGGCGCCCACATCACCTGCTTGCCGTGGATGGTGAACGAATAGCTGTTCATGCCGAGCGACGGGGCGATGAGCACTTCCATGCCGCGGGCGTCGTCGGACAGGACGGCGACCTCGACGTGATCAACGGTTTTCATGGATGCGCGGTAGGCGGCGCTGGATGTGGGGATGAGAGTCATGGCGGTAAGGATCAGTGCGAGCGGATTGCGGCCCATGTCCGAGTATAGTTCCACAGTCCGGTGGTGGACGTGGGGGCGTTGGGGGACAGCCCCCCTAAATCAGAGGGAATTGTTGTCGAGCGACGGGTCGCGAGGATCGAAAGCGGTTTCTTCCTGGCAGCACTGGCAGCGGCCCGGAGCATAGGTCCGAATGGCGCAAACTTCACACCAGTAGGTGATGACTAGAAGTTCCCTCTTCCGCCGGACGAAGAGCGCCTTCTTGTGGATGGGGTCGATCTGAAAGGCGTCTTTCGACTTCCATTCGCCCAGGGCGAGGAAGTCCTCGCGGATGACGCGAGGGTCGTGCAGGACGGCCATGGTGGACCTGTCTCCGGCAAGTTCAATGGTGCGGTCGCCGGTGGTCAACAGGGAGACTCTGCCGTCTGGGGCGGGCTTCAGGTGTCCGGCGACCGACAGGCGGTCCTCCGCTCGGACAATGGTGGCGGGCAGAAACAGCAGGATGGCGTGGCGGCGGGTCACTACTCCTGTAGATGCGCCGGCATGGGCCGCGGATGCGGCGTCAGTCAGACTGGCCGGGCCGGAGGCGGAGCGCGAAGCTGCGTCCGGCGGCGAAAATCGATTCCGTCGAGGGGTGGCCGAGCGACTCCCGCAGGGCGGCGAGTTGGTTTTCTATGCCCTGAATCGCGGCGGCGATTTCGTCGGGATTGGTGGACAGGATGTCGCGCCAGATTTCGTGGCTCGACAGGGCTAGGCGTGTCATGTCGAGCAGGCCGGGGCCGGCGACCGAGGCGGTGGCGTCGGGGTCGGCGGATTGCTCAAGATGGGCGGCGAGAGCGGTGGAAAGCAGTTGCGGCAGGTGGGACGCGGCGGCCACAAGGCGGTCGTGCCCGGCCGGGCTGAGAACAACCAGCCGGGCGCCGATGCGCTGGATCCAGTAAGCCAGGGAGCGGACACGCGGATCGTCCATTTGCTCCGGCGTGGCTGGCGTGAGGATGTAGGGACGGCCTTCGAACAGCGACGATTCGGCGCCGGCGGCTCCGCGCGAAACCTTGCCGGCCATCGGGTGACCGCCGATAAATGCGGGTCCGAGCGAGGCGGCGGCCTCGGCGATGCGGCGCTTGGTTGAGCCGGCGTCGGTGACCAACGCGCCGGGTTTCAACCGCCCGGCGAGTTTTGGCAGCGTGTCGAGGATGCCACCGATGGTCTGCGAAAGATAGATGAGGTCGGCTTCAGAGACGGCGGTCTCGAGCGGTACGCCATCGTCGATGGCATGACGGCCGACGGCGGCGCGGATCGAGCGCTCGGAACTGACGCCGAGGATGCGGCCGGTGAAGCCTGCGCCGCGAAGGGCCAGTCCGAAGGAAGCGCCGATGAGGCCAACGCCGACGATTGCGACAGTCTGCATGCTGCGAGGGTCCTAGAAAGTGCGGCCGATGGCCTGGGCGATGATTCGAATCTGCGCGACAAGTTCGTCCAATTGCGAGGCGAACAGCGATTGCGGACCGTCGCTCAAGGCATGGTCGGGATCGGGATGGACCTCGACAAGCAGGCCGTCGGCGCCGGCGGCGATGGCGGCGCGCCCCATGGGCAGGACCTTATCGCGGCGGCCGGTCCCATGTGACGGGTCGGCCAGGATCGGCAGGTGGGAGAGGCGCTTGACGGCTGGAATCGCCGAAATGTCCATCGTCTCGCGGGTGGCGCTTTCGAATGTCCGGATGCCGCGTTCGCAAAGGATGACGCCGTAGTTACCGCCGGCGAGGATATATTCGGCCGACAGGAGCAATTCATCGACAGTCGCGGCCAGCGCCCGTTTGAGGAGCACCGGCCTCGAGCAGCGGCCCAGTTCGCGCAGCAGCGTGAAGTTCTGCATGTTGCGCGCGCCGACCTGAAGCAGGTCGACATATTTTTCCATCGTGGCGATCTGGGTGTGATCGCCGATCTCGCTCACCACGAGCAGTTTGTGCTCGTCGGCGGCCGAACGGAGCAGACGCAAACCCTGTTCGCCGAGGCCCTGAAAACTGTATGGCGAAGTGCGCGGCTTGAAGGCGCTGGCTCGCAGGAATCGTGCGCCGCTTGCAGCCACGATGCGGGCCGAATCCCGGATCTGGGCCTCGCTCTCGACGCAGCAGGGGCCGGCCATCAGCGCGATCGCTGGGCCTCCGACCTCGACCTCACCGAATCGAACGACTGTCCCTTCAGGGCGGAAGGGACGCGAAGCCAACTTGTACGGCGCGACCACGCGGTGGCATTCGCGCACGCCGGGCATGACGAGGAACTCCTCCGGATCGACCTCGCGCGGGCCGACGCCGCCGAGCACCGTGTGGATGACGCCGGTAGAGCGGTGGATGGTGAAATCCAGCGAGACGAGCTTGTCGATGACGTTTTGAAGCTGCTCTTCGGTTGCGCCCTGTTCCATGACGACGATCATTGCTGGTTCTCCTCTTTGTTGCGCTCGCGCTGCAGCGTGCGCATTTCGTCGATGATACGTTCAAACAGCCGCCGGACCGCCGGTTCCGACAGTGGGCCCTGATTGTGGGCGATGACGTTGCGGTAGACCATGTCCTCGCGCTTTGGCTCATAGACCGGCAGCGCGGCTTCGCGCTTCACCGCGCCTATCTTTTCCACGATGCGCGTGCGCTGGTTCAGCAGATCGATGATGCCGATGTCGATCTCGTCAATTTGCTGGCGGAATTCGTCGAGCAATTGGGCCGCTTCGTCAGGGCTCATCATGCGGATGTCTCCTTTCCGGACAGCGAGCGCATGAAATCTTCGAGCCGCTGCTCAAGGTCGGACGACCCGCCGTACCGCTCGACGATGTGCATGATGGCGCTGCCGACGATGACACCGTCGGCATAGGCGCCGATGGCTGTGACATGTTCCGGTTTTGAAACACCGAAGCCAACGGCGAGCGGCTTTGTTGTGAGTTGCCTGAGCGCTCGAACCAGCGATTCCGCTGATGCCGCGACGTCGTCGCGCTCGCCCGTAACGCCGGCGCGCGATACGACGTACACGAATCCGTCGGAGAGTTCGGAGACGAGTTTCAATCGCCGCTCAGTGGATGTCGGCGCCGCCAGGAATACGGTGTCAAGACCGGCGGCGCGGAGCTTCGAGACCGGTCCGGCCGCCTCTTCGACGCTGAGGTCGGTCAATAGGCAGCCGTCGATGCCGGCAGCTTGAGCATCGCGGGCCAGTGCCTCAAACCCGTAGCGCATCAGCGGGTTCAGATAGCTGAACAGGACGATGGGCATCTGCGACTTGGAGCGCACTTCGGCGGCGATTTCGAGCACGCGATGCACATTCGTTCCGGCGTGCAATGCGCGGTCAGAGGCGTGTTGAATGACGGGGCCATCGGCGACTGGATCGGAGAAGGGAACACCCAATTCGAGTACGTCGGCGCCGCCACGCGCCAATGCGAGCGCGAGTGAGGCCGACTTGGCGGGCGACGGGTCGCCGGCGGTGAGATAGGCCACCAGGGCGGGCCGTTGTTGAGCTTTGGCGTCGGCGAAGGCGGCGGCGATACGGTGGCTGCTGGTCATTCGAGTCGTCCAATCAAGCGGGCGCGTCCAGTTCGGGGAACCGCTCGCGGTAGATGTCGGTGTCCTTGTCGCCACGGCCAGAGAGGTTCACCAGCAACGTCCCGCCCTTGGCACTGGGCGCCAGGCGGATCGCCTCGGCGACGGCGTGCGCGGATTCAAGCGCCGGGATGATTCCCTCTGTGTGGGCCAGCGTGCGCGCCGCATCGAGCGCGTCATCGTCGCGGCATGACGTGTAACTGGCGCGGCCCTGGTCGTGGAGCCAGGCGTGTTCGGGGCCGATGAGGGCGTAATCGAGTCCGGCCGACACCGAATGGGTGAGCGACACCTGCCCGTCGTCGTCCTGAAGAAGGTAGCTATACGCCCCCTGCAAAACGCCCGGGCTGCCGCCGGAGATCCGCGCCGCGTGCTCCCCAAGCGCGGAACCACGGCCTCCGGCCTCGACGCCGATGAGTTCAACATTCGCGTCAGGGATGAAGGCGGTGAAGATGCCGATGGCGTTCGAGCCGCCGCCGACACAGGCGATGATGGTGTTGGGCAACAGGCCCGTACGCTCCAGCATCTGGCGGCGGGCTTCGTCGCCGGTGCATCGATGGAAGTCGCGGACCATCATCGGATACGGGTGCGCGCCCAGCGCCGAACCGAGCAGGTAGTGGGTCGATTCAACATTGGCTGCCCAATCGCGCATGGCTTCGCTGACAGCGTCCTTCAGCGTTCGAGAGCCGCTGGTGACGCTTTCCACGCGCGCGCCCAACAGGCGCATGCGGAAGACGTTCAGGCGTTGCCGCCGCATGTCCTCCTCGCCCATATAGACGACACACTCCAGGCCAAACAGTGCGCAAACGGTTGCCGTGGCCACGCCATGCTGGCCCGCGCCGGTTTCGGCGATGATGCGCTTCTTGCCCATGCGCCGGGCGAGCAGGATCTGGCCCAGGCAGTTATTGATCTTGTGCGCGCCGGTATGCAGCAGGTCTTCGCGCTTGAGAAAGATGCGCGCGCCGCCGAGTTGGGCCGACAGCCGTTTGCACTCATAGAGCGGAGTCGGGCGGCCGGCGTAGTTGGCCAGCAGGTCGTCGAGTTCAGACTGAAAGGCCGGGTCCTGGCGGGCTTCCGCGTAGGCCTGCTCGATCTGTTCGAGCGGCGCCATAAGGATCTCCGGGACGTAGCGTCCGCCGTAAGGTCCGAAATGACCGCCCGCGTCGGGCGTATGTCGTGCGTTGCTCATAATGCGGCCGAGCGTGCGGCTCGGATGAATTCCATCACTTTCACTCGGTCCTTCAGTCCGGGCGACGACTCGAGTCTGGAACAGGCATCGACGCCATAGGGCCGGACCCTTCTAATCGCCTCGGCGACATTTTCCGGACCCAGCCCGCCAGCGAGGATAATTCTGCCTCCCAAACCCTCAACCAGCGCCCAATCGAACGTTCGCCCAGTGCCGCCGCGTTCCTCGCCCGAGGGGGTGTCGATGAGGAATGCTTCGGCAAGGCTGTCCTTCATTGTCGCCTGAATGTCCTCGTCCGTGGCGGTGAGCGCCAGCCAGTGGCGCGTGGACGGCGAAGCTCCCAAATGGCCGTGGAGTTGAACGATGTCGAGTCCGGCCTCCGGGGCAATTGCCGCGAACTCTGTTTCAGGCGCGTCGACAAACACGCCCACTTTCAAAATGCCTCCCGGCAACCGGCTGGAGATCTCCGCCGCGGCGCCGGGTGTAATGTAGCGCCTGCTCTGTGGCCAGAAGTTGAAACCGAGGGCAGAGGCGCCACATTCGCAGGCATGTAGCGCGTCATCCAGCGTTGTGATGCCGCAGATCTTGATCAGCATCATGACCGAAGCGCCCGCAATGCCCCGGCGGGGTCGGGCGATGTCATGAGATGCTCGCCGACCAGGAACGCCTGAAATCCGGCCGCCTGCAGGCGCCGTACGTCTTCGCCGGAATGGATACCGCTTTCGGCGACTTTGGTCAGCGATTCCGGCATCAATGCGGCCAGGTGTTCGGACGTCTCCAGGCTGACTTTGAACGTGCGCAGGTCGCGGTTGTTGACGCCGACCACCGATGCCCCGGAATCTAGCGCCTTTGCCAATTCATCGCCGTCGTGCACTTCGACCAGCGCGGCCATTTCGAACGACTCGGCCAACTCCCGGAACCGCGTGAGTTCACCCAGCGTGAGTATGGCGGCGATCAGCAGGATTGCGTCCGCCCCCGCCGCCGCAGCCTCGAGGACGTCGATCTCGTCGATCGTAAAATCCTTGCGGATGACGGGCAGGAACGCCGCGGCGCGGGCGGTCTTCAGATCGCTCAGCGAGCCCTGGAAGAAATCCCGGTCGGTGAGGACCGAAAGCGCCGCTGCGCCACCAGCGAAATAGTTGCGCGCGTGCGCGGCCGGGTTGAATTCCCGCGCCAACAACCCCTTGCTGGGCGAGGCCTTCTTGATCTCGGCGATGATGGCCGGCGGTTTGGCTCGCAGCGCCCTGGCGAAGCCGCGGCGCTGGCTGGACTGGTATCGCGCGCTCTGTTCAAACGAATGGCGCGACAACTGTTTTGCGGCCACCTCGGCGCGTTTGCGTTCGACAATGCGCGCGAGGATGTCGGGGACGTTGTCCATCATGCGGGGAAACTCTCAAGATAGCAGATACACCGCGCGGCATCGTCATGCCAGCCGGATCGTCCCGCCCTGCGGCAGCCGGCGGTGGTTTGGACCAAAGATAAAGGCGGCCGGCCACTGCTCGCCCACTTCGGCGGCGCCGCGCGTGGTGAACAGGAGTTGAACGGAATCGTCCGTAATGGGTTCCAGCTTGGGACCGCGCCTGCGCCGCTGAATCAGGGCCAGGTGCTTCAGGATGGCGTAGATATCCCCTTCGACGGGTGTCGCAAGATCGAAATCCTGCGTCCGGAAGCGCAGCCGCGCGCCCCGCCCGGAAAACGTCCAGGCCAGATAGGCGCAGCACTCGATGGTTTCTTCGAACCATTGCTCGTCGCTTTCGGCCGCCTGAAGATCGAGCGCAAGCGAAATCGACGGCTCTTGATCGCGCGCGAATTCGCGCACCTGCAACTGGCCCGTGTGCGCCGTGGCGCGCCAGTCGACGTGCCTCGCGCTCTCCATCTGCTGGTAAGGGCGGATGCGGTAGAAGTCGTGTCCCCGGCCCTGAATCACCGCCTCGGCTTCGCCGGCGACCGCATCGGCCAGGGCTTCGAATCCTGGTTTCGGATCAAGAGCCGGATAGACGACCACATCCCGCGCGATGGTGATGTTCATGCGGCGCTCCGCGAAGGCGAAGGGAAACCGCGACGAAAAACGGAAAGTGTCCTCAGTGTGCAAGCCGCGGCGCGGGAAGTAGATGTCAATGGTATCATCCACGGTCGCACCGCCGGCGATGGCCGGGAAGTAGATCTGGCCGGTGAACGTGCTGTCCTCGACACCCGATAGCAGCACGGAGAACGATGGGATTAGGCGTTTTTCGTTCTTGAGTTGAATGCGCGCGGAGATGGCCCGGCGGGCACAGATATGATCGGGCAGTTGAATATCGAGCTCCAGACCGGACAGGCTCAGCCGGCTCAGGAAGTTCGACGCCAGTAGCAGTGACGCCATGGCGGCCAACAACAGGAACAAGAGGTTATTGCCCGACAGAAATGCCGCCGCCCCAGTCAGCGAAGTGGCGATGATGAAGCCCATGCCGGAGGCGGTGACACGTTCCCGGACGCGTGACTGCGCCCAGACGCGGAGCCGCGTCCAGTAGCGCCTTATCTGTAGGGTTGCCGCCGCCATCCAAGTCCGGTTGACCCAAAGCATGGCACAATGTGAGCTTCTATGTCGAGTACGGAGAACAATGCGGCGCAACCGCGCCTGGCGCGGTCTTTGGGCCTAGCCGAACTGCTCATTATGGGCGTCATCATGGTGCAGCCCACAGCGCCTATGCCGCCATTCGGCGCGATCAGCGCCGGTGCAAGGGGCCATGTCGTCACCGTGGTGCTCATTGCCATGTTCGCCATGATGCTCACCGCGCTGAGCTATGGACGCATGGCTCGCGCCTATCCCGTCGCCGGCAGCGCCTACACCTATGTCGCCCGCGAGATTCATCCAGCCCTCGGCTACGTCACAGGTTGGAGCATGTTGCTCGACTACGTCGTCAACCCGGTGATCTGCACCATCTGGTGCGCCAAGGCCATGCTGGGCTTGTTCCCGATGACCGGCTACGCCTTCTGGGCGATCTTCTTCGCCGTTCTGTTCACGCTGATGAATCTGCGCGGCATTCAGGCCACGGCCCGGACCAACGAGATGCTGACCGTCGCCATGGGCGTCGTCATCCTTTGGATGCTGGCGGCCGCCACCCGCTATGTGATGGGCATGCCCGCCCTCTCGGCCGCTGATTTCACGCGGCCCTTCTACGATCCGCAACGCTTCTCGTGGATGTCGATCTCCAATGGCGCTTCCATTGCCGTGCTGACTTATATCGGTTTCGACGGCATCTCGACGTTGTCGGAAGAAGTGAAGAACCCGCGCCGCAACATCCTGCTCGGCACGGTTGGCACCTGCCTGATCATCGGCGTCCTGTCGACAGTCCAGGTTTACGCGGCGCAGATGGTTTGGCCCGCCTCGCAGCCCTATCCGGACATCGACACCGCCTACATCCATATCGCCGGACGCGCCGGTGGCCAGTGGCTGTTCCAAGTGATGTCCTGGACGCTTGTAGTCGCCACCGTTGGGTCCGCGTCTGGCGCGATGCTTGCCGGAGCGCGGCTGCTCTACGGAATGGGCCGCGACGGCGCATTGCCAAAATCCTACTTCGGGTTCATTCATCCCGTGCGCCGCATCCCCAGCAAGAACGTCCTGCTCATCGGCATCTCGTGCCTGATCGGCGCGTTTCTGATCAGTTATCAGATGGGCGCGGAATTGCTGAATTTCGGTGCACTCATCGGCTTCATGGGTGTCAACCTCTCGGTCCTGCTTCACTACTGGGTGCGCGGCCGCAACCGTAGTTGGTCCTACCTTGTCCTGCCAGCGCTGGGATTCCTGGTGTGCCTATACCTTTGGCTCAGCCTGAGCAAGCCGGCCAAAGTGACCGGCGTCATCTGGATGGCCGGCGGCCTGATCCTTGGCTGGTGGCGAACCGATGGCTTCAAGAAGAGCCTGCTCAGCTTCGAAGCTCCGCCGGAAGACTGAGCCTGCGTTCCCCGCTGCCCATTTCGTTCAGGAGATTCCGATCCGCTTTGCGCTGGCGTAGACTGACTACATGAATCGCCGCGCATTCCTGTCATCCACGGCTCCGCTGTTTATTCCCAGCCGCGTCTTCGGAGCAAACGACCGCCTGAAGGTCGGATTCGTCGGACTCGGAGGCCGTGCCACCTGGCTGCTCAAGAACGAGAAGTTCACCGGCGCCGACATCGTTGCCCTGGCCGACTGCAACCTGCCTCGCTGCGACGCCGCGGCGACCATCCTCGGGCCCGGCGCGAAGCCCATCATCGAACAGCACTACTTGAAGATGTTTGAGCGCGCCAAGCCCGATGCCGTCTTCGTCGAGACCACCACACACGCCCGTGCGCTCATCCTCGCCCAAGCCATGATGGCCGGCATCGACGTCTATGCCGAAAAGCCGATGACCCTCACTATCGCCGAGGGCCGTTATCTGGCGCGCGTCGCCGCCAAACACAACCGCGTTCTTCAGTGCGGCACCCAGCAGCGGTCCATCCCCGTGAACGCCTGGATGAGCAAGCGCATCAGGGAAGGGTTGATTGGCAAGGTGCGTGAAACATTGGTCTGCAACTTCGAAGGGCCCAAGACGTGGAATCCACAACGAGCGCAGCCCATGCCGGATGGCCTCGATTGGGACCAGTGGTGCAACCAGACCGAGTTGCGCCCCTATCACCAGGAACTCCGGCGCCGCTGGGCCTGGTATTGGGACTACGATGGCGGCGGTCAATCCTGGGGCGTCAGCGGCTGGGGCACGCACGCCATCGATCAGGCGCAATGCGCCCTGGGCTTGGACGATACCGGCCCTGTTGAGATCTACCTCGAAGGCAAGGGCGAGATGGCCATGGTTTCGATGCGCTTTGCCGACGGCCGTCTCCTTCGGATGGCGGGCGTCCGCAGGCCCGATCACTCCGACCTCGGCGCGATCTTCTATGGCGAGTCAGGCACGGTCGAGATCCGCCGCGGCACGCTGCTGGCCAGCGATCCTGAACTGCTCGAAGGCGCGCCGCCTGACACCGTCGAGGGCCCCGGCGAGGACGACTGGCACCTCCAGAATTTCTTCCACTGTGTCCGGACACGCCAGCGGCCTAATGCCCACGTCGAGGCAGCCCATCGCGCGACGTCGCTCTGCCACCTCATCAACATATGCCGCGAATTGGGCCGGCGGCTCGAATGGGATCCCGCCGCCGAGCGGTTCAAGAACGACGACGAGGCCAACGCAAAGGTCAGCCGTCAGCGCCGCAAAGGTTATGAACTGCCGGCGATCGGCTAGGCGCGGCTCACAGCAGATCGGTCAGCGTGACCCTGTAACGCAACGTCAGCGGCTTGCCCTTCACGAGGGTGTAGCCGCTCACGCTTTCCGTCCGCCCTGGAAACGCGGCGCCAACGAAGCCGTAATAGCGTAGGCACCACTGCGGAGGCGCATGGGGATTACGCTTGTCCGACTCGAATCGCACCACCGCGCGCTTGCCGCCATAGACCGCTTCGAACTCCGCCCATTCGTGTGCCACCAGGTCCGTGTCCTTCGGCACTGGGCCATCGCTGGATCGGATCGTCGTCGCTTCGCGCGGCGCGAATCGCACATTCAAACCGCCATAGGACTTGCCCTTCTCCTGCGACCCGCGCAGTTCCACCGGCTTGTCCAGAGCCTCGAATGTCAACTTCAAATCAAGCGTCCGCGCGTTGCCTTGTGCGGGGTGGACCGTGATTGACGCCCGCTCGCGCACGATGCGCACGCCATCGGCCTCCCAGTAATTCTCCGAATCGAGCCGCGCCAGCTTGCCCTGCGTGGTCGTCTTAATCGGCGCGCCTGTCACGTCGTGAATGCCGTCCATCTTCATCCAGATGTCGTGCACCTTGCCGTTGATAGAGACATACGGCCACGCCCAAAACAATCCACGATGATGCCAGTGATCCTTCGGAAAATCATCCAACGGGCTCACTCCGGCTGGCGTGTACAGCGGGTAGACATAACAGCATCGCGCCCGTTCCGGCGGAGCTTCGGGACGCGATTCCACGCCCGCGTTGTACACCAGCACCGGCTTGCCGTTTTCAAATAACTCGTGGCGCTGGTTTGCGCCAGTCTTCCATTCAAACGGCGGCGCTGCCAGCAACGGAAGGGCGAGCAGGCTAAGCGCTAGTCTCATTCTCGATCACCTTCTTCTCGTCCACTTCAACGCCCAGGCCCACGCCCGTGGGCACGCGCAACGCGCCGTCTTCAAGCTCGAACGGTTTCTTTAGGAACGACCCGGCCAGGAACTGCAACCCGTTCAGCGCCGCCGGATACTTCAGGTTGTAAGCGCCGTAGAGCTGCAACGTCGCAGCCAACGCAAGGTCAGGATCCGTCAACCCGCTGCCCAGGAACATCAGCCCGTTGTCGAGCGCCATTTGAACCTGCTTGCGCGCGTCCCATAGCCCGGCTGTGCGCGCCGGTTTCATGGCGATGCCGTCGAGCAGCTTCAGCTTGATGAACTCTTCGAGCTCCACGCTCGAGACGAGGCCCTCGTCCATGATGATGGGCAGCGCGCCCTGTTTCTTCATTGCCGCGAAACCAGTGAGGCGGTTCGCCGGTAGCGGCTGTTCGAGAACGTCCACGCCTGCATCCTTCAGCCTCGGCGCCACAGCCAGCGCCGTCTCGAGGTCGTATCCTCCATTGGCGTCGGCCCATAGGAAACAGTTCGGCGCATGACGCCGGACCTCTTTCGCCATCGCGATGTCGAACTTCGGGTCCGGCGCCACTTTGATGTTGAAATGTTTGTAGCCGAGCTTCCGGCCCTCTTCCATCAACACCGGCACTTCGTCCAGTGTCCGCGGATTGAGCGTCCACGATAGCGGCACCATTTGCTGAGGCTTGCGTCCCCACATCTCCGGTACGGACTTGTTCGCCAACCGCCCGGCCAGGTCGTGCAGCGCCAGATCGATGCCCGCCTTGGTCATCGGCATTCCGGTCGAGAACGATGGCCGGATCACCGTGTTCATCGCCTGGTGCACGGCGGCAAGGTCTGTCGGGTTGAGGCCCTTCACCGCCGGGATCAGGTAGTTCTTCAGCGTGACTTCGGACGCCTCGACGCTCTCATAGCTCCAGGTCTCGACCGGCACCGCCTGGCCCCACCCCACTGTGCCGTCTTCCGCCGTCACCTTGAGAATGATCGAGGATCGCTGACTGTTGCGGAAGAACTTGAAGTACGCCTTCGTCCTGTAGGGACGGACCCAATATTCAACCTTCGTGATCGCCGGCGCTTTCGGGATCACGGGGATGATGGCGGATGCCAGAAACTCTCTTCGTCTCATGTCTACACGATCTCCAATCGGCCCGTATCGAACGTCACTTTGCGCCCCAGTCGCAGCGCCTCCGATGACATGATGCCCGCCACCGCATGCGAGAAGCCGCACTGAATATCCGCCCTTGGCGTCTGGCGCGACCGTACGCATTCGAGGAAATTCTCAAGGTGTGAGTTCACCTTCACCGGTTCCAGCTTCACCTCGCCCTGCAACCGCTGCGGATCCTTCGATCCTTCCGGCGACAGCGTCAGCGTTTCGCCATTGAACGTGCCCTTCGTGCCGAACCATAGGTGGCGCGAACCGGCCGAGTTGGTCATCGACATGCCGAAGTGAACCATGCAGCCCTTCGGATACTCCACCAGGGTATGAAAAACATCCGACGTGACGCGCCCGTCGTTCCACATGTAGACGCCGCCGTGCGACACCGCCGACGATGGATACGGGTCGTCGAGGAACCAATACGCCAGGTCGATGAAGTGCGAAAGCCACAGCCCCGGAATGCCGTTGGTCAGCGGCGGAAACAACTGCCATTCGCGCAACTTGCGTGCATCGAACTTGCCCAGATCCCGGCCGAACGAAAACGCCTCCCAGTCCACATCCTCCGCCCTCACCATGTGGAAATCACGCCGCCAGCGCGGCTCTTGGAAGTGGTATTGAATATCGGCCCGCGTCACCTTGCCGATCATCCCCGAGCGAATCGCTTTCGCCGCCGCAATCAAGCCAGGATCCGATCGCCGCTGCGTGCCGATCTGGACGACCTGCTTCGACTTCTTCACGGCCACGAACGCGTCCCGCGCCTCGCTCAGAATCGTACCCATCGGCTTTTCGCAGTAAACGTCCTTGCCCGCCGCCACGGCGTCGGCCAGCATCCGCGAGTGCGTGTGGTCGGGCGCGGTCAGGATGACGGCATCGACATCCTTGTCGGCCAGCAGATCCTGATACCGCGTCGACGTCTTCGGCTCCGTGCCCCAGGCCTGCTTCACCTGTCCAGCGAACTTCTCGCGCGCCACCCTCCAGACGTCACAGACGTGCGTGATGCGCGCGCCCAGGTCCGTCGCGGTGAGTTCCTTGTAATGGTCGTTGGCGCGCCCGCCAGCGCCGATGATCCCGATCCGGATCCGATCTGACGGAGCATAAGCGGCGGCCAGCGCCGGCGCTGCCGAGATAAACCCGCGGCGTGTTGTCTGCATGACGTTTCAGCCATGATAGCGCCCAAGGGGGCAGGGAGTGTCCTCAACACGCTCCGACCGGCGAGCCGCCTGCGTGAGCGGGCGGTAGCAGGTTCGTTTAGCCGTTTACGCCAGTTGATGAATCAGCCCGTAGATCGGCTTCAGCGTCGGATACAGCACGCTGTGCACCTCGTATCCGCGCATGTAAGCGGCCGAATCGTGCACGTCCGGGATCAGGCATTCAGTCTCTCGGATCACTGAATCGCAGGTCTCTTCGATCGACTTGTACAATCCCGACCCGGCCATCGCCAGCAGCGCCGCGCCGTACGCCGACCCTTCCCGATTCTCGAGCGTCGAGATGCCGATGCCGAGGATGTCGGCCAGCATCTGGCGCCAGAACAGCGAATTCGCCCCGCCGCCCGACGCCCGTACATTCTTCACCTCGACGCCCATCTGCTCGATGATGCCCAGGCAATCCTTCAACGAATAGCTGACGCCCTCGATGACAGCCCGAATCAAATCCGCCCGGCTATGTTTCGCCGTCAATCCGATCCAGCCGCCGCGCGCGATCGGGTCCAGATGCGGTGTCCGCTCACCCATCAGGTAGGGCAGCCAGTACAGCCCGTGCGCCATCACGGGAGACGTCGCCGCCTCGGCGGTCATGTCGTCGTACTTCGCGCCGGGCATCATTTGATTGCGCAGCCATTGCAGGCTCAGTCCCGCGCCCTGCGTCACGCCCATCACATGCCATTTGCCCTTCACGGCGTGGCAGAACGTGTGCACGCGCCCCGCCGGATCGTACTGCGGCTTGTCGGCATACGCAAATACGACTCCCGACGTCCCGATGGTGCACGACACCGGACCCGGTCTCACGATTCCATTGCCGATCCCGCTCGCCGCCTGGTCACCGCCGCCACCGACCACTGGGGTGCCTTCCTTCAAACCCGTCGCCTTGGCTGCCGTCTTGGTCACCGCGCCGCTGACTTCCACTGACTCCTTCAACTCCGGCAGCAGGCTCGCATCCAACTTCAGCCGCTCGATCATCTCGCGCGACCAGCGCCGCGTGACCACATCCAGCAAGCCCGTGCCCGATGCATCGCTCACCTCGGTTGCATGGACGCCGGTCAGTTTCAGCCTGACGTAATCCTTCGGCAGCAGGATCTTCTTCGCCTTCTCGAAGTTCTGCGGCTCATTGTCTTTCACCCAAAGCAGCTTCGGCAGCGTGAAGCCGGTCAGCATGGGGTTGGCCGTATGGGCGACGACGTTTGCCTTACCCACGGTCTGGATGATGAAATCCACCTGCGGCTGGCTGCGCTGGTCACACCAGATCAGCGACGGGCGGATGACGTCGTCGTTCTTGTCGAGCAGCACGAGCCCGTGCATCTGGCCCGACAATCCGATCGCCTTGACGTCCTCGCCCTTCGCGCCGGCCTGTTTCAGCACGCCCTTGATGGCTTCCTGCGCGGCGTCCCACCAGTTCTCGGGCCGCTGTTCGGCCCACAGGGGCTTGTCCATGCGGATGTCTTCATGCGCCGCCGTGCACGCGGCCTTCACCGTCCCTTGCTCGTCCACCAAAAGCGCCCGGCTGCCGCCAGTTCCGATGTCGATTCCAAGCCAGTACATAACGGATGAAGCCTCCACTCGATTATCCGACAACCCGGCCCTACAACTGCCAAGCCGCGCTATCCGCGCACGAAGCCGCATGATACCAAACTGGACTGCCGCGGCTGGTTCTCCGGCGCTTTCAGCAGCCTGCTAGACTCTCTGTGTAGTTCGCCAGGACGCCCGGAGATTCGAACCGATGAACGATTCTCTCACGACCGTTCGGTTGAGCCCGTCCGTGAGGCGGTTTGTATTTATCGCCTCCGTCTCGGTATTTGCCCTGTCGTTGCTGCTGTGGATCGAACGGGATTTCGACCGGGGGTTTTTGCTCGCTCACAATCCGTGTCGGGACAATCCGGCCGTTGTCGCCTTCTGCCGTGCTCTCTCTCAATTTGGCATGTCCGCCATCTGCCTTCTGCTGCTTGCATGCACGCCCGCGTCCTCTCGTTTCCCGGCCCTCAAAGAGGCTCGCCCGGTTCTGATTGTCGTGTTGCTTTCTTTCGCAGCCGCTGCGCTGACCGGGGAACTGCTCAAGGCGCTTCTGGGACGGGCGCGCCCGATAGCCGAACTTGCGGGGCAACTCAACTCGACCGTCAGGCACGTCAGCCCGTCATTTCCATCCGGACACGCCTCGAAAAGCCTCGCTCTGGCGCTGCCGTTCGTGCTTATCGTGCCAGCCGGCTCCGTTTCCGTGCGCCTTGTCAAGCTAGCGCTGCTGCTTGTCGCGAGTCTTGTCTGCTATTCGCGGATCGTGCTGGGCGCTCACTACTTGAGCGACGTTCTGGGCGGCGCCGCGCTGGCCTTTGCCTGTGTCCCCGTCGCCATGGCGGCGGCCAATGCGATCTACGCTCGAGGAAAGGTCACGTCCGAGAAGCTGAATACGGTGGTCAAGAGGCCTGTGTTCGTCCTGTTCGCCCTGACGCTTTTCCTGCCTTTCCTCTGACGCCTCCTTCGGCCGCATCGATATTGTGACTCGGGACAAATGCTCCAGCGAAACAAAGTTGCGGCGGGTACCGCCGGTGTCCCACTGGTTGACGAAGCCAGCGTTGCCGATCCGGGCTGAAATGTTCTCAGCGGAACGAAACCACCGCGTCAGCAATCGCCTCGCCCTGCCGTGGACGCCATTCCCGCTGAACCCGGTCCCGCACGGGAATCCGCTGCTCAAAGACCAAACGAATCCACTCTTCCAACGCCGCCGTGCCCGCCGGATCACCCGGCTTCAGCTTCCAAAGTCCGCGCGCCCGCTTCTCGCGTTGGGCATCCAGTCCGTCGATCCGCAGTTCGCCGAACCGGTAGAGCACACCCGGCTCCATCGTGAGTTTCAGGTCCAGCCTGCCGCCGGTCACCGTGGGTTCTGAACGCGCCGCCGCCGCCAGGTAGCCCGCATTCCGAGCGGCTTGAATTACCTTGCCCAGCGCCAGATTCAGCTTCTTCGACTCCGCCTGAGCGCCTTTCACGTATCCCGCCCCCGCAAGCCATCTCGCATCCCCGCCTTCCATCAAGACCTCGCCCAACATCGTCACCGGCCCCTCTGTGACCTCGACGGCCAGTGCCGTCCCCGCCTCCAGATTGAACTTGATCGCAGGACTCCAGTGCCCCCATTCGGCCAGCGCCGCCCGCACTAGCGGCCCGGCGACCTCCTCCGCCATCTCCTGACTGAATTCCCGGCCAGCCATCGGCCCTTCGAGACGCGCCCGCAGAGCCTCCCCGCGCGCAGGCGCCAAGCCGCGGACCTCCATCCGCTCGATCTTCGGCCCCGCCGCCCGCTCCGCCTCCGTTTGTTGTTCTGGCGCTTCCCGGACGGTCAAGGTGACCGTGACGCCCGCTTCGCCCGGCAGTGTCCGCCAGTTCACCCGCTCGAACAGACCAGTCGCCATCATTCGCTCGACAGCCGCCTGCAACACCGCCTTGTCGACAGGTTGCCCGGTCTTCAGCCCCGATATCTCGATGACGCGCTCTGTGCTCAACCGCTCGGCCCCGCCCACCTCGATCTTTGACAGAGTGCCCGTGGGCTGCTGGCCCACGAAAACCGCGCCAACCGCGAACGCAGAGAGCGGGTTCCTGGCCGCACTTCCGATTGAGAGAAATGCCCGCGCGTCTGGCGAGCCGCTCCCGTGAGGGAGCGGTACAGCCACAGCTACCTCCCGCTCACGCGGGAGGCTCGCCGAGTGTGTCGCCGGCGCTTCACGTGAGCAGGCTGCACCCCACCCCCATGCCGCCGCGCACACCAGCACAACCAGGCTCGCAATTCGTTTGGTCAGGAAGCCCGCGTTTCCAATGAACAGAAAGCTCACGCTTTCATGATCGTCCAAACGAGCGTCTACCTGAACTCCTCGTTGATCCGTTCCAGCGCTTCGGCGCTGGGCCTCGTCACGGATTCCGGCAGGCTCGCCAATGGCCTATCCACCAGGTTTAGCGTCTTCGTGAAACTCGGCCGCGACTGGTCCAGATACAGCAGCCCAGTCAGCACTTCATCACTGTCCGATGCCTGATGCAGCCGCGTCACGGCGTTCAACCGGCTCGACGGATCGTAGTCGCGTTCCAGCTTGTGCAGCACCACCCGCGATCCATCATGCAGCGTCACTTCTCGTACCCCGCCATCTTCCAGGTCCACCTCGATGTCGTTGAAGAACGGGATGAAGTC
>CAZSBK010000005.1:0-69210 GCA_964604945.1 uncultured Candidatus Solibacter sp.
CATGGTGCTGAAAGGGCGCAAGGGTTTTGGCGGCGAACTGGGCCACGTGCTGATTCCCTACCAGAGCATCACCGGCGTCGAGGGGCTTGTGCCGGTGTGCAACTGCGGGCGCACGGGCGATCTTGAATCGGTCTGCTCGCTCACCGCCATCGAGAAGACTTTCCTGCCGTACTTCCTGGCGAAGTTCCCCGATCACGAATTAGGCAGGTTCGGCGACATGCACACGGCGGCCAAGGCCGTCCGCGGAATGGCCGAACGCGGCGACGAGATGTGCCGCGAGATCTTCCGGGTCCAGGCCCATGCGCTGGGTTTGTTCTTCGACGAAATGGTGAACACCTTCGATCCGGACGCCTTGATTGTCGGCGGCGGAGCGATTGAAACCGGCAAGGAATTCCAGGACTGGTTCGTCGCCGAGATCCACGCAGGCATGCCGTCGCAGCGGGCCGAGCAGGCCGACATCCCGGTTCATATCATGCCCAACGGGGACACGGCTGGCGCACGCGGAGCGGCCATTGAGGCCCTGAAGCTGATGCGGTTAGGCTGAACATCCCAGGAGACGCCGCCTCGTGCGAGCCAGGGCTGGAGGGAGAGACTACTTCTTCCTGGCCGGCGGCTTGCCCCGCGTGCCGGAGCCCTGGGCGGCGTACTTCGCAATTGACGCCCGGAGGTTCTTCTCTGTCTGTTCGTGCCACTTGTCGTCGCCGGCGTACTGCTCGCGGATCATGCCCAGACGGTCGATGATCACCATCTGGGGCATCATCAGCGGCGCCATCACACTGGCCTGTAGGAAATTGGTGGCCACCTGGTGGGGCATCACTCCGACCGGAAACGTGGTGGCGTACTTGCGGACGTAATCGAGCAATTTCTGGCCGGCGCCGGCATCAATGGCCACGCCCAGCGCCTGGACACCTTTGGCGGCGAATTCGGTCTGCAGTTTGCTCAGAATCTGCGAACTCACCTGGCAGTGCGGGCATGTGGTCATCAGCCACTCAAGCAGCACCACCTTGCCCTTGTAGGCGGCCAGGTCAATCTGTTGGCCGTTGTGCGAGATGAACTTCAATCCGGGCGCAGGACGTGGGATTTGTGCCCCGTAGGCGCGCGCTCCCAATCCAGCCAGGGCCGTGAGCAAAAGGTTTCTGCGGTTCACTTTTTGGTCCCTTTCGCCGGCGCGGAAGCGGCGGGCGCGGCCGGCTTGAGCAGTGTATCGAGCATGGCGCGAAGATTCGACTCCTCCTGCTCGAAGAATTTGTCAGTCCCTGCGTACTGGGCACGGATGATGCCCTGGCGGTCGATCAACACCAGTTGCGGGAAGTAGACCGGGCCGGCGCTCATGTCGGCCTCGATGAAAGCGTAGGCCCTATCGCGGTCGGCGATCCCCATGGGAAACCTGGAGCCCGAAGCCATCTCGAAACGGAGCAGATCGAAACGAGCCTCGTCGTTGATGGCAGCGCCCAGTGCCTCCACCCCTTTGTCCTTGTAGTCGCCCAAGACCCGCTGCACCGTGTGCGCGCAGCGCTGGCAGTGTGGACAAGTGGTCAAAAGCAGTTCGAGGACGAGGATCTTTCCGTGGTACTGGCTCACGCGGTGCTGCACGCCGCCTGGGCGGGAGATCATGAGATCTGGGGCCGGCCGCGGCACCTTGGCCGCGTACAAAAGACGGGGGGACAAGGCCGTGGCTACGCCCGCAAGAAGGGCTGTTCTTCTGCTCAGTTTGTCCATGGATTCACTTTCAATATACCCCAGGATGGTCCCATGGCCCTTCATGGCCTCATGCCTTCGACGCCCTGCACGACCCGTCCTTTGCGCCTGATGATGTAAACTCCGTCGTCGCCTGCGCCGCGCAACTCATCCTCGCCCGATGCCAGCGGCTTGTAGGTGGTCCACTTTCCGTCAAGCACACGCTGATATAGACGCATGAACCGCTTCGACGTTTCTTCGTCGGCCCAAACGGCGGCGAACCGCAGCACCGTGCGGCCTTCTTTTTCCGATTCGAGCACTTCGAAGCGCCCGCCGCGCCACGCCGGCGAGATGGCGCGGGCCTCCTCGGCGCCCGCGTATTGCTCGAAGAGGATTCGCCAGTCGAGTTCGCCCACGCTGCCCTGAGTCAGTGCTTTGTAGCCGTCCTGTCCGGGGAACCTCATCAGTTGCACACTCTCAGGCTTCCAACCTGACAGCCAGACCTCCGGGTGCAGGACCTCGCCGGCGGTCGCCGGCGGACGCTTGATCACCTCACTGAACGACCTCTTCTTCAGCCGGTCCAGCGCCGCCTGCTGGAAAGCCAGCCCGGCCGTGTAGGGGAACAGCAGGGTCTCTCGCATGTACAGAGGCGCCTTCTCGAAGACCGGGAACATGCCCGCGGCCAGATTCGAGCCGGCTGCAGACATCATCTGGAGAGCGGCGGAATTCGATTGCAGCGACATGCCCATCTTCTTCAACTGCGTGTCGAGCATGAGCCATGTCGCCTGGCCCTCGGCCACGGCCAGGCGAGCCAGTTGTGCCTCGTCGTCTTTCGGGCCTTCGAGGAACCGGTTCAGGTCGAAGTTCTGATCGGCCAGGGCATGGGCCAACTCGTGTACAAGAACTATGTCGCCCATGGCCTCCGACGCGCCTTCGACCAGCAGCAGGCGCTTTTTGCGGTGATCGTAGACCGCCGCCGCCTGTTCGCCGAGCAGATCGACGGTGGCCGACCGCAGGTCGTAATCGCGAGGGATCAAACCGAACTTCTTCAGTGCAATCTCCTCGGCCCGAATCTCCTCCGGTTGGACGTTTTCCTTGATCTGGGCGTCGATCCATGCCTTCCAGCCGTCGCGTCCGATGGTCTCGACCCGGATGGGGCGAACCGTTTTGAATCCTGTGGTTTCGGAGAGTTGGGCGACGATTGCGTCAATCTCGCTCTGGGTCGGCGGGGGGGACGCCGCGGCGGCGCAACAGGCGAGCAGCAGGGAGGCCCCCAGAAGTCTTTTCAGCACAATCCCCCCATTATCGCTGCAACCAGGACTCCCAACGCGACGACCACCAGCGGGCGACTGCCGCCCCCGCCAGGCACCCGACGCCGCCGACCACCATCGTCGCCCGAGATCCGATGACTTCGGCCAGGGCCCCCGACAGCAGGCTGCCGATAGGCGCCATGCCGACCACCATCATCGAATAGATCCCCATGACGCGGCCACGGTATGCGTCCGGGATCGACATCTGGATGGTTGTGTTGGCCGAGGCCGAATGCCGCATCACCGACATGCCGATCACCGGCATCATGGCAAGGCAAAGCCAGAACGAGGGTGAGGCGCCATAGATACCCATTGCCACGGCCATCATCGCCGTCGAACCGAGGATCACTTTCGGCAGTCCCTTGGTGGCGCGGCGGCGCGCCAGGCTCAGCGTACCCAAAATCGCACCCACGCCCATGCCCGCAGAAAGCAGGCCCAGCCCCTGTGCCCCCATTTTGAAGATGCCCTCGGCGAAGACCGGCGCAAGAGTCGTGCCCGGCGACCCGGCCAAGGAGATCAGCCCGCACAGTGCCAGCAGCGCTAAGGCTTCGGGCGTCCGGCGCACGAATGCGATGCCTTCTTTGAGAGAGTCCACCGGCGATTCGGCCTGTGCCCGAGGCTGCTCCCGCACGCGCATCGCCGCAAGGCAAACCAGCACGGCGATGAAGCTCAACGAGTTCAGCAGGAAGCACATACCCTCACCCCAAAGGGCCACGATGAAACCGCCGACGGACGGTCCGATGACGCGTGCAACGTTGAAGGTGGCCGAGTTCAGGCTGATGGCGTTCAGCAGATCATCCTTGCCCACCAGGTGGATGAACAGCGATTGGCGGCTGGGGATGTCGAAGGCAGTCGAAATACCCAGCACGAACGCCAGGACCAGCACGTGCCAGATCTCGACCCGTCCGGAGATGGTCAGCGCCGCCAGGATGGCTGCCTGCACCATGCCCACAACCTGGGTGGCCATCACGATGCTCCGCCGCGGCCAGCGGTCGGCCATCGCTCCAGCGATGGGGCTGAGCAGGAGGACAGGCAGGCTGGCGCAGAACCAGGTCAGGCCCAGCATCCATTCTGAGCGCGTGAGCCGGTAGACCAGCCACGCCTGGGCCATGTTCTGCATCCATGTCCCGGCGAGCGACACCGCCATGCCGCCGGCATAGAGCCGGAAGTCGCGGTGGCGCAACGCCCTGAACATGTTTCCGCCGATCGCCATGCTAAACTCTAGAATGACATCCCAAGGTCGAGATTGAGGAAACAACTTTGTCAAACGACACCAAGACCCCCGAGAAGCTCTATCAGGCTGATTACATTGGCAGCGGCACTTTCATCATTTCGAAGCCGAAGCGCAACAAACGCAAGATGCGTCAGCTCAAGCTGAAGAGCCCAAGCCCCGGCATGCGCAAGTAATCCTCCCCATTCGATCCGGCCTGGCTCGGGCGCCTGGGCGTGATATCCTGCGCCTGAGCCATGCGGATCAAATCCTTCACCACTTTTCCCCTCGCCGTCGCCGACCCCCCTATCAGAAGTTCTTACGGCCGCCACGCGCCCTATGCGCTGCGGACCGCGCTCGTCCTTGAAACCACCGACGGCATCACAGGCATAGCCGAGGCCCATGGAGGCGATGGACCGCTGGCCGCGCTGGAAACCATCAAGCCCATGGTCTTGGGGATGGACCCATTCCAACTTGTCAGGCTCTGGGAGCAAACCGCCGAGCCGTCCGGCGCGGGCGACCGCTCGCAGACCTGGTTTGTCCCCGGCGAGAACCCGCGCGACGCGCGCACACGTTCCTTTGCCGCCGTCGAGGCCGCCTGCCTGGACATCATTGGCAAGGCCGTCAACCGCCCGGTCTGTGACCTGCTCGGCGGGCGCGCCCGCGATGCCGCTCCGTTCTCCGCATACCTTTTCTACAAGCACGGCGGCGGGGGCGGGGAAGGCGAGGACGCTCGTGACGACGAGTATGGCGAATGTCTCACGCCAGCGTCGATGGTCGCTCAGACCCACCGCATGATGGAGATCTACGGCTTCAAAGAGATCAAACTCAAGGGCGGCGTTCTGCCGCCCGAGGACGAAATCGAAACCATGAGGCTGCTCAGGGCGGAGTTTGGCCCGTCGGTACCGCTGCGGATCGACCCTAATTGCGCCTGGTCAGTCGAGACATCGGTCAGCATCGGCGTTGCGCTCAAGGCTGAACTCTCCGGCGGCGGTTACTTCGAAGACCCCACGGCAGGCATGGACGGCATGGCAGAGGTCAGGCGGCGGTTGCTCGCAGCCGGTGTCGAGACGCCATTGGCGTCGAATGTCGCCGTGACCGCTCTGGAGCACGTCGTACCGGCCTGGCAGACCGGCGCATCGCAGGTGATCCTTTCCGATCCGCACTATTGGGGCGGCGTCCGCGCCGTTCAACGATTGTCCATGCTCTGCGATTCGCTTGGCCTCGGCGTTTCGATGCATTCGAACAACCATCTGGGCTTGAGCTTGATGATCATGGCCCACACCTGTTGCGCCGCGCCGGCGATGCAATTCGCATGCGACACGCATTACCCCTGGCAGACTGAACAGGATGAGATCATCGAAGGCGGACGTGTCAAATTCGTCGACGGCGCGGTGCCGATTCCAGACAAACCCGGCTTAGGTGTGACATTGGACATGGACCAGGTGCACCGCCTCGGCGAACGGTACCGTAAGCTCACCTACCGCAAACGCGACGATGAGGCCGAGATGCGCAAGCATGTCGATCCGGAATGGAAACGCGTCTTGCCCCGCTGGTAGGACGCGCCGTCCAAGCCATTCATTACCGACATGGGGTGCGGCAGCACGGCACCGCAACCCTTCCATCGGCGGCGATCCGGTGCGCATGCCACAAACGAATTGGAGGCTATCCGGGTCCAAAAGCTTGCCTGGAGCCGCCAAGCCGGATCGTGTTTAGGGATCGGTATATGCTGATCTGTTACTGCAGGAGGTGAGTATGAGGCAGCCCGCAAAGCACATTCCTCGTTCCGGCAATTCGCGCCGGGAAGCGCTGATCCGGCTGGGAGGCGCTCCCGCGGTCCTGGGGATGGCGAACGTGGAAGCGTCGCAATCGCAGTCCGAACTGGTCACTGCCGACGTTCTGATCATTGGCGGCGGAACGGCCGGGGCAATCGCCGCAATACAGGCCGGGCGATTGGGAGCGCGCACGATGCTGGTGGAAGCCGGCAGCCAGTTGGGCGGGACGATGAGCACGGCGGGCGTGGATTTTCCGGGCCTGTTCCATGCCTGGGGCCGGCAGGTGATTGCCGGCATCGGGTGGGATTTGGCGTGCGCGGCGGTGGAACTGAACGGCGACAAGCTCCCTGACTTTTCCGTGCCCTATGGCACCCAGCACTGGCGGCATCAGGTGCGCCTGAACGGGGCGTTGTATGCCGCGCTGGCCGAAGAGGCGTGCGTGAAGGCGGGCGTCAGGCTGCGCTACTACGAATCGCCGCTCTCCATCACCCGCGGCGACAACAGTTGGCGCGTGCAGCTTGCCGGCAAGGGGATGCAGGTCGTGGTGCACGCGCGCCAGTTGGTGGATGCCACGGGCAACGCAGCTGTCATCGGGATGATTGGACTGACAAGGCACCGCGAGGCGGTCAACCAGCCAGGCACTCTGATCTACCGGCTGGGGGGCTACGACCTGGAAAAGGCGGACCTCGACGGGATGGTGGAAGCGGCGGCCGAGGCCGTCAGGCAGGGTCGTCTTGAGGGGCCGGACTTCCGCCAGAGTCTGCGGGGATTCCTCGGGAGCGGCGGCGAGAACTCGACGCACATTCTGGGCGCGGACTCGACTACATCCGAGCTTCACACCCAGACCAACATGCGCGGCCGGGCGTCGATGCTGCGCATGATGCGCTTCCTGAAGCCGTTTCGGGGCTTCGAGAACCTGCGGCTGGAGCGCTTGCAGCCGGAAGCGGGCGTGCGCGAGACCTATCGCATCGCCGGCGAGACCGTGGTGACCGTCGGCGACTACACCAGCGGCCGGAAGTTCGATGATGGCGTGGCGCATTCGTTCTATCCCATCGATCTGCATGATGAGCGTGGCGTGCGCCCCCGGCAACTCACACACGGCACAGTTCCGACGATTCCCTTGGGGGCGCTGATTCCGAAATCGAGCCGCGATCTACTGGTCGCAGGGCGGTCGATCAGCAGCGACAGGCTGGCCAACTCGGCGCTTCGCGTCCAGGCCTCCTGCATGGCCATGGGACAGGCGGCGGGCGCGGCGGCGGCGCTGGCCTCGAAGCAGAACCTCACGCCCGCGAAGGTGCCGCTGGCCGACATACTCGCGACCTTACGTGAACATGGGGCGATTACGCCCTGATTCCGCCCCTCGCCCGCCCGGGCGCATGGCCTTTAGTCGAGCCGTAGGGGTGGCGGCAGCGGGCTGCCGAACTCATCCGATGTAAAGACCTCGACCCTGACGCCCAGTTCACGTTCGCCGCCGGGCTCGGCGATGGCGCGGTTAAGCGAACATTCCACCGTATAGGCGTTGCCGGGCTCAACCGAACAGGACAGCGAGACTGTGTGCATACCGGCTTCGCCGATGATATAGGGTTTCAGCGCCACGCCATTGAGCCGAATCTGGAGGACCACCGGACCCTCGGCGATCAGATACGGGTGGGCAAAGAACTCGAATTGCAGGCGCGAGGCTTGGTGGAAGGCATGGAGTTTGGCCGAGAACTCGCGGCGCGTCCAGCGCAGCGAGCCATCCTCGATCGGATACCACCCATCCAGGGGTTGAAACGCTTCAAACTGGGGCAGGAACGAGGATCGGGCGAGGACGTAGATGCGTTCGTCGCGGGCATCGGGCGACAGGGCGAACGGAGCGCGATGGGCACGTTCGGTGAATTCGGCAAGAATCTCCCAACCGGCGCGCGTGAGCAGGCGGCGCAGCGAGCGGCGGGTGAAGAGCCAGTAGTTTGTCGGGTCGAAGTTGATTTCTGTCCGGCCGGCGAGATAGACGGCGGGCAGGGGGAGCAAATCGGTGAGCAGGGTGGAGAGCAGGCGCGTGCTCATGTAAAGGTAGGGCGAGCGGCGGGCGAGGTTTTCCAGCACGCAAAACGGATTCCGCAAGTGATAGAGGATCCCGAGCAGGAGCGTGAAGGCGTATTGGCCGGATGGAGGGTAGGGCGAGACGTCGAAGTTGATGTCGTGGATGCGGATGGCGGAATTCAGGGAACCAGCGAGCTGGCGGATTCCGTTCATGTAGTTGAAGTTTGTGGCCGGGTGGTCGATCGCGTCCACTTCATGGCCAAGCCGTTCGAACAGGAAGCTCATATGGCCGTCGGCGGCGCCGATGTCGAGCACCGGCAGGCCGTGTTTTGGTTCGGGCAGTCCGAGCCCGGCGGCATCGAGCAGGCGCTGGAGGCGCGGGACATTGGCCAGAATGTTGTAGGGATACCAGCCGTGCAATGGCGGCTCACCAGAACCCTGAATGCGCTCGATGTCGCCTTCCAGCCGCGCGCCTTCTGCCAGCAACGGGGCGTTCCGTATTGATTTAGGGTGCAAGAGCCGACTATAACAAAGCGGGCTGCCGGCCCACCAAGCCCGTCCTGGCGACGCCGGCGGCCCTTTGGGAGGAGCAGAGAGAAGCCTCAGGCGGCGGCCCGTTCGAGACGTTCCTGGCAGCCTCGGCAGCGCCGGGCGTAGGGCACGGCCCTCAGGCGCGTCCGCGCGATGGGCTGCTCGCACTCCTCGCAAATGCCGTACTGGCCTGATTCGATCCGTTCCAGCGCGTCGACCACTTCGCGGTAGCGTGTCACGGCGAGATGGTGGTAGGTCAGCGACGCGTCGCGTTCGATGGCGGCCAGAAGACTGTCCACTGGATCAGCCAGGCTCTCGACATGGATTGGCGCGCGCTGCCGCAACTCCCGCGCGAGGCTTTCGCGCAGACCGGTGAGAGCGCGTTTGGCAAGTGTGTTTTGTTTCATTGCGATGGCTCCCAACCCCATGCTAGGGTAAATGGACGTTTTCGTTCGATCCTGAAAACAGGTGACAGGCGAACCGAAAACACACCACGCCAGAGGAGGCTCAACCGATGAAAGAACAGAACTACGCCAACCACACTCGGCTTGCGGCTGGATTCCATTTCGTGCTACTGCCCCTGCTGCTGCTGACCCTGATCGGGTCGGGCGTGAACCTTTACGGATCATGGGGAGACCATACGCGGTTTTACAGCGCCGCGCTGATCGTCGTCCTGACGTTCTGCGTGATCGTGGCCGCGGTATTTGCCCGCGTGTTCGCCCTCATGGCCCAGGACCGGGCGATCAAGGCGGAAGAGAATTTCCGGCACTACCTGCTGACCGGCAAGCCGCTGGACCCGCGCATCACGGTGCGACAGATCATCGGCCTGCGGTTCGCGTCGGACGAAGAGTTCCCGGCCCTGGCGGCCAAGGCCGCCGAGGTGGGGACGAGCGAAGACGATATCAAGAAGTCGGTCAAGAACTGGCGCGCGGATCACTACCGGGTCTAGCAGCCTGTGGTAGAAGTCGCGTGCGGCCGCGCAGCCAACTGAATTGCCGCGAGAGCGAGGCGGGAGGAGGAAGTTGATGTTATTCATCCACGACGACGACCAACGAAGCTATCGCGGCAAGTCATTGCTGCCCTTTGGGTTGCGGCGGCGCCGGGCGATCTGCTTCGCACCGACTCCTCATCGATGGCCCGCATCGCCGTCGTCGCCGCTGCTCGCATCTCGGCCCGGCGGCGCTCGCAACGCGGCTCGCGGGACTTCTACCACAGGCTGCTAGCAAGCTGCCGAAGTAATCCCGCCGGCGCGTGGGACCATTTTGGCGGCCTGTCAGCCGGCTACCTGGTTGGTTTTGCGTTGGCGCGTGCTTGCATGGAGTCGAGCAAGCTCAGGAATCCTGCCATCAGCTTGTAGGTGTCGCGGTAGTTGTCGAAGCTTAGGTTCTCGGGCTGGTCCTGGTGGCTGTGCAGGTAGCGCATCGTCTCGGTGGTAATTGAGTGAACGTCGAGCGAGGGGATCTTGGCGTTGGCGAACTCCTCATGATCGGAGGTCCCGACGCGTTCCGCGTTCATGCCCATCAGAGGGAGTTTCATGGCCTGTGAGAGTCGCCAGAGGATATCGACGAGGCGCTTATCCGACGTGCTGACTCCGACTTTGGTCGGTGTCAGGCCAATCGTGTCGATGTTGATCATCGCCAGCGGTAACGGCCGCTTTTCGCGCTTCCATTGCTGGACGAAGTAGCGTGAGCCGTTGAGTCCGGATTCCTCCTCGGTGAAGCCAGCAAAGACGAAGGTGAGCGTCCTGGGGGACTTGGCGAGCCCCTCATACAGGCTTGGCAGGAGGGATGCGCCAGACCAGTTGTCGACGGCGCCACTGCCGATCTCGACATGGTCGAAGTGGGCGCCGACGACAACGGTTCCTTCGCCCGTTCCAGGCAGCGTGCAGATCACGTTAGGCAGCGCATGGCCCCTGACGCTCTGGCGCTGGAGTTGCCGGTCCTTGCAGCCGCTCTCCGCGAACAACGCTTCAAGTGTCTCCATCCGAGCCTTATTCTTTTCCGGGTTGGCGGCGAGACGTTGGCGGAGCCTGTCGTTGGCGGTGAATTCAATCCGCAGCCCCTGCGCGGACAGACGGGGCAGAACTGCCAAACAAAGAAGCGGAAGCACACGCCGGGCCAATTTCAAAGACATCAGGCCGTATTTTCTCAGATCAGCCGGGCAATAGTCAGTTCGCGGCGTGTGCTCAGGATGGGCAGAATGGATGCCGGCTGTCGAGCGCGGTCAGGGTGCTGAGGAAAGTCCAGGCCGATTCATGGCGCCGCGGCATTGAAGTGAGCCGCAGCGGCAGGGGTGGAGCGGATCGTTGCCGGTGATCTGGTAGTCGATCAGCAGTTCCTCGCCGTCGGCGATCCTCCGCAGGCTGACCATCCAGATGCGGCCTCCGTGCAACCGGGCCACGAGATTGGGTGAGCAGGAGTGATTGATGAACTCGGCGCCGCTGCCGCCGATGGCGCCGTCAATGAGTGTGCGCTTCCCGGCTACGAAAATGTAGATCAGCGGGCGGATGCTCCGCCGCCGGCCTTCGGCAAGTCCGATGCGCTCGCCCGTGTACTCGATCACGCGCCGCCGGGAAGGAATGGGCTCAGCGGCGAAGACCCCCCACCGGTGAATGGGCGAAGCCGCGGCGCGCAACTCAAAACAGCATGCTGTCGGATCGATCACCGGCTGCCGGTCCGGCCCAGCCGGCAACACGACCTCGCGTACGAATGCGGTCAGTTCGTCCGTCACCAGCCGCCACTCTTGTAGCCGGGTACTTTGTACCCTGGCGGTCCTGCTTGTTTGTAGTCACCGGGCGTACCCGCCTGCTTGGTCGCAGGCGGGTAGCCTTCAGGGCTGGCCTGCTTGTAGTTGCCGGGCGAACCTGCCTGTTTGGTTCCACCGGGCCAGAGATCCTTGTACCCTGGCTGGCCGGCCTGTTTCCAACCAGGTATCTTGAGATCCTTATATCCCGGCGGTCCGGATTCCTTCTTGTAGCCGGCCGGCGACTTGGGAAACGACGCTGCCGGCGGCATGGGTTGATCCGGGTAAGGATCAAACTGTTGAAGCCGCGCCAGCGTGGGTCCTCCCGGATCCACACGGCCATCGGGACTGCTAAGCGAGCCCCGCTGGAAATCCGAGATGGCGGCCATCGTTTTCGGGCCCGCGATTCCATCAACGACCAACTCGGGCGAGGGCCCGCCCTTGCTCGTCGGGACACAGTTCAGCAAATACTGAACGGTCATCACATCCTGGGGTAGAACGTTTTGTCCGCCTCGTCCGACAGAAAAACGAATAGATTTGGGCATGCGCCCCTCCTCTGCATCCAGCTTGGGCTCAGTCTAAGGGTGAAACAGATGGCCTGTCAATCGGTCAGAGCGCCGAGTTTGTTGAGTGAGAGCCGGAGCCAGAGCGAGAATGCGCTTGAAACGGGTCGCCTTTGGTTCGTTTGGGCGGCGGCGTGCCCTAGCTCGACTGTCGGCTTCGTCCGGGCGCCGCGGTGGATGAGGAAGATGCCGTGGCCTGCTAGCGGGCTGTCTGAGACTCGGGGCGGACGCGCCGCCACGGGCCGGGAGAGAATGATCTGAAATCGATGCGCGCCGCGGCAACGCTTACGCCGGCGATCTCGACGCGGCCCAGATCGCGTGTGCCCAGACCCTGTTGCTCGGCCAGCAGAAGCGTGGAATCGCAGCCTTCGAATGGCATCTGCCGGTGTCCGGCCATCGGGTCGAAGCCCATCAGGGCGGCACCGACGGCGTCGGTGGAGACAGGGTTCAGACCGGCTACGAGCACGCCCGGCTTGATGTGGCGCGCCGCGCTCACCCAGCCGCCCTCTCCACCAGCCATACCCTCGATGCCGTCGATGATGGAGAGATGGATCGGGACGGCGGCGCAGATGTCGGTGACGATGCGAGGCACGCGCCAGCGGTCCTCGCGCGGCGAGGCCGGGTCGCGCTCCTGCGGTGCGCTCAGCGAGGGGCCGCGTGCCCCCTGGTGAAGGATGGTTCCGCGGCCGCCCGAGGCGTCAGGCGACGGCTCGTCCCGGCCGGCCTGGTCTCCATAGATAGTGACCGGCGTGATGCCGAACATATTCTTCAGCGACAGGGTGATGCCGCACGTGGCATGTTCCTTCATTTTGGCGATCGACACCATGACGTCACATTCGTCGTAGGCATGGTTCAGATCGAAGCCGGGGAAGACCAGCCCGCCGCCGGGAACAACTCTCCTGTGATACCGCTTGCCGCGGCCGAGGACATTGGTATTTTCCATCTCCACGCGACGGCCGGCGTTGATCAACCTCAGCGGATCCCAACCGGCGTCGTACATGAATTCTTCGAGCGGATCACCGCAGGCGAAGCACCCCTCCAACACGCGTATTCGCGTAGCGCCCGCGTCGGTTATGAGCCGTATGGCGGCGCCGGCGACATCGGGGTGGGTGTAAGCGCTGCGCTCAATCGGCACGTTACCAATCCGCTGGCGGGGACCTCCCGTGAGGTTAAGCTTGATGCCAACAGTCTTGCCCTTCACGAGCCGGCCAATGCCCCCAAGCTGGTCGAACATGATTCGCATGGCGTTGTAGGGCGCCTGGGCATACTCAGCGCAGCGAGCGACGCTCACCCGCGCCGCGGGGGCGGCAGGGTCAGACCAAGCGCGGGCGGCTGCAGTCACGCCGATTCCCGATCGAAGCCACTGGCGGCGGCCTATGGCGCGGTTGCGATCTGGCGGGGCGGGCGTCATGCTGATCTTTCCTCAAGCATGCGACAACTCGATGGCACAGTAAGACGGAAATGGCGGAACATCGATTTCAGTGCGGTTGTCGCGCCGGACGCTGGCGATCGGCGCTTTGTCCATGTCCAGAGTATGCAGCAGGGCTGAGCGCGTGTTCGCGGGCACCTGCAACGAGACTACGTTGGCGGACGGCCGGCAGGTGTAGTTGAGCAAATGCACGACGCTCGATGCGCCGCCCGGCGCAGCGGCGTGATGGGCAAGCATCGAGCCGGCGTTGAACAACCGGATGCTGTCCCAGCGGCGGCTCATGAGCAGATGGGCGTCGCGGGCCAGGATCCAGGGATCGTCATAGTCCTGCTTGGACACGGCGATGCGGCCTTTGCCGAAGGCCCGGACGGTGAACCGGGGATGCGTGGAATCCAGCACGCCCGCAGCGGCAAACAGAGCCGCCGTGTTCGCTGGAGTCAGCAGCAGACCGCCGGCCGAGACGAAGGCACGCAGATGCCCCATCGCTGGCGCCGGAGGCGGCTGAGTATCGACATAGAGAGCAGCTCTTTTGCCGCCAAACGCGACCGCCGACAGGCGGCGCGTCTCGACAGGTGTGAAGGCGATATGCTGGCGTGCGGCAAGGTTGAGCACCTCGCCGGACATGTACTGATTTGGGCCGGAAAAATCCGAGATGACGAGCAGGCGGGTCACGGGCTGAAAGCGCGCCCAGTCCTGGCGTGCTTGCTGCCAGCGTAACAATTCGACGATCGAACGCCAGACCGTTGCGCCAGCGCCCGAGCCGCCCAGCGCTTCGGTGGCGTGTTGTGGAGCCAGCCAGACGGGCCTGACGGCCCCGTAAGCCCAGCTTTCCGAAAGCGCCAGCAGATAACTCTCCACCGTGAGCGAGGCCGTGTCTTCCGGCGGAGCCGAGTTTAACAGGAGTTCAGCGCCCTCGGGCATGCGGCCGCGGGCCAACTGGATGATCCAGCCGTTGGCATCCACCCACGGCGCGCCTGTTGGTCCGCCTTCCTGACGGTTCTGCCCACTAGCCGAACCTGGCCAGAAGCCGTCGCCGATCGAAATCAAACCACCGGACGGCCAATCGATTTCTCCCCAATCCCTCCACGCCACCGGCTCGCACGACAGACCCCTGCCCCGGGCAGCGTGCTCCACTGCGGCGGGCAGGGTTGGATTGGGGATCAGGTGGTTGATTGGCGAGGAGTTGAGCAACGCCAACGCATCCGCGTGCGTCCACGACGCCGGCCACAAAAGAGGGACGCGAGCCGTTGCCGCCATGACACGATCCGCAACGCCACTTAGTCCTTGCCGAAGCCCGGCGCGATGGTCTTGGCCAGTTGATTGATGACCTGCGACTCATTCCGGCAGGCATCGACATAGGCGTTGCGCAGCAGTTGTTCCTTGCGGTTGCGCAGCGTTTCGCGAATGTTCTGCTGGACCCGCGGATCGTTGAGTTCCCGCTGTCCCGCCGGTTCGCGGGACACCATCTTCAGCAGCCGGTAGCCGATAGGAGTCTTGATCGGCGCCGACACCTGGCCGGGAAGCAGAGTGAGGATCGCCTTACGCGTCTCGGCGTCGGCTTTCTCCAGAGCCGATTCAGGCACGTAGCCCATGTCACCGCCGTTGGGCGCACTCGACGGATCCTCGGAGAAGTTCTGGGCCACGGCGCCGAAATCCTCACCCTGACGGATTCGGGCCTCAAGCATCTGGATCTTCCTGCGGGCCTGCTCATCGTTCTGCGCCTTGTCGCGCTTCAGATTGCGGACGTTGGGGTCGGGCTGCGGCGTGGCGACGATCTGGGCGACGTGGTAGTTGTTCTCCGGGTAGTTGAAGGCTGCCTTATTGGCGGCGTAGAAGTCGGTAACGTCCTTGTCGCTAATGTTGATCTGGGAGATGATCTCTTTGTTCATCAGCTTCTCGACGCTGAGGTCGCGGCGTAATTGGGCCTTGAGCTCATCGAGGCTCATCTGGCGCGCGTCGAGCTGGCGCTGGAACTCTTCCTGTGTGTAAGGCGCGCGGATTTCGTTGAACTTCGAGTCGACCTCGGCCTCGGTGGCGATCAGGCTGAGCTTTTCGGCGCGCTGGAGAAGAATCTCCTCGTCGATCATGGCGCGCAGAAGTTCTAACTTCTGAAACTGCACCTGATCCTGAGATACGCCATCAGGTTGGTTGGGAAACTGCCGTTTGAACTGCTTCTCCAGGTCGGCGGTGGTCAGAGCGCGGCCATTCACCGTCGCGGAGACGTTGGCCGGAACAGACTTTTTACAGCCTGAGGCGACGAAAAAGACGCCCAGGGCGACAGCCAGGGCTGTGATGGAACGGAACCGCAGGTCCAACATGGCAGTCATCATTGTACTTGAGTGCGGCGGACAACACACGGCTCGGTCAGGCTCAACCAATCAATGCTGACAGGGCAAACGGACCGTTGACCCAACAGAAGCTGCCAAACCGCCGAGTCTCGCCGCAATCGATTGAGAGCCGCCCGGCGAATACCGCGCATCCATGCCGTAGCCCGGCACCGCCTTCGACATCGCCTCGTCGAGCACGGCGCTCAGCACTCCGCCGTGGACGATTCCGCTAAAGCCCTCGAATGCCTGTCCTGGGCTTCAGGCCGCCACGGCCTCACCATCGCCGAGCTGGCGGAAACGCACCTTCAGTCCGGCCGGGTTGTCCTGGCTGCAGACGAAACACCGCGACTGCAGCCGTGCGCGGAGCCGGTCTTCCGCCCTGTCTGCACGCGGCCCGTTTTCACTCGCCGGGACGTGAGCCGCGGCGGCGTGACGGCGTTCGTTCCTCATCACTCGGCCTGACCCATCAGTGCTCACAGATGACTTCGCGAGAAACCAGTTGCCCATCCAGATAGAGCCGGACCAGCGCCTCAGGGCTCTCCTCCGGGGCGCCCGTGAAGACCTCAACCGCGAGGGCTTCAAACATCATCTTCGCCCGTGACCCCATGCCGCCGGCGATCACCACATTGACGCCCTGCTGCTCCAGCCACGGGGGCAACAGACTGGGTTGATGCTCTGGAGCGTCGATACCGGAAACGGCGGTGATCGTCCGCGTCTCCAGGTCCGCATCCACCAGCGCGAACCTCCTGCTATGTCCAAAATGCTGTGACAGCAGATCTCCCGCCACCGGTACCGCAATTCGCATCTCCAGGGATTCCTTTCAGCCGCCCGTTGCATGACGCGGCATCTAGTAGATGTAAGTCACATCTAGAGTACAATGGAGCCTATGAAGAAGTCAAGCCCGGGATTGCGGCCGCTGACGGTGGAGCCGATTGGAATGATTGAGACTCCGTTTCGCGAAGCCGCTGGCACCCCCATCCAGACCTCGCGCGCCGGCGGCGCGAGAGGACGGGTGAGGATTGACCCTCCGTTCCGAGACGGGTTGAGAGACCTGGAGGGCTTTGAGCGAATCTGGCTGACCTATTGGTTTCACCGCGCATCCGGCTTCAACCTGGTAGTCACGCCGTTCCTGGATGTTCAGGAGCGGGGTGTCTTTGCCACCCGCGCTCCCCGCCGCCCGGTCCCGATCGGGATTTCGGTGGTCAGGCTGCTGTCCATCGGCGAAGGCGCAATTGAGGTGGCGGGCGTTGACATGCTCGACGGCACGCCGCTGCTCGACATCAGGCCGTACGTGCCGGAGTTCGATTCCTATCCCGGCAGCCGGGCCGGCTGGTTTGATGAATCCAATTCCACGCGGTGTAGCGCCGACGACAGATTTGACCTGTAAACGGCTGTGAAAACCCTTCGCGCCGCATAATAGGTGGTTGTCGCATCTAGAACGTCGTGGTGCTATTCTCGGTCTTTGGTGGTCGCCCATCGCGGCGTGAACAGGAGTTCCGGATGCCCAACAAGCTCTGTCCCAGGCATGGTGGCAACCACCCTTGCACCTGCGCAATGGGCAATCTCTACCGCTTCGTCGAGCCAGTGGCGTTGCTCCTGCTGAAGCGCAAGGGCCGGTCCTACGGCTACGACCTCGCCGGCGACATGCGCAAGTATGCGCTAACCGATGCCGAAATCGAGCGCGCCGCGCTCTACCGGACGCTGCGCCAGTTGGAGTTGAATGGCAACGTGGCGTCGGAATGGGAAACCGACCAGGGTGGTCCGGCGAGGCGCGTCTACTGGCTCACGGCAGATGGCGAGCGCCACCTTGAGGAGTGGGCTTCAGTGCTCGAACACGTCTCCAAGTCGATGAGCCGGTTTACTCGCGAGGCGCGACGCCTGATTCGCAATGCGGGTGCTCCCAAAGCCGCATCGGCGAAGCCAGCCAGGAAAACCGCAGGCCGCTAAACTCGCGCCGTACGTCCACATCCGCTCTCGCGGCGGCTCCACGCCAGCTTAAACAGCTTGCCGCTAATGCAGTGGAAGTATATGCTATATGTAACTGACATCTAACTGTCAACTGCTGCTAATCTGGCGGGCGAACCGCAAGGAGCCGGACATGCTCATCGAAATGGTTGCATTAGCAAAAACCTGTATGGCTCCGCTTCTCGCTGCGGTTTGCCTCATCTGGACTCTCTGGTTGCTGTTGGTCGTCAGCGCGGCGTTCCGCAGGCTTGGACCGGGACCCCACTCCTCGCCGACCGAGGACGATCTCGCCTTTCTTCGCCGCCTCCACATCCGGTTCTGACCAGCGGCTGCCAAAGCCCGGCGGTGCCACGTCATTGGCCCGCCGGGGGACTTGGAGCAACTACTTCACCGTTTGTTGCGGTGGAACGGCCTGCTGGCCACCCCAGGCGCCCATCCCGCGGCCCATGCCACGACCGAAGCCGCGGCTCATGCCGCCGGCAAAGCCCCGGCCCCTACTCCGCATACCTGCCTGACCGCGGCCCCGGCCCCTTGCGCCCATCGCATTTTGACCCTGGCGTTGGCTGACAGGCTGGTTGGTGACATCGCAGACGCCGTCCTTGTTCTTGTCGTTCCAGGCGTGAGGCGCACCGCCTCGGCCGCGACCCATCGGCTGGCCTTCGGTGTTAGCGGCCGCCTGGCCCAAGGCCAATCCGGCCGTACCTATCGCCAATCCAAGCACCGTGATGAGAACCTTGTTCATAACTGCCTCCTGCTATACCAGAAGCACAGCAGGTGCCGTTTGCGGGTCCGATGTGTTTTCAATGACTTGTTGGCAGGATACGGACGCGCCGGAATGCACTATTTGCGCATCGGCGAAAAACATGCGCAGACGGCACGGTCAAAGCTCGATTACGCTCAGGATTTCGTCCACGGGCGGCGCGCCCCGTTTGGCAAAGACAACCTTCGAGTCAGGCGAGATAACATAGACGGTTCGGCGGACCATCGGGCCCCATCCCGAACGAAATGCCCGCGCGATGCGTCCGCCGGTATCCACGATGAGAGGAAACTTCAGCCGGAGCTTTTCAATGTACTTCCTATGACTGATATCCGATGCCGGATTGACGCCATACACGATAGCGCCGGCGTCCTGAAGCCTCTCGATGGTAGCGCTCAGGGCACCCAACTGGCGGTTTCAACCCGGCGTGTCGTCGGCGGGATAGAAGACAAGCACGGCGAATCGGCCGGCGATGGTGGAGAGAGAAACAGTATTGCCCGCCTGGTCCCTGCCATGGAATTCCGGCGCGGGCGCGCCAACGGGGATCGGTGCGCCTACCATGAAGCTCAGTTTTGCACGAACGACAGCAGCCGTTCGTGCACTGCCTTGGCCCGCTGATCGTCCCAACAGGCGATGAGCACGGTATCGTCGCCTGCGATGGTGCCGGCGATTTCGGCCCAATCTTCCTGATCCAGGGCGACAGCAAGCGAACTGGCGCTACCGACCGAGGTCTTCAGGATGACCAGGCTTTGCGCCAGGCGGACGTCGAGCAGGTATTCGGACATGACCGTGGCCAGATCGGGGCCGGTGGGGTCGGGCAGTATCTCGACATAGCCCTCACTGGTTTTGGCGAGTCCCATTTCGCGCAGATCGCGCGACAGCGTCACCTGGGTGGCTTCAATGCCCTGGGTGCGGAGCTCGCGGGAGAGTTCCTCCTGCGTCTGGATGCGCTTCGCGCGGATGAGTTTGAGGATCTGTCCCTGGCGGTAGTTCTTGGTCATGAGAGTTTCTCCAAACGGGTGCGGGCTTCACTGAGCGCCGCCAGAACGGTTTCAGGGGCCGTGCCGCCATGGGCGCGGCGGGTTTTCATGCCCTGGCCGGGGTCCATCAGCGAGGCCATTTCCGGCGTGAAACGAGGGTCAAAGGCAACCAGAGCGTCAGGTGTCCAATCCGCCGGCTTCTTGCCGGTCTGGACCGATTCAAGCACGAGCTGGCCTGCCAGGACGTGCGCCTGGTGGAACGCCACGCCCGAGCGGGCCAGCGCCTCGGCCAGATCGGTGGCGACCACCCAGGAGTCTTCAGCTGCCTGGCGGGGACGCTCGGGCTTCAGCGAGGTCGTATCGATCACCTCGCGCACCATCTCAAGCGAGGAGGCCAGCGTATCGGCGGCATCGAATAGCTGTTCCTTGTCCTCCTGCATGTCGCGATTGTAGGTCATCGGCAGGCCCTTCATCAGCACCAGCACGGCGGTGAGGGCGCCGATGACGCGGCCCGACTTGCCGCGCACCAACTCCATCGAATCCGGGTTCTTCTTCTGCGGCATCAGCGAACTGCCGCTGGTGACGCCGTCGCCAAGCTCCAGCCAATCGAACTCCTCGCTGCTGTAAAGGATCCAGTCCTCAGCCAGGCGCGACAAGTGGACCATGGCGATGGAGGCGGCCGAGAGAAAATCGAGTACGAAGTCGCGGTCGCCGGAGACATCCATCGAATTCAGCGTGATCGATTCGAAGCCCAGTTCGGAAGCCAGCGCCACGCGGTCCACAGGGAAGCCTGAACCGGCCAGAGCGCCCGAGCCGAGAGGCATCACGTTGACGCGGGAACGGGCCTGGGTGAGGCGCTCATGGTCGCGCATCAGCATCTCGTAGTACGCCAGCAGGTAGTGGGGCCACAGCACGGCCTGGGCCCGGCGCATATGCGTGTAGCCGGGAACCACGGCTTCGGGATACCGTGCGGCGAGATCGAGCAGGGCCGACATGAGGCCGCGGAGAAGGCCAAGCGTCCCGTCGATTCTCCCGCGCAGCCAGAGCCGCGTGTCGAGCGAGACCTGCTCGTTGCGGCTGCGGCCCGTATGAATCTTGTCGGCCACCGGGCCCGCTTTTTCCTTCAGGCAGCCGATGACGTAGGTGTGGACGTCCTCGTCGTTTGACTGAGCGGCGGAGTCGGGATCGATCGAAGCCAGAGCCTTGCAGATTGTGGAGGCCTCATCAGACGTGAGGATGCCGACCCGGGTCAGCGCCCGCGCATAGGCCTGCGATCCTTCAATGTCGGCGCCGATCAGCCGGCGATCAAAGTGGAGCGACCCCGAGAATCGTTCAAACGTGGGCGATGGGCCGGACTTGAACCGTCCACCCCACAGCTTCATCGGCTTCTGGCCGGCTGTTTCTTGTCGGTTATCGTTTTCGTCAGCCATACGGTCGAAATCCTAGATTGCCCGCGCGCCGAGCATCAGCATCAGCGCTTTCTGAGCATGAAGCCGGTTTTCGGCCTGTTCGAAGACCACCGAGGCGGGCGATTCCATCACCTCGTCGGTGGTTTCCTCCTCGCGGTGGGCGGGCAGGCAATGCATGAACAATGCGCCGGGCGCCGCCATGCGCATCAGGCCGGTATTCACCTGGTAGGAGGCGAACAGGCGGGCGCGCTCGGCCGCTTCGTGTTCCTGTCCCATCGAAGCCCAAACGTCAGTGTAAACGGCTTCCGCCCCGGCCAGACCCTCGTCGACCGACGTCGTGGCGATGATTTCCGCGCCTGTCGCCGCGGCCATGCTCCGCGCTGTCGCCAGGATTTCGGCTGACGGCTCATAGCCCGGCGGAGTGATACAAGCGAAATGGATGCCTAACCGGGCGGAGTCGAGCATCAGCGAGTGCGCGACATTGTTGCCGTCGCCGACGAAGGCCAGCTTGTGGCCCTGCCACTGGCCCCAGTGTTCCCTTAGCGTGAGCATATCGGCCAGCGCCTGGCAGGGATGGTAGAGGTCGCTAAGGGCGTTGATCACCGGGACACTCGCCCATCGGGCCAGTTCGTCCACCGTGTTCTGGGCGAATGTCCGGGCGACGAGCATCGTCGTCCAGCGTTCGAGATTCCGGGCCACGTCCTTCACCGGCTCGCGGCCGCCGATCGGCCCGGTATACAGAATCGAGTCGCCGCCCAATTGCTTGGCCGCCACCTCAAATGTGACACGTGTCCGCAGCGATGGTTTTTCGAATAGAAGGCTGACCACGTTGCCTGCGAGTGCCTTGGCGTAGGCCTGAGGCACGCGTTTGACGTCCGCGGCCAGTTCCAGGCACGAGTTGAGTTCAGCGACTGTCAGGTCCAGGTCGGAACGTACGTTGGCCGCCTCGACTGGAATCGGTGCGCGTGGCGGCGCGATAGGGGAGGAATCGATAGTCATGGCTGCCGTCGGCTGAATACTTATACATTACCATGAATAATTAGGCAAGCAAGAAGTTCTCCCTGAGACGGCTGCACGCTCCGTAGGGTGTTTGCTGGAGCGATTCGCCTGCAGAGCCGCGGTGGCGCGCCCGAAAGCCAAACAATCAGGTTACCCCCATTCAGGCTAAACATTTAGGCGAGGCAAGTCGATGGATACGGTGTGATCCCACGCAGGTCACCAGTTCGCCGTGCACTTGGCGCCCAACGATGGGCGATCGTAGGCAGGGCCCTTTGCTGGGCGGCGGCGCTTTTGGTGTGCGCGGGCGTGGCGAATGCGCAAAGAGCAGTCTATGAGCTGTTTGGCGCAGACCACGGGCTGACCAACCTGTCGATCACGGCTTGGGCGCAGGACAAACGCGGATACGTCTGGGTGGGTACCGAGCGCGGCCTTTTCCGTTTCGATGGAACACAGTTCAGGCGCTACGGCGAGCAGGATGGGCTGCCACACGAATTGGTGATGGGATTGGGAGTGGGCCCGGACGGAACACTCTGGGTATCGACGTTCGGCGGGCTGGCATGGAGACGGTCGGAGAGATTTGAAAGACCCGGCAACGCGATGCTGAACGGCCCGCTGGCAGCGCAGGGAGTGGCGTTCGCGCAGGGCAAGGCATATTTCGCGACGCACATGGGGGTGGTTTATGGCGATTGGCCACCGGATCAGAGCGGGCTGAAGGTCTCTCTTTTGCCGACCCCGGAAGGACGCCGCGACAGGGTAGCGAAGGCGCTTGCGGTGGAGCCCAGCGGGACGGTCTGGTGGGGGTGCGGCAAGGGGCTGTGCCAATTCGATGGCCGCCGGTTGCGCAAACTGGGGCCAGCCGAAGGTGTGCCCGATGATGACTACTACTCGATACTGATTGACCGCAGCAGGTATGTTTGGGCAAGATCCCGCCGTCAGTTGCTGACCCTCGCCCCGGGAGGGGCCCGATTTGAGGCCGTCGATAGCCAGTGGGTCGGACCGACGCTGGTTGGCTATGCCCAGATTGCGTCGGATCCGGATGGCCGGCTGCTGGTTGGCACCACAAAAGGCCTGGCCGTGCGCGACCAGGACGGCTGGAGCCTGTTGAACGCGAACAACGGCTTGCCCGTGAGCGGCGTCAGCGGCGCCTGGACGGATAGGGAGGGCGCCCTGTGGATCGGCTTGAGCGGCGCTGGACTCGTGCGCATGCCCGGCTACAGCGAATGGACCTCATATTCGCAGCCGGACGGCCTTGCGGGCGATATTGTCGCTGGGTTGGCACAGACCTCCGACGGGCGCATTTGGCTGGCGACCACGGCCGGACTGTCTGTTGGCGTCAAATCGGCCCGGCAGTGGCGTTGGAGCACGGTCAGCACACCTGGGCTCGACGTCTTGTCCAATATCTCGCTCGTCTGGGACGGGAGCCTGCTGGTGGCTGGCACAGGGCCGCATGTGCTGCGTCTTATGCCGGGGACAAACCAGTGGATCCGCTATGGCCCGCTGTCGGGCAACGCCTATGGCGCGGTTCTGGACAAGCTGGACCGGGTCTGGGTTGCCAGCGACAGAGGGCTGTTCCGCTCGGACAGTTCAGGGAGTACTCTGGAGCGGCTCGACGAGACGGTCCCTGCGCCAGGTGATGATAAGCCTCGAATTACCTTCACCGGATTGTCGCTAGGCCGGGGCGACGAGGAACTCTGGATATCGACCTACAACGGCCTGTTGCACTATTTGAATGGGCGTTGGAAGTGGTTGCAGACAACTGATGGGCTGCGCAGCAAGGCGCTGACCGCTCCGTCGGTGGGCCCCGACGGCAGCGTGTGGGTCGGCTATCGTGACGTGGGCGGAGCGAGCCGGATAGCGTACCGTCGAGGCCGTTACACGGTTGAAAGCATCGAGGGTGCCAACGGTCTGGGCATGGACGTGATGTACACCTTCCATTTCCCGGCGGGTGGCGCTGTATGGTCGCTGACATCGAACGGCGTTCAGGTGCTTAGCAAAGGGAAATGGATCCGGTTGGACCGGTCCGATGGCCTGTTGTGGGATGAATGCAGCGAGGGCGCGTTCCTAGGCGCGGGCGACGGCAGTTACTGGATTGGCACTTCGCGCGGCGTGTCGCGCTTCGCTCCGCGCTCGGCACTGAAGCCCCCCAAACCGCCCCAAGCCATCATCACTGAGGCCCGGTTGGGCGGCAGACTCATCGGGTCCGCGGCCGAGGCAAACGCTCGGGCCGACGCCAGGACGGTCCAAATCCGTTTTGCCGTGCTCGAGTTCCGGCACGCGGCGTCGAACCGCTTCCGATACCGCGTCGACGGCCGGGACTGGGTGGAGACATCGGATCGTAGCCTCAGCCTTGAGCAACTCTCGGCAGGGCGCCACAGCGTGGAGGTGAAGGCGGGTAATCCTGAATCGGGCTGGAGCGGCACCGCCAGGTCGATCGAGTTCCATATTGCGCCCAGGTGGTACGAGCTTTGGTGGATCAGGCTGTTGATCGCGGCGTTGTCGTTGGCCATGGTGCTGCTCATCTGGCAACTGCGAAACCGAAGGCTTGAGTCGGCTAGAAAAGCGCTCGAACGGGCCGTCGAACTGCGTACCGAACAGTTGAGGCTTGAGAAGCAGAAGGTGGAGGAGCAGCACACCCAGATCGGACAGCTCCTTCAAAAGGCGATCGAGGCCAATCGCCTCAAGAGCGAGTTTCTGGCCAACATGAGCCACGAAATCCGTACGCCGATGAATGCCATTCTCGGCATGATGAGCCTGACGCTGGAATCCGATCTGGACGAGAAACAGCGCGAGCAACTCGATGGTGCGCGCTCAGCGGCGGTTTCACTTCTCGGTATGCTGACTGACATCCTCGATCTGTCCAAGATCGAGGCTGGGCGGCTCGAGCTTTCGTCCGCGCCATTCGACCTGCACGCTCTGTTCTCCTCCGTGCATGCGCTATACTCCCACGAGGCCGAAGTTAAGGGGTTGGAAGCCCAGGTCCAGATCGCGCCGAATGTGCCGGTCTGGGTGCAAGGCGACAAGGACCGGTTACGGCAGGTTCTGATCAACCTGATGAGCAACGCAGTCAAGTTCACCGAGGCCGGCCACGTGTCCATATCGGCCCAGGCCGGACCGCTGCGGGACGGCAGCCAGGAAATCACAATCATTGTCGAAGATACCGGAATCGGCATTGCGGAGAAGCACAAGGACCTGGTCTTCGAAGGGTTCAGGCAGGCGGACGGCTCAATCACGCGGCGCTATGGAGGGACGGGACTGGGGCTGGCAATCACGTGGAAGTTGTTGCACGCCATGGGCGGACGCATCGAAATGGAGAGCCAGCCCGGCCGCGGATCCAGGTTCACTGTCACGTTGGCTCTGCCCGTGGTCGGCCGGCCGGCGCCAGTGGCCAAGACGCCCGTCGCCGTTGGGTTGGCAAAGGAGAAGCTGCGCGTCCTGGTGGCGGAGGACAATCTCCTGAACCAGAAGGTGGCTCAGCGAGTGCTGGAAAAGCGCGGCCATGAAGTGGTGGTGGCCTCCACAGGTCTGTTCGCCTTGGATGCAATGGCGCGGCAGGACTTCGATGTCGTTGTGATGGATCTGCAAATGCCAGTGATGGACGGCATTGAGGCCACTCGCCGCTTGCGCCGCGAGGGCGGCCCGGCGAGCACGGTCCCGGTGCTTGGCTTCACCGCCAGCGCTTTGCCCGAAGACCGTGAGGCGTGTATCGCGGCCGGCATGAATGGACTCGTGAACAAGCCGGTCGAGCCGCACTATTTCGTCACCGAGGTGGAGCGCCTCGGTCGTCTCAGAAGCAACGCGGATGACAAAGAGGACGGCTAAGCGCGAAGGCGGTTGCCGATCCCCTCTTCCCGCGGATACTATCCTGTGAGTCATGGACACGCGTCTTGACGCCTCGCGCCTGGAGAGTCTGCTTGAATCGGCGCGGCTGCTCGGCGGTTCGCTCGAACTGGATCAGCAGATCGGCCACCTTCTCCGCACCGTCATGGGCCGTCTGCTGTCGACGCGCGCCTTGGTGGCGCTCAATCAGCCGGCGGGTTACCGCGTTGCCGCCGCGCGCGGTCTCAAAGGATTGAAGGCAGGCGATCCCATTACGCCCGAGGCGGCTCAGGCGCTTGGGCTGGACCACTGGTTCAACATCGACGGACAGGACGGCCCCGCTGGTTTCCTGGCCGTGAACGATCCGCTTCAAAAGGGCCTCGATCAGGCTGAAACCGAGTTCATGAGGACCCTCGCCGGTTTGGCTTCGGCCTCGATCGCCAACGCCCGCGACCACCAGCAGGCCCTCCAAAGCAATCAGGAACTGCGGGCCATGCTTGAACTCAGCTCAAGCTTGGCCGCGGCGATCGAACCGGACGAAGTCGCGCGGCTCCTCATGCTGACCCTGGCCGGACGTTGGGCTATTTTGAAGTACGGCCTGGTGACCTGGAAGCCCGGAACGCCACCGATCCGCCGATTGAAGGGCTTGGAGCCGCCTCCTGATCCGGAAATCAAGTCGGCGTTGGAACACGCCTCGGTGGCCCGCTTCGGCGCCGTCGTCGCACTGCCGGTCCGCCTGGGCGAGGAAATCGCCGGTGCCGTGCTGCTTGGCGCGCCGGCCTCGGGGCGCCCATTGGACGAGGCGGACCTGGAATTCGGCGTCGGCCTGGTTTCGATCGCCGGCGTCGCCTTGGACAACGCCTGGCGAGTCCAGGATACACTCTACCGCCAGCGCGTCGAACGTGAGCTCGGCTTGGCCGCATCCATCCAGCAGGATCTCTTCCCTCAGCAACTGCCGCTGCTCGCGGCCACCGAACTGGCCGCCCGGAACCGCCCGGCGCGCGAAGTTGGCGGCGACTACTACGACGTGTTGAGCATCGCCGGCGCTGGCGCAGACGGGCCGCACCTGCTCGCAGTCGTTGACATCTCAGGCAAGGGCATCGGCGCTTCGCTTCTGATGGCCAACATCCAGGCCACCCTCAGAGCGCTGCTCTCCATGGAATCCTCGATCGAGGAGATCGCCCGCCGCACTTCGGACCTGCTTTATGCCTCTACGCCGGCCAGCAAGTACGCCACCGCCATCCTTGTGAAGTATGACCCGTTGACAGGCGCTTGCGACTACATCAACGCCGGCCACAACGAGGGTTTGATCCGCCGCGCCTCCAGCGAGGTCGAGCGCCTGGATTCGACCTCGATTCCGCTGGCTCTGTTTCCAGGCCGCACGTACGCCAAATCCAGCTTCGCCCTCAACCCCGGAGACGTCCTGCTGTTGTACTCCGACGGCGTCACGGACGCCTGTGGGCTCGACGGCGTGGAGTACGGCACCGAACGCCTCATCGAACGGCTCGTTCGATCTCCCGGCGAGCAACTGGAGCGCTTGGTTGACGGAGTCTTCGACTCGATCGACTCGTTCGCCGGCGCCGCGCCCCAACACGACGACATCACCGTCCTTGCGTTGCGGCGGACCCGGGGAACTGGCGTAAGATGAAGCGAGCCTCTGAGGAGAAGCGAGACCGCGTGACCCAGTCATTTCAGGTTGCCATCAGCGATATCGGTGCTGTGCGCGTCATGTCGATCGAAGGCTACCTGGACGCGCACACCGCGCCCTCGTTCGAATCTTCGATTGAAAACGAAATCCGTTCAGGCAAGATTCGCCTCGTGGTGGACTGCGCGCGTCTGACTTACATCTCCTCCGCCGGCCTCGGCGTCTTCATGAGCTTCCTCGAAGAGGTTCGCGAACAGGGCGGCGATATCAAGCTGGCCGCCATCACGCCGAAGGTGTTCCAGGTTTTCGACGTGCTGGGTTTCCCGAAGTTGTTTGACATCACGCCGGCGGTTAAAGAGGCCGTTGAGCAGTTCAACCGTCCTCGGGAGTCATGAGATGGACGCCTTCGAACGCAGCTTCACGCTTCACGTTCCCTCGTCGACCGAGAACCTGGCGATGATCCGCGATTTCGTTGCGTCTATCGGCGCCAAGGCCGGCTTCGACGAGAACGAAGCCGCGCGCATCACGCTGGCCGTGGACGAAGCCTGCGCCAACGTCATCGAGCATGCATACAGCTCCGAAGATACGCACGCCGTCACTATCCGGGCCACGCTCGACAACAAGGATCTGGTCTTCGACATTATCGACAACGGCCGCGGCTTCGTGGCCGGCGACATGGCCCAGGTTGATGTCGAGGAGTTAATCCGCCAACGCAAGTCCGGCGGGCTCGGGTTGCGGCTGATCCGCGCCGTCATGGACGAGGTCAACTATCAGATCACGCCCGGCGAGAAGAACGAACTCCATATGGTCAAGCGCCTGCACCGCGGCTGATCCGGCCCGCCGGAGCCCGGCGGATCCAGAACCGGCGTATCCGGCTCCTAGAGCGAAAGCGCGCGAACCGCCGCGGCCAGCAGTTCATCGTCATTCGCGAAACGGTCGGCGCGTAGCACCGTGACCGGGCCGGGACCGCAGGGCGTCCACCGGGCCAGCATCCGTTCATTGACGAATCCCTTGAAGACCGACACCAGCGGCACACCCATGGCTGCGGCCACGTGCTGGCCGGCCGAATCGTATCCGAAATAAAGCTTGGATGCCGCGATCATCGCGGCAAAGCTGGCAAACGGTCCGCTGTGGATGCCGATCCGTTGGCCGCACTCTCCGGCCTCGCTGACCGCCGTGCGCACGCGCGCCTCCTCCTCGCTGCCGGGCGCGCCGGCGTCGATGAAGACCTGTGCGCCGAGTCCGCCCAGGTGGGTCGCGATTTCCCGTTCAAAGGATCCGCTGGCGCGCTTGGCCGGATTCTCACCGACGCCGAAGCTGGCAGTCACCACCGGCAGTTCGCCGAAGTCGAAGTTGAACTTGGGATGCAGGTACGGTTCGGCGCCGCCGATGCCCAGCGTCGATTCAAGCCACCGCGCAGCCAGCGCTGGCAGAGGTTCCATCGAATCGCCGCCGATGGCCCGGCTCTCGAAAAGGTAATGGCGCGGGGCAGGGCAGAGAGGCAGCAGTCCGAGCTGCGACAAACGCGAATCGGGGTCGAGCAGGATTGTGCCTTCCTGGCTGCACAACTGGGCAAGCGGCTCGTAACATGCCAGCCGGCTGGCCAGCGCCGCCGTCCGGCCATACTCAACCCGGAAGTGTGTCAGCCGCGGGTCGCGCTCGAACAGTCCCCAGGCCTTTGTGGTTCCGGCGAACACGATCTCAGCCGATGGAAATCGCCGTTTCGCCGCATTCAGGAACAGGCTGGTGATGGCCACATCGGCGCCCAACGTCACGCGCGACAGCACAACCACCCGGCTCGGATCTTTTGGCGCTGCGCGAATCTGGGCGGCTTCGGTGTAGCGCATCTCCAGATGGGCGGCGTCCAAACCAGGGATGGCCTGGCTCAGAACGCGGCTGAACAGCTTCGCATATTCACCTGAAAGGCGTGGCTCGAACATGTCGGCTAGTGGTTCGGCCAAACCCGCGAACAGCGCCCTGGACGCCGCTGCGGCCAGATACTCGTCGGAATCGAGCGCGGCTGCGGCCAGCGCCTCGATATCGTCCGGGTCCCAGGCGTGACCCGTCAGACAGTCGTCGAGTAGCCGTGCAGCCAGTTTACTGGCTGAGATATTTGCCAACGATCAACTCCAGCTTCTTACGCGTCTCGGCGGGGATGGCCGAGCGGTCTGTGATCAGCGCGTATTCCAGGGCGTGCGAGCAGGCGCACGTCCGCTCGCCGATTTCGAGCAGCTTCACTGCGGCGCGCACCACTTTCTGCGCGTTCTCTGCGTTGTGGGTCAGATTGCGGATGATGTCGGCGACGGTGACGGCCTCATGGTCCGGGTGCCAGCAATCGTAATCGGTCACCATGGCGACGGTCGAATAGCAGATCTCGGCCTCGCGTGCCAGCTTGGCCTCCTGCAGGTTGGTCATGCCGATCACGTCCATACCCCAACTTCGGTAGAGGTTCGATTCGGCTTTCGTCGAAAACGCTGGACCCTCCATGCAGACATAGGTCCCGCCAAGCTTCGCAGCCACGCCCGCCTCGTTGCAGGCAGACTTCACCAACTGCGCCAGGCAGCCACAGACCGGATCGCCGAAGCTGACATGAGCGACGAGTCCCTCGCCGAAGAATGTGGACTTGCGGCCCATCGTCCGGTCGACGAACTGGTCCGGGATCACAAAGTCCATCGGCTTGTGTTCGGCCTTCAGCGAACCCACGGCGCTGAGCGAAATGATCCATTCAACGCCTAATTGCTTAAAACCGTGAATGTTGGCGCGGAAGTTCAGCTCCGACGGGCTGAGTCGGTGGCCGCGGCCATGGCGGGGGAGGAATGCGACCGGCTTGCCTTCCAGCTCCCCAGCGATGTAGGCGTCCGACGGGTCGCCAAACGGGGTCTCCAAGCGGACCTCCTGCTGTCCGGAAAAGCCAGGCATCGAGTAGAGCCCGCTGCCGCCGATAATGCCGATCTTCGCTTTCAAGTCCTGGTCTCCTTTCCGGTCTGAACGGATGGCGTCGCGCGCCACTCTAACATGATCGTGCATCTGCGCCAGCCCGCGCCAGTCTCGTCGCGGTCGGGCCATCGGTTGTAAAGTCCAGCGAGAGGATGGAAGGTGGTGGAATCTGCCACAATGTTGAAGTTTGGTCACGGCGGATGAACATGATTCAACCCACCTGCGCGGCTGAGTTGAGCCAGGCATTGCGGCAAGCCGCAGCCACTTCAACGCGCATCCGCTTGGGCGGCGGCTTCACCAAGGACGCACTGGGTGGCACGGTCCACGCTGCCGGTGTATCGATCTCGACCGCCGCCATGAGCCGTGTGCTTGCCTATGAACCCAAGGACCTGACCGTCAGCGTCGAAGCCGGCCTGCCCTACGCCGAGTTGTTGGCCCTGCTGACCGCCGAAGGCCAGATGCTGCCGCTCGATCCGCCGCTGGCCGGAGTCTCCACGGTCGGTGGGGTGATTGCCGCCAACCTGTGCGGCTCGCGGCGGAGGCTCTACGGGACGGCCCGCGACGTGGTTATCGGCATGTCTTACTGCACGCTCGACGGAGATATTGCCGATTCAGGCGCGCTCGTGGTAAAAAGCGTCGCCGGCTACGACATCCACAAACTGCTGACCGGCAGCTTCGGCACCCTGGCGGCCATTGCCAGCATCAACTTCAAGGTGTCGCCGGCGCCCGAACTCACCCGGACCTACATCCTCGCCCATCCAAGCACCCAGGCTGCATCCGCCACACGCGCCCGGCTGGCCAGCGGCGTCCTCCAGCCGGCCGCGGTTGACTACCTGAATCCCGCTGCGGCCGCGCGCTGCGGACTCGACGGCCATGTGATCCTGGTGCGCGCCGCCGGTGCCGAGCGCGTCCTGGCCCGCTATGCGCGTGAGCTCGATGGGGCCGAGACAGTCGAAGGCGGGCAGGAAGCTGCGCTATGGGAGCGGCTGAGCGGCCTCGCGCCCGATTGGCTGAGCGGCCAGGACGGGCTGGCCGTGGTCAAGGTCGTCCACCCCGTGCAGGTTCTTGCCGATCTATCGGACCTGGTCCCCGGGCCGGTCTGGTCGCACGCCTTGAACGGCGTAACACGCCTCGCTTGTATGAACGCCGTCGAGGTGGCCAAGGCCTGTTCGAGTGCACATCTTTCGCTGGTCGAATGGTCGGATCCCTCTCGCAGGCAGGGCCTTCAACTCTGGCCCGCACCGGGCCCCGACCTGGAATTGATGAAACAAATGAAGTCCGTCTTCGATCCGAAGGGACTTCTCAATCCTGGGAGGCTGCATGGCCGCATCTGACCACGCGCCCGATCCCGGACGTCCCCGTCACGCCGACGCCCCCCGACAGGCAGACCTTGATAAGTGCATCCATTGCGGGCTGTGCCTGAACGCCTGCCCGACCTATCGTGAACTGGGCGTCGAAATGGACTCGCCTCGCGGCCGCATCTACCAGATGGCCCGCGTCGCGGAGGGCGAAATGGAGATCGGCCCCTCCTACATTGCCCACATCGATCTTTGCCTGGCCTGCCGTGGCTGCGAATCGGCGTGCCCATCCGGCGTATCTTACGGCCGTCTGATCGAGGCCGCGCGGGCGGAGATCGAAGCCGTCGTCCGGCGGCCCTGGCACGTCCGGTTGCTGCGGTCGCTGGTTTTCAAGCATATCTTGCCGTCGCGAGGCTGGATGAAGACGCTCGGTGCTCTTCTCTACCTCTATCAGGTGAGTGGACTGCGCGCCGTGGCCGAAGGCAGCGGTTTCCTGAAACTGTTCGGCAAACTGGGCCGCATCGCCCCGCTGGCACCGGCTGCCGAAGTCCCTTTCTTTTTCGATCAGATCGGCAAGACTTTCCCTGCCGAAGGCGAGCGCCGTTTCCGGGTCGCCTTGCTGGCTGGCTGCATCGCCAACGTCTTCTTCGCCCGGCTGAACGAGGCCACCGTCCGTGTACTGTGCAAGAACGGCTGCGAGGTCGTTATTCCCGGCGATCAGACCTGCTGTGGGGCGCTCCACGCGCACGCCGGCGAACGCGCCCATGCTCGCTCGCTGGCCCGCCGCAATATCGACGCCCTGTTGCCTGGCGATTACGATGCCATCCTCACAAACGCCGCTGGCTGCGGTTCGACGCTGAAGGAGTACCACGAACTCCTCGAATCGGATCCGGACTATGCAGGCAAGGCCGAACGTTTCGTGGAGCGCCTTCGCGACGTGACCGAGTTCCTGGCCTCGATCGACCTGAATCCGGAGATGAAATCGATCGATGCCCTTGTGACCTATCAAGACTCCTGCCACCTGCTCCACGGCCAGAAGATCCGCAACGCCCCGCGTGAAATCCTCACAGCTATTCCTGGCCTGCGCCTGAAGGAGTTGCCCCACTCCGAGATCTGTTGCGGCAGCGCCGGCGTGTACAATGTCGTCCACGACGAACTGGCTGCCTCGCTGTTGGAAAACAAGATGGAGATGGTCAATCTGACAGGTGCGTCCATCGTCGCCACGGCCAACCCCGGCTGCATGTTGCAGTTGCGCGCGGGCGTCGAACGCCACGGCAAGGGCCAAAGGGTTGTGCACGTCGTCGAACTGCTCGATGAAGCCTATCGCGCCGCGCCCTGACGCGACAGTGCGCGGACGGCCGCCCGCGTCTTGCCCAGCGTCGATTCCAGGGTCTCCTTCGGCATGGATGTCACCATCGGCTTGATCGCCCACGACAGCCCGAGCGGGATGTCGCGAGTCAGAGAAATAGACCGCAACTCCATCACCACCCCGCCGTCGCGTTCCTCGACATGCCACCAGCTGTTCAGTCGCCAAAGGAACCCGAAGCCGGTCCCCTCTGGCTTCTGGCGCTCGTCCTTCTCGCCGAAGTTCTCCACCTCGACGATCTTGGTCGATCGCACTACGCCCTGCCAGCGGCCCGGCGCCAGTTCGCGGTACACCGTCTGGAATTCGTAGTCGAGCACGGCCGTAACCACCTTCTTCTTCAACGTTCGCAAGGAGGACCGGAACTCGTTTGCCCCGCCGGACAGCTTGCGTGCTGCTAGAGTCTCAGGGGCGTAGATGCGGGGGTGGTTGTTCACATCCTCGAGAACGAGCAGCGCATGTTGGGCCTTGGCTCCGGGGATGAAGACGGCTCCAGTCCAATCGTGGATCAATCCGTACCGCACATCCTGCGACGGAGACTCATTGGTCGGCGACACCAGAACGCCGTCCGATTTCAGCGTTTTCCATCTCTCTTGGCTCGATGCACTCCACAGAAATGATCCGCGGCCCTCCGCACGCGCCTGCATTTGGCTGCTGGCCTGCGCCATATAGGCATCGAACTGCCGCACTGTTTCCGGCTTCAGCTCCGCGGCGAAAGCGGAGGGTTGCCACAATAGCAGGAATGCCAGCAGTAGGCTCATTGGGCCTGGTCCTTCAGCAGCGCTTGGAGCATCGCCGTGGCGATGGCCGGCGCGCCCGATCCTTCTAGGTTTGCCATCACGGCGATGGCAATGCGCTTGCTCGGTACGAGCAACAGGTGCGTATTGGCGCCTTGCTGGCCGCCGCTGTGTTGAACCACCTTCACGCCATCCACCTCCGTCACCACCCAGCCCAAGCCGTAGCCGGTCCCATCGCCGTTGGCCAACTTCTGAGGCGTCCACATCGTCTCCAGGCTCCGGCGCGTCACGATCTTTCCGTCGTTCAGCGCTCTGGCAAACAGCACCAGATCGCTGGCAGTGGCCACCCATCCGCCCCCGGGCAGCTTGTTGCTCAGATCGGCGAGCGCGCAATTCTGCAAAGTCCCGTCCTTGCGCAGAGAATACCCCCGCGCCCGGAACGGGATGACAGCATAGACGTCGTCGGGCCTCATTGTTTCGATGCCTGCCGGTACGAGGATGGTTTCATGCACGTATTCGGCGAAACTGCGTTTGGCGGCGCGCTCCACCACGGCGCCTGCCAGGTTGAATCCGTAGCTCGAATAGAGGTACTTCGTTCCGGGCTGATGCTCAAGCGGATCCAGGGCGAAGATCGTCAACGGCTCCAGAACCCCGGTATAGTGATGCGTGCTATCGAAATCCTGACCCTTGTAGTGCCTGATGCCGGCCAGGTGCGAAAGCAGTTGCCGCGTGGTGATAGGCCACTTCTTGCGCGGGAATGGCACGTACTGCTGCACTTCTGCATCGAGACTCAACTCGCCCTTCTCCGCTAGCGCCATAGCCGCCGTCGCCGTGAACGTCTTCGAGATCGAAGCCAGCCGGAAGACGGTTCGCGGCGTCGCCGCGACATGGTTTTCAATGTCGGAAAAGCCCCACGCCCTGGCCCAGACGGGCGCGTCGCCGGTGGCCACGGCCACCGACAACGCTGGAATCCGATTGGCTGAAATGCCGGCCAGTGCGGTTTGTTCGAGCGAAGCCTCCTGGGCTGGACTCAATTGGCCCCAGGCGGCTGGAAGCAGACATGCGAGGAGTGTGGCCGTAGTGATGCGCATCACTCTAAGGTTTACCAGATTCCGCGGCGATTTCCCTTTTCCCGGCGGCGAAGTGGGAGTACCCTGAGGGCGGAAAGGCTTGCTGAGTCCGCTGCCGCGCTCAAGTATGGCGGCAGCCGGGTTTCCACCGTTACCCCAACCCTGGGGAAAGGAGGCCATCATGGCAGCGACGTCCACCGCACAGCCCGTTCTGACTGAGCAGGAATGGGATTTCATCGCCCTGCTGCTCAGCTCCGAGCAAGACCGGCTGATTCGCGAGATCAATCATTCAGTGACGCGCAGTTTCCGGCACTCTCTTCACGACATACTCAGTATCGTTGAAAGCCTGCTCGCCCGGATTCCGCGCTTGGAGGAGTCATCACACCATGGATCGTAAACAGCACCCGTTGGTTATTCGCCCATGGAACGCCGGCCGGACTCATGCCCCTGTGGTCGCAACGCACGCCGGCAAGACCAGGGCGCCCCAAGCCCGCCAGAAACAGGCCGTGAAACGGAGCAAACCATGACCACTCTCGATCGCATACTCGCCCTGCTAGAAATGAGGGAAATCAGCTACACTCACGACCTCCACCCGCTCACATACACCGCCCGCGAGACCGCCTCGGTCGAGCACGTCCCGCCCCGCTGTTTCGCCAAGACCGTCATCGTGCACTTCTCTGATGGATTTGCCATGGCCGTCCTGCCGGCCGACCGCCATGTCGATCTCGAAGAACTGCGGCTCGCCTTCGGCAGCCGCCAACTGCGCCTTGCCACCGAGACCGAGTTGCAGGAACTGTTCCCGGAGTGTGAACTGGGCGCCATGCCGCCGTTCGGCAACGGCACCGTCTTCGATTTGCCCGTGTGGGCTGACGGCCTGGTCCTGGCCGAGGAACAGATCTGCTTCAACGCTGGCACCCATCGAGACGTGGTGCGCATCACCACCGAAGACTGGGAGCACCTGATCAGGCCTTCCGTGCTGGCCTTCGCCCAGGTGAGCCGTTAGCTTTCTCTTCCCGAAATCGGTCGCCAACTGGCCGGCTGAGGTGATCCCTGCGTCTCGATAGGCGTACGTACAGAACCTGACGAACCAATTGGATAGACGGATTATCTTCCGGCAGGCTCTGCGCTAGAAGATGAAATTGAACCCACCGCGCAACGACCGTGGGAACTGGACCAGGTAGATGGTCCGGCCGTCCGGCGCTGGAATCGGCGTGTAGCCGGCAGCGAGCAGGTTGCGCACTTCGGCGATCATTTCGAACCGCCCTGGGATGATGCCGGAAGAAGGCAACGGTTGGCGCAACTGGAGATTCAAGCCGGCCTGAGGGCCGGTCCTCTGTGTCATCCAGGCGTGCGTCGCCGGAACTACCCCCTCAGGCGTCCAGACGTAAGTGGCTGCCAGGCGCGTCCCGGTCTGGCGGAACAGCCCGTTGACCCGCGCCGTGCCCCACATGCGCCGGTCGACGGCCAGCCGCGACCGCATCGTTTCCGGATCCACGCTCACTGGATCCATGCTGCTGGGCGCCAGCATGCCGCTCCAGCCAGTCATGATGCCTGCCGACCAGTCCTGGCCGAGCGTCCGCGACAACGACACCATCATGCCGTCAGTCCGGTACGCGCCCATGTTGAAAATGGAGCTGTTCGAGGCGATGTCCGGCAACAGATCCATCGAACTGTATAACCCGGCCGGTGCGGCCACGGTGAAAGCCGCGTCGCGGACTCTCTCGGTATAGGCCGCCGTCGCGATCGTCCAATTACCCATGAGCCGGCGGTAGCCGGCTTCGTAGGATTCAGTGCGCTGCACGCGGGCATGACCTCCGCGGAGGCTCACTCGCGGAAACATCGCCAGTCCAACCATGTCGCCCTGCAGGGACCCTTCCATCGATGTCGGCGATAGCAAATCCAGCGGCGGCGCCCCGCTCGAGTACGCCAACTCCACCACCCCCCGGCCGCCCAGATCCGTTGTCAGCCGGGCAAACGGGCTGAACATCGTCATGCGGTCCAGAAACGCCACTGCTTCCAACAGGGCGCCATACTCAAGCGAAACCTCCTCGGTGATCTGCTGCTGGTCTAACACCTTGGCCGACATGGTCCGCAACATTGGTGCTTCTGCGCCGCCCGGTCCGTCCAGCAACCGTTGACTGGCCGCATGACGCATCGAGACCTGCCGGACCGTCAGTTCCACGTCAGGGCTCGACAACCCCGAATAGCTCGTCCTGAAAGCCGTCACAGGCACGCCCATCGACGACGCGTAGCCCAGATTGCCCAGCACTCTGAGTTCGTTGCCCCCAAACACTGTTGTCGCCAGCGCGAAAGCAGTACCCAAATCGGGCTCATGGCCCAACACCGAACTCGATCCCTCACTGCCGGCCGAAACCCGCATCAGCCCGCGCGTCAGTTCAAAGCCCGATCGCTTGGCGCGCGGCGGTAGCCCCGGGAATTGAACGTCGAGGCCAGGTAGCGCGCGCAGCACCGGCCTGGTGACGCCTGAGGAGCGCAAGACCCACTTCCAATCCTCGGTCAGCAGCGGCGAACCCATCTCCGGCGCCGTGTAGACGAGTTCGATCGAACTGAAAATGGTTGCCAGTTCGATGCTCAGGAAGCTCTCCATGCCGGCTCGCACGGCGATATTGGTGCGGTTCGCCGGGACGTAGGTGCTCAGATTCACTCGGACGGCATACTGGTCCGGCGCCAACGCGCGAAATTCGAAGCGGCCCGATGCGTCGGTCAGGGCCTTCTCAATCAATCGCTCGTAACGGTTGTAGAGCGAGACCACCGCACCCATCTGGGTTGTGCCCGCCGGATTGCGCACCTCTCCCCTGATCGTGCCGAGCAACCTATACTCGGCCCCCAGGACCGTCACGGGCATCACTGCCAGCAACGCCATGAGTGCAACGCCGGCTTTCATAGGCTTCGTCGTCGCTGTGGGCCTCCTCGCCCAATTGGGGGGAACCACTTAAGTTATAGAAAACTCCGCCTGTTGCGTCAAGCTTTCATTCTTCAGGCTATCGGTAACTTTCAGCTTCAGTATGTACTTGCCCGGCTCGAGCGAACCCAGCGGCAGCAGTTTCTCAATCGTCATCTGAGAGGCGGAACCCTCAAGGGCTGACACCTCTTCGGTGAATTCCAGCACTTTCGAACTGTCACCGGCCTTCACAATCTCGTACTCCACCTGGCCGCGCGGCTTGTTGGTCTTCTCTTCCGGTTGGAAATTGTACAGCTTCAGAAAGATGCCCATCTTCTCCGATCGCTTGAAATTCACGTTCATCCGCGGCCGGACCTTCGACGAGCCGATCACGAACTGTCCCGACCCGATCGATTTGGTCGGCACCTTCTCCAGCACATCGGCCAGGATCAGCGAACTGGTGAAAAGCTGATCCTCTTCCATCCTGGGCACGTTCAGCGCCTGCTCGTAATTCACCATGTTGCCGCCCACGATGTCCTTGGCCACCACGTTCAGCCGGTACATGCCCGGCGCCAGCGGAACCGACTTCTGGTAAATCGACATCCCCTGGCTGACCTCTTGGAGCATCGAGGTCGGCACATCCACGGTCACCACATCCTCAAAAATGTTGGCCGGGCGGCGCGACATCGTTGAAATGCGCGCGTAAATGTTGACGATCGCCTTCGAAACCTCGCCCTCGGTCTTGAACTGCAAATCCTTGCGGCTGAACTGCAAGGTGATGTTGGTCATCACAGTCGAGGAAGTGGCGGGGAAGAAATCCACCCGCGACTGCATCGGTAACACGTTATAGATAATCCGCGACGAAACCTGCGCTTCCAGGTCCTTGAACTTCACCGACGGCGGCTTCTGCAACAGCGCGAACTGCTGCAAACGCTCGAATTGCTGCATCTTGGCCGGCAGTGGTTGCGTGCCCGTGCCCAAACGCGTGCCGTCCGTGCGGCTGAACCGGTCCGCCTTATCGGACATGCCCATCTCTTCCATCAGAGTCAGGCCAGCGCCGGGCACATGCAGCAAAGCGTCTTTCTCCGACGGGTCCATCGTCATCCGGTATTCGCCCGTCATCGTCGGGTCGACAAACTCGATGTTCACGTCCGTACCGATGCCCTCGATCCAGCGGTACCGCCATTTCTCAAATGGATAGGTGGACGTCGTGCCGCCGCCTTCTTCGTACGGGCGCTCGTAAGTGCCGCCCGACGGGTGAGATTCGATCTCGTCCGGAGGCCCAAAGGTGATGTAGATCCGCCCCCGGTCGGTCTTCCAACCCGGAATCCCCGATGCATACCGCTCGTTGGAGTATGCCATCCGGCGGTAGTGCTCTTCTTTGTACTCGTTCTCTATCGAATCCGGAGTCGGGTCGCGCCGCATCCAGAACTGCTCGATGAACTGTTCCATCTCCTCGGCCGTTGTGAAGTTCTTGAACGCCTTGCGCTCTTCGTCCGTGAGGATGTACAGTACATCCTCGTCAAGCCACTTCTTGTAGGGCCGTTCAAGCTCTTTCCGCAACCGCTCCTGTTGCTTCCGTGTCTCCTTTGCAGTCAATGGCTTGGCGACGGTTTCGCGCGGCGCCTCGCTTTTCTTTTGGGCTGCTGCCGGCAAGGTCCAGATCAGAAGCCCCACGGCCGTCAGGAATACGGAGAGAAAGTCTTTGCTCTTCATAGGCTTGCGTTGCGCGCCGCCAGGACTCGGCGCTCCTCTCCAGTCTAGCTCAATTCTAGGGCCACCCGGCCCACCGGTCAACCCGTCAACTCAATTGCGCAGGCAGAGTCAGCACTCCGGCGACTCATCCTGACGTTGGACGCCGCCGGCCGGCGGAGGGTTTCACTGTCCGGCGGTCCGCAGCGGGCGAAACTCCTCGCCTTCAACGCCCGAGGCAAACGGGCTGAAATCGGTGGCCACGTCATACACATCCACGGTCTCGGCCCGCTTCAGAGCGTTCACCACGCCATAGGTCACAGGCGTCATCGCCGCCTCATAGAGCACCTTGCCCAGATACCCCGATATGATCAGGTTCACGATGGTTCCGGCGCTCGCCCGTCCGGCGAAAGCCAGCGTGATAATCACTGTGGAATCCACGAGTTGCCCCACGGCCGTCGATCCGATCGTCCGCATCCAGAGGTGTTTTCCGCCGCTCAGGACCTTCATCCTCGCCATCACGTAGGAATTGGCGAACTCACCCGCCCAGTAAGCCACCAGGCTGGCCGCCACCATCCTGGGGATAAAGCTGAACACGGTCTCGAATGCCCGCTGATTCTGCCACTCCGGCGCCGCCGGCAGAGCAACCACGATCATTCCGAACACGGCCATCAGTGCCGAGGCGAAAAAGCCCAGCCAGATCGCCCTCCGCGAACCGGCGTAGCCGTACACTTCGGTGAAAATGTCGCCGAAGATGTACGTGATCGGGAACAGCAGTTGCGCCCCGCTGATTCGGAACGGCCCCACCGCGCAGATCTTTTGTCCGATCAGGTTGCTGATCAGTAGAACGACGACAAACACCACCACCGCCAGGTCGAAATAGCGGAAGTGGTGCGTCGGGCGCTCGAACTTCTGCGCCGCCTGCGAAAGGACACGAGTCGTTGGATTCATCCGAGCCTTTCCAGATTCGCCCCGCCGGCGCGGGGTCGCAAGAGATGACGCCGCTTGCTACTGCTTCGTGAAGACGGCCTTCATCGACACTTCGCCTGACGGCAGGACCATCTTGCTTTCCACCGTCATCGTTTTGCCGTCCCCGGACAGCGACCAGCGCTCGAAACCGGTGATCTCCACCTGCTGGCCGGCCACCGTCACGTTCCGCTTCGAATCGATCATCACGACGTCGCCCTCCCACTTCGGCGTATACAGCACCACGCCGCGCGGGTTCTCCTGCTTCTGTTCCTTGCCGTCGAGCGTGTATTCAGTCTCGGTCGTCCGGTCGCCCTTGGGCGTCGACTGGATGGTCTTGATCTTGATCGCCGGATCCTTGTGATCGATCACCCGCTCCATCTTGTCCGGCGGTGTCATTTGGCCGAAATCGCTCTTCGATGGGTCCAGTTTCCACGTTCCGGTGAAATCCGGCTTGCCGGCCGCCAGCGCCGTAACCGCCATCGCCATCAGCCCCAACACGATCCTGCGTTTCATATCTTTGAGTTCCTTTCACTCAGTGGGACAGGTCTCCCGGCCTGTCCTCAAGCGGTCGTTTCCGCCGGCCAGCCTCTTCTCTTAGCCAGAATATCGCATAACGGTCAGCCAGCCTTCAGCACCAGTGACGTGTCCAGCAGGTACGGCGATACCACGCCGGGCAGGTTCGACAGTGGCAGAACGTCAGCGCCCAGCCACAACCCAAGTTCCCGCCCCATCCACTCCCGCCTCGCTTCGCACCGTGCCAGGCACCCCGGCGAGACCTCGCCGATCTCCTTCCTCAAGTGGTCGTCGGCCAGCGCGTAGCCGTCCTCCATCCGCGTCGAATAGTAGACCGGGTTGGATGGAATGACATCGGATTGCATCACCATGCCCGAACGAAATTCGACTCCCGACCCCGCCCACACCGGCGAACTGATCCACTCGTCGAATCCGATCAGGTGCCCGGCATTCAAGTTGATATTGAACTTCTCCTTGCTAAGCCGCTGATGAATCGCCTCATGCAGGTCTCCGCCGCACGCGCCGACCCTGAGCTTGCCGAACCAACTGGCCATCGCGTCCATGTAGGGTCCGGCGAAGGCGTCGACATAATCTCTTGTTTCTTCCGCCAGTTCCCCCGGCCCGGCCACCGCCCAGCCGGCGCGGCAACAGTTCGCTCCCCAATAGCAGATTCCGCACGACAGCCGCCCCCCGCGCACCACCCGTTCGCCCCGGGCGCTGCCGAGCGACACCCGGTTCGAGCCGCATTTTAGCGTCATGTGGCAGCCTAGCGGCACACCGTTGTACTCGGCCTGCTTCAGCAGGTCGTGATCCATCGCACCCGGTCCAGCCGCCTCCAGCACCCGTCTCATCCCGTCGCTGGCCAGCGTCCCGGTCCACTCGAAAAAGACAATCTCCTGGGCGGTGGCCACCGCCCGCAGCCCATCCGCAGGGTCAACAAACAACCCGGCGGCGTTCTCGACATGCTCCCATCCGGCCTCGAACCGTACGGCATCCACCAGGTAGCTGGGCGCATCGATCCTGCTCGGATCGTCATATTCCTTCCATCCGGCCAGTCCCACCCGCGAGTGGGCATCCAGGCCTTCGCCGCGCAGGATCTCGGTCAGTGTCCTCGACTCGTCTTTCGGCATCGATGGCAGCGACAGCCATTGAAACCGTTCGACGCGCATCGGCGCCGCCGTCGCCGGCAGGTAGTTGACACACTCGTTGCCAGCCAGCATCAACGGATCGCCGCGCAATCCAACAATGAGAAGCGCCTCCTCATACCGTGGATCGAAGCCGGCCAGCCACAACAGGTTGGCAAAGTGCTCCCTATCTCCATAGACAATCAGGTGCGTCCACCCCCGGCGTTCCATCCGCTGGCGGACGGCATCCAGTCTTAATTGATAATGCTCTCTCGATAGACGCCATCGCGGCGGCTCGCCGGCCCGCCCAAAATCCGGAACTTGACTCTCGATCAGCCTTGCCATTGGTCTACCACCATCCCGAATAGATCGCCCCACGGCCCGCCCATCCGCCCGAATCCCCGCTGCATCTCCACCCATTCCCGCCTGCCGGTATCCATCCCTGCCAACCCAAGACAGTAGCCGCGGTTTCGGCCCAGCGGCGTCATCTGCGGCTTTGTCCACTTTGACGGATCGGTCAGGTACCGCGAGATGTACTCAATGCTCCGCAGAACCCCCGCCCCGCCCTTCGTTCGGTAACTCCAAAGATCGCGTCCCCGCCGCTTCGCCATCCGGCACAACAGGGCAAAGCCGTCCAGATTCATGATCGAGTAGCTGAGCGACTTCGTCCGGGCCTCTTCCAAAGGCGCGCTCCCGTCGGGTCTCAACTGCCTTGGCACGAGATCGGATTCGAGGAAGCCGTAGGCGATCTTCTCCTTTTGTTCGTCCAACGCGTAGAGCGCATAGGTGGCCACCTGCGCCGCCCACCACGTGGAATGGTTGTTGCCGTTGCCCGCTTCGTCCTTCCCTTTCTTCGAGTTAAGGAGCCAATCGAGGTAGGCGGCAAACCAGGCGCGAGTTCGTTTGGTCAACTCCGGCCGGCTGTCGCTGGCCTCCAGGAACGCGAGTCCCTGGACGCACCAAATCAATGGCCGGGTATCAATAATGCCGATCCCTCTGCCTGTCGTGACACCCCGAATCGCCTGGCCGTACTCGAGATTCGGATTCATTCGGGTCTTCGGATCGCCGAACCAGACGCGCGCCACTTCCCATGCCCGTGCCGCCGCAGCCTTGTCTTTCAGGAAAAACGACGCCATGCCCATGGACAACAGGGCCTCGGACATTTGCCCGAGATCGCGGTCGTTGTCGGCAAAGCGGTCAGGATTCACCACGCCGTCCCGCCTGACATACGGTCCGCTTGGGTTATTGGGATCGGGCCACCAATAAGGGCCCTCACTGAAGAAATCGTTTGGTCTTGCCTCGGTCAATCCCTCCTGGGGACGGTGGTAGGTCACACTCCACTGCCCTTGCCCCATCGCCTCGGCCGCCCGCTTCGACAACAGTCCACCCGGCTTCAACCGGACCGCCTCCTGCCGGGATAGGAGGATCAGGCTCCGCCCGTTTACCCCAAACGCGGGAAGGGCCGCCCCGGCGGCGGCCCCTTTCAGAAAAGTCCTGCGTTCCATCCTGCCGTCTATTCCTTGGCGGCCACCGCCTGTTGCAGGTGGCTCTTCCGCCGGCTGTATCCAAAGTAGATGACCATGCCGATCGCCAGCCACACGAACAGCCGTATCCAGTTGTCCACGCCCAGCCCGAACATCAGCGCCAGGTTCGCCAGTATACCCAGAATCGGCACCAGCGGGACAAGCGGCGTTTTGAACGGCCTTGGTAGATGCGGGTGTGTCTTGCGCATGACGAGGATGCCGATGCAGACCAGCGTGAATGCAAACAGTGTGCCGATCGACGTCATGTGGCCGACGAACTGGATCGGCGCGAACGCCGCGAAGATCCCGACGAAGGCCATGAAAAGCAGGTTGCTCCGCCACGGGGTCCTGAATTTCGGGTGGATATCACTGAACAGCCGCGGCAGCAGCCCATCGCGCGACATCGAATAGAACACCCGGCTTTGCCCCAGCAGCATCACCAGAATCACCGACGTGTAGCCGGCGATGATGGCCAGCTTGATCGCCGTCTTCAACCACTGGTAAGGCGTCTGGTCGATTGCCACCGCCACCGGCGCGGCGTTGTCCAGATCCTTGAAGTTCACGATACCCGTCAGCACGTGGGCAAACAGCACGTAGAGAATCGTGCAAACCACCAGCGAACCGATGATGCCGATCGGCATATCCCGCTGCGGCTTCTTCGCCTCCTGCGCCGCCGTTGACACCGCGTCGAAGCCGATGAAGGCGAAAAACACCACGCCGGCGGCCCGCAATATGCCGCTGAAGCCGAACTCACCGCTCACACCCGTATTCTTCGGAATGTAGGGAACGTAGTTGGCCGAGTTGATGAAGCCCCAGCCGACGACGATGAACAGCACCACCACCGACACCTTCAGCGCCACGATCAGAGCGTTGAATCGCGCCGATTCCTGGATGCCGATTATCAGAACCGATGAGACCGCCATCACGATGAGGATCGCCGGGATGTTGATGATCCCGTGAACCACGTCACCGTTCTCCAGCTTCAACTCCTGGAACGGCGAGTTGATGTACTGAAGCGGCAGATAGATCCCGAAGTCCTTCAACAGCGATGCGACATAGCCCGACCAACTCACCGCTACCGTCGCCGCCCCCACCGCGTATTCCAGCACCAGATCCCATCCAATGATCCATGCCAGCAGTTCGCCCATCGTCGCGTATGAATACGTGTACGCGCTCCCGGCGATCGGAATCATCGTCGCGAATTCGCTGTAGCATAGCCCGGCGAATGCGCACGCGACCGATGCCAGTATGAACGACAACGTCACTGCGGGGCCGGCATGGTTCGCTGCCGCGATGCCGGTGAGCGAGAACAGGCCCGCGCCGATGATCGCCCCGATCCCCAGCGCAACCAGTTGCACCGGACCCAGCGTTCGTTTCAGTCCGTGCTCGACTTCCGATTCGGCCTTGATCTGCTCGACCGATTTGGTCGCGAAGAGATTCATCAGCTATGCCTCTTTCTTCTTCAACAACGTCCAGCCCCAGTACACCGGGATACCCGTCAGCACCAACAGCAGTCCGGGCCACGTATAGCTCGGCTTGTACAGCAGCAATAGAACTTCGATCACCGACGCCGCAACGATATAAAGAGCCGGCAGCACCGGGTATCCGATCGCCCTGTAAGGCCTTTCCATCTCCGGCCGCGTGCGGCGCAGCACGAACAGTCCGGCAATGGTCAGGACGTAGAAAAGCAAAACAGCGAAGATAACATAATCGAGCAGGTCGCTGTAGGTTCCGCTCAGCGTCAGCGCACAGCCCCACGCGCATTGCACCCACAATGACGTGACCGGCACGTGTGTTTTCGGGTCCACACGCCCGCAGGCTTTGAAGAACAGTCCGTCCCGCGCCATCGCGTAGTAGACTCTCGAACCCGTCATCACCAGCCCGTTCACGCAGCCGAACGTCGACACCAGCACCGCCAGCGCCATCATCCAAGTGGCCGAACCGCCGAACATCACCGTCATCACCGCCGTCGCCACCCTGTCTTCCGGCGCGTTCTGAATCGCGCTCAAAGGCAGCGCCGACAGATACACCAGGTTGCACAGCAGGTAGATCACGCTCACCACGCCCACGCCCAGGGCCAGCGACAACGGCAGGTCGCGCTTCGGATTCCGGATCTCGCCGGCGGTGAACGTGACGCTGTGCCACGCGTCGGACGAAAACAGCGATCCCACCATCGCCAGGCCCACCATCTTCACCGCCGCCCAACTCCATTCCGCCCCGCCCCAGAAGTTGCCGAAGTTTGCCGAAATCGCTTCCGGCCGGCGGCCCAGTGCGATCCCCAAAATGATCAGCGCGGCCAGTGCGCTGATCTTGGCGAAGGTGAAGACGTTCTGCACCATCGCCCCTTCCTTCAATCCGCGGGTGTTCACCCAGGTCAGAAACACCAGCAGCGCGATGGCCGTCGCCATCTGCGTGTTCAGGCCCACCGGGCCGATCTTGAAGATCCAGTTTCGCGCCGAGACAGCCGGGAAGAACTCGCCCAGGAACTTCGCGAACGCCACCGCCACTGCCGCGATAGTGCCGGTCTGGATTACCGTGAACAGCGTCCAGCCGTACAGGAACCCGCTCAAGGGCCCGAACGCCTCCCGCAGGTAGACATACATTCCGCCCGCCTTCGGCATCGCGGCAGCCAGTTCGCCATAGCTCAGCGCGGCAATGGTGGTCAGCACCGCGGTCACCACCCAGGTCAGCATCAGCAGGGCAGGGGACCCGGTCTGCCGCGCGATATCGGCCGACACGATAAATACGCCCGACCCGATCATCGACCCCATCACCAGCGTGGTGGCATCCATGAGGCCAAGCCCCTTGACCAGCCCGCCCGTGCTTACTTGGTTGCTTGAATCCATGCTCTGATCCGCTCACGCACCGTGGCTTCCGTCATCGCTTCAGGGGCCAGATCGCCGATCACGGCCACCGAATCCGCCCCGGCATCAAGGACCGCCGCTGCGCTTTCCACCGTGCTCCCTCCAATGGCTACCAATGGCAGATGCGTCAACGCCCTTGCCCTTTTCACACCGTCCAACCCGACCACCGGATCGGGATTCTCCTTCGTCCCTGTCGTAAAGACTGGGCCGATGGCGAGGTAATCGACAGGTTCTTGCGCGGCACGCTCGGCCTGCGCTTCATTGTGCGTAGAGAGGCCCGTCAGCGCCGCCGGAGCCACCTTGCGCGCCAGCGCCGGGGGCAAATCATCCTGGCCCAGATGAAGGCCCGCGCCGAGCAACGCCGCCACGTCGGCCCGGTCATTGATGATGCAAATCGCGCCGCCTTCAGCGCACCGCGACCGGATCTGTTCCATCGCTTGATACACCAGGCGCGTCAACGCGCCTTTGTGGCGGATCTGTAGGATGCGTGCGCCTTCCTCGATCAACAGCCCGGCAAACCGCGGAGCGCCGAAACCCCGCCTGTCAAGCAGGCCCATGTCAACGATTGGGTAGAACCGCGGAAGCAATCAGACTATGATACGCGATCTCCACGCGGCACAGCCCATCCGGCTGGTTTGGGGCGGGCGTGCGGCCGGTGACGCAGCGTAACCAGGGCGCATCACTCGCGCACCCACCACTTGCCGGCTTCGGGCGCCCGGTAGTCGAGCATCCTGGTCAGCAGCGCGGCCGGGTCTGTGCCGACGTGGATCATTCCGCGGTGGGCGGGATGAATGAATCCGTCCGCGACGGCGCGGTCGCAGAACGCGAGCAACCCGTCAAAATAGCCGCTGACGTTGAGCAGTCCGATCGGCTTGCTGTGAAACTTGAGTTGGCCCCAGGTGAGGATCTCGAAAAGCTCGTCCAGGGTGCCGAAGCCGCCGGGCAAGGCGAGGAAACCGCCCGCAAGTTCCGCCATCAGTGCCTTGCGGTCGTGCATGGACTCGACGATGTGCTGCTCTGTCAGGCCGGGGTGGGCTACTTCCTTTTCGACAAGCGCTCGCGGGATGATGCCGACCGCGTGCCCGCCGCAGGCCAGCACCGTGTCCGCCACGACGCCCATCAGTCCGACCTTCGCGCCGCCATAGACGAGGCCAAGGCCGAGCGAGGTGAGCGCCTGGGCTGTGGCGCGGGCGGCGTCGAAATACTCGGCGCGGGCGCGCGAACTGGAACCGCAGTAGACACAGATGGAGGTGATGGGCGCCGGAGACATACCTCTAAAATACTGGGATTCGGAACGGGAGGGGCCTGACCGATGGGATTGCATCGCTCAGGCCCCAGTGTTTCGCGGGCGCCGATCGCAACGGTTTGCGCCCGGCGCCGCTTTTTGCCTTAGGAGAGGTACTCCTTGGCGTTCATCGGGTTGGAGAGCAACACCTTCTGCTCGGGCAACGAGGTCCGCAGCATCTCGAGTTCATCCGCTCCGGCAGTCAGCGGCAGGGCGACCTGCCCCCTGCCCGCAACTGAACGGCAGAGCGCCATCATGATCTCCAGCCCCTGGTAGGCGCTGTCGAAGTTGCACTCGTGGACACGCGCATCGTCGTCCAGCCAATCGGCCATCTGCTGGATGTAGGGCGGCATGTCCAGGTCATAGTTCATGCAGCCTTCACCCGACTGGACGCCGTTCTTGGTCACCGCACGCCAGCCGCCGCCGGTCAGCACTTCGGCGTAGCCGTCGGTGCCCTGGGCGCCGATGCGGCACTTGCGCCACCAGTAATCGACTTCGGGCACATCCGGCGCGCCGGCGCCGCATTCGACGATGCCGCGTACGCCGTTGGCGAATTGGATGAAGCCGCCGATATAGTCCGGCGATGGATGGGCGTCGGCCATCTTCCCGCGTCCGGCCGCCTGGGCCATTACCCATTCGGCCGCGGCTTCGCCGTTGTACCAGCGCATGTAATCGATCAGGTGCGAGATCATGTGCATCATCCAGCCGCTGGCTGTGCCGTAGACGGTATGGATGCGGCCCAAGGCCCCGCTCGCGATCACGTCCTTCACCGCCCGGTAGTGGCTCCCGTAACGGTGTTGATGGCTCACGACGACCTTGACGCCGCTGGACTCCACCAACCGCTTGACCTCGAATCCCACAGCGCTTGTCAGCGCCACGGGTTTCTCCATGGCGATCAGCCGCGCTCCGCTCTCGATGCCAATCCTGATCAACGGCGTGCGCACGTTGGCCATGGTGCAGAAACAGAACACATCCGGTTTAAGGTCGCGGGCCACCTGGGCGGCATCGGTCCCTTTCACCGCGACGCCCAGTTTGGCGGCCGCGGCGTCCAGGCGCGCCTGATCGATGTCGCAGATGCCAACGACCTCAAAGCGGCCGTTGGCCTGGAACGCGGCGGCATGGTGCATACCGCGTTTGCCCATGCCCGCCACGACAACTCTGTACTTCTTCTCCATGGACTATTCCGCCTTGGCGTCCCACTCGAGGACTTTTTCGATTGTGAAGTCGATCTGAGCCTCGGCCAGTTCGGGGAACATCGGCAGCGAGATGCAGCAAGCGGCATTGCGTTCGGAGTTCGGAATCGGACCCGCGATGCGCGCTTCCTTGCCCCACGGATAGCCTTCCTGCTGATGAATGGCGATCGGGTAGTGGCACTTGGCGTCGATGCCGGCTTCGTTCAGGAAGTTCAGCAACTGGTCGCGCTGCGCGGCCTTGCTGGTCTCGATGACATAGAGGTGGAAGATATGGCGGTATCCGGGCACGACGTAGGGCAGCGTGAGCGTCTTGGCGCCGGCCAGTCCGGCCGTGTAGCGGGCGGCCCATACGCGGCGCTGGTCGTTCCAGGAGTCGATGTGCTTCAACTTGGCGCTGAGCACGGCGGCATGGATGTCGTCCAGGCGGCTGTTGAAGCCATAGCTGTGGCAGGAACACTTTTCCGATCCGTGGTTGCGCAGACGGCGGACGGCGCGGTCAACCTGTTCGTTGTTGCTCACAACGGCCCCGCCGTCGCCAAAGGTGCCGAGGTTCTTCTGGATGATGAAACTGGTGCATGCGGCGTCGCTCAACTCGCCGATCTTGAAGCCGTCGCCAGCGGCGCCGAACGCCTGCGCGTTGTCCTCGATCACGAAGAGTTTGTGCTTGTCGGCAATCTTGCGAATGGCCTTCATGTCGGCGCACTGCCCGTAAAGGTGAACCGGCACAATCGCCTTGGTCTTCGGCGTGATGGCGGCCTCGATCAGTGACGGGTCGATGCAGTTGGTCTTCGGGTCGGAGTCCACGAAGACGGCCGTCGCGCCGGCGACCCACATTGCTTCCGCTGTAGCGAAGAACGTGTTCGTCGTGGTGATGCACTCGTCGCCGGGCCCGATGCCGAGCGCCATGAACGACAGCCACAGCGCGTCGGTCCCATTGCCGACACCGATGGCGTATCTTGTTCCGTGATAGGCCGCCAGCTCTTGCTCGAAGCGCTTGAGCATCGGCCCCATCACGTATTGTCCGCTTTCGAGGACCTCTTTTATGTTGGCGTCGATCTCGGCCTTGATGTTCTGGTATTGCTTTACATGTCCGTAGAATGGCACTTGCATGATGCAGGTCTCCTTTTAATGTGCTTCAGTATACATTACCGCCCCTAATGATGCTTGCGGCGGTTCTTTGCGGTCGCCCTGGCGAGCGCGCCGGGCTATCGTACCCCGAGGATGTTGGCGCTCTTGCGGAAGTCCGATTGCGGGACGGCGATGAGCGCACCAAACCGGCCGCCGCCCGCGCTGAGCGCGTGCAGTGAGGTCACGTTGATGCCCGCCTCGGCCAGCCGGCACATCAACTCTGCGATCGCACCCGGCCGGTCTTCGCCCTTGACCATGAAGCCCTTCAGCTTGGGTCCAAGTTTCAGGCCGGCTTTCTTGCTGGCAGCGGCGAGACCGGGCGCTTTCTGGTCCAGGATGAGAACGATCTCGGCGCTCCAGCCGGTCTTCCAGTAGCCGAGGAACCCGGTCAGGTTCGTCCCCGCCTCTTTGAGCACGGAGAGGATCCGTGCGCCCTCTCCTGCGTGATGAGGGATCGCGGCGAAACAGTATTCAACGACGGAGATTTCGTCTGGCATTCTGATACTCCTCTCCAAGGTTGCGGCATGAAAACCGCGGGGCGACGTGGACCGCTGGTGCCTGCTTCCGGATGACGGTAATGTTTTCGATTAGATCACAGTTGGCCAGGGCTTGGCGGCCGCTGGCGCCGCAAGGCACGCGCAGTGCCGCAAGAGGAACTCGCGGAGCTGATGTCGGCGGCGCACTCGGTGATCGTGCGGCTGGATGGAGAGCGGGTAAGCGAGGCCATCGACGCAAGCTCTGGAGCGGCTGGCGGCGGCGACGGGGACTCGGATGAGGATCGAGTTTGAACCTCGGGGTCGAGGTAGCAATGAGGGCTAGCTAACACCCTTCCTTTGAATCCGGGAACTCCGGGGCCCAATGCAACCTGACTCGTCCCAGACGGAATCGCCGTGGGATTCCGGGGTCCACGAGGAATCCACAATTAAGCCGTGCTTCAGAAGGCACTGACCAGAACCGACTACGGGTGGGGTGTGCCCTTGATGCCACGGCATGGAGTGAGATGGGCCTTGCGATGCACACGCGTGGGGAACGTGGCTTTACGGTCAATATCCTGTCAAAAGCCAGCGGTAGAGTCGCTCAAACCGCTGTATGATATGGTCGATTGGGTTGCAGCGATGAGAATTGGATGGAAATCGCAAGTGCGACAGGTCAGGCCTCCCCGGCCAGCGGTCGCCCGGCTGCCATTCCTGGCGCTATTCCGGCGCAGGCTACGAGGGTAGATGGCGCACTTGGTGGAGATAGACACATGCAAACGCTTCGACTGATAGGGCAGGCAGCGGTGCTCGCTCTGGCGCTACACCTGGTGCCGTTGTTATCTGCATCACCTCCCAAGCTCTCACCGGATGTCAAGAATGCACTCGATCAAGCTGCCACCCTGAGAGTCGAACTTGCAGCCGATTTACTGTTCGGGATCATCGATTCAGGGAGAGTCCCAAAGGACACCGGTCTTGAGTATCTTGAGCGCCTGTTTTACAGGGCATCTGAAGCGCAACGCAGCTACCCGATGATCTCTGTGCCAAGACGGGACCGTGAAACCAAGGCCAGCGAGTTTCCACAGTTTTTGTCTCAGATGGCTGTCACACGTCACGACATACGACTGCGGGCCGTTCTTCGGATGGCTGTTTTGGATAAGAAAAGAGCGCGCCAGCTATTAATCGGGCTTCTCAACGACGCTCCGTCAATTGCAGCTAATTGTGGACAAAATGCAATTCCAGTCTATTCTAATAATTTCTACCAACGACTTCTGCCGGCGTTTGTCGAAGACTTCAATGACATAGTTCAGAATGTCTCAACGCCCCAGCAGGCAGCCGCATTGATTGAGTCGCTTCAGGTTTTAAAGAACGTCACCGATACTGACATGATGTCAACGGTATCTTCAATAGCTGGCGTACTTGAAGCGGCGGCTGTCTCGGACCGTACGTTCAGTTCGACCGAACTTCAATTGAAGCTGGGCGCGAATCTTGAGCGATTGATCGGCAGTGGCACGGTACCACCGGGTGCGGAAAGCAGGCTGGTGAAGGCCTGGATCGACTATGTAGTCCGGCACCTGGGCCGGGAGCGGTGCTCTGACGTCCGGACGCCGGCCAACGAAGATGCACTGATCAAAGTGACGGTTAGCTTGGCTAATCGTTTGGCCGAGAAGCATCAACTCCCGCAAGTGGACACTTCGCGCATAGAAATGCGATACTCTGGGCTGCGGCCTGAGATTCCTGCGGGAGGCGACCTTGAAAAAGAAGCTCCTAATCTCATTGCGCTTGTCAGAAAATTGTCGGAAGGCGGTTCGCCAGATGTGGCAGCTCGATTTGCCACTGAATTACAGGAATACACATCAAAGGGTCTGCGACCCGGTGCCTCAGCCTTCGACATCGCTGGCCGAGCAGGGATGCTTATGGCGTTGGTTACAATGTTCGAGGACGAGTACGTCACGGAATTAGCCGTCAAAGAGTTATTCCGCGTTTTGGAACATCCCAGGCTCATGGAGCTTGACGCAACAGCATGGATGGTTGTCGCACGCACTGTTTTCAACATATCGAAGCACCCGCGGGCTTCACTAGCTCAAATGGTGGCCAGCCGAATCGCCGCATCTGCTGATCCGACATTGATCTCTTATTACTCAGTGAGCCGTTTTATCGGCACGCCGCAGGAGTACATCAAGGATGCCTTTTCGTCTCCGCGTGAGATGATGACGAAGTACTAGGGTGTCGGGTTTCCTGGATTAGGAAAGACCCGCTCTCTGCGTTCGCGGTTGATCAGGTGATGATGCGGCTCCGGGCCTTTGTTCAAAAGTCGATCGCCGCCAGCAGTTCGCTCGGTTTGGCGTCGAAGGCGCGAGCGATGGCCAGCAGGCTTTCCATCGACGGCAGGTTCGCTCCGCGTTCGATTGACGACAATTGCGAAACGGACAGTTTCGCCGCTTCGGCCAGATCCTTCAATGACCAGTCGCGTTCGGCGCGTAGCATCCTGATGCGGTGGCCGAGCCGTTCGCGAAGCTGATCCTGCGGCGATTTGCCGAGCGAGTAGGTTTCGATGGCGTTCGAGAGGACCTGTCGGAGTTGGGCGATGGAGAAGGGTTTGGCGATGTAGTCAAAAACCTTCATTTTGAAGGTCGCGCGCATGTCCTCGAGCGACGGGTAGCCGGTGACGACGATGACGCAGAGCGAGGGCCAGCGGGCGAGCAACTGCTCCAGGACCTTGTCGCCGCGGACCTTGCCCATCTTCATGTCGAGCAAGACGATGCCGGGCGGACGCTGTTCGGCGGCGGCATAGAGTTGTTCCGGCATTGAATAGGATTGGACGCTGTAACGGCCCTCGTCGATCAGAAGGTCTTCGAGGTACTGGCGGAAATCGGTGTCGTCGTCGAGGATGGCGACGTCGATCATTGAGCCCTGGGATTCGCTATGCGGGTCGGTTTTCATGTTCATGCTTGCTCCTGATCGGCCGCGGGGAGGGTGACTTCCAGGCGGGCGCCGCCGGCGGCGCAATTGGTGGCGGTGATGGTCCCGCCGTATTGGTGAACGATGCCCTCGGCGACGGTCAACCCGAGGCCGGTTCCGCGGTCGTCGAGGCGGGTTGTCACAAATGCTTCGAAGATCTCGGGCAGAACCTCGGGCGGGATGCCGGGACCGTTGTCATCGACACGGATACTCCAGGCTTGGCGGTCACCGATCCGTGACTGGGCTGAGGTCACACGGACGCGCCCGCCAGGCGGGACGGCGTTGAGAGCATTCCTTAATAGGTTGACGAAGACCTGGACGAGGCGGTCCGAATTGCCGACGACTTGGGCCAGGGGATCAGTTTGGTTCAGGAAGTTCACTTCACCGGCCTTTTCGTCGATGGCCACAAGGTGCCAAGCTTCGTCGATCAGGGGCCGGACATGGATCGATTCGGTTTCGTGCCGCCTCACGCGGGCGAAATCCAGCAGGCCGGCGCTGATCGTGCGTAGACGTTCTGTGACACGGATCATCCTTTCAAGTCTTGCCTGTGCGCCCTGATCTTTCACTGTTTCCATCAACTTCTCAATTGAGCCGTGAAGGACGGCGAGCGGGGTATTCATCTCGTGAGCGACCCCGGCGGAGAGAAGGCCGAGCGAGGCTAGGCGATCCTGAGCTTCGAGATTTCGTTTGGCGGCTTCGAGCTGTTCGTTCTTCCTGCGGAGGTCGTGGGCGATGGATTCCAGACGGCGGAGGGCCTCTTCGAGGACGTCCTCCTGCATGCGGAGGGCTTCGACCGTGTCGTTGCGGGAGCGCATGATCTGGCCTACCTCGTCGCCGGGAATCAGCGGTTCGGGGACGATTTCGGCGCTGCGGTCGCCGCGGCGCGTGGCGGCATCGGCCGCGAGAAAGAGTTGGATCGGCTGGTAGACATGCTTGGGCATGATGACCAACTCCAGCAGCAGGACGGCGAGGACGTAACATGCTCCGAGGACGGCGAACATGGCCAGTTTGATGCGGAACAGGATAGCGTCGTAGAACTCGATCGGTAGGGTGAGGCGGTAAAAGCGAGTATCGGAGCCTTCGACCAGTTTGTAGATGGTGTCGGAGCGGGAGTCTCGCTGCCAGATTCTACCTGGGTATTTTCGCATCCACATTTGGGCGGCGTCAGGCAGACCGAATTCCGGTCCTGTGGCAGTCCGCAAGTCGTAGATGTGGAGTTCGCCTTCGCCGGAATCGGCGGTGAGGGCGGAGAAGGAAGTCCAAATGAGCGTCACTTCGCGAGTGCGGGCGGCGGCCAGGCGCTCTTCGACCAAAGGAACCAGGGAAAAGTATACGGCGAAGGTCAGAATCAGGAAGAAGAAGTTGTGAAGGACCATCAGCTTCGGGCGAACTCGGAGGTTGCTGAACCGCCGCCCAACGCCGGTGAGCGGCTCTGCCGGCAAAGAGGTTGCGACCTCTGGGGGGCGGGCAGCATCATTACGGTCTGACAAGAATAAGTTCCCCTATTGCGGAATTCTTACGGCTATGGTAGAAAAGTTCTAATCCTCCCCGCCACAGGGGAGATCCGTCCGGACATGCACAACCTATCATGAACCGGATTGGCCCACAGAGGGGCGGCAAGGTTTCCAGAAGAGAAAGTACATTCGCCAATGAGCGCCATCTTCTCAAAGAAGTTTGACACGACGTTGCGGCTGGCAGTGGCCGGGGTGGTACTGGTGCTGGCCGGAGCGGGCGGAGTGGCGGCCTATCTGCTTCATCCGAAGCAGGTTGACACGGGCTACACGCCGCATCAGCCGGTCCCATACAGCCACAAAGTCCATGCGGGCAACCTCGGGATGGACTGTTACTACTGCCACACAACGGTGGAAAAATCGAGCTTCGCCGCAGTGCCGCCGGCCGAGACGTGCATGAACTGCCACCACCGGGTGAGGGAGAAGAGTCCAAAGCTCCAAGTGGTGCGGGAGAGCTATTCGACGGGCCAGCCGATTCCGTGGGTGAAGGTCCACCGGCTGCCGGACTACGTTTATTTCAACCATCAGGCGCACGTGATCTCGGGCGTGAGCTGCGTTTCGTGCCACGGGCGGGTGGACCAGATGGTGGAAGTGAAGCAGGTGCAGCCGCTATCGATGGCCTGGTGCCTGGATTGCCACCGGAATCCGGCGGGCAATATCCGTCCAGCCGAATTCGTCACCAAACTGGACTGGGCGCCTGAGGGCGACCCGGTCGAACTTGGAATGAAGATCGTCCAGGCGAAGGGTATCAAACCTCCGACGAACTGCTCGGGGTGCCACCGCTAGGGCCGGGCGAAGGAACCAAAGTCGATGAGCCAACTCGTTCAAATCAATCCAACGACAACCACTGGCAGGAAGTACTGGCGCAGCCTGGATCAACTGACCGGCACGCCGGAGTTCAAGCAGTGGGTGGAGCGTGAGTTTCCGGAAGGGATCGAAGTGACTGGCGCATCACGCCGCAGCCTGTTGAAACTCATGGCCGCCAGCTTCGGCCTAGCGGGATTGGCCGCCTGCCGCCGCCCGGTGGAACACATCCTGCCACACGCAAAGGGGATAGAGGGCTTCGTTCACGGCAAGCCGTTGCACTATGCGACCGTGGCGACTGTCGGGGGCGCGGCAACGGGCCTGATGATCGAGACGCATGAGGGACGTCCGACCAAGGTCGAGGGGAACGAGAAGCACCCGGCTTCGCTCGGTGCGACCTCGGCTCATATGCAGGCGCTGGTGCTGGCACTCTATGATCCGGATCGTGCCAAGGGCGTGAAGCGGGCCGGGGCGAGGTCGTCTTGGGATGAGTTCACGGCATGGGCGAAAGACGAGTTCTCGGCCGAAAAGCAGGGCGATGGGGCAGGGCTGAGGATTCTGGCCGAGCGGTCGTCGTCGCCGTCGTTGAAGAGCGTGCGCGGGGAGATCGCGAAGAAGTTCCCGAAAGCGCAATGGGTCGAATTCGATTCGGTGAACTTCGACAACGCCCGTCTGGGCGTGCAGATCGCCTTCGGGCAGCCGCTGGAAGCGCACTACGACTACAGCAAGGCCGATGTGGTGCTGGCGCTGGACGCTGATTTCCTGGGGCTGGACTCGCCGACGATTCTGCCGGTGAAGCAGTTCTCGGCGAAGCGCCGGGTGACCGACTCCAAGTCGGAGATCAATCGGCTGTATGCAGCCGAGTCCAACTACAGCATGACGGGCGCGATGGCCGATCACCGGCTACGGGTGCGGGCGTCGGACGTGGCTGCGCTGGCCCTGGCTGTGGCCAGGGAATTGAACATCGCGGGCGGCGAGTTGAAGATTCTTGGGCAATCGGGTTCGGGGTCGCAGGCCAAATTCGTGGCGGCAGTGGCGAAGGATCTGGCGAATCATAGGGGCAAGTCGATCGTCGTTGCCGGACCGAGGCAGCCGAAGGAAGTCCACGCGCTGGCGGCCCTGATCAACCAGGTGCTGGGCAACGTGGGCACGACGGTCAACTATACGGCGCCGGTCGTGGAAGTGAACGATTCGGTGGCGGCCGTGAAGCAGTTGACTTCCGAGCTGAACGCCGGCCAGGTGAAGACGCTGGTGGTGCTGGGCGGTAATCCGGCCTACACGCTTCCGGCGGACCTGAAGTTCAAGGACGCCATGAAGAAGGCGGGTTCGACTGTCGTCCTCGCAGCCGAAGAGAACGAGACCTGGGCCGCGGCGCAATGGCAACTTCCAGAGGCGCATGTGTTCGAAGCCTGGGGCGATGCGCGGGCGCTGGACGGCACAATTTCCATCCAGCAGCCGATGGTGGCGCCGCTGTACTACGGCAAGCCGGCGCTGGAAGTGGCGGCGATGGTGGCGGGTCTGGAGAATGCCAATGCCTACGATGTCGTGAAGTCATTTTGGGCGGCCAAGTGGGGCGCGGCGGCGGATAAGACCTGGAAGCTGTCGCTTTACAACGGATTTGTTGAAGGGACGAAGCTGGAGCAGGCCAACGCCACGGCGGATATCGCCAAGGTCTATGCGGCGATCGCTCCCGCGCTGCAGGCCGCGCCGGCCGGTATCGAGGTGACGTTCCACCCAGGCCACTCGACCTGGGATGGACGGTTTGCCAACAGCGCCTGGATGCAGGAAGCGCCGGACCCGATGACGAAGGTGGTCTGGGACAACGCGGCGCTGATGTCGCAGGCGACGGCCGACAAATTAAGCGTGAAGAACGGCAGCGTCGTTAACGTCAGCGCGTACGGGTATGGCAGCGATGTCGCAGTGATGGTCATGCCGGGCCATGCCGACGATTCGATCTCTCTGACGCTAGGTTACGGCCGGGCGGCTTGCGGGCGGGTCGGTCGCGGCGTCGGGCACAGAGTGGAAGGCATCCGCACGACGGGCGGGTTCCACATCGCGCAGGCGTCGGTGAAGCCGAATGGCAACACCTACAAGCTGGTGACCACGCAGGAACACCACACCCTGGAAGAGCCCATCACGCACAAGCTTCGCCCCATCGTCCTCGAAGCGACGATGGAGGAGTACGCCCACCACCCTGACCATTTCGAACACGCCGTCCATGTCCCGGAAGTTGTGAACATGTTCGAGCAGTTCGAATGGAAAGGCCAGCAGTGGGGCATGGCGATCGATTTGAACTCCTGCACGGGCTGCAACGCCTGCCTTGTGGCCTGCCAGGCCGAAAACAACATACCGGTTGTCGGCAAGGAGCAGGTGGGCAAGGGCCGCGAGATGCACTGGATCCGGCTCGATCGCTACTTCACCGGCGAGCTGGACGACCCGCAGGTGGTCAATCAACCGATGGCCTGCGTGCAGTGTGAAAACGCGCCATGCGAAAGCGTCTGTCCGGTGGCAGCAACGACGCATTCGCCCGAGGGCCTGAACGACATGGCTTACAACCGCTGCGTTGGCACCCGCTACTGTGCCAACAACTGCCCGTACAAGGTCCGCCGCTTCAACTTCCTGAACTGGAACAAGGACCTGGAAGAAGCGCAGAAGATGGTCTTCAACCCTGACGTCACGGTGCGCATGCGCGGCGTGATGGAGAAGTGCAACTACTGCGTCCAGCGCATTCAGGAAAAGCGGATCGAGACCAAGGCCAACAATCGCGCCGAGATGAAAGACGGCGACGTGAAGTCGGCTTGCCAGCAGGCCTGCCCCGCCGAAGCGATCGTCTTCGGCAACATTAACGACCCGCAGAGCCGGGTCGCGCAGATGAAGAAGCAGCAACGCGACTACATCCTGCTCGAAGAACTGAATATCAAACCGCGCACCAGCTATCTCGGCAAGCTGCGCAATCCCAACCCGGAGCTGACTCATGGCTGATCTCGCCCTCGATCCCCGCGCCGAACTCAATCCCACCCTGATTCAGGGCGACGCGTCGTATGGGAGCGTCACGGACAACATCAGCATCATCACCGAATCGAAGCCGCCCAGGCAGTGGTATTACGCCATGGCCGTGGCGATTCCGCTGGCCGGGCTGCTGTTCTTCTGCCTTGGCTACCTGGTGATGAACGGCATCGGCGTGTGGGGCAACAACTCGCCTGTAGGCTGGGGCTGGGACATCACGAACTTCGTGTGGTGGATCGGCATCGGTCACGCCGGAACGCTGATCTCGGCCATTCTCTTCCTGTTCCGCCAGAAGTGGCGGACATCGATCAACCGCGCAGCCGAGGCGATGACGCTGTTTGCCGTGGCCTGCGCGGGCATTTACCCGCTGTTTCATACGGGCCGTCCGTGGCGCGCCGCGTACTGGCTATTCCCGATGCCGAACGAACTGTTGACTATGTGGCAAAACTTCCGTTCACCTTTGATGTGGGACGTTTTCGCTGTTTCGACCTACGCCACAGTGTCGGCACTGTTCTGGTATGTCGGCCTGGTCCCCGACCTAGCGACGCTGCGCGATCGGGCCAAGGGCCTTCGCCAGCAGATCTTCGGCATCCTGAGCATGGGCTGGCGCGGATCGGCGCGGCAGTGGAAGCACTACGAGCTGGCGTACCTGATCCTGGCGGGCCTTTCGACGCCGCTGGTGCTGTCAGTGCACTCGATCGTTTCGTTCGACTTCGCCACATCGGTGATTCCCGGCTGGCACACGACGATCTTCCCGCCCTATTTCGTCGCCGGCGCGATTTTCTCTGGATTCGCCATGGTGATCACGTTGATGGTGCTCGCGCGCTGGGTCTACAACCTGCAGCATCTGATCACGATCAAGCACCTGGAGAACATGTGTAAGGTGATTCTGGCGACGGGCATGATTGTGGGGTTCGCTTACGGGACCGAATTCTTCATCGCCTGGTACAGCGCCAACCAGTATGAGAAGTTCGCTTTCCTGAACAGGGCGTTCGGGCCGTATGCGTGGGCGTACTGGTCGATGATCACGTGCAACGTGATCTCGCCGCAGTTTTTCTGGTTCAAGAAGGTGCGCACATCGATTCCGGCGATGTTCATCCTGGCAATCTTCATCAACATCGGCATGTGGTTCGAGCGCTTTGTCATCATCGCCACGTCGCTGCACCGCGATTTCCTGCCTTCGTCGTGGGGTTACTTCCAGCCGACCTGGGTCGATATTGGAACCTTTGTCGGGACGATGGGCCTGTTCCTGACGCTGTTCCTGCTGTTCCTGCGCTTCCTTCCAGCCATCGCCATCAGCGAAGTGAAGGGCGTGCTGCACAACCAGTTCGTCTCCCAGAAAGGAGGCCACTAGAAATGGCCGATCTTCTCGACAAGCTGCCTCTGCCGGCTTTCCTCAGGCCCGCTGAAACGGGGCCGCACTACGGCGTGATGGGCGACTTCGACTCGCCTGAGGCGCTGTTGCGCGCGATCCGGACGGCGCGCACGGCCGGCTACACGAAGCTGGAGGCGTACACGCCATTCCCGATCCATGGCATCGACGACGCCATGGGCGAGCCGCGCTCGCCGCTGGGCAGGATCGTCATCGCCTGCGCCCTGGCCGGCCTGACGCTGGCCGTGGTGCTGCAATGGTGGACCGGCGCGGTGGATTACCCCCTTATCATCGCCGGCAAGCCGCTTTTCGCCGTTCAGCCGTCCATCCCCATCATGTTCGAATTGAGTGTACTGCTGGGCGCGTTCGGCGCGGTGATCGGCATGTTTGCGCTGAATAAGCTGCCGACCTACTACCACCCGGCGTTCAAGTTTTCGCGCTGGGCCGGCGCCACCAACGACCGTTTTCTCCTGGCTGTCGAGGCCAGCGATCCTAAATTCAACGCAGACGAGGTCCAGTTGCTGATGGACTCGCTTGGCAGCCGATGCACCGAGTTGGTGGAGGCATAGAGAGAAGTGAAGACAAGCTCCATCGAACCGAATCTGCTCCGATCGAACCGCCGCACGGCGCTACTGCTGGCCGTTGCAACGCTCGGCCTGCTCCAGGCCGCCTGCTCGAACTTCACCACGCGCGAACCACCCGTCTGGGTCTGGTCCGACATGAAGAAGCAGGACAAATACAAGGCGCAGGCCGAAAGCCAGTTCTTCGCCGACGGCCGCGCCTCGCGCCGCCTGGTGGAAGGCACCGTCGCCCAGGAGCTCTACAAGGCCGATGTGCCTCGCGCGACTGGGATTGAAGAAAACGGAAATTACGTGGCCCGCAATCCGCTGCCGCTGAGCAAAGAGGTTCTGCTCCGCGGGCAGCAGCGCTTCGACATCTACTGCGCTCCGTGTCACGACCGGACCGGCTCGGGCCGAGGCCCGATCCCGGCCAAGACGGTCTGGATCCCAGGAAACCTGCACGATCCGCGCATCGTGAACATGGTGGACGGCGAGCTCTATCACGTCGCCTCGATGGGCCGCCGAAGCATGCCCGGTTACCGGTTCCAGGTCACCGAAGACGACCGTTGGGCCATCGTTGCTTACGTCCGGGCGCTGCAACGCGCCTCGCTATCCACGGTTGCCGACGTGCCGGCCGGCATGCAGGAAAAGGTGAAATAGCCATGTCTTACACGCATCACGACTCCGCACTGCCGCACGAGAGCGTCTTCCTTAAGCCCGAATTCTGGACGCGGGTCCGTAACTCGATCGCCTTCGCCGCGCTCGCCGGCTGGCTCGCCCTGGGCGCCGGATTCGCCCTGAACCGCGAGCAGTTCCATTTTTCGTATCTGGTCGCCTTCGTCTTTTGCGTGTCCATCCTGCTGGGCGCGTTGTTCTATGTTCAGATCCAGCATTTGACCGGTTCGGCCTGGAGCGTCACCGTCCGCCGGCTGATGGAAACGCTTATGCGCTCCATCCCGGCCGGGCTGATCCTGTTTGTCCCGATCGCCTTCGGAATTCATTCGGTCTATGAATGGAGCCACACCTCGGCCGCATCGGACCCGATCCTGTCCCAAAAGGCCAGCTTCCTGAACTCGGCCAGCTTCATTATCCGTAGCTTCGTCGTTCTGGCACTGTGGAGCATCTGGGCCGTGAAGCTCTATTCCCTGTCGCGCCGCCAGGACGATTCCGGTTCGCTCGAATACACGAAATCGGCGGAAAAGTGGAGCGCTCCGGGCGTACTCATCCTCTTTCTGTCGGCCTCGCTGGCCTCGTTTGACTGGATCATGTCGCTGGACCCGCACTGGTGGTCGACCATGTTCGGCGTCTATTTCCTGGCTGGCGGCGCCGTCGGCTTCATGGCTGTCCTGATTGCCATTTGCCTGGGCCTGCGTAACGCCGGTTACCTGGTGGAGGCGATCAACGAGGAGCACTACCACGACCTGGGCAAGTGGCTTTTCGCGCTGACCGTGTTCTGGGCTTACGTCGCGTTTTCGCAGTACATGCTCATCTGGTATGGCAACCTGCCCGAGGAGGGCATCTGGTACCACCGCCGGATGGCGGGATCGTGGTCGGCTTTCATGCCGCTGCTGATCGTGGGCCACTTCATCGTGCCGTTCTTCACGCTCATGCCGAGGGAGAACAAGCGAAACCTGAAGGTACTGGGTTTCTTTGCCGGCTGGATGCTGGTGATGCATTACTGCGACCTGTACTGGCAGATCATGCCCGTGCTGCACAAAACCGGAGCCGTCTTCCACTGGATCGACCTGGCCGCCCTGGTGGCTGTCTCGTCGACGTTTGCGTTGGTGTTCTGGTCGGGTTTGAGGGAACGTCCGCTGACGCCGCTGGCCGACCCGAGGCTGGACCAGTGCCTGGGCTTCCATAACGCCTGATCGCGGGGAAAGGAACCTTCAACATGCCGGAAGAAATCAATCAGCCGCAAACGCCCAGCGAGGAACAGGGATTTGACCGCCGCGACGCGCGCCCCGGAATGGTCGCGCTGGTTTCTGGCTTGACCGTGACGCTGCTAGCGGTCTTCGTGATCGGGACCTACTGGTTGTATCAGGTCTATTTCGAGAGCGTCGAGCAGGAAGTCTACACCGGAGTCACAAGCAAGGAATTGATTGCGATTCGTGAGCGCGAGGACGCGCATCTATACAGGTACGCCCTGATCGACAAGCAGAAGGGCGTGGTCCGCATCCCGATCGACCGTGCCATGGAAATCGTGGCCGCCGAATTCGCTCAGGGTAAGGTCTTCTACAACACGGCCACATATGCCGCAAAACCCGAGCCCGCCGGTGGAGCCGCCGCGCCTGTCCAAGCCCCAGCTGTTGTCCAAAAGGTGGAAAATGCCAAAACTGCTCCAGCCCATTAGTATCGCGGCCCTGGCGCTGATGTTATTGGCCCTTGCCGCGCCCGCGCAGGTGACCGGGGAACAGACCCCGCCGGAGCTTTCAGGCGTCCAGGTGGACGAACACCTCGGCGCACAGCTCGATCTCGACCTCCAGTTTACGGCCGAGGACGGCTACCAGCATCCTCTGCGTGAGTACTTCGCCTCGGGCCGGCCGGTGATCCTGAACCTGGTCTATTACACCTGCCCGATGCTCTGCAATCTGGTCCTCAACGGGCAGGTAGCTGCGCTGCGCAAGATCGACTGGACGCCCGGCAAGGAGTATGAGATCGTCACCATCTCGATCGATCCCACCGAAAACTACGCCATCGCCCGGTCAAAGAAAGCCACCTACCTTGAATCCTACGCCCGCCCGGCCCCCGGCTGGCATTTCCTGACCGACTACAACGGATCAGTGGCCCGGCTCGCTAAACAGGTTGGCTTCAATTACAAGCTGGATGAAAAGACAGGCCAATACGCACATCCGGCCGTGATCTACGCAATCACGCCCGAAGGCAAGGTCAGCCGCTACCTCTACGGCATCAACTTCAAGCCCTTCGACATCCGCCTGGCTCTGGCCGAAGCGGCCAAAGGCAAGTCCGGCATGTCGGCCGAGAAGTTCCTGCTCTATTGCTTCCACTACGACCCGGCGGCGAAGAGCTACACCCTGTTTGCCCGCAACGTCATGCGTTTCGGCGGCGCGGCCTCGCTGCTCGTGCTCGGTTTCATCCTATTCGGTCTCTGGAGGCGTGAACGCGCGTCTTCCACCCATCTCATGGTGAATGTGAAATGAACTGGTTCCGTGATTTTCTTCTGCCCAAGGCAGCCAGCGCGAATACCGGGGACGTCGATGGACTTTTCATGTTCATCGCCTGGCTGACCGTCTTCTTCTTCTTCTTCAATGGCGGACTCATCTGGTATGCCGTCCGCAAATGGAAGCGCCGTTCCACAAATGACATCACGCCCCACATCACCCACAACACGCGACTCGAGGTCGTCTGGAGCGTCATCCCGCTCATCGTCGTCATGGCCATCTTCTTCTATGGCTTCCGCGGCTATGTTCGAGCCTGGGTGGTGCCGAACGACGCGCTGGAGATCGTCGTCACCGGAAAGAAGTGGGTCTGGGAGTTTGAATACCCCGACGGTACCCGCAGCCTCAACGACCTGCACGTGCCGCTCAACAAGCCCGTCAAGCTCGTGCTCCACTCAGAGGACGTCATCCACTCCTTCTTCGTGCCGGCCTTTCGTATCAAACGCGACGCCATCCCGGGCCGCTACACCGAGCTGTGGTTCACCGCCACTGAGCCCGGCGTCCACCAGGTCTTCTGTGCAGAATACTGCGGCAAGGGCCACTCCGACATGTTGGCCCGCGTCTTCGCCGATACGCCCGGGCAATATGACACGTTCCTCAAGGAAGGCGACGAGCAGGTCCGCAAGATGCCGCTGAAGGAACTCGGCAAGCTGGTGTACGAGAACAAGGGCTGCGCCACGTGCCATTCAATCGACGGCACCCGCGGCCAGGGCCCCAGCCTCAAGGCGATCTTCGGCCAGGAAGTGAAGGACTCGACGGGCAAGACCCATCTGATCGACGCCAACTATATCCGCGAGTCGGTCCTTAGCCCGCAAGCCGTCGTGGTTCAGGGCTATGAGCCGATCATGCCCACGTTCCAGGGTCTGCTGCGCGAACGTGAACTCGCCGGCGTGATCGAGTACATCAAGTCGCTGCAGTAATTGAGGAGATTTGAACATGGCAGACGTCACCGCACATCCAGCCGTTCATAGCCACCCCGACTACCTGTCGGAGAACAAGGGGCTGTGGAACTGGCTCACCACCGTCGACCATAAGCGCATCGGCCTGATGTACATGTGGTCGGTCGTTGGCTTCATGATTATCGGCGGCCTGCTCGCCCTCTCCATTCGCCTGGAACTGCTCACCCCTCGGCATACCATCATGTCGGCCGAGATGTACAACCGCGCCTTCACCCTGCATGGCGCCATCATGACCTTCCTGGTGATCATCCCCGCCATCCCCGCCGCGCTCGGCAACTTCATCCTGCCGCTGCTGCTGGGAGCCAAGGACGTCGCTTTCCCGCGCCTGAATCTCGCCTCGCTCTGGGTCTATTGGACCGGCGCCGCGATGGCCGTCTCTACCCTGATTCTCGGCGGCGTTGACACCGGCTGGACCTTCTACACGCCCTACTCGACAACCACCGGCGGCGGCGTCTCGATGATGGTGCTGGCCGCGTTCGTCCTCGGGTTCTCGTCCATCTTCACCGGCGTCAACTTCATTGCCACCATCCACAAGCTGCGCGCGCCCGGCATGGGCTGGTTCCAGTTGCCGCTGTTCGCCTGGGGCATGTACTCGACCGCCGTCATCCAGATTCTGGCTACCCCTGTCCTCGGCATCACTTTGCTGTTGCTGGTGATGGAGCGCGTCTTTAACATCGGCATCTTCGATCCCCAACTCGGAGGCGATCCGGTTCTGTTCCAGCACTTCTTCTGGTTCTATTCGCACCCGGCCGTCTACATCATGATTCTGCCGGCAATGGCGGTGATTTCGGAGATCATTCCCACATTTTCGAAAAAGTCGATCTTCGGCTACAAGGCCATCGCCTTCTCTTCGGTCACCATCGCCCTGCTGGGATTCTTCGTCTGGGCTCATCACATGTTTGTTGCCGGAATGAGCCTGTTTGCCGGAGCGGTGTTCAGTTTCATCACCTTCTTCATCGCCATTCCCTCGGCCATCAAGGTCTTCAACTGGATTGCGACGATGTGGCGCGGCTCCATCGAACTGAAGACGCCGATGCTCTACGCCATCAACTTCCTGCTGCTGTTCACCATCGGCGGCCTCACCGGACTTTTCCTGGCCTCGCTTTCCACCGACGTTCATCTGCACGACACCTACTTCGTCGTGTCGCACTTCCACTACGTCATGGCCGGCTCCAACATGATCGCCCTGCTGGCGGGTGTGCATTACTGGTGGCCGAAGATGTTTGGCCGCATGTACAACGAAACGGCTGCTTCCATCGGCTGTGTGCTGGTCTTCATCGGCTTCAATGCGACGTTCCTTCCGCAATTCGTCATGGGCAGCCGCGGCATGCCGCGCCGCTACTACAACTACCTGGATCAGTTCCAGACCATGCACGTCGCCTCCACCATCGGCAGTTGGATTCTCGCCGCAGGGCTCTTTCTGGCCCTGGCCACGCTGCTGGCCAGTCTGCGAAAACCCAAGGACGCGCCGGCAAACCCCTGGGGCGGCCGCACATTCGAATGGGAGGCCGGCTCGCCGCCGATCACCCACAACTTCGAGCACACCCCCATCTGCATTTACGGGCCCTACGACTACCGCGAGCACCCCGTGCCCGTCGCCGAAGAGGAGAATGCCGCCCACTAGGGTGCGCCATCAGGTACCGCTATGAGTGACTTGTCCAGTACTGTTCACACCAGCCACGAAGAGCACGCGCCCGGCCTGCAGCATCACTTCACCACGATGAAGCAGCAGTTCGAGGCCGCCAAGATCGGTATGTGGCTGTTCCTCGTCACTGAAGTCCTCCTGTTTGGCGGACTGTTTGTCGGCTATGGCATCATGCACGCCAAGCACCCCGAGGCCTTCGTCGCCGCCCACCATCACCTGGATTGGCGCCTTGGCGCCGTCAACACGATCGTGCTGCTGATGTCCTCGTTCACTATGGTCATGGGCGTCTGGTCCGCCCAGACCGGCCAGAAGAAGAAGCTCATCGCCTTCCTGCTGCTCACCGTCGTGCTGGCCATGGTCTTCATGGGCATCAAGTATGTCGAGTACTCCCACAAGTTCCATGAAGGGCTGCTGCCGGGCAAGTATTACTCGCATCAAGGTGACACCGTGCCGGGCCAGTTCATGTTCTTCAGCTTCTATTTCATGATGACCGGCCTCCACGGCATCCACGTCTTGCTGGGCGTCGCGGCCATCCTGTGGGTGATGTTCCGCGCCATGCGCAACGAGTTCTCCGCCCAATACTATGGCCCGGTCGATATCGTCGGCCTTTACTGGCACCTGGTCGATCTCATCTGGATCTACCTGTTCCCCCTCATGTACCTGATTTCGTAAGGAGTGCCCATGTGCCGCTGGCCCACGAATATTGCTGAAAATCACCCACTCGCGGAACCGCGAACGCAGAGAGCGGGTTCCTGTCGGCGAACGGAGAGAGTGGGTCCACTTGTGGGGCAGACTTCAGTCTGCGAAGGGCTTCAGCCCGCCTCGCTGCGAGGCCCTCTTTACTCGAAGTCCGCGAACGCAGAGAGCGGGTCCCGGGCCTTACGAGACGAGCCGCAACTGGAAGGAGCGGTTTCGGGGCTGTTTTTCGACAGAGTGCCCATGGGCCTCCGGCCCCAAAAAAACGCATCAAAGTCAGTCGGCAGCCTGGAACCGCGAACGCAGAGAGCGGGTCTCGGGGCTGTTTTCGACAGAGCGGGTGCGCTTGTGGGGCAGACTTCAGTCTGCGAAGGGCTTCAGCCCGCCTCTTTCAGCGAACTGGTTCCCGTTCGCGATTTCCAACGGAACTGGTACTTCCCCGTATTTTCGTAAGGAGTCTTTAAGGTAATGTCCAACCACGCCGCCACCCACGAACACGAAATCACGGGTCCGAAGACCTACTCCGCCATCCTGGCCGCCCTGCTGGTGCTCACCATCATCACCGTCGCGGTTTCGCGCGTCGACTTCGGCAGTATGAATACGGTGGTTGCCCTCCTGATCGCGTCCATCAAGGGCTCGCTCGTCGCGCTGTTCTTCATGCATTTGCGCCACGACAAGTTCAACGCCGTCATTTTTGTCCTCGGCCTGTTTTTCCTCGCCGTCTTCCTGATCTGGACGTTGTTCGATATTTCTACGCGCGTGACCGTGCTGCCGGCTAACCTGAAACAGCCGGTCCAGGCCTTCCCCGGCGCGCCGCTAAACAAACCCATCCGCCCCTCCACCGGCCAACCCACAGGCCAACAGCCAACGCCTTAAACGCCCCACCAATCGCGAGCGCGTGAGCGGTTGCGTTCCCACAGGCTTTTCGAGCCCCACGCAAGAAACCACTCAGACGCCAGCCGCGCCGCTTGCGGCGGCGGGTTTCCCGTCCTTCCGTCATCCTCGAACCCCTCTCGTGCAACCACTCAGACGCCAGCCGCGCCGCTTGCGGCGGCGGCTATGCCCCAATTCGATACCCCAGTTGAGACATCTCCCCCTGGCGCGCACTAAGTTCGTGTGTACTGGCTGATCACCTTCACCACTTACGGAACCCATTTACACGACCCTCCGGCTCTGGCCCGGTGGGAACAGCGTCAGCTCTCCGCTGACATCTATCTGCTCAACGAGCAACGCCGGCCAATCGTCCTTGCCGCGATCAGGCGCGTCTGCGAACGCTCAAGCTGGGATCTCATTGCCGCCCACGTCCGAACCAATCACGTCCACATCTTGCTCGATGGTCCCGATGCGCGTTCCGCCTCACTCGCATCCGCAATCAAGTCCGATGCATCGCGCCGCCTCTCCCTCGAACTCGGCGAACCCCACATGAGACGTTGGACGAGGTCGTCCAGCATCCTCCGCGTGCGCGACTTCGACAGAATCTTGAAATACGTCATCGACGGACAAGGTCCACCGATGGCCCGATACCAACGACCCGCCGGACCTCCTCATCTACCGCCGGCAACGCTGTAACCTCTCACTGGGTCCCACTACACCGTTTGCCCCACCGGCTTGCCCCATCCTCGAACCCCTCGCGCTCAACCACTCAGCCACCAACCGCGCTGCCAGCCGCGCCGCTTGCGGCGGCGGGTTTCCCGTCCTTCCGTCGTCCTCGAATCCCCTCATCCACAACGATTCCGACCCCGCCGCCCGCGCCATCTCGATCGGGGACTGCCCCCAATGTCCCCAACCCGTTCATCCTCTGGCACGCCCAACTGCTGTCGTGGACATTGCGGACTGTCCCCTCAACGGAAACCCTCTTGCCTATGGCCTGTCGGGAGTCCCGGCTTCGATACACTTCGAACTCCATGCGCTTGGCCCTGCGCCAGCTATGGCCTGTCGGGAGTCCCGGCTTCGATACACTCGATCGTCTCGCAGAGCGCCAGCCGGACGGGCTATGGCCTGTCGGGAGTCCCGGCTTCGATACACTGGTTGGCATCCTCATGACCACCACCGCGCGCTATGGCCTGTCGGGAGTCCCGGCTTCGATACACTCCTGGTCCCGCCCGTCTGCGAGCCTTTTTCGCTATGGCCTGTCGGGAGTCCCGGCTTCGATACACTGGTGACGGATTTGTGAATGGCGCACGGACCGCTATGGCCTGTCGGGAGTCCCGGCTTCGATACACTGAAGAGTCTATACTTCATTCCCAGTTTGAAGCTATGGCCTGTCGGGAGTCCCGGCTTCGATACACT
>CAZSBK010000005.1:69310-99946 GCA_964604945.1 uncultured Candidatus Solibacter sp.
GCTATGGCCTGTCGGGAGTCCCGGCTTCGATACACTAGTCGCCCTGCAAGCCGTTCTTCAAAAACGGCTTGCAGGGCGACTTCATTTCAAAAAAGCTCATACTGGACCGGTGGATCCTCCACCTTCTTCCGCTTTTTTCCAAACCACATCTCCATCCTCCCGTACTGGTGATCCGTCACTGCGAGCAACCGTACCTGCCCGTGAGGGGGGATCGCACCCCGCAACCTCACCCGTACCGCCTCTGCGCTCTCCTCGCTGCCGCTGAACCTCGCGTAGACGCTCAACTGCAACTGGACGAAGCCCTGCTTTAGCAGCAGCTTGCGAAACTGGGAGTAATCCCGCCGCTGCTCCTTCGTTTCCATGGGCAGGTCAAACAGCGCCATCAGCCACATCGCCCGGTACTCGCTCGGCAGCTTCTTCGGGTCCTGCGCCGTTTCCGCCGTCTGTTGTCTGGATTTGCGGGTAGTCGATTTCACCTCGCTTGCCCTCGATACACCGAGCCAGCCTTTCCGTCGTGCGCTCAACCCAATCGAAGAGGCTGCGCTCCTCTTCCCCGTCCGTGAACCGCCCCATCAGAAACTGGAGCAGCCCCGCCTTGGACTCCTTATCCAACGGCCACGGCCCCGGCTTGCGCCCGCACCATCGCGCCGTCCAGCCATCCACCAGAGGCCTGAACGGTTCCATCACGTCGTTGGCCAGCGGGTACGGATCGTAGCGGTTGTGATGGTGAATCGCCAGGCCGGGGTGCAGCCCCGCTCCGCACAGCGCCCGCGCCACAACGGCCCGCACAACCGCGTAACCATAGTTCAGCAGCGCGTTGCGCGAATCTTCGTCCTCGCCTCGCCGGTAGCTCTTGTCGTCGAACAACAGCGGCCAGTAAACCCGGCTCGCCAAGGCCTCCATCTGCGTGGCGTTGCCCACCTTCACCCGCCGCGCCATATGGTCCAATCCGTAGCCCTGCCCCGCGTGGGTCATCAGCGTGACCGCCTGGGCCAGGATCTTGCCGGCCACCGTCTCCCGCCACAGCCGCTTCTTCAGCGCAGCCCCGGCCTCGGCCTGGCGTTGGAACATAGTCGTCTGTTCGCCATGCCCAATCAGCGGCAGCATCATCCCCACCGGCAGGTGCTTCGCGTCGCACACCACGAAGATCCCGCCCGCCGAAGCGAGTTCGGCGACCGCCGCCTGCGTGAACGTGGTCTGGCGGTGACTGCAAATCAGGGCCGCGATGTGATCGAATGGAATGGTCTTCTCTTCTTCTCCCTCGCGCTCGACACGCAACAACCCGCCTCGCGCCGACAATCGCGCTGGCCGGTCCGCGATGTCGATAACGCGGTTAGTCATGCGCCTCCCAGATTTGGCCGAGTGGATCGACCACCACTTTGCGGGTTCTCAGCGCCTTCAGTCCACCTACGGTTGGTGCGCGTGCGGCCCTCCGCTCACCCTCTGCGCCATTCTCCAGACGCGCATCATGCTCCGGGCTGATGACCACCTGCTGGTTTCCCTTGATTTTTTTCACCACCCAGATGCCGGATAGCTCCCCTTTCGGATCATTCAACTCAACCGTGTCCCCCTTGCACAAGCTGAACAGGAACCCCCGCTCATTCGCCTCGCTCCGGTCAACGACAGCCCGGCCCGCCACCAGCCGTTCCATCGCCTCACTCATCGAAACAACATCCCCCCGCCATACCCGCTTGCCTTTCTCCGTCACCTCACACACCTCCACGTGGTGTGTCTCGCTTCCCTCTGCATACCGAACCTTGTGGCCTTTCCCGATCTTTCGCACCGCCCGGTTCAACTTGATCCGCACCTTCCGCACTGGCATTGGCGCCCCGTTCTTGTTCGGCAGCAACGGCGGGTCCGACTCCAGTTTCTTGAAGTCGCCCACTGCCGCCACCTTCTCGGCTACGATTCTCCGCACCCCCAGGTCGACGATCTTCTCGATGTCGTCTTTGCCCAAGCTGTGAACTGGCTTCCGGATTCGCACGATGTCGCCACCCTGCGCGTTCTTGCCCACGAAACTGTAGTTCGAATCCTTGTGCAACCCGCCCGTGATCCGGTGGTCCGGGCGGTAGCTGATGTGCGTCGCCCCGATCGCTTCCTGCAAATCTTCATTGAACCCCACCCACGGCGGCTCGACGCTGGCGTACCGCCGTTTCTTCTCTTTCCACGCGTTTTCCGCTGCCTCGCTCAGCCGCTGAATCCACTTCTGCCCAACAACGGCCAGCACCGCTGCGTCGATGGCGTGATGCCGGTGGTCCTCCCGCGATTTTCGCGAATCGCCGCTCAGGATCTCATTCAGCCGCCATAGCCCGCGAAGGTCCGCCGTCACCTGTCCAGTCGCCTTCAGGACCTTTCGCTTTCCGCCGGCGATTTCGCCGCCGTACAGCAGACCGAGATACTCCGCCGCCAAGCGCGACGAATAGCGTGTGTCGTTCAGGTGCCGCGCGCTGAACTCCGCCAGCAGCGCTTCCTTGCCGGTCTCCTCCATCTGGAATCTCTCCAGCTTGCGGGCTGCATAGTAGTCCCCTTTGAAGCTCCTTACCCGCTGAATGATCTCATCGAATTGGGCTGCGTCCCCGCCGAAGGCCTCTCTTGGAGTTCGGTTGCCCTTCTTGCCATTGGCTTCCACCGTCGCCAATGTCAGATTTGAGAACGAGTCGTCCAGACTGATGCTGCGTGGAATGATGTGTTCCACCTGGACGGCCGCCGTCCCGTTCAGGATCGACGCCAGCCCGCCGAGCGGCTTCCCAGTGTAAGGGCAGATGCCGCCGCACTCTTCGTAAAGTAGAGCGAGTTCGATCTCCTTTCGACCGATTCTGCCGAGGCCAGCCTCTTTCTCGATCCGCGCCCGGGCAGCCTCCCGCTCCTTCTCACGGTCCCGATTGATCTTCATGGCCTTCTGCCGCTGCACCGGGCTCGACTTGAGTTCGCGGGCCATCTCGATGTGGATCTCTTCCGGCTTGCCCCATTCCCGGACGATCGCGTTGACAACTTTTCGCGTCTCAGTCAACGCACGCGCCACTGCCGGGTTTCGAAGTTCGATATCGGTTGCCTGAATAGGTGGGAGGTAAGCCAAGGGCTCAGACTCGCGCGTGAGATCGAAACCCGCCTCCACCCGCGCCTCCTGGACTGAAAGCCCCTTCTCCATGAATGGCAAGGCCTTCTTCAGCGCTTCCAGCGACAATGAGGCGTACCCCGATGGCAGCGAGATCTTCTCGGCGGCCATCCGCGCCTTCTCCGGCTCCATGCCGCATTCACGGGTAAGGAACGCGGCGACATCCTCGTCGGTTTCAGCCTTGGCGATTCCCTCCAGAATCTCCGTCCGCCGCGCCGCATCGGCTCCGTCCCACTGCTCGCCCAGTTGCGCGCTCATCTGTGCCGCCACACCATCGCCTTTGAACTTCGTTTCGCCGCCGTCCTCGATCGTGAACTTCCAGTTGGCCGCGACTTTCAGCAGTTTCTTCGCCTTCGCCAGACCAATCTCTTTTGCTCCTTCCAGCGCTTGAATCAGCCTCTGCCGCTGGTCCTCACTCAACTTCCAGAGGATCCCTTCCGGATCCCTCAACCGAAGATGGTTCGCTGTTTGCAGGATTCGGAAGCGCTGGAACTCCGGCCGCCATAGCTGTGTGCGCTTCTTCTCAGGGTCCCACTCGCAACGTCCAATCAACTCGCTTGAATCCTGAAGTGGGCGCTGGAAGAAGAGCACTTGCTTGAGTACGTCCTTTAATTGCTCGGTGAGAGCAGCGTGATACGGTTCTTGCGCGGCCCAGATCGCCTCAAACTCCGCCTCATACATGCTTCGATGCGTGTAGCGGTAGGGCCCCCTAATGCGCTCCTCCGCCGGATCGAGGCCCGCCAGGTATTCACCCAGAGTCCGTTTCCCCTGCATCCTGGCCTCCAGGTCGTGGATGCCGCCATATACTTTGCCCTTTTCCTCGTCAGCGTCCTTGGCTTTGGCCTTTCGGCTGCTCTTGAACCCGCGCCGTTGCCCAAGATGGTAGAGCGCCCGGCCGAGTTCGAATTCTTCGAGCTTTTCATCCAAGGCTCGCGCGCGAAGCAGGTAGGGAAGTTGATGGATCGCGCTATGGGCTCCGTGTCTTTGACGCAGCTCCGAATCAAGTGCGTTCAGGACTCTTTGGATCTCGATCGCTTCGGGTTTGCCTGGGGCATGGCTCACCGGCGGAAGTAACCCGGCGTTGGACAGGGCATGGTAGAACTGCCGTGCCCGCTGCCTCCGGCGGCGCGTCTGCCGCCGGGCCAGCCTCGCGATCCGCCGTTGCGCCGAACGGCTCTCCTCCCGGCCAGTCTCCAGAGAACCCTCTACGCCGGCCTCGAAAATCCGTACCCCAAGACCCAGAATCTTTTGCTCATTCTCCCCTTCCCGGGCTATCGCAGCCCACCCCAATGACCTCGCGCCGAGATCCAGTCCAAGGACGTATGTCATGTAAAGCCTCCGCTGATTTCCCAAGAACGCCCTTGATTCTAGTCGAGTTTGGCGTTAGTGTAAATGCAGTGTATCGAAGCCGGGATTCTCGCTCGTCTTAGTAAGCGCGAGTTTCTCGCGTCGCAAGGTTCGCCATAGCCTAAATGGCACCCATTGCGGGCCCGCCTCATGGCGGGCCCTTCTCATAGGGGCCGTCGACTGCGCCCCTATCCTGATCCTCTTCCCTCAAAGCTCACCGTTCACGCGATTAACAAATAAATCTTCGTCACCTAACTCCCACATTCCAAACACCCGCCCCGCCAGCCTCACAGTCCAAGTCGCCTCGTCATGTGCACATTGATGCTGGGGCAAGGAGTCCCCCTCAGTCATGTCACGTCGATCCAGATCCGAGCAGGCCCGCATCAACGGCGCCAAATCCCGCGGACCCAAGACCCCCGAGGGCAAGGCAATCTCGTCCATGAACGCCCTCAAGCACGGCCGCCGCGCCAAGTCCTTGCCCCGCCCCCACCACGGTCCCGCATTTCAGCAACTCCTAGACGCCTGCTCGACTCAGTTCGCGCCCCGTTCCGCCGTGGAAGCCGCATTCCTCCACCAATACGCTTCCGCGATTGGCAACTCGACCGCTGGCGCGCAATCGAAACCGCCTTCCTCAACCGCATCCAAGCCCGCCTATGTCCCCCCGACAATGACCCCGATCCATGCTCCACCTTTGCCGCCGGCCTCGACATCTCAGTCAACGAATCCCGCCTCCTCGCCTTCTTCCTCCGGCGTATCTCGAAATCCTCCACCGAGCGCAACCGCGCCTTTCGCGCCCTCCGCCAGCACCGCAAATCGTCCCCCCAATCCGCAACTCCCCCTCAGTTCGCCCCGCCAACCGTCCGTCCAGCGAACTTCTTTGCATTTGCCGCAACATCCCAAAATCACTTCAAAGGCGCTGAATCTAAACCTCTTACTTCTCCCGACGCCACAACGAGCGAACCCAAATCGGACCCCGCCACACCCGCAGCCGCCGAACCGCGGTTGGCCTGCCGTGCCGTCGCAGCGGGCCACATTTTTGATTTCTCAGCAGACCCCCAATTTCGCCCTCAATCGACAGATTCTAAATCGGTTATCGAACTCCATCCCATTCCGCACGAACCCAACTCAAACCCGGCTTCGCCACCTTGTTTCATCGTCGAACCAAACGTCCCCTCCCACCCGAGCCGCCAGCCGCGCTGCTTGCAGCGGCCAGATCGCGGCCCGGATCGAGTTTTAGTCAGCCCGCGGGCACGGCGGACCGCCCAACCGGCCGCCGTGCCCTTCCGCATTGGGGACTGTCCCCAACGTCCCCTGACACGTCCGCTTGCAGACCTGTCCGACTGCCGCCCTTTGTAGATGGTATTCTGTCGAAGCAGGAAAGATGCACATCACAGTCTCCTGTACCAAAACTGGACGATGTCCGTTCGATGCCAAGGCGTCCTCAACGAAAGCACATGCGGGTCGTCCCAGCCGCCGCTGCTGCCGGTATGAGTAAGAGCGGCCGGCCGCGTTCGCGGCCCACAACGGCCTCGGCTGCGGCTCCCCCATCGCCTCGAACGCAAAGCGTCTCCGTATCGACAGCGGCACGCCTGCGAATCGACTGGGCGATCGCTGCCATGCTGGGGGCGGCGCTGCTGATCAAACTGACAGTGGCTGTGCAGCTGGCCGATCACCCACTACTGCAGCCCACCGGCACGCTGGACACGGCCTTCTATGTGGAGGCCGCAAAACGTGTCGCGGGCGGCGATCTGCTCCTGGGCTCAAGAGCCTTCTACGCCTCGCCCCTTTACATCTATTTCCTCGCCCTGATTTTCGCTGTCGCCGGACCTTCACTCATCGTGGCGCGGGTGGTGCAAGCACTGATCGGCACACTTGGAGTAGGTCTCGCAATGGCAACCGCCCGCGGATGGTACGGTCGCCGCTCGGCGCTCGTCTCCGGGGCACTACTTGGCCTGACGGGGATCGTGACTTTCTTCGAGGTGGTGATCCTGCAGTCGGCGCTTGATCCGGCGTTGATGGCGCTGGACGGCTGGCTCATCGCAAGAGCGTCGAAAAGGGACACACCGCTCGCTTGGGGCCTCGCGGGGGCCGGCTTGGGGTTGCACGCCTTGAACCGGCCCAACGTTCTCGTCTGCGTCGCAGCGTGTCTGCTTTTTGCGGCCTTCCGCACGTGGCGGCAGAAGAGGGACTCGGGCGGGGCGCTGCGTATCGCCGGGAGCGTGGTACTCGGCGCCATGTTGGCGATCGCACCGGTGACTGTCCGCAATCTCGCAGTCTCGGGCGAGGCAGTTCTGATTACTTCACATGGTGGATTGAATTTCTACATTGGGAACCACGCCAGTGCCGACGGCGCCTATCACTTTATCGAAGGCATTACGCCCTCGATCGAGGGACAGGCAAACGACGCCCGCCGGCTCGCGAGCGACGCCCTGGGCCATCCGGCCAGCGATCCTGAGGTGTCCACCTACTTCTCGCGGAGAGCCTGGGATTGGATTCGGAGCAATCCTGCGGCAGCCGCAACCCTCGCCGGGCGCAAACTGATGTTCCTGCTGAATGCGACGAGCCCGAGTCTCAATTACAGCTACTCGTACTACAGCCGCGAGGAAGACACTCTGCTGCGACTCCTCATTGTGGGCCCGTGGCTGCTTGTGCCACTCGGTATCACAGGCTTCGTGATCTCGTTGCGGAAAGGCGCAGTGCCGGGCATCGGCGTGTGGGCCATCGTGACGGCGGCATATGCGGCCTCACTGATGGTCTTCTTCGTCACCGACCGCTACCAATTGCCGCTTCTCGTCCCGCTGGCGGTGGCTGGCAGCGGAGCTCTGTCGCACATGTGGGCGGTGAGGCGCACCCCCTCCGGTCTCGCCCTGCCACTGGTAATCCTCGCCGTTGCATCCGTTGTCACGAACATCGACCTCGGCCTCGATGTAGCGCGGTCAGAGGAACGAACCCGAATGACCTTGGCTTTGATCGAGCGCGGCGAGACGTCCAAAGCCGAGACGTTGTTTGCGCGGGCGGAAGTGGATCATCGCAAACCGGAAATGCTGCATTACTGGGCAGGGCTCGCGTACGCCAATCGGCACGAGTATGACGCTGCCGCGGCGCACCTGCGGAGGGTGCTCGAGATCAAGCCCAGCCCCGAGGCCCACCTTCTACTCGGGCAGGTCCTGCTCGACACGGGACATGCGGGTGATGCCATCCCGCACCTGAGCCGGGCGGCGGAGAAGACGGCTCTGCGGGACAGGGTTTCGGTCGAGCTGATCAAAGCGTTGGCGGCAGACGGCCAGCGGGAGGGGGCCTCTAAGCTCCTAAGCCAGTTGATGCCACCACCGGATGTCCCGCCGGACACCCTGGTCGCCCTTGGGGCCCTTGGCCTCGAGTTGCAGCAGCCGGCCGATGCCGCGCGCTTCTTTGAGGCGGCCCTGGCCGCCAAACCCCGCGAACTCGCCATCATCGAGCAACTGGCGATTGCGCGCGGGCTTACCGGCGATCTCAACGGCGCAGTGAGCGCGCTGGTGAAGGCCCTGCAACTGGCGCCGGCATCACCGAGCCTGCACCTGAATCTGGCAGTGACGTACGCGCAGACCGGCCGCATGGATGACGCGCGCCGGGAAGCCCGGGAAGCGCTGCGCCTTCGTCCGGACTATCCGCAGGCGCGCGGACTTCTGGAACGTCTGCAACGCGCACCGTAGGGGGATGACTCCTGCGATTGGCCATCTCGCATGTCGAGGGTAGGCCCGACGGCGAGGCATCAGGAAGGCAGCTTTGAAGAGCGGGGTGGATGATGCGGCAATGCCCGCGCATCCGAACGGGATTCGTTGTTGGCGGCGCGCCAAGGCCTCCGGAATTACTCCAAATTCGAAGCGAATTCCCCGCGCGCTTCCTGCTAACCAGTTCAGCCAGAATCACTTAACCGCGTGTTGATTCACTCGGTGCGGTCCAGTGTGAGCGCTTCTTCATCACTCCATTGCCCTGGCTTACTCTCCCCTGTATCACGCCCGATCCGCCGGTCCCTCTGTCTGTTTGGGCCGCTTTCGCCATCCTTCTGGACCGCCTCTATCGTCTGCGAGACAATTGGATCTGTCATGTCTTTCATCCACGACGACTTCCTTCTCGAAACAAAGACCGCCCGTCATCTCTATCACACCTTCGCCGAGCCGGAGCCGATCCTCGACTACCACTGCCACCTGTCGCCTGCCGACGTGGCCTCAAACCGCCGTTTTGCCAACCTGTTTGAGATCTGGCTTGAAGGCGACCACTACAAGTGGCGCGCCATGCGGGCCGCCGGTGTGGACGAATCGTTGGTCACCGGCTCGGCTTCGCCCCGCGACAAGTTCCTGGCCTGGGCCAGCACTGTCCCGCTGACATTGAGGAATCCTCTCTATCACTGGACCCACCTTGAACTGAAGCGCTATTTCGATATTGATGTGCTGCTCAGCCCATCTACTGCGGCCGAGGTCTGGGAGCGGGCTAACACGCTGCTGGCCGGCGATTCGCTCGCCGCCCATGGCATCCTGGCCAAATTCAAGGTCCGCGCTGTGTGCACAACCGACGACCCCACGGACGACCTTGCATTCCACCGCCAGATTGCCGCTTCCGCCTGCCCGGCGAAGATCTTTCCGACCTTCCGGCCCGACAAGGCCCTGGCCGTTCACCAGCCGGAGAGCTTCAACGATTGGGTCGGTCGCCTCGCTTCGGTAAACAGCGCTGACATCGATTCATTCCAGTCTTTCCTCGACGCCGTCAAGGCCCGCCACGACGCCTTCCACGCCCGTGGGTGCCGCCTGAGCGACCATGGCCTGAACCACTGCTTCGGCGCGCCCTGCGCTGAATCGGAGGCCGCCGAAGTATTCGGCAAGGCCCGCTCCTGCCAGTACGTCACCCCGGAGGAGCACGCCGCTTTCTCCTCGTTCATGATGTTCTATTTCGGCCAGCTCGACGCTGCCAGGGGTTGGACCAAGCAGATCCATCTTGGCGCCCGCCGCAGCAACAATACACGTAGGCTGGCCGAACTCGGTCCCGACACCGGCTACGACTCCATCGGCGACTGGGCGCAGGCCGACTTGCTCGGTGACTACCTGGACGCGCTCGAATCCGAAAACGCCCTGCCGCGGACCATCGTCTACAACCTCAACCCGGCCGACAATTACGTGCTGGCCACCATGATCGGCAACTTCCAAGATGGTCGCATCGCCGGCAAGATCCAGTTCGGCTCAGGCTGGTGGTTCCTCGATCAGAAGGAAGCCATGGAGTGGCAGATGAACGCGTTGTCGAATTGCGGCCTGCTGTCGCAGTTCGTCGGTATGTTGACCGACTCGCGCTCATTCATGAGCTACCCGCGCCATGAGTACTTCCGCCGCGTGCTCTGCAACCTGATCGGCACGGACGCGGAAAAGGGTCTGCTGCCCGACTCTGATGAACTGCTCGGGCCGCTGGTCTCGGGCATCTGCTACGCAAACGCCAAGCGGTTCCTGAATCTGCCGATGAGCGAGTAAGCCCGGGAAAGGGCCGCTCTCATCGAGCCGGGGTCTTCAGTGCCCCGGCGATGATGCGCGCCACTTCTTTGCCCAGCGCCTCCGACCCGGCATCGGTGAAGTGGACGTTCGCCGGCAGTTGCCATTCAGCGAGATGGGGCAGGGCAAACGCGAAGAGATCGTCGACGGCCACGCCGTTGTCTTTCATCACTTTCAACGCGCGCTCGTTATAGAGAGCGACGTCAGCCGGCAGACGCGGCGGCGATAGCTTACCTTCGGGCACGGGCGTCGTCGTTGCGAAGATCAGCTTGGCGCCAGTTTGGCGCAACCGGAAGACGATACGGCGCAGGTTCCGCTCGTAGTCGTCGGGCGAGACCTGGTAGTAGCCGTCGAACATCTGCTTCAGGTCGTGCAGGCCGAAGTTGAAGTGAATGACGTCCCACTTGTCTTTGCCGAGCCACGATTCAACGTTCTGAACGCCTACCGTCGTCGGGCCGCAGTTCTCCTTTGCACGGTGGACATTGGCCACGCCGGACAGGGCAGCGCGAGTAGGAAGCGTATAGCCAATCGAAATCGAATCGCCGAGAATCAGAACCCGCGGCAGGCCGGGCGTATCGGCGACGGGAGTATACGGCGAGGGTTTCGTTTGCGCTGTCTGAGCGGCCAGCGCCGCGGCAAGAGTCAAGAGCAGGATGGGGAGTCGCATCGGCGACGATTTTCTCACAAATCGCCATGCGACAAGGGTAGCGACGGGACCGGCAGGACACGGCCAAAGTCCCAGTTTGCGCGCGCCCAGGCCAGTTGCGCGGCGCAGTCCAAGCCCGACGGCGGCCGGTGGCCGAGGAAACTGAGCGCCTGCCGCATGGCCTCTTCGGGGGCCATCTCATCGACCGGCTGCGCCAGATTCTGCTTGCTGAGCTTGGAGCCGTCGCTACCCAGGGCCACGGGGTGGTGGGCGTAAACCGGCGTTGGCAAGCCCAGCGCGCGCTGGAGCCAGATCTGGCGTGGCGTCGAGGCCAGCAGATCGGCTCCGCGGACAACCTGGTTGACGCCTTGAGCGGCGTCGTCCACCACCACGGCCAACTGGTAGGCGAAGATCCCGTCAGCCCGCAACAGGACGAAATCACCCGTTTCTCTACCGAGATTCTGCCTGACGCAGCCCTGGATGAGGTCATCGAAGGCGACTTCGGTATCGCCGACCCGCATACGACAAGTGCGGGCCTGCCGTCCGGGCGGCAGGCCGCGCCGGCATGTGCCGGGATACGGCCGTTCGCCGGAGCCGGCGGCGGGCAGGCAGGCGTCCGTGATTTCGGCCCGGGTGCAGCCGCAAGGATAGACAAGTCCTTTGGTTTTAAGGAACTCCAGTGCCTCCCGGTAGGCCGGAAGGCGGTTCCGTTGGCGCATCTCCGGCTTCGACCAAACGAATCCCATCCGGTCCAGAGTGGCGAGAATCGACTCCGTTGCACCGGCCATGTTCCGTGGCTCGTCCACGTCCTCAATGCGGACCAGCCATTCGTTCGAGGCGCAGTAACTGGCAACGGCGGCGACCAGGCTGCCAAGGTGCAGCGGCCCGGTGGGCGAAGGCGCAAACCTGCCGATGGAAGGTGTAGTCTGAGGAGTAGTACGGTCAGTCATGGCCTGTCGTCGGTCCGATTTGTAGAAACCCGAAGCCGGCGGGCAGAGTCATACCCTATCAGATTGTAGCTGGGATGGAGGGGAGCGGCGATCTTGAGAAGTATCATTTTGCTGGTTGCGGGCACGGCTCTGTTTGTAGCGCCGGTTTGGGGACACAAGACCGGTGCGGACCCAGAGTATACGGGCGCGCCGGGCGAGAACAATTGCACATATTGCCACGTTGGCACGGCTGTGAACGGCGGCAGCGGCGGCGTGAAAGTGGAACTCGTCGGCGCTACGGCCTACACGCCCGGCGTGAGACACACTCTGCGCGTGACGGTCACTGAATCCGGCGTGACGCGATGGGGTTTCCAGCTTTCCGCCCGGCTCAAGGGGACCTCGAACAAGGCGGGCACATTCAATGTCGCCGATCCGGTCAACACACGCCTGGATACAGGCCAGAATGGTCTGGAATACGTCACCCACACCGAGGCGGGCACGCAGGCCGGCACGGCCAGCCCAGCGAGTTGGACCGTGGAATGGACTGCCCCGCCATCGGGCGCTGGACCGGCAGTGTTTTACGTCGCCGGGAATGCCGCCAACCGCGATGGAGCGAGCACGAGCGACAAGATCTATACGTCTTCGACCGAGATTGAGGCAAGCGATGGAACGCCGGTTGACACCAAGAGCTACGTGCTGCCACAGGTCGCCATCGGAGGCGAAGTCGGAAATTGGTGGACGACACTCTATTTCACGAACACAGGCACGTCGACAGCCAGCTTCACAGTCGATTTCTACAACGACAACGGCACGCCGATGACGGTCCCGGTTGAAGGCGGCGCCACCAGCTCTCTTCCCGTCTTCATCTCGGCCGGGGCGACCTACAAGACCGTGCTGACTTCGACAGGTGCCCTATCGCAGGGCTGGGCCTCGGTACGGATGCCCAGCTCGGTGAAGGGCTTCGGGGTGTTCAGCCTGAGTGTGAATGGCAACGCTGCCCAGGAGGCCGTCGTTCCCTTGAGCGAAGACTCCGCGCAGAGCTACTCGATGATTTGGGACGATGCCGGTTTCGACACGTCGATGGCCGTCGCCAACCCTGGTGATACGGCGGTCGCGGTAAATCTCACCGTCCGGCTGGCTTCGGGCACTCAGATCGGGACGGGCACGATCATTTTGGGCCCGAAGGAAAAACGGGCTTTTGTCGCCCGGACGCAGTTGAATCTGCCGGCGATGCTGGGCGCGAGCGGGTCGATGGACGTCTCAGTGCAGTCGGGCAAGCTGTCGCTGTTGGGGCTGAGGTTTGGGCCGTTGGCGTTTACGTCGATCCCCCCGGCGGAGCGCTAGCGGGTTCACGGCCCGGCCGGCCGCACGAAGGGCGACTGCCGGGCAGATGGGTCAGATGTGGAGGCCTCGTCCGCCAAGGCGGGGTCCCATGCGTTTTCGGAGGCGATCTGGACACCAGAGGCCAGATCTGAGTGCTGGGCCGAGGAGGAGTGCATGACTCGATTGCGTGTTGGTTGCCCGGAGCAACGGGGCGTTGAGGCCTCCGGCAGGGGGCGAAAGCTGGCGCTGAAGGCGGCCGTGCTGCTTCTGGCTGCCGTCGCGCCGGCGCCTGCTTTCGGGGCCACCCAGCCGATGCTGTTCTTCTCCGACCTGGACTGGGGGCCGAGGACGGGTTGGGAGGGAAGTGCCACCAAGGGCGCGGCGGTCAGCATCTGGGGACTCAATTTTGGAACGTCCCGCGGCTCCAACTACGTCACCGTGAATGGCGCCCAACTCACTTCGGACTCGGACTACGCCGAATGGGGCGTGACAAGTTCGGCGCGCGGCCTGCAGCGCATCACGTTCTGGCTGAGATCCTCCTGCAACGACGGCGCAGGAACCATCGCGGTCACCGTGGGTGGCGTGAGTTCGGCAACGATTCCGTTCCGCGTGGCTTCCGGAACGATCTACTTCATAACGCCTAACGGATCGGACTCGAACAGCGGCACGACGACTGCGCTCGCTTGGCGCAGCATCGCGAAATTCAATCCTGAGCACAATCCATCCGGCGACGGGCAATACATCGTCTATGTCCGGGCCGGCACTTATACGGATCTCGACGTCGACGAGGCGTTTGTGGCCCTGCGCGGGCCGTATGGCGGTGACACGAAGAGAAAGGCCCTGGTGGGCTACCCAGGCGAGGATCCCGTGCTGAACGCGAACGATGCGGACCGGGGCGTGATCTGGGACGCGCAGTACTCGCCATATGGACGCAACGACTACTTCACCTACGCAAAACTCCACATCATTGGCGGGACCGAGGCCTATGCTCTTTGGGGCGATTTCCTGCGGGTGGTGGGGAACACGATGGAGGATATGCGCAGGGACGCTTGGACAGGCGTCGTGATGGTGGATAACAGCCAACAGGTACAGGTTCTTGGTAACTACTTCAGGAACTGCGGGTACGACTCGAACAAGCACAACATCTATATCAAGACGCACCCGAACTACGTGACCGGCGACAAGTCGGCGGACTACGTAACGGTCGGCTGGAACGAGTTCGCGGATCCATATGCCGGCAGCGACAACCGGGGCGGCGCGATCTTCATCAGCCGTTCCTCGGATTCCGGGGCTAAGTACGTCGATCACGTTTACATCCACTCCAACTATTTCCATGGCGGCAACATGGAGTTCATCTACACGGGCGATACCACGCCGCACAACGGAGACGTGTGGGTCTATAACAACGTGATGCGCGAGAACACAAACGGCTCGGGCGGCATGTTCTTTGCCTGGGGGACGCGGAACGCCTACGTGTACAACAACACCCTCTACGGAATGAGGGGCGAGGGCATGGTGGCCATCGCCGGCTCCGCGCAGGTCTATTCGCGCAACAACATTTGGAGGAGCACGGGTACGCAGAACATTGCCATCGAGACTGACCAGGGGGGCAGGTTCAATTCGCAAAACGACCTCTTTTACGGTGCGGCCGTTCCCTCGGGCGCAGGCATCACAGTCTCCTCGTCCATGACGGCGGACCCGCTGTTCGTTTCGACCGCGGACCTTCACCTCACCAGCGGCAGTCCGGCGCGGGATGCCGGGACCTCGTCGGTGAGCGAGATCGTCACCCGGAGCTATGACGGAATCACCCGCCCGCAAGACTCCGGCTATGACCTGGGCGCATACGAGTCCGGCACGGGCACCGGTTCCGGGACTGAACTGGTCAGCTATGTGATGCCACAGGTTGCCTTCGGTGGCGGCTGGTCGACCTCGCTGTTTCTTACGAACATGGGTACTACGGCCGCCGATGTCACGGCCAGTTTCTATGCAGACAATGGCACAGCCCTGGCTGTCCCTGTGCAGGGGGGAACGGCGACCACGATACCTGTCTCCATGCCGGCCGGATCGACATCAAGGATCGAACTGACTTCCGCGGGGGCCGTCTCGCAAGGGTGGGCGTTGGTGCAGATGCCGGTTTCAGTGAGAGGTTTCGGCATCTTCAGCCTGAGCGTGAACGGCAACGCCGCGCAGGAGGCCGTCATCCCGATGAGCGAAGATTCGCTTCAAAGTTACTCGATGATCTGGGATGACACCGGTTTCGATACGTCGATGTCTATCGCCAATCCCGGTGATACGGCTGTGGTTGTGAACTTCACTGTCCGGCTGGCCTCGGGCACCCAGATCGGGACGGGCACGATCAACTTAAGTGCAAAGGAGAAGCGGGCCTTTGTGGCCAGGACGCAGTTCAATCTGCCGTCCATGCAGGGCGCCCATGGCTCGATGGACATATCGGTGGCTTCGGGCAAGCTGGCGGTGCTGGGCTTGCGCTTTGGGCCTCTGGCCTTCACCACGATCCCGGCAGCCGTGAAGTAGATCACGACGCCACGTGGCCACGGCCCGGCCATTTCAGGAGCCTGCAAGAAGTTCTAATACGGCGAGCAGAGGCCGGTGGTCGCTGGCCACGGCTTGGTCGAGTACGCGGGCCTCCACCATCCGCCAGCGCGCGGCCGGGCGGAAAAAGATGTAGTCGATCTGGCGTTTGGGCGATCCTGCGGGCGAGGTGAGTAGCGGAGCCGCGCCGGCGACGGGAGCCCAGACGCGGCTTAGCGCGGCGATGGGCTGGGAACCGGGCACGGCGTTCATGTCGCCGGCCAGGATGGCTGGGCTTGCTTCAGGCCAGGAGGTGACGATCTGCTCGATGCGGGCGGCGGCGGCCAACCGGTCTGGTTCATTCAGATCGAGATGCGTGGCGAGGAAGTGGAATGCGGCCTGCCCGGTCACCCCGGGCGGCGGAGCGAGCAGCGCATCGATGACGCCGCGAGGTTCACGGCCGGCCAGCGGATGGTTCGAGAATCCGGCGACGGGGCGGCGGGCGAGGATCGCGTTGCCATAGATGCCGCCCTGGTGACTGATCGTCTGACCAAATACAGGCTGGAGGCCGGTGAGGCGAGCCAGTTCAAGAAGCTGATCGACTCCGCCTGACCGCTGCGTGCGGATGTCGACTTCCTGCAAGGCCACCACGTCCGGATCCACGGACCTAATTACGCCCGCGACGCGGGGCAGATCGATCTTCCCGTCCATGCCTTCGGCGTGGTGGATGTTGTAGCTGAGCACCCGCACCGTTTGCTGGGGCAGGGCGGGCAGTCCGAGGGCGAACAACAGGACAAGCAGCCGCATGTTGGCGTCTCCAGACTACTTCTTCGCCGCCGGCTTAGCCGCCGCCTTGGCCCCGCCGCCCTTTTTGTAGGCGGTAACGGTGATCTCGATGCGCGCCGGGCCAACCAGTTTGGCGATGCCGACCGTGGTGCGGGCCGGGCGCGGCTCGGGGAAGTACTTCATGTAGACGGCGTTCATGCGCTGGAACAGTTCTATGTCGGTCAGATAGACCTGGACGGCGACGGCATCGTCGAAGCTGTAGCCGGCTTCCTTGAGGACGGCGCCGGCGTTATCGAGCGTGTACCTGACCTCATCCTCGAACGAATCGGGATAAGTGTTGGTTCCAGGGGTGCGTCCCACCTGTCCGGCCACATACAGGGTGTCGCCGGCGAGAATGCCGGGCGAATAGGGCCCTCCCAGTACGGCGCCGGCTGGATGAACGGGTTTCTTGTCACTGGCAGAGAGCAGCGCGGTGCCGAGCGACAGGAGGATCAGGGTAGTACGAAGGGTCCACATGAGGGCCATTTTAGCGAACAACGTGGTACTGAAGGGCACTCTGCCTGGTACCACAAGGATTCCAACCGGCGTCCTATTGGTGCAAACCGGTGGCGCGGCGACACTCAGTTTGTAGACAGGAAGAGATGACAATGAGCGACGACAACGGGTTCACTTTCGAAATGGAGCAGGCGCTGACGGGCGACCGCCGCGCAACGGACCGCTTTCCCATCGAGCGCGAATTGCGCTACAAGGTGGTGAGCAAGCGCAGCGGAAATGAATCCGGCGCCGGCACGACTGTCAATTTCTCCAGCGGCGGCGTCCTGTTCACCACCCAACACATGCTGATTCCCGGCAAGAAAGTGGAGATGGCCATCAGTTGGCCGGCTCAACTGGACGCCAAGTGCGCGCTGAAACTGCTGGCGCGCGGCCGGATCGTGCGCTGCGAAAACAACCGCGCCGCGGTCGAGATCCAGCAATACGAATTTCGTACCATGGGCGCCCACGGCCTGACGCTGTAGGCCCCCGAACGAGTTTCTTCTCCTCCAACTCCATTCTGTTGACACTTCAACGGGCCCTGGGGCGTTCCCAGGGCCTTTCTTTTGGCCATGTACTCCCTCTCCGCTGTCGCTTGAGAATCGCTTGATATACACTCTCCAGAGGAGAAATCGTTACACCAGTCCGGATTGCCCTCGTTTGTGCGCTCCTCCGTGGAGCCGTGGTTGCGGCTGCGAAGAAAGATCGGGGCGACGATCAGAAGGGCCGGATGCATTTGTATGAGAGACTGGGACGCCAGCCCGATTTCACAGTGAAGTAGCAAGGAGGGAGGCAATATGGCCTTCAGAGCCTGGTCCACCGCGTTTGACGATGGGGGCACGATTCCTGCCCGCCACAGCAAGGAGGGCGAAAACGTCGCGCCGGCCATTGAGTGGGCTGAGCCGCCGTCCGGCACGCGCAGCTTCGCGCTACTGTGCAAGGATCCGGACGCCCCCTCCGGCGTTTTCACACATTGGTTGATCTGGGACATTCCCGGCGACGTATCGAGCATCGCCGAGGGATTCACGCCGGGCCTCGTGGGAGTCAGCGGCACTAATGATTTCGGCGAAGAGGGCTACGGCGGACCACTGCCGCCCAAGGGCCATGGGCCACACCGCTACATCTTCAAGGTGCTGGCGCTGGACATGAAGAGGATTCCGCTGCCGCACGGCGCGCGCCACGGCGAATTTGAGCGGGCGCTTTGGGGCCATGTGATTGAAGAGGCTCACGTCACGGGCCGCTACGAGCGGAGCTGACGTCAAGGCGGAGGCTTACACGCCGCACCTTGTTGGCGGCGTCAAGGCTTGGCCCAATAAGCAGCCGGTTCGGGGACGGCGGCGCCGTCTTTGCGGGGCGAGGAACCTCCGGATTTCACCTTGGTGGTCGAATTGAATTCGGTGGCCTGACCGCCACCCATGCTGAGTGAGTATGGCCCGACCGAACGAATCTGGTGACCACGGCCGGCCAGATCGGAAACCGTCGTGGCGGGGAAGCGGTTTTCGAGCAGGATTGAGCAGCCGGAGGTGAACTTCTCGCGAGTGAAGCGCGGGGCTTCCAATGCCTGCTGCAGATTCAACCCGTGGTCGGCGATGCGCGAGACAAACTGGGCGTGCGCCTGGGCTTGGTTGAGTCCGCCCATGATGCCGAACGAAATGTGGCGATCACCCTTTTCCATGAGCGCCGGGATGATCGTGTGGAAGGGGCGCTTCTTCGGGGCGAGGGCGTTGGGGTGCGCTTCGTCGAGAGTGAACAGGCCGCCGCGGTTATGCAGGTGGAAGCCGTAGCCGGGCACGGCGATGCCAGTGCCGAAGCCCTGATAGAGGCTCTGGATGAGCGAAACGAGGTTGCCATCGGAATCGACCACTGAGAGGTAAATGGTGTCGCCCTCGGACTGGAGCGGCTCACCTTCGCCAGGCGAGCAGTTGGCCTTGGTCTGGTCGATGAGCGCGGCGCGGCGCTTGGCGTAGTCCTTCGACAGCAAGCCGGCGACGGGGACCTTGGAGACGCGTGGGTCGGCGACATAGCGGGCCAGGTCGGCGTAGGCGAGTTTTTGGGCTTCGATCTGGATGTGGAGAGCCTGGGGCGATTGGTAGTCGAGTTTGGGCAGGTCGAAGAGTTCCATGATGTTCAACATCGAAAGGGCGGCGAGGCCCTGGGAGTTGGGCGGGATCTCATGGACAGTCCAGCCGCGATAGGTGGTCGAAAGGGTGCTGACCCATTCTGATTGAAACGTGGCGAGGTCTGAGGCGGCGAAGGTGCCACCAAGTTTACGGGATTTGGCGAGGATGGCCTCGGCGATGGGTCCTTTGTAGAAGGCGTTGGGCCCGTCTTTGGCGATCAGCTTCAGGGCGGCGGCGAGTTCAGGGTTGCGGAATACCTGGCCGAAGGCGGGCGGTTTGCCGCCGGGGAGAAGCGGGGCGGCGTCGGGGTCGGCGGCGAGTTTCTTGAATGCGCCCGACCAATGCTGGGCGATCAGTTCGGTGACGGGGAAACCGTTTTCGGCATAGTAGATGGCCGGGGCAAAGAGGTCGGCCCAGGGGAGGCGGCCGTACTTGGCATGGAGGTCGGCCCAGCCGCGGACACAGCCTGGGACGGTGGCCGAGTGGATGCTGAACTGCGGCATCTCCTTGTGTCCAGCGTCCTTGAGCAGCTTGATGGTGAGGCCGGCGGGGGCGGGGCCGGAGGCATTGAGGCCCTGGATCTGGCCGGTCTTGGCATCACGGACGATGGCGAACAAGTCGCCGCCGATGCCATTGGACATGGGCTCGACGACGGTCATGACGATGTTGGCGGCAATGGCGGCGTCGGCGGCCGAACCGCCACGGGCGAGGACCTGGGCACCGGCTGTGGAGGCAAGGGTCTGCGAAGTGGCGACGATTCCTTTGGTCGAGTAGACCTCGGAACGGGCGTGCCAGCGCTGTTGAGCAAATTCGGGTTCAAGCATGGCGAGGGTCAAAAACACGAGTGGAGTGAATCGCATGGGTCACTTTCCGAGGAAACGGATGCAGACTGCTCCGGTGAGGTTGATCTTGTTGCCGGTCTCGGCGAGGCGGCCGGATTTGCGGTCGATTGAATAGACGACGACGGCGCCTGTGTCCTGATTGGCTGACAGCAGCCATCGGCCGGATGGATCGATGTTGAAGTTGCGGGGATTCTTGCCGCCGCTGGGGAAGGTATCGACGAAAGTGGGGATACCGGCGGCGTCGAGGGAGAACAGGGCGATGGAGTTGTGGCCGCGGTTCGAGCCGTAAAGGAAGCGGCCGGATGGGTGGACACGGACTTCGGCAGGGTAGTTGGTGACGGTGGTCCCGGCCGGAAGGGTGGAGACCGATTTCAGTTCAGTGAGTGTGCCGGATCGCTTGCTCCAGGAGTAGGCGGTGACGGTGGAGTTCAGTTCGTTGATGGCGTAGGCGAAGGGGCGCTTGGGATGGAAGGCAAAGTGGCGGGGGCCGGCGCCGGGGGCGGCCTTGACCGATGAATGGCGGGTGAGCGCGCCGGTCTTCCGGTCTATGGCGTAAACGATCAGTTCGTCGATGCCAAGGTCGGCCGCCACGGCGAACCGGCCATCGGGCGAGACGTTGATCGAGTGCGCATGGGCCCGTTCCTGGCGCTTGGGATTCGGGCCCTTGCCTTCATGCTGAATGAACGTGACGGCGTCGGAGAGCTTGCCGTCCTTGGCAATCGTGTAGGAAGCAACGGTGCCGCCGCCGTAGTTGGCGACGAAGCAGAAACGGCCCTTGCGATCGGTGGAGACGTGGCAGGGGCCCTGGCCCTTGGAAGAGACGGCGTTGATGGGGGTGAGCTTGCCGGTGGCGCGTTCGATGGTAAAGGCCGAGACGGCGCCGGTGCGTTCGCCCTTGTAGTTGCCGATTTCACCTGCGGCGAAGAGGTATTTTGATGACGGCGTAATAGCGAGGAAGGTGGGATTGGGGAGTTCGGCGGCGAGTTCAGGGGCCGACAGCTTGCCGGTCTTGGTATCGAGGCGGGCGAGATAGATGCCCTTGCTGCCCTGATTGGTGTAAGTGCCGAGGTAGACCTTCAGTTCAGCGGCCTGGGTTGTGGCGAGGATGGCCGTCGTGGCCAGAAGGAGTCGAATGCGTCGCATGAGGATATCAGATCGTAAACGAAGGGAGATGACAAGGGCAGGCGGGGCAGGGCGGTGGTCAAGCCACCCTGCCCGAGAGGGGTATTACTGGAGTTCGTAGCCGCGGAAGAACCAGGACAGTTCGAAGGCGGCGGTTTCGGGGGCGTCAGAGCCGTGCGAGGCGTTGCGGCCGATGTTGGTCCCGTAGAGCTTGCGGACGGTGCCCTCGGCGGCCTTTTCCGGGTTGGTCGCGCCCATGACTTCGCGCCACTTGTCGATGGCGTTTTCGCGCTCGAGCGCGAGCAGGACGACGGGGCCTTCGGTCATGAAATCGACCAGCTCGGCGAAGAAGCCCTTGCCTTTGTGGACGGCATAGAAGCCTTCGGCGACGGGTCGCGTGAGGGTTTCCTTGCGCATGGCGACGATGCGGAAGCCGGCGGCTTCGATCATGGTAAGGATCTTGCCGGCGTTGCCTGCGGCGACGGCGTCGGGTTTGATGATGGCGAATGTTCTTTGCATAGAAGTGAAAGCGTAATTCCTTAGAGTTTGAGGGCGGCTTTGATGCGATCGCCCATGTCGGCGGGGGTGGGGCAGACAATGATGCCGGCCTCTTCCATGGCCTTGATCTTGTCCGACGCCTTGCCCGAACCGCCGGAGATGATGGCTCCGGCATGGCCCATACGGCGTCCGGGCGGGGCGGTCTGGCCGGCGATGAAGCCCACGACGGGCTTCCTGACGTACTGCTTGACGTAAGCGGCCGCCATCTCCTCGGCGTTGCCGCCGATCTCGCCGATCATGACGATGGCTTCGGTCTTTGGGTCTTCGTTGAATAGGCGGATGGCGTCGGTGTGGTTGGTTCCGATGATCGGATCGCCGCCAATGCCGATGCAGGTCGACTGGCCGATGCCGAGCGCGGAAAGCTGTCCGACGGCCTCATAGGTTAGCGTGCCAGAGCGCGAAACGACGCCCACCGGGCCGGGCTTGTGGATGTGGCCGGGCATGATGCCGATCTTGCATTCGCCGGGGGTGATGATGCCGGGGCAGTTGGGTCCGATGAGACGCGTCGCGGGTTTCGATTTCAGGAACTGCCAGGCGCGGATCATGTCGACGGATGGGATGCCTTCGGTGATGCACACGATCAAAGGAAGTCCAGCGTCGGCGGCTTCCATAATGGCCTCGGCGGAGAAGGCGGGAGGGACGAAGACGACGCTCGCGTTTGCTCCGGTGGCCTTCACCGCTTCGCAAACCGTGTTGAAGACGGGGCGGTCGAGGTGGGTTGTGCCGCCCTTTCCGGGGACGACGCCACCGACGACCGAGCCGCCGTAGGCGATCATCTGTTCGGAATGGAAAGTGGCCTCACGGCCCGTGAAACCCTGCACCAGAAGGCGCGTGTCTTTGTTGACGAGGATGCTCATGGGGTTGGTGCTTCCTTAACTGGCCAAGGCGACGACTTTTTCCGCGGCGTCGCGCATGTCGCGGGCGACGGTGAAGTTCAAGCCGGAATCGGCCAAAATCTGGCGGCCTATTTCGACATTGGTGCCCTCCATACGGATGACGATGGGGACCTGGACATCAAGGGCGCGAGCGGCTTCGACGACGCCGGCGGCGAGGGTGTCGCAGCGGAGAATGCCTCCGAAGATGTTGATGAGGATCGCCTTGACGTGGGGGTCGGCCAGTAGGATGTGGAAGGCGTTGCGGATCTGTTCCTTGTTGGCTCCCCCGCCGACATCGAGGAAGTTGGCCGGGCTGCCGCCGGCGTACTTGATGATGTCCATGGTGGCCATGGCGAGTCCGGCGCCGTTGACCATGCAGGCAACGTTGCCGTCGAGCTTGATGTAGTTCAGGCCGAACTTCGAGGCTTCGACCTCGAGCGGATCTTCTTCGGCAAGATCGCGGAGTTCGGCGACGTCTTTGTGGCGGTAGAGGGCATTGTCGTCGAAGCTCATCTTGGCGTCGAGGGCGACGATGGTATTGGATTCAGTGAGGACGAGCGGGTTGATCTCGGCCAGCGAGCAGTCCATCTCGACCCAGGCCTTGGCCAGAGCGGTGATGGTCTTGACGGCCGAGGCGATGGCTTCGTTCGGCAGGCCGAGGGCGAAGGCGAGTTTGCGGGCCTGCCAGGCCATGAGCCCGACACCGGGCTGGAAGGCTTCCTTGAAGATGAGTTCGGGGGTCTTGGCGGCGACCTCTTCAATGTCCATGCCGCCGGCGGGCGAGGCCATGACGACGGGCAGGCCGGAGGTCCGGTCGAGGACGATGCCGAGGTAGAGTTCACGGGCGATGGGCAGGGTCTCTTCGACGAGCAGGCGTTGAACAAGACGGCCCTCGGGACCGGTCTGGTGGGTGATGAGGGTCATGCCCAGGATCCGCTGGGCGGCCTCACGGGCTTCATCGCGGCCTGAGGCGAGTTTGACGCCGCCACCCTTGCCGCGTCCGCCGGCGTGGATTTGAGCCTTGACGACGACGCGTCCACCGAGATCGCGGGCGATATCCTCGGCTTCATCGACACTGGCGGCCATGCGCCCTCGGGGCACGACAACGCCATAGCGCGCCAAGATCTCCTTGGCCTGATACTCGTGGATTTTCATAGGAGTAGACTATCCGGAACTGGCTCGAACTGGACTATTTCTCAATATACCAAGATCGATGAGAATACGCGGTTTCGAGCGAGCGCGAAGGCTCTCAACCGGTGGGCAAGGGGTCAAGGGCGTATCTCGATGCCGCGATGCGGAGGACGGGGGACCGCAGAGGGCCCCCGAGCGAGTACCCGGCGCAATTCGACGTCGGGCTGCTAATCCTCGTATCGCAGGATGATCTGCGTGCCGCCATTCGGAGACTGGTCGATGACAGTGACATCGTCCCGTTTCACGATGACACGGGAGATTTTTGATTCCTGATTTGAGTGTTCGAGTTCGTTTTCGGTACTGCCATCGCGGAAGGAGGCCCAGTCGGTGTCAATCCTAAGGCCTCCGCCCCGAGGACCGGTTGCGAGCACGATGTCGATGGAAGCATAGGTCAGGGTAACTTCACATTGCTGCGCGTTGAAGTTGACTGTCGTGTTGTTATCGCCGGCGAGGCGGACCTCGACGGTGGTGATTCGCTTGCCAGCCGAGGGATGGATCCGCCGGCGGGCGCCCTCTCTGGCGAACCTCGCCCACGGCACGCCGGAGCGCATCTTCAGTGAGCCGTCGCTGATGATGATTGGGGTGTCTCTGCTCTGCGCGAGGAGGCGGCCGGCGCCGGTGGAGGCGATGGCTGGCAGGGTGGCGGCAATAGCGAGGGTTTGCCGGCGGCTGATCTTCTTCATCTTGATGGTCCTTTCACACGAACGAGTGTTTTAGCGGGATTGAGCAGCGAGTTCAGCACACCGCGCTCGAATTGGACATCGGGGCGGCGGCTGTAGGAGTCGAAATTGGTGGGACCGAAGAGCCGCTCGACTTCGTCCAAACCGCCCGATGCCTGGGAGGCGAACTGTCTTGCGCGGTCCATTTGGCCTGTGGCAGCCGAGGCGCGCGCGACGAGCAGGAGGATCCTCCAGGCACTCTCGCGGTCGGTGGAAGAGCCGGCATCACGATGCGCGGCAACGGCGGAATCGACGGCATCGGAGAAGCGGCCGGCTTCGAGTTGAGCGCTTGCCTGGGCGGCGAGGGCGGCGACGGCGAGATCAGGACGGCCGGCGGCGGAAGCCTGGGCCAAGGCGTCGCGAGCGGTCTTCAGGGCAAGTGGAACGTCTCCCGAGAACGCATGCGAATTGGCGAGCAGCGTGCTGGTTTCCGCCAGGACGGCGCTGTTCAGGCCCGGTTTGGCGAGCAACCGTTTGGCGATGGCGGCCGATGCCGCGTACTGGCGGCGACTGAGTGCGATGGCGGCGCGCAATTGAGCCAGCATGGCGGCAATGACGCGATTGGAATCAGCCTTGGACTCGGACGATTCGAGAGTGGCGATGATCTGTTCGGCTTCGGCATAGCGGCCCAAGCGCCAGAGCGCGGTGGCGCAATTCATGCGGATGTAGGCGAGGGCAAGGGAATCAGAGGTGGTTGCGCTGGTGGCGAGGGCGTCCTGGAAAGAACTGAGCGCCTCGGGCAACCGGCCTTGGAGGAGCCTGACCGACCCCATGGCTTCAAGCGAGAGCCGCACCTGTTCGAGATCGCCGACCTCCAGCGCCCGGTGGTGCTGTTCTTCAAACGCCTTGTGCGCGCCCTCATAGTCGCCGAGGGACCGGTGCGCGCGCCCGGCGAGCAGCAGGCCTTGCGAGGTCTCTTTGCGGTAGCCACCCTGGCGGTAGAACGAGAGGGCGAGTTCGACATTCTTGAGGCCGGCCGAGAGGTCGCCGCTCTGGATGTCCAGGCTACCCAGGGAGAGAAGTGCTCGGGCCTCCGTGCGGCGCGACTTGTTGCGGCGGGCTGTTTCCAAGGCTTGCTGGAAGTAGTTTCTTGCTTCGGCCGTGCCGCCGGCGACAAAATACGAGTTGCCCAGGTCAATGAGGCCACGTGCCGCGAGTGGTTCCAGGCCCTTGCCTTGCGCGAGGCGGATGGCCGCGGAGGCGGATTCGCGCGCCTGGTTCGAATCATCGAGCCTTTGCATCACGCTGCTGAGCTGCAGAAGGATCGTAATCTGCTGCTGATGGTTCTGCGCGGTCCGCGTCATCCCCAGCGCCTGATCGAGAATGGTTTTCGCTTCGCGGTAGTTGCCGAGGTTGTTGAGTAAGACGCCGCGCTGGTAGTTCACCTCGGTGAGTCCCTCGACGTTGCCCAGGCTGCGGTACAGGCTCTCAGCCTGGCGAAATGCGACACCTGCCTGGGCCTGATCGAGGCGCCGGCGATGCAGGATTCCGAGGCGGAGGAACGCCGACGGATACTGTGCTTGCAGCCGGGCGGCTTCTTCGTACGCGGCAGTAGCTCCCTTGATGTTTTCGGCCTTTTCGAGGGCTCTGCCATAGTCGACCAGGGCGCTTGGCCGGTCCTGGGTGGACACGGAATCGCGGATGCTGGCGTACTTGCGGGCGGCTCCTTCGAAGTCGGCGGTCAGGGTGAGGCGGACGGCCTGGAGGTAGAGTTCCTCGGCCGGCGACAGATTGGAGGAGGAATCCTTCGGAACCGCGAGAAGCAACTCCTCCCTGGCCTTGTCCAGGGCATCCAATTCGAAGTAGGCGTCGGCAAGCCGGATGTGGGCGAGCGGGAATGCGGAATCCTCCGCCACGGCGCGTTCCAGTGCCAGACTGGCCGTGTGATAGGTCCCGTCGCGGATGGCGGCGATGCCCTGATCGAACCAGCGCTGTGCCGATGGCGGCGGCGTGTGAGGCGATCCGCTCCACGGGTGCCAGGCGAACAGGGCGGCCAGACAGAGGATGCCGGCGGTGCCGGCCAACGCTGGCTTCGAGGCGAACCGGTTCAGCCAGGCAGGAAAGATCGTCCGGTTGGGCGGCGCGCTCCGCCAGTCCGTCGTGGATGCCGAACCCGATTGCGCACAGAGGCGCTTCAGGTCCTCCTCCAAGCCGGTGACCGACTGGTAGCGATCCTCCGGCTTCTTCGCCAGCGCCTTGCGGACGAGGGCGTCCAGCGCGGGAGGCAGATCGGGACGGGCTGTGGTCAGGGGTTCAGGATCGCTCAAATGGAGCCGGCGGAAGACGTCGCCAGGTGTTGGACCGGCGAATGGGGACTGGCCGGAGGCCATTTCATACAGGACAGCGCCGAAGGAGAAGATGTCGGAACGAGTGTCCAAGGGCGCGCCAAGCGCTTGTTCCGGCGACATGTAGGCCAGGGTCCCGATGGCCAGGCCGAGCTGGGTGAGCGGCGTGGTCATGGTGTCGTGTGCGCCCGATTCCGGATCGCCGGCGGTGGGGGCGACCGGTTTCGCGAGTCCGAAATCGAGGACCTTCAGAATCCCATCGGGTCCGATCATGAGATTGCCCGGCTTCAGGTCGCGGTGGACGATGCCTGCGGCGTGCGCCACCGATAGCGCAGCGGAGATCTGGAGGGCATGGGCGACGATCGTCTCCACCGTGAGTGGACCGCGGCGCAGGATCCCGGCGAGTGTCTCGCCCCGCACGTACTCCATGGCGATGAAGTCTGTGTCGCCATCGCTGCCGATCTCGTAGATGGTGACGATGTTCGGGCTGCTCAGAGCCGACGCCGATTGCGCCTCACGCGTGAAGCGCTGCCTGGCTTCCGGCGTGGCGGCGAGCGCCGGCGGCAGAACTTTCAGCGCCACCTGGCGGTTCAGCCTTGAATCGCGGGCCAGGTGTACGATGCCCATACCGCCTTCGCCGAGTTTGCCGAGAATCTCGTAGTGCCCGATTGTGGGGTTGATCATGCCCAGTCAACAACAGTGGAAAGCACGCATCCTTCAGCGCCGCGCATCCCAGGCGGCGCGGGCGACGGGGAACCGCCGCACCCTGCCAGAGTAGTAAAACTATAGCGCAGAAGCGCTTCAATTCAAAGGCTTTTGTCACGAGAGGGCGGACCTCGTCCGGCGTTGCCGGCGACGTTTGGGAGCGGACGGCTATGCTAGGCTCGTAGAAAAGCTGGTTCGCAACACCACACAACATGTCGCTTCTTCCATTCCTGCATAGAGTGATCAACAAAGAGTCCTTGCCAGCCGAAGATGCGCGCCAGGCAATGGCCGTCATTCTGGCGGGAGAGGCCTCGACGGCGCAGATCGCGGCCTTCGCGACGGCCCTGCGGATGAAAGGCGAAACGGCGGACGAGTTGCGCGGCCTGGCGATGGCGATGCGCGACAGCGCGGTGAAAGTGGAGCACGGCGTGACGGGCGAACCGGTCCTCGACACGTGCGGGACGGGTGGAGACAACCAGGGGACAATGAACGTGTCCACGGTGGTCGCGTTCGTCGTGGCTGGGGCGGGCGTCAAGGTGGCTAAGCACGGCAACCGGTCGATGTCGAGCCTGTGCGGGTCGGCCGACCTGCTCGAAGCCCTCGGCGCCAAACTGCTGCTCAGGCCCGAGGACATGGGAAGGGCGATCAGGGAGATCGGCTTTGGGTTCCTGTTCGCGCCGGCGCTGCACCCGGCCATGCGCCATGCCCAGCCAGCCAGGGCCGAACTCAAGACCCGGACCGCTTTCAATTTGCTCGGTCCATTGACCAATCCGGCCGGCGCCACCTGCCAGTTGGCCGGCGCGCCGTCGGTGCAGGCGGCTGAGTTGATCGCGCTGACTCTATCCGCGATGGGGTTGCACAACGGCTATATCGTGCATGGCGCCGACGGATTGGACGAGTTTTCGACCACGGGCACGGGCGACATCTTCGTCATCGCGGGCGGGGCAATCGATCATCTGCGCATGGGGCCGGCCGACTTTGGATTACCTGTGGCGGCGCTGGCCGATCTTCGGGGCGGGGACGTCGAAACCAATAAGGCGATAGCGTTGGCCGTGCTGCGCGGAGAGCCCGGTGCGCCGCGTGACATTGTGCTGGCCAACACGGCACTGGGATTGATGGCGGCCGGCAAGGTGCGGAACCCGAAGGAGGGCGTGGCCGCGGCGGCTGACTCGATCGGGTCGGGCGCCGCACTGGGCAAACTGCGCCGGTTTGTTGAATTCTCGAAGGCAGCCTGTGCAGAGGGCTAGCGACCCGCCCGCGACTGTTTAGGCCGGGACTACTTCTGTTTGGTTGCGGGAATGCCCGCCAGGAGCAGGTACTCCGGGTTTTCGTCGCTGCGGATGGGGATGACCGTGCGTAGGGCGTCGATATCGAACTTTGCCAGCACGACCGCGCCCAGACCCAGCGAAACGGCTTCGAGTAGGAAGTTCTGGGCTGTGTGCCCGCATTCCAAGGCGATAAGCTTGGGCGTGATGTCGCCGAATTCGGCTCTCATCCGCTTTTCCCACGACACCAGCAGCAGGGCGGCCGGACTCGATAGGACGCACTCCTGACCCATCGCCGCCACGCAGAGCTTTTTCCGGCGCTCGCCTCTCTCGACAAAAGCCAGCTCGCCCGTATCGGGCTCGTAGCGGTATACGCCGGCCGGAAGTCCTTCGACGTTCGACGCAATCAGGTACGCCTTCAGCGGGTAGATCGCGCCAGCCGATGGCGACGTGCGCAATCCGCCCACGCCGGTGACGCCCTGCGCCGCCCAGAGCAGGGACGACACCTGGCCGAGGGTGAGCCCAGCGGACGCGTAGGCGCGCACAGACCGTCTCGTCCCGAGGCACGCATTGAGCGGGGCGGATTCAGCGCAGGAAGGCGAGGCCAACTGGATTCGATGCCCTGGCTGAGGGATCCAGTCCTGCTCAGGGGGAGATGGTGATTCCTGCTTGAGGCGTGCTGCCATGGGTTCCTTTCCGCGCCCCTACCCCTCGCAGACCCCCGATGCATCGCTCGGATCGATTGCATCAGCCTAGCATACAAGAGAAAAGGATATCAAGGTCCGATTTTCCATCTGAGGGTACCCAACAGGACACGGCCGAACATGAGGCGGGCGAAAGGCTGGATTCCAATCGTGCGAATGACAAAAGGGCCGCGCACCCTCGATGGGTTGTGCGGCCCTCTTGGTGAACCGGGGACGGCTGGCGCCGCCTATTTCTTCTTTGCAGCCTTCCTGGCCGGGGCGCGCTTGGCGGGAGCCACGGGCTTGGGCCATCCGGTCACGTCCTTAGCGTCCACTTCGAAGATCACCATGAACGGCTCGGCGGTGAATTCAACCGGCACTCCGGAGAACTCGATTTCAGTGCCCGGCTCGATCTTGGTCTGGGGTGTCTCGAAGCGCAGCGTGGCCTCGCTCATCTCAGCCTTCGAAATGCCAACCACGACCTCTTTGGGCCGCGCGGCGGGCGTCGAGCTGACAACCGTGCCCTTGAGCTTATCAATCTTCTTGCCGCCGACTTCGATGCCGCCAGGAATGTTGGCTTCCTTCACCGACGATGTGAAGTACGCGGCCCCGTCAGGACCAGTGAGCCCGCGCTTCATCTTCACCCACACGGCCAACTGCGGATTTGTGGATTCGAGTTCCTTCTCCTGGGCCTGCAGGATCTCGTCCTGCGACAGGATCTTGAAACCGTCAGGCGCGACAGCATTGGCCTTCGCCAGCGCGAGCACTTCCTCGATCTTGCCTTTGTCGCCATGGAAGTTGACGTAGTTCTTCTCGAACGACGCCATGTACCGGGCCCGGACGTCCGCCGCTAGCGCGCCTGTCCCGTCGTAGGTTGCCGCGCGGGCGTAGTAGAACAGAGCGTCGCTCTGCTTCTCGATCTTCTTCTGGCGGATGATTGACGTCGCCGCCCAGAGGGCGGATTGCGAGTCGCCCGGATTGTGCTTCAGCGCTTCCACGAAGTTCTTCTCAGCGTCCTCGTTCTTGTTGCCGTTCATCGCCACCCAGCCCAACGCCCGGTAGGCGAACGACTCCATCGTCGCGCGTTCCTTCTTCCAGGCTTCTTCGGTCACTTCGGCCTTCTTCTTCGTGGGGTCGAACGTCTCGTCCATGATGCCCAGGAAGGCCTTGGCGTACTTTTCGCCGTCGGCGAGGGCGGCCGGGGAGGTGTCGTTCAAGCTCACGGTCAAGAGGTTGATCCAGTAGAGGGCGAAGAACGATTTCGGCAAGGATGTGGCCATCTTCTTGGCCGCCTCCATCATCTCCTTGCCCTTGCCCAATTCCTGGTAGGTCTGGACGGTCAACTGGTGCCGGGCCTCCAGATACTCAGTCTGAGGGTACTTCTGCTCCCAGGTCTGCAGCAGTCCGAGCTTGGTGTTCTTGTCCTGCGCCTTCAGGATCGAGTCATACAATTCCCACTCGGCTCGATCTTTCCAATTCGGCTGCTTGGCCTGCCCCCATAAGCCGAGGCTGCAGACCGAGCCAATTACGAAGACCGCGGTCAATCGCTTAG